>CAZKEM010000044.1:0-20684 GCA_964551835.1 uncultured Acidimicrobiaceae bacterium | reverse complement strand
GTACGAGCTCTTCGTCGCGGTGGTCATGATTACCAAAAGGTATTTGCGGCATACAAAGCAGCGGTAGAGCACAAAGGTCAACCAACCGTGATCTTGGCAAAAACCGTCAAAGGTTGGACGCTTGGCAAAGGCTTCGAATCTCGTAACTCGACCCACCAAATTAAGAAAATGACGAAGGCTCAGCTCCTCGAGCTTCGAGACAGGCTGTTCCTCCACGATGAAATTCCAGCTGAGGCGCTCGAAGATGGCGTTCCCCCATACTTCCGCCCAGACCCAGACTCCGACGAACACCGCTACATGATGGATCGTCGCAAAGCGCTTGACGGACCTCTACCCGAGCGGAAGACCACGACCCGTCGCCCGTTGCAACTTCCGACCGACTCCCCATTTAAGACCTTCGTTGAAGGCTCAGGCACGCGTGAAGTTTCGACCACAATGGCCTTTACCGCCATGCTGCGTGAGATGCTCCGGGAAGACGGCTTCGGCGAACGAGTCGTACCAATTGTTCCTGACGAAGCACGAACTTTTGGTATGGATTCCATGTTCCGTGAATTCGAAATCTACGCCCCGTTCGGACAGAAGTACAAGCCGGTCGACCACGAGCTGCTCCTCAGCTACACCGAAGACCTCGACGGCCAGATTCTCGAAGAGGGAATCACCGAAGCTGGTTCGCTCGCTAGCTGGACCGCTGCGGCCACGAGCTACGCCCACCGCGGTGTTCCAATGGTTCCGTTCTACACCTTCTACTCGATGTTTGGATTCCAACGGGTCGGCGACCAAATATGGTCTGCCGCAGACTCTCGTTGCCGGGGCTTCCTGATGGGGGCCACTGCGGGCCGAACCACGCTCCAAGGTGAAGGACTACAACATCAAGACGGAACCAGCCTGCTTCATGCGTCGACCATTCCTGCCTGTCAAGCTTACGATCCAGCATTTGCATATGAACTCGCTGTGATTATTCAAGACGGCATTCAGCGCATGTACGGCGACAACGAAGACATTTTCTACTACATCACCGTGTACAACGAGAATTATGTACAACCTCCACAACCCGAAGGTTCTCGACAGGGGATCCTCGACGGCATGTACAAGTGGTCTGAGGCACTCGACGACCAGAAATCGGACGCCGCTATTCTATTCTCTGGCAGTGGCCAACGAGCAGCCCGCGAAGCTCAAGCCGAGCTGGCAGAACGTTGGAACGTTGGCGCCGAACTTTGGAGTGTCACGTCATACAAACGTCTTCGAGAAGAAGCACTCGCGGCAGAACGTTGGAACAAATACAACCCGACCGCGGAACAGAAAATTCCGATGATCACATCGCTTCTCAAAGATGGGCCCGATTCGGTAGTCGCTGTTAGCGACTACGTCAGGGCTGTTCCGGAGATGGTTAGTGCGTTTATTCCCCAGTCATTCGCTGTTCTCGGAACAGACGGGTATGGACGTTCCGACACAATTGATGCTCTACGTTCATTCTTCGAAACCGACATGGAGAACGTCGTCATTACCGTCTTGTCCGAACTAGTTAAGCAGGGCAAGGTCGACGCTTCGAAATTGGACGAAGCACTCGCCCACTACGGCGTCGACCAGAGCGCGGCTGCTCCCTGGACACGGTAGACGCTAGTCGAAATTCTCGATAAGAACTGACCGTCGCCGCTCCGGGCCGGTCAGTTCTTTAAACCGAACGGGCTGACGCAGACCGCTGTCGATCTAGCCATCCGAGAAGAACTGCGATGGCTCGCGGGTCATAACGCAACAGATGTCCACCTCCCGCAATAACGTGAAGCTCGGCTTGACCATGACTGTCGGCCAAAGCTCGCGCATCAAAGAGCGGCACTACTTCGTCGTGAGAGCCATGTAAGATCAGCAACGGCTTATCTCCCATGGATTCAGCTGCTCCGATCGCACTCACCGACGCCAGCTCCTCAGCCCAACTCTCGAAGTCAACTGGGAAGTCTGAGCCTTTGATCGCACCCAGGGAACGGGCGTGGTCTCGGAGTTGCTTAGGACGTTGAGCCCAGTCGTTAAAATCGGCGGGAACACCCACAGTTGCGATGCCGGCGACCGTCGGGTCGTCGGCTGCCGCTGCTAGGGCGATAGCGCCGCCTGTTCCGAACCCGCATATCCAAAGGCGATCGGGTTGACCCTCGGAACGCAGAAATTCCAAGCCACTCCGAGCATCATCAACCCAGCCGTTAATGCTGAAGTTGCCGGTCGATGTTCCACAGCCCCGCAGCCTTATAGCCGCCGTGATCCAACCCATTTCTTCAGCAATCCGCCCTGCTAACTGAGGAAAGTCAGAACCAGTTTTTTCGGCTCCTACCAGTTGAGATGGGAATCCATGGACGAGCAGCAATCCGGGCATATCGACCCTCATTGACCTGCCGGGATGGAAAAGGTCGACTTCTAGCGAGACGTTATCGCTCGAGGTGATTCTCATTACTTGTTCGGTGTGTTCCATCGCACGATCCTTTCCAACCTTCTGAGGGCATTCTAGTTAGCCAACGGTGAGGGTGTCACCAACGACGAATAAACCGGTGGTCTGTCGTAAGACTAATCGTCTGCCGACGGCAAATCATCTTCTGCGTCGCGCAACAATGGAACGTCATCGACTGACAAGAGCGGAACCTCTGCAAGGTCAGCTTCCACCAACGCTGGATCATCGAGGTGGATTGCGCCCATCACCTGCAGATAGCTGGTGTGCACACTAATAACCTTCTCGGCATGAACCCGATCGATTGACAATCCGATAATATCGGCACGCTCCATGACGTAATCTAAAGAGTCAAACTCTTCGAACACGATTGGAGCATCGTCGTTGCCTTCTGGGGCCCAATGGTACGCCTGCAACCATTCGAGATGAAGTCGCATAACACGCCTCAACTCGTCATAAGAAACCACCGAAGAAACGTCGAGGGGTAGCGATTCTGCGCAGAACTCGATCGCCTCCTCGACGTTCAGGATGATCTGCTTCGGCATCTTTCGGGTCTTACCGACGCCGTCTCCAACCGCTACTAGACCTCCGACGATAACGGCAACTGCGGTGAGGGTGACAATAAGATAGACCACACCAATCACGCTACGTGATAGAAGCGCCGAGCGCTACACCGTCGTTACAAGAACGTAGACACTGGCCACTGCCATGGCTAGGCACCCACAAGCCAGGCACGCTATTGGCCAGTAGGCCGGTTCTGGAACCGACGGATCTCCCATAGCTTTCTCGTCGGCAATCTTTGGCCCGACGTTAACTATTGAGCCGTTCTGTTGATAGAACTACGGATATGACCGACGATGAATCAATCGACCATGTCACGCCGACAGGCGTCTTCGTGGCCCGTAAGAGCCGCTCGGAGATCCACAGGAAAGGGCTGTGGCACGACGTCTTCCACTGCCTAATCATTAGGAAGCTAACACCGGCGTCGGTGGTCTTACAACGACGCAGTGCAAGCGCTAAGTCGTTCCCAAATCAGCTGGACCTGTCAGCGACTGGCCATCTTCGAAGTGGCGAAAGCCCGCGTCACGGCGTTAGAGAACTCCGTGAAGAATTAGGCGTCAACGTGGTTGGTTCTGCATTGACTAGCCTCGGCACTCGCCTACTGGCCGACGACAAAGGCGAAGGCCTAAACCGAGAACGCGTGCACGTATTTTTTCTAGCCGACGACCGCCCACTCACCGAATTCTCTCCCGACCCATCCGAGGTCCAATCATTGCTCGAGATTCCGGTCGCAAAATTACTCTTGGTATTAAACAAACCTGGATACCAAGCAAGTGCTGAAGAATGGCGGCCCGGACATGATCCAACCAACGTAACCATCGGAAAAGAACAGTTAGTCACAGCAGTCGACGGGTACTGGAATGTGTTGTTGGTGATGGCTGATCGGTTCTGCAGAGGCGAAGAGCCCCTCTCAATCTAACTATCGCGTAATAACCGAAGCGCTTCTGACCTCGTAGTTGCATTCGACTTGAGCAACCCCCGGACCGCCGAGGTAGTCGTCATCGCTCCAGGTTTTTGGACCCCTCGCATAGACATACACAGATGCTCTGCTTCGATCACAACAAGAACACCAGCAGGCGTCAACTCGTCGACCATAGCATCTGCAATTTGGCCCGTGAGGCGCTCCTGCACTTGGAGACGTTTCGCGAACCCGTCAACCACTCGAGCCAGTTTCGACAACCCACAAACCCTGCCACCCGGGCCAGGCACGTAAGCCACATGGGCATTCCCGATGAACGGTAACATATGATGCTCACAAAAGGAGCTGAATGCGATACCGCGGACCATAACCATTTCTTCATGATCGACTTCGAATTGGCGTTTGAGATGTCGCCCAGGGTCCTCGCCATAGCCGGCCAACATTTCACTGTAGGACCGAGCGACCCGCGCTGGTGTTTCCAACAAACCATTACGGTTCGGATCTTCACCGACCGCGATCAGTATTTCGCGAACTGCCGCCTCAATCCGAGCCTCGTCAACTTCATGCGAGATAGCATTCTCTAACCTGTTACTGTCATCCATCTAACTCAAGCTTAGGGCGTATTCGTAACCTACCGTCACGAGACGTCATCGGTCAGTAGAGAATCCACGAAACTCGAGCCTACGCCCAGTGGCAAGCCGGTGTAGCACAACATAGTATGTGCCACCGACTACCGAAAGCCCGAACCTCACCAACATTGAGCCAACATCGCCGTCATAGGCGGCTACCGCCGTCCACCATGCTCCGAGACCCGCAACGACTACCACTGCAGTTGCTGAAATTATCGCCCAAGGGCCGTATTCCTTATACACAGAACTCACCAAACATCTCCCACCGACAAGGCGCCAAACCAAACCATCAAGCGCCGATACTCCTAGGGTACTTACGCTTCCTGACGCTAACGCCGGGCAGGGTTGCCCTCCGGATCCGCCAAACCCAGCCGTATGGCCTAGTCTGTGATTATGAACCCACCTTCGGCGAGTCTCCACTGGTCCGACAGTGACCTCGATCTCTACAAGCTGGTAGTCGGCGTCCTCGATAACAACGTGTTCTTCTTGCGCTGCCGCCACTCCGGAGAGTCCGTGTTAATAGACGCCGCAGACGAACATGAGAAGCTACTTGATCTTTGCCAAAAACTGAATGTCCGCACAGTACTCGAGACCCACGGCCATTGGGACCATATTCAGGCCGTTCCCGCAATCCGCGACGCTGGCTATGAAGTCGGCATCGGAGCGGCAGACGCGTCCATGTTGGATAGTTATGACTTTGTCCTCGAAGACGACGCTGTACTCGAAGTTGGGCGGCTGAAGATTCGAACAATAGCGACACCTGGCCACACCAAAGGCTGCATCAGCTTCAAGGTAGAAGACAAGCCATTGCTATTCAGCGGCGATAGTTTGTTCCCCGGTGGGCCGGGGCGAACCGATTTTTCCCATTCAAGCTTCGAAGATGCCATTCGGTCAATCGATGAGCGAATGTTCGTTTTACCTGCCGAAACGCTGGTTTTACCAGGCCATGGAGACGATACGACCATTGGCGCCGAACGCCCGCTGCTCGACTCGTGGATTGAACGGGGTTACTAAGGCCTAATGTGTCACATGAATGATCGTTGACAGTTGGCTGCCCTACAGACACAAACACCGTAAGCTGTATCTATATGACTACTCCGTTATTCGAAGTCTCAGATCTTCATATCTCGACGGTCGGTTCCGATACCGAACCTGCAGTCGAAATCTTGAAGGGCGTCTCCCTCACAGTGAACCACGGCGAAGTGCATGCATTGATGGGACCCAACGGCTCGGGGAAGTCGACGCTTGCAAGCGCTCTGCTCGGCTCGCCAGAGTACGAGATTACCGGTGGCAAAATCCTATTCCAAGGTTCCGATATAACCGAATGGGATATCGACGTTCGCGGCAAAGCCGGCTTATTCCTCGCGTTTCAATACCCGCAAGAAATTTCGGGGGTTTCGGTATTGAACTTTCTTCGGCAAGCACTTAGCGCTCGAAAAGGAATAGATATGAGTGTCCTGGAGCTTCGCCTATCGCTTATGGAATGGATGGAAAAACTCGACATGGATCCAGCATTCATGGAGCGCTACCTAAACGAAGGATTTTCTGGTGGCGAGAAGAAGCGAAATGAAATCTTGCAGATGGCAGTCCTCGAACCCGAGATGGCGATTCTCGACGAAACCGATTCGGGTCTCGATGTTGACGCCCTCCAGACAGTCGCAAAAGGTGTCCAGGCGATACGGGCCGAGCGCCCTAAACTTGGCACTCTCGCAATTACCCACTATCAGCGGTTACTGGATCACCTCAAACCCGACGTCGTACATGTCCTGTTTGATGGGAAGGTAGTTGCTTCAGGCGGACCGGAGCTTGCTCACAAGCTCGAAGATGAAGGCTACGAGAGTTTTCGATGACACTAGATGTAACTCGCATCAAACAAGACTTTCCGATCCTAGCTCAACAACAGGACGGCAAGCCATTAGTCTTTCTCGATTCGGCGGCCTCTTCTCAGCGACCCAACCAAGTAGTAGATGCTATGACGTCGTTCGCTCAATCCGACTACGCAAACGTTCACCGTGGCGTATATCAGTTGGCAGAGCGAGCTACCAACAGGTTTGAAGCCGCTAGAAAAGCGGTGGCTTCGTTTATCGGCGCACCGAACTCCAACGAAGTCATTTTCACAAAGAACGCGACCGAAGCTATCAATCTGGTCGCTCAAAGCTGGGGACGAGCCAACCTTGGTCCCGACGATGCGATTGTGTTGACCTTGATGGAACACCACGCCAACATCGTTCCGTGGCAGATACTCTCCGCCGAAGTTGGGTTCGAGATCCGTTGGATTGAAATCGACGACGACTATAACCTCGACCTGAGTAACCTAGATCAACTGCTCGACGGTGCAAAACTCTTGTCGTTTGCGCAAATGTCGAATGTCCTTGGAACAACACCTCCGATGGACGTCTTGGTGGCTGCCGCCCGCAAGGCCGGTGCGACCGTGCTGGTAGATGCCTGCCAATCGGTGCCCCACTCAGCCACCGACGTTGTTAAATCCGACGTTGACTTCATCGCGTTCAGCGGGCACAAAATGTTAGGACCGACTGGCATTGGTGTTCTCTGGGGTCGCGAAGAGTTGCTGGACGCGATGCCGCCGTTTCTCGGTGGCGGGGGCATGATTCTCAATGTAACCCGCGAGGACTTCATCAGCGCAGCACTCCCGGCCAAGTTCGAGGCTGGAACTCCTCCGATTGTTCAGGCAATCGGCTTGCATGCAGCCGTTAACTACTTGGAAGCCTTGGGGATGGGCGCCATTGCCGCCCACGAACACGAACTAACCAAATACGCGCTGAAGACACTACCTGATATTGTCGGCGAGAACCTAACCATCTATGGTCCGTCGAAAGCCGCTGGCCGGGGGGCCGTTTTCTCGATCGGACTAGAGACCGTACATGCCCATGACACAAGTCAGATGCTCGATCAATACGCTGTTTGTATTCGTCCCGGACACCACTGTGCCAAACCTCTCATGAAGAAAATGGGGGTTTCTGCCACTGCGCGTGCCAGTCTGTATATCTATAACGACACCGACGACGTGGATGCCTTAGGCGCTGCGTTGGTAGCTGCAAACGACTTTTTCGCACTCTAGGAGTACCGTGTCAGGCCTTGAAGATCTCTATCGAGAAATAGTTCTGGACCACTATCGAAACCCTCGTAACCGTGGCGAACTCGAGCCTCCTGCGAGCCGAACAGAGGGTTTCAACCCGCTTTGTGGAGATGAAATAGTCGTCTACTTGGATGTTGACAACGACGGAATCATCAACGATCTAAAGATTTCGGGACAAGGTTGCTCAATTTCACAATCTTCAGCTTCGATGATGTCAGCCGCCGTTAAGGGCAAAACGATCGAGGAAGCCGAACAAGTGACGGCGGCCTTTAAGTCGATGATGTCGATTCACGAATCAAGCCTCGACCATGACGATGACGACAAGACTTCCGTAGCGACCGCTGAACTAAAGCTCGGTGATCTTGAGGCGTTGAGGGGCGTCGTAAAGTTCCCTGTTCGCATCAAATGCGCCACGTTGGGTTGGAATACACTGAACCAGGCATTTGCGGAACTAAACGAAGCCAACCAAGGCTAGAGACCTCCGGGCGAGAATCGCGATGCCACCCGAGGCGTTCGGGTTCGGCTTGGCGCGACCATGCCGAACCACCGCCAGTCTGCTTTACTGAAGGGCGTGACTTCAAAGCAAATCGACAACGCAATCTTCATGTCCCAAAGCCCCGATGCGGGCCAACTCCTACTGGTTCGCCACGGCGAGCAAGTCTGGCCAGATCGCCTTGCTCCAGTTGGCGAGTGGGTTGACCCGCCATTGTCCGACCTTGGACACCGCCAAGCGGCGGCCGTTGCCGGCTACCTGGCCGACACAAAAGTTGACGTTATCTATTCATCTAAGCTTGAACGGGCAAGAGACACCGCGGCCGCAATCGCAGGCCACTACCCTTTCGACGTTATAGAAATCGAAGAACTCGAAGAGATTCGAATGTTCAACGAGCTCCCTCAAGATGTGTCAGCGGTCGAGACCCTCGGATTGCTTGAATTCGCCCAGATGCACGACCAGTTCAGGAAGACCCGGAAGTGGGATGCCTACGAGCGGGGCGAACGGTCAAGCCAGTTCCGAGAACGGATCGTTAACGCCCTTCAAACGATCTTGGATGATAATAGAGGCTCAACAGTGGCTGTCGTTTGCCACGGAGGCGTCAAGAACGTCTACCTGAGCCACCTACTTGGGCTTGAAGTCGATATGTTTTTTCGACCCAAACACTGCTCGGTCAGCAGAGTTCGGTTTGACGATCACGGCCAAGTCATCGATACACTCAATGAATACACGTTCCTGGCCGACGCTGGGCTGACCAACTCCGGCAAACCGAGTTGGGAGTAAGCTACGGTGAGCCGGCCGTTAACTTCGCTTCTTAAATGCGTCACTCATCGCTTCGGCTAACTGCAGGTCGAGTTCGCTAATGCCATCTACGTCGTGAGTCGTTAAGGCAACCTCGACCCGGTTGTACGTGTTAGACCAAGACGGGTGATGGTTCAATTTTTCGGCCCACATCGACATTTCCGACATAAACCCAAAGGCTTCACGAAAATCGGCGAAGGAGAACTCGGCCCTCATTTCGTCACCGACGCGCTCCCAGTCAGGCAATGACCCGATGGCAACATCTATTTCGCGGTCGGTCAACTTCGTAGCCATACCTGAAGTCTACGCAGATGCGCCGGTGTAGGCGCCATAGCCAGACTCTTCGACCGTGCTTGCGAGTTCCGGGCCGCCGGAGTCGACGATTTTGCCGTCTGAAAGGATGTGGACCTGATCAGGCTTCAGCTCATCAAGAAGGCGACTGTAGTGGGTGATGACCAATACTCCCAGGCCGTCTTCTTCGGTGGCTTTCTCAACACGCTTCGACGCGATTCGTAGACCGTCAACGTCGAGGCCCGAGTCAAGTTCGTCTAAGACCGCTATCGCTGGTCGAAGAACCGATAGTTGCATAGTTTCGTATCGCTTCTTTTCGCCGCCGCTCATATCGACGTTGAGGGCACGGTCGAGCATCTTGGCTTCAAGGCCGAGTTCATCAGCTTCTTGTTCTAGCTTTGACTGCGCGTCATCCGCTGAGAGGTCGGTCGCCAGACTAGCTTCGAGCACATCGGTTAGACGAACGCCGGGAACTTCAATTGGGTACTGCATCGCGAGGAACAACCCTGCTTGAGCTCGCTGCCATGTGGCCATTGCGAGAAGGTCAGCCCCGTCGAGTGTGACTGTTCCAGCTGTTACTTCATAGCCTGGTTTGCCCATCAAGACATGCGACAATGTTGACTTGCCGGACCCGTTCGGACCCATGATGGCGTGGACTTCACCCGAGCGGACTGTTAAGTCGACACCATTTAGAATCTGTGAACCGGCGACAGTCGCTGCCAAACCAGATATTTCGAGCGTGTGATTGGGGGTCATGAAAGTACTACCTTCACCATTGCATCTTCAACTTTTGCGGAATAGGTGGGGACTGCCTTCGTTGCCGGTAGGCAACCAGGTTCGCCATCTTCGATCGAAAACAAGGCGCCGTGTTTCGGACATTCGATGGTCCGTTCCGATTCATCGACCTCGCCATCCGAAAGAGAAAAATCGGCGTGGGTACATTCGTCGCCGATGACAAAAACGTCGTCACCGAGGCGAATGACTGAAAGTCGGTGATCTCCGATATCAAACCGCTTGGCGGAGCCCGAGACAAGATCATCAAGGCGGCAGAGTTCTACTGGTGTGGCTTCAGTCATTTTTCTCGTCTGCTTAGTTTGTTGGCGATTAGTCGGCGAGCTTCGACTTGGGCGGCCTCGTTTGGTAAACGGTTGACGGCTTCATCAAAGAAACCGGCGACGATCAGCCGATCTGCTTCTACTGGAGGGACTCCCCTCGCCTGTAGGTAGAACTCCTGATCTTCATCGATTGGGTTAACGGTGGTTGCGTGGCTGCATCGGACATCGCTATTCTCGATTTCAAGGTTCGGAACCGACCAGGCCCATGCTTCTTCGCTGAGTTTAATATTGCGGTTGGTCTGAAATGCGTTTGAACCTGCGCCGTCTGGGTGAATGTTAATCATCCCGGTGTAGACCGAACCGGATTTGTCATCTAGGGAGCCCTTAAACAAGAGGTCACTTCGGGTGTCTCGAGCCCGGTGATGCTGGAACGTACGAAAATCGAGGACCTGGTCTCCGTCACCATAGTATGCGCCTACCAAATCGCCGTTGGCTCCCCTGCCATCAAGCGAAACGTCGGTGCGCACCCGGGCATATTTGCCGCCAAAGGAGACGTAGCCGCCAACAAGTTTGGCCTGTGCTCCGACTGACGCCCGTAGTCTGGCGACCTGTACGTGCTGGTCGTTGAGGTCTTGAATAGTGATGTAGCCAAGGTTCGCTGCGTTCGCTACCGATTCGGTCAAGCGGGTGACCGTGATGCCGTCGCCCTCGGCGGCGCTTTGACGTTCGATAACCGTAAGTTGGCTGTTCTCACCTGCTTTCACGACAACCGACGGGAAACCTGCTTTTGGGCCGCCGCTGTGGTGGGTTTCGATGACCACGGGTTCGGTGACCACCACATTGCGCTCGGATTCGATCAACAACGTTTCAGGACTGAACGCTTGGTGGAGGTAGTCGAAGATAGTCGCGGAATCGTCTAGATCGACGGCTTCTGGCTGAACGGTCGTGACCCGTAGTCCTTTGCCTTCCCAATCTTGAGCAACGTCGATGTTGGTAACCCAACCGTCGATGATAGTTACGTGAGCGGCATTTGCATGGGCTGCAACATCGCTTCGATCGAGTTCGGCCTTTGGAGGGCGGGTTAACACCGGTTTGACCGATTCAAGGTCGAACTCATCAATAGGGCTATACCGCCAGTCCTCAGTAGACCCATCTGGAAGACCCAGCGACTGTGCCATTTTGGCCGCAGACTCGCGGTGGTCAGCGGGCGGCAGGTCCGAGGTAGCGTCTGCTGAAAAGAATTCATTCACGTCGATTAACGATACCGCACTGAACACCATCTAGAGGGGGTTATCGTCACTCCGACATAGTACCACCAGAGGGCGGTCCGTATTGGGCGAAAATTACAGTCCCAACACGGACTTTACCGAACCGGCGCTACTAAATGACCAGTCAATCGGTGCGTTCTCGTGCAGGAACATTATTGAATTGTCCGGGTTAAAGTCGATTCCTTGAAGCCTCAGACGGACTTCCTTGAACAGCGCTTCCTTCTGCTCGTCGGATCTACCGGAGAGAAGTGTTATCTCGATCACAATCGTTGCTTTTGGATCCCTCTTGCCAAGGAAGGTTGGATGGAAAATCATATCCTCAGCTGCATATCGTGAAATCACACAAAAGTAGTCATCGGGACTCGAACCGCAGATCTCCACGAGGCAATCGTGCAAGAGATCGTTTATAGCTTGGCAGGTTTCCACTGCAAGGTTTTCAGGCACGTGAAGCTTATTAAAGGGCATATGATTCTCCTCATTATTGGTTCCGTATCGGGTGGCTATAGACACCAGGGCCATCTCAGTCTCGACTCGGGCCCGAATCTGCCAGCATCGATAACGACGCGCTGAAACTCGGATCAACGATTAAACGGCCACCATAGTTTACGCTTAATGCTTTTGGCCTCTTTACGCCTAACGGCCGCCTGCTCGCTATCTACGGCTGCTCGCATATCACCCGAAACGGAATTAATAATTGTCTCAGCTTCGTCGAGTAGCGCCGCTACAGAGTCGTCTTCGCCGACACTTTCGGGCGCATCTGGAGTTTTAGGAGTAACCAACGAGCCATGTCTCCAATTGACGTCGGCTAGTCGCCGCTCATAACCGGAGCAATCAGACGGACATTCCCAGGGTGCCTCTGGCGCCAGATCGAGAGTACATTTGCGCATCGTGTCGCCACTCGGGTAACTCCGACTTTGGTAAAACTTACAATCTTGACGCATAGCCATAGAAGTATTCTAGAACACCTCGGCCACAACTTACTCACCGGCTGCTCACTGACCGCAACCTTACCTCCGTCGGGAATAAACGATATTGCGCCGCGTTAATACTTTCTTGCCCGTTTCTTCAAAGCCCAGCTAGATGTTCTAGAATGGACGTTGCAACAAAACAGGCAACATGTAAGGAGCCAACAATGGGAATGTTCGACAAAGCCAAGGACGCAGCTGAAAGCGCCAAAGATCTAGCGGCGGAACATAGCGACAAGGTAAAGGACCTAGCAGAACAGCACGGAGATAAGCTCCCAGGTGGTCTAGGCGACAAGGTTGCTGGGCTCGCCGACAAGCTCCCCAACGCCGATAAAGAAGGCGAAGCCTCAGACGGCGAGTAATCGTTCCGACCCTGGATAACAAAAAGGCTGGCCCTCGCAGGCCAGCCTTTCCAGTCAATACAAGATCGGCTAGCCGACCGAACCTTCCATCTGCAGTTCGATAAGACGGCTCCACTCAACCGCATATTCCATCGGCAGGGTCCGGGTGACTGGTTCGATAAAGCCGTTCACGATCATGCCGACCGCTTGCTCTTCAGTCAATCCACGGCTCATCAAGTAGAACATTTGTTCGTCCGCGACCTTAGAGACAGTCGCTTCGTGACCGATCTCAGCGTCCTGGGACCCTATCTCCATATAGGGGTATGTATCGCTAACCGAATCATCGTCGAGAATCAACGCATCACACTGAACATGACTCTTGCAACCATACGCGCCATCTTCGACCCGAACCAAGCCTCGATAGCTGGAACGGCCGCCGTCTTTCGAAATCGACTTAGACACAATTTTGGAAGTCGTTTCCGGCGCAGCGTGTACCATTTTCGCTCCGGTGTCTTGGTGTTGGTCTTTCCCAGCGTAGGCAACAGAAAGAACTTCACCAGTGGCCTTGGGTCCTACCAGCCAGACAGCTGGATACTTCATTGTCAGGCGGCTACCGATGTTGCCATCAATCCATTCCATATGGCCTTCGGCTTCAACGATCGCTCTCTTCGTGACCAAGTTAAAGACGTTACTCGACCAGTTCTGGATCGTCGTATATGTGACGTGGGCGTTTGGTTTAACGACAATTTCAACTACAGCAGAGTGCAGCGAGTCTGACGTATAAACGGGAGCAGAACAACCCTCGATGTAGTGAACTTTCGAACCTTCATCGGCAATAATGAGGGTCCGTTCGAACTGACCCATATTTTCGGCGTTGATCCTGAAATACGCCTGGAGCGGCATTTCGACCTCGACCCCAGGAGGAACATAGATAAATGAACCGCCGGACCAGACAGAGGTGTTCAAGGCCGAGAACTTATTGTCATTGGCCGGGATGACTTTGCCGAAGTACTTTTTGACCAACTCTGGATGCTCTCGAAGAGCGGTATCCATATCGGTAAACACGACACCTTGCCGTTCGAGATCTTCCCGGTTGCGGTGAAAGACAACTTCGCTTTCGTACTGGGCTGTAACGCCCGCTAGATATTTACGTTCCGCTTCCGGAATGCCCAACTTCTCGTAGGTGTCTTTGATGGCGTCCGGCAGATCGTTCCAGTCGTCGACCTGACCGTCTGTCGGCTTGATGTAGTAGAAAATGTCGTCAAAGAAAATCTCTGACATATCGCCGCCCCAGTTGGGCATATCGCGTTCTTTGAAGTGGAGGTACGACTTCAGTCGCTTGTTAAACATCCAATCGGGCTCACCCTTCATCCACGACATCTCGCGGAGGATTTCCTCGTTCAAACCACGTTTAGGTTTGTAGACGTAGTCCTCTTGGTCGCTCCAGCCAAGCTTGTACCGATCAAGATCGAGATTGTCGGGGGTAACGGTCATAGACCAACTCCGATAGTTGAGAAGGGTTGAACAGTTGATACTAACAAAAATGACTTCAGTACCACGAGTCAAGTCTACTGAATTAATCGGACCTCAAGTCGTATCGGAGGTGGTAACCGCCACACGGGCCTCGGTGGCCGTTATTCACAACACTCCGCCCCAGATGCGTTATCGGGCCAACTCCCGAATATCGATGACTAGGGCCGAAACCGAGATCATAACTAACACACCCAATGTAAGCCAAGCTAGTGGAGCCAACTTGGCGACGTTGACCTGTCGAGTCCGGTCGCCGCGCAGCCGTTGCCAAACGCCTTCCACGAAGGCCACGACGGCGTGGGCACCGTCGAGAGGAGGCAGGGGTATCAAATTCACGATGCCGATCGCACACGACAAGATAGCAAACCACCGAAGCGACGTCGCCATTCCTGACTCGATCGCGAAGTTGCTGACCTCGGCTTGTGCAACCGGAGACATGAATCGCACTGGAGCGTCGGCCACGTCTGTCTGGCCAAGAACTGTTTCTGCATAAGCTCCGAGACTGGTGAAGAACACCCACAGCCCCTCAATGGTCCCAGCGGTTAGCGACGCCACCATGTCCAAACCTTGTCGCAAGGCAACGAAGGGGGTCGCTCCCTGGAGCATGAGCGCCGCTGCGAATGCCACGACCGCCATCACCAAGTTGACTCCTGGTCCAGCCAAGATTGTAAAGAGGCGTCCCCGATGACTTGCTGCTCGATAGCTGCCTGACTCGGCGAACCCTTCCGGCAGTTCAGAGGTTGGCGTCATCCCGTGTATCTTGACGTAGCCGCCGGCCAATACAGCCTTGATTCCGTACCGGCAGCCGTTGTGATCGAATGCTACGATTTCTGGACCGAAGCCCCAGAAGTACTCCGTGGGCTTCATGCCGGATCGCCGGGCAGCCAGGAGGTGACCGCCCTCGTGAGCGAGAACGATGACGCCCAAGAAGGCCAGCAGAACTAACCCACTTCGCGCCCAAATCGCTAAAGCGAATAGTGCGAGAACCGTTACACCTGCCCAAAACGGCGACCATTCAACACGCCGTTCACTCGTCGAATTATCAGCCGCCACCGGCAATTTTGTCAGCTCAACACTTGTCGACTGTTGAATCATGTCACCAAACCAATCGGGACTGTAGACGATCCTCCCGCACCTCTTTCAGTGAACCAGTTCGCCGTCGTTTCCCTGTAGGACGAACTGACGCCACCAATGGTTCGTATGACCCTTGCCAAACTGTCCGAGAACTATATTGCGCCAGACTGGGTCAACACCGACGACAACCCGGAGGTCACAGAAAGCCCCTCGGATGCACCCAGAACAGTCAGACCTTCGGGTGCAATATTTTGGGCTCGTCGAACCGACGCCTCGATCCACCGGTCGTCGTGTGAAGGGTCATGGTGGAAAAGGACAAGTCGTTTCGCCTTGCATTCTTTGGCCATAGCAACCGCGAACTCAGCGGTGCAATGACCCCAATCAGACCGCGAAGCAAACTCTGAAGCTGAATACTGAGAGTCATGGATCAACAAGTCGACTCCAAGGCAGTTACGCACAACATCTTCAGGTACGACGGTCGGGTCCAACGTCGGTTGCTGATGATCCGGTAGATACGCCACCGACGCCATTCCGACATCGATTCGATACCCATTGGTTGCCCCCACATGAGGTACTGGGAAAGCTGTAATTGTCGCAGAACCAACCGAAAACGTTCGATTCGTCGACTCAACAAAATTGAGCTGACTCGGCAACGCGTCGATGCTTACAGGAAACAATGGGGGGCACATGAACTCGCGAATAGCCCTTTCAAGACCCGACCCGACTTGCGGCGGGCCAACAATGGTCATTTCGAAGTCATCTCGAAGAATTGGGGCGAAGAACGGCAGCCCTTGAACATGGTCCCAGTGAAGATGAGTTAGCAAGGCGGTAACGGCCATTGGTTCTGATTGAGCAATGTCCGCTTTGGCCGTTAGGTTCAGGCCGAGGGAACGGAGTCCGGTCCCAAGATCAAGGACAATCGGGTCCTCATCGGGAACCGAAACCAACACGCAAGAGGTGTTTCCGCCGAAACCGATTATTTCTGGGTCACAGCTAGGCGTCGAACCTCGAACTCCAAAGAATTCAACTGAGAGCATCGGTTACTACTTCCTCAACTAGTTGCGGTCCGCAGGCGAAAGTCTGACTTTATATTCTCCGCTAGTACGACGCCTCTGATCTGTGAGAAGAGTCTCGTGTGCCTAAAGCCTCACCTACATTTCCATTAGTCGACTGTTAACGCTTTTGTTCGGCTTGTTTCCGTTTCTTCGTCGACGCCCACGAACAGATCTGACAAGTCCACAGGTCATGGCCTCGGGCCGGGCAATATTGTCGACCGAAATAGATGATCTGCAGGTGCCGCCGATTCCAGGTATCTTTCGGAAATACCGCTTTCAGGTCTTTTTCTGTTCGTTGGACAGTTGTGTCATTAGACAGACCCCAACGAGCGGCCAAGCGATGAATATGGGTGTCCACGGGAAACGACGGAACATCGAACGACTGAGCCATAACAACGCTAGCGGTCTTATGGCCTACTCCCGGTAGCGACTCCAGAAAGTCCCAGTCCGCCCGAACCTCTCCCCCAGCTTCGGCGATCTGGTGAGCCATATTCGACAGATTACGAGCTTTCGTTGGCGCTAAACCCAGTTGCTTGATGTACCCCAGGATCGTTTCAGGTGAAAGTGCTGCCATTTTCTCGGGAGTGTCCGCCACGTTGAACAGGGCTGGCGTAACCTCGTTGACCTTCTTGTCGGTTGTCTGTGCCGACAATGCGACCGCCACCAAGAGCGTAAACGGCCCATCATGGTCCAACGGAATGGGAGGGTCGGGGTACAGAGAGTCGAGAGTTTCACCGATTCTGTCTGCCTTGTCTTGCCTTTTCATCTCGCCCTGTTCTGTAACATTCGTCGTATGAAGTTTCAAACTCATCTCTAAGCTAACTGCCTCGGCCATGATTGTGTGCCGCTGCGCTAGCCTCCCAAGTGTGTCTCAAGTTTCCCCTGATACCTCATTTAGTTCAATCAACGGCAACAGCTACCCTCTCCGTGACTGGTTAACTTCCTATCCATTTTTTTTAGTTGCCCTTGATCCGTACACCAACGAGAGTTCGTGGATACTCGAAGCAGCAGGCGACCTGTTGCATCATTTCTCGCCTGCTGACATCCGGGTTGGCTGGATCGCCACAGCCGATGCCGAGGGTTGCCGCACATTCCTTGGGCCGTGGGAAGAGAAGTTCCTAACATTCCCGGACCCCGAACGCAAGCTCGTCTCCGAGCTGGGCCTTGAGCAGTTACCTGCCTTGATCCACATCCGATCGGACGGGTTTCTTGAAGTGGCAAATGGCTGGAACCCTGAACAATGGAACGAAATAGCGGCGACTATTTGTGGGCAACTCGCGTGGTCTAAGCCGCAAGTACCGAAACCCGGTGACCCTACTCCGTTCCCTGGTACGCTGGCAGCGAGTTAATTACAGTGACCCCGGTCGATTGCGAACCTACCGCTTGAGGTCACGAATGTTCCAGCGTTCCGATCCTCCAACATCGTTACCGACAAACTACGTTGAGTTCCGTTCGGAATAAACAACCAACACAAACGACCGACTAGGTCAGCACAATTCAGAATTAGGTGGACAACAGTGTTAGCAAAATTCGTAGACATTTTCGCCGCTCGACCAAAATTCACTGCCGGCATCTGGGTAGCTTTGCTGGCGTTTGGGGTCTTGTCTTACACGGTCTTGTTACCAAGAGAAGGTTTTCCATCGGTTCAGGTTCCGATCGTTGTCGTTAATGGACAGTATTTTGTTGGTGACGCCGAGATTGTTGACAAGGAACTTTCGCAACCTATCACTGACGCAATTTTGCGTAGCGAAGGTGTCAAAGAAGTGCAAACGTTTGCTCGGGACAACGGCATTGTGATCGTCACCGAGTTCGAAGGTGGCGCCGACCCAGCCGAAGGGGCAATCTCCATCCAAAACACTCTTGACGGTCTTACTCTCCCCGAACAAGCTGAGCTCGAAGTCCGGACGATCGACGCATCCAAACTGCTGGAAGAGTTTGATCTACTCGTTGGCGTCTACGGCCAAATCGGTGCAACCGCCGAGGAGCTCGAAGACGCCGCCGAACTGGCGTTGCCGAGCTTAGAGGCAAACCCAGACATCAAACGAGCAACGGTGGTTCCTCTCATTCGGCGCGGAATCGACCCGGCGACGGGCGAAGAGCAACAGGAACAGGTTTCGTTCAACCAAATTGCGGTCAAGGGCGACGACGGCACCGCTGAAGTCCGGCCAGCTGTCACCGTCGGTGTGGTCGCTGCCGGCGGGGTCGACAACCTAGAAGTTCGCGATGCGACTGACACTGTTCTCAGTGCCCTCGATAACGACCAAACCCTAGGCGCTGATTTTGGGTCGATGGTTGCGTTTGACTTCGCTACCCAAATACGCCAACAGATCGGATCCCTCGAAAGCAACGTTCTGACCGGAATAGTTGCCGTGTCGATTATCGCGTTGCTTCTTATTTCGTGGCGGGCTTCGATTATCACCGGGCTATTTATTTTCTCGGTTCTGTCGACGACGGTTGGTCTTCTATACCTTGTCGGGATCTCGCTCAATACGATTTCACTTTTCGGAATTATTCTCGCTCTTGGCCTATTTGTTGACGACGCAATCGTGATTACGGAGGCAATAGTCTCGTTCCGCGAGGACGGCGACCCCCCTCGCGAGGTAATCAAGAAGGCGATTAACCGAGTCGGTGCCGCCAGCGTTTCCGGCACACTGACAACGATCCTGGTGTTCGCTCCAATGCTTTTCATCACCGGCATTCTGGGCAGCTTCATCCGCATCCTGCCTATAACAGTGATGATCTCGTTGGCAGTATCTCTGATTCTTTCGCTAGTATTTATCCCTGTCGCGAGCCGATTCCTAGTCCTCAACGCTAAACCAAGCCTCGGACCTCTTCAGAAGATCCAAGACAAACTCGCTAAGGCAGTCGCCGCCCCAGTAGGGGTACGGGGCAAGCCTGGAATGGCAGTTGGCTTGGCCAGCGTGCTGTTCAGCATTGGGTTTGTGATGATCGGCCTCCAAATTTTCGCGCCGAAGGTTGGATTCGACATCTTTCCATCTACGAATGACTCGATTCAGATCAATGCCAACTACCAGGTCGCTCCAACCACGCCACTGGCCGAGACAGAACAGCTGACCCTCAAAACAAACCAGGCGGCCGTCGACGCCCTCGGCGACGACCTTGAAGAGCTCTACTACGCTTACCCACAGCTAGAGACCACTCCTCGTGTGATGACGCTGACGCCAATTGGCACCAGGGACTCTGCGAACGAACTTATCGCTGACAAACTCAGCCCTGTGGCTGCAGCGACTGCCACCGAAGCTGGTCCAGGCGTTGTCTTCACCCAACAGTCAGCAGGGCCACCTGAAGAGTTATTCCCCTTCCGAGCTCAGGTTTATGGCGAAGACTTAGCGACCCTCATTCCAGCCGCAAAACAGATCGCGGCAGATCTCAATGGCGCCGTGGTTCAAGAAAACGATGCCGAGACTATCACCGTCACCGACACCAAGGTCGATTACACTACGACGGTTGCCCGAACCGACGGTCTCCGTTTGGTCGAGATTAGGGCCAAATTCGACAGTGATGCGACTACGGCGGCAACCCAAGCAACGCAGGACTTTCTTGAAAAGAACTTTCCTGCGGGCGAGTTGAAGGCGCTTGGATTGAACGAGGACGCTTTTGGGTTTGACTTCGGGTTCGAAACGGACAACCAAGAGTCGTTCGACTCGCTTCCATACGCCTTTGGCGGCGCCCTTATCATGATGTTGATTTTGTTGGTTATTCAGTTCCGGTCTGCGATCCAATGGCTTCTTGTTTTTCTTGCTATTCCATTCTCGTTCTATGGCGTCTTCGGAGGCCTTCTAGCGACCGGTAACATTCTGAGCTTCTTCGTGATGTTGGGTCTAATAGGACTCATTGGCATTGCGGTGAACAACACCATCTTGCTCACTGACTTCGCTAATCAGGAGCGGAAGCTAGGCCATGATGCTCGGACGGCTATTCAGAACGCGATCCGGCGACGGTTCCGGCCTCTGGTGGCTACTACACTGACAACGATCGCTGGAATTTTGCCCCTCGCGTTAAGCGACCCGTTCTGGGAAGCCCTCGGAATGACCATCGTCGTCGGTCTGCTGTCGTCGACGTTCTTAGTCTTGTTGGCGCTCCCGTTCTATTACATGGCGGCGACTCGAGCCCAAGAGTTTACGCGCCAAACGTTCAAGAAGTTGACGTCGAG
>CAZKEM010000043.1:0-34887 GCA_964551835.1 uncultured Acidimicrobiaceae bacterium | reverse complement strand
TCAGTGAACGAACTTTTATCGAGTAAGAACCATCACCTCAAACGCTTGAGAAAGTTGGTTCGACAACGAAAGACCCGCTCAGCTGAGCGGGTCTTCGTCGTGGAAGGTCCGACGCTGGTGGCCGAAGTCTTAGCCGCTGGGCTTGAAGTATCGGATGTCTTCGTCGGTCTGGAATCGAACGAGGACGCATCCGAGTTCAACGAGATTTTGGCTGCCGCGCGCCGGGAAGATACTCCGATTCGTTTTTGTCAAGCCCACAGCTTGATCGCCGCTCTCGACACGGTGAGCCCACGTCCGGTTGCCGCCATAGCCGTCCAGCCACAATACGACCTCGCCGATATCGACCGAGATAGGCCTGTTCTGGTTTTGGTCGATGTGCGAGATCCTGGCAATGTAGGGACGTTGGCTCGAACAGCTGAAGCCTCGGGGTGTGGTGGCGTGATCGTCGCTGGAACATCGGCCGACGTGTGGAGCCCGAAGGTTGTTCGGGCGGCGGCCGGTTCGATCTTCAGGTTGCCGACATTAGTCCTGTCCGAAGTAGTCGAGACACTAGGTGGCCTTGCCGGTCAGGGCCGTTTGGTTGCGGCTACTGTACTATCCGCTGCAGCTTCGGGTTACGAATCGGTAGACCTAACCGAAGCGGCGATAGTCATTGGTAACGAGGCTCATGGCCTGTCGAGTGAGGCCTTATCGGCTTGCAACCAACAAATAACGATCGAATTAGACGGCCCGACAGAGTCTCTCAACGCCGCGACGGCGGGCGCGGTATTGTGCTTCGAAGCGCTGCGGCAACGCAGAAGCCGACAGGGTTAGCCTCATTTGGGTTAGGCGAAGACTTGGTTAAGACCGTCCGATGTTAGGGTTTCGAACTACAGTAGAACATGAATTCTTATGCTTGAAGATCTAAAGAAAATAGAGTCCGAGGCGGTCGCCGAAATCGATTCGACCGCTACCACCACAGAGCTTGACGCTTTATCGACTTCGCTGCTCGGCAAGTCTGCTCCGCTCAACGCAGCGAAAAAGCGGCTCGGTTCGTTAGAACCCCAACAACGCAAAGATGCTGGACGCGCCGTCAACGATACGCGTACCCGTATCTTGACCGTTATGGGCGATAGGCGAGCCTTACTAGCGGCCGCCGAACGTCGAGAACAGCTCGAAGCAGAGCGGTTGGACCTGACCGAAGTCCCAACAACAACGTCTGTCGGTCACGCCCATATCGTAACCCAAGCCTGGGAAGCACTCGAAGATACCTTCGTCGGCATGGGCTACCGGGTTGCTGAAGGTCCTGAGGTTGAAACCGATTGGCATAACTTCGACGCGTTGAACATCCCACCCGGGCACCCGGCGCGTGACGGATTCGACTCGATGTACGTTGACTACGGCAAGGCGGGATCGACGTTGCTTCGTGCGCACACCTCTCCGGTACAGGTCCGCACAATGTTGAGCCAGGAGCCACCCATATACATCATCGCTCCCGGTCGCGTCTACAGACGCGACACCGCGGACGCTACACACATGCCCGTCTTCCATCAAATCGAAGGGCTCGTCATCGATAAGGGCATTTCTTTAGCCGACCTTGCCGGGACGATCGAGGCATTCACCCTCAACTACTTTGGTCCAGGCTTCAAATCTCGCCTGAGACCAAACTACTTTCCGTTCACCGAGCCGTCCGCCGAGTTCGATATCCAACGCCCGGACGGGTCATGGCTCGAACTCGGTGGGTGTGGAATGGTTCACCCAAACGTATTACGAGCTGGCGGTGTTGACCCCGAAACCTGGACAGCGTTTGCTTTTGGGTTTGGCATCGACCGCTTGGCGTTGATGAAGTTCGGCGTTGATGATCTTCGCGAACTTTACAACAACGATATGCGGTTTCTCAGCCAGTTCTGAGCCGCCCTCTTTGCCCTAGTCCGTTCTTTGCTGGTTGTTGACAGCCAGTCTGTGTGAAAGTGTTAGATCTGTGAAAGTCCTCCTGTCGTGGATGCAAGAGTTCGCCCCAATCACTGGCGAGCCAGAAGAGATAGCTCGTCACCTAACCGATTTGGGCATGGTGGTTGAAAAAACGAGCGTCGTTGGAGCGGCCCTGGATGGGGTCGTGGTTGCCAAAGTTCTTGAATTAGCTCCACATCCGAAAGCTGATCGAATCCAACTGGTCCAGGTCGATGCTGGCGACGGTGAACCGCTCCAGATTTGTTGTGGAGCCTTCAACATGTCGGTTGGCGACCTGGTTCCCTTGGCCACCATCGGTATGACGATGCCGAACGGTATGGAGATCGCCCAGCGCAAGATGCGGGGCGAATTGTCCAATGGCATGCTGTGCGCTGCGATCGAAATTGACCTTCCAGGAACAAAAGAAGATGGCATCATGATCCTTGATGCTTCGTTTGTTGTCGGCCAGCCGCTGGCTGAAGCGCTCGACCAACCGACGGATGTACTCTTCGACCTTGATATCGAAGGTAACAGGCCAGATGCTCTATCCATATCAGGGGTCACTCGAGACCTGGCCGCTCGTCTTAACGTTCCGTTTACTCAGAGGACGCCGAAGTTCGAAGAGTTGACCGAGACCACCGATTCAGTAGCCTCAATAACTATTGAGGACCCTGTAGTTTGTCCTCGGTTTGGCGTGCGAGTACTTAGAGACGTACAGGTAGGGGAGTCTCCTGACTGGATGCAGCAGCGGTTAGACGCTGCGGGAATGCGTCCAATCAACGCCATTGTAGATATTTCAAATTATGTGATGCTCGAGTTGGGCCAACCCAACCACTCCTACGATCTCGACAAGGTTCCTGATGGAGCCTTAGTGGTTCGCCGAGCAAGCGATGGCGAACAGCTCGTCACGCTCGATGATTCCACAAGATCGTTGATCGAGGCCGATGGCGTCATCGCGAATGCTAACGGTCAGGCGATTGGTCTTGCAGGCGTAATGGGTGGTCAGTCGACCGAAATTAGCAACGCAACGACCAACGTCGTGGTCGAGGCTGCGGTCTGGGACCGTATGCCTGTCGCATGGACGACCCGTCGGTTAGCGCTGCGGTCTGAAGCCTCAACTCGGTTCGAACGAGGCGTTGACCCAATGGGCATCGAACTGGCGCTCGATCGATTTGCTGAACTGGCAGTCGAAATCTGCGGAGCGACCGTCGCGAAGGGCTCGGTTGTCGTAGACGGCGACCGTAAGCCGATTGAGCCGGTTACGCTACGCCTCGACCGAGTGAACCTGATTCTCAACCTGGATCTCGATGTTTCGTCAGTGGTAAAGATTCTTGAGCCGATCGGATTCAGCACCACCGACAATAGCGACGGAACGTTGACGGTCATCGTCCCGACCTGGCGTCCAGACGCCAGAATCGAAGAGGATATCATCGAAGAGATTGGACGTCACAATGGTTACGCTGCCTCTGGAGTACGCATTCCGACACCGACTCAAGCTGGCGAATTGTCGCCGACACAGCGAAACCGTCGCCGGCTTCGTGGTGCATTTCTCACCAACGGCTACTCCGAAGCGATGCCGATGCCCTTTATCGCTCCAGCTGATCTAGAGAAAATCGGAAGCTCAGCCGATGGCATTTCGATCACTTACCCGTTGGTCGCCGAGGAGTCAATCTTGCGGCCTACGCTGTTGCCTGGCCTGCTAAAGGCCGTTGCCTACAATCAGACGCACCGGATAGATGCGGTGAAGCTCTATGAGGTCGGGAAGGTTTTTATTCCTGGCGATGATGAACTACCGTCCGAGCCCGAGGTCATCTCGGCAATCGCCAGCGGTTACGCACCTTCTGACAAGGCAGCTGAATATGCGGTCCGGCTGCTATACGACGTTGCGGCAAGGCTGGGCTTGCGAGACTTGACGATCAAGAACGAGGCGGTCGAAGGCCTTCACCCTAATCGAAGCGCCACCGTCACTTTTCGTGGAAAGGTAATTGGCGCAGTCGGCGAGATCGATCCGGGCGTTTTGGAGGCGTTTGATATTTCGGGCCGAGCCTTGTGGCTCAATTTACATACCGAGACCTTATTGGCTGCTATGACGTCGATCCAAAAGTACTCGAAGATCTCAAGGTTCCCTTCGAGCGACCTCGACCTGGCATTCGTAACTCCGATCGAGGTGTCAGCGGTCGACCTGGCCCGGGCGATCAAGAAGGCCGGTAAGGGAATCGTTCAGTCGGTTGAGTTGTTCGACGTATTCCGCAGCGAAGAACTTGGTTCCGACTTCCGATCGTTGGCCTTTAACTTAAGGCTTCAAGCCGCTGATCGAACGTTAACGGAGGCTGAGGTTGCGAAGATTCGCTCAGCTTGCATTGACGCGGTGACAAAGAGCTATAAAGCGGAACTTCGATAACGAACCGGACCTCCTTTACAATCAAATCGCTTATCAAATAGCCATTTGCGCTGGAGTAGGGCATAGTTGGAACTATGACAGCCTCCGACACAGATTTAACCGCCTCCGACGTTACGTGGGACCTCGAAACCTTGGTCTCCGACGCTGGCTCAGCCGAAACGTTGCTTGCTGAAGCTCAAGAAATTGCCGATGGCATCGAGAGCTTTCGCGGCAAGGTGGCGACGTTAGATGCACCAGGTCTTGCAGAACTTATGACTAAGCTCGGCAAGATCAATGAACTGGTGAGCCGGGCTGGCCACTATGGCATGTTGAAGTTCTCTGAGAACATGGGTGACGCCGAGCGGGCGGCCGAAATGCAGCGGATTCAGGAGCAGGCTACTGTCCTAAGCACGGGCCTCGTCTTCGTCGAGCTTGAGTTTGCCGCAGCCGACGATGACCATGTCGCTGAAGTCGTGCAGCACGAAAGTTTAGATTTCTGCCGTCATTACTTGGCAAATCTTCGACGTAATCGTCCATATCTTCTCACTGAGTCGGAGGAGAAGATTCTGATCGAAACCTCGGTCAGCGGCGCGAACGCGTGGGTTCGAATGTTCAACGAACAGACGTCGGCTATCAGACTCGAGTCACCGATGGTCGAAGGCGAAACCGTTTCGTTAGAGGAAGGCCTGTCAGCGCTGCAAAGCCCCGAACGGGAACTACGGGTTAAAGCATCCCAAGCTGTGACTGACGGTCTTGAACCAGGCCTGAAGAACCGAGCGTTTATTTACAACACCCTGCTGTTAGATAAGTCGGTTGATGACCGGTTACGCGGGTTCGATACCTGGCTGTCCAGTAGGAACCTATCCAACGAAGCAAGCGACGAGTCGGTCAATGCGCTGATGGAAGCGGTTGTTTCTCGCTATGACATTCCGCAGCGATGGTACAAACTCAAGGCCAAAGTTCTCAAAATGGACATTTTGGCTGACTACGACCGGATGGCGCCGATAGCTAGCAGTGATACAAAGGTTGGTTGGACTGAGGCAACCGAAATTGTTCGCGATGCATACAATTCGTTCTCGCCGGAACTGGCTGATGTCGTTGGCGAATTTATCGACAATGGGTGGATTGACGCTCCGATCCGCCCAGGCAAGCAACCTGGTGCCTTCTGTGCCTATACAGTGCCTTCGCACCACCCATACGTATTATTGAACTGGACTGGTCGTCACCGTGATGTTCTTACTTTGGCTCACGAATTAGGGCATGGCGCTCATGCTTACCTGTCCCGTAAGCAAGGAATCTTCCATCACAGCACGCCGCTTACGCTGGCTGAAACCGCTTCGGTGTTTGGGGAGACGGTAACCAACAAGCGTCTGGTTAGTCAGATGGACGACCCGTTGGAGAAGTTCTCGCTGCTCGCTTCGACCGTCGATGATTCGATTGCGACCGTGTTTCGTCAGGTAGCCATGAACCGGTTCGAGGACATGTGTCATACCAGTCGCCGAAACGAGGGCGAGATTGCGGTGGAGCAGTTTGGTGAGTTCTGGATGCGGTCTCAGCGAGAGATGGTTGGAGATTCGGTAGATCTCACTGAGAATTACGCGTCGTGGTGGTCATATATTCCACACTTCATCGGAACACCCGGGTACGTCTACGCTTACGCCTACGGCCAGCTTCTTGCCCTGTCGGTGTATGCTCAGTTCGAAAAGAGTGGTGACGAGTTTGTTCCCGCTTATCTTGAACTGCTCAGCGCCGGTGGTTCGATGCCGCCCGAGAGTTTGGCAGCTATCGTCCATTGCGATTTGGCTGACCCGAAGTTCTGGGTGGCCGGCTTAGAAATAGTCGATCAACAGCTGTCCGAAGCCGAGGCAGCCTCAGAGCTGATCTAACCTTCGCGGACCCACTAACGGGTTGTTGGGGTCGACTGTTCACTCAAAACGCGAGTAAGCGGCTGTGAGTGTGTGCTCGACAGCCGCTAACTCTACTTGCAAGGTACCTTGGGGTGCCTTCGTTCTTTCGTGATACGAGCTAGAACTCTTCGTCGAAGTTAACGCTTCCCTCGACTCCGGTTTGATAGGCCGAAACGGTTCGTTCGAAGAAGTTGGTTAGTTCTTGTACGTCCTGTAGTTCCATGAAGTCGAATGGGTTTTTCGAACCGTAGATGGTTGACATGCCTAATTGGCGGAGACGTTGATCCGCCACATATTGAAGGTACTCGCGAGTGTCGGCCAAGCTCATGCCTTGTACACCTTCAGTCAGCACGTCGGCTGCGAACTGGTATTCACATTCGACGGCTTCTCGAATCATCTCTTCTATCTGAGCTGACAATTCGGCATCAAATAGGTCGGGCTCTTCTGACCGAACCGTATTGACTACTTCGAGCGCGAAGTTCATATGGCATGATTCGTCGCGGAACACCCAGTTAGTTCCGGAAGCAAGCCCGTTGAGGAGGCCTTTGGAGCGCAAAAAATAGACGTATGCAAATGCTGCAAAGAAAAACAGCCCTTCGATACAGGTTGCGAAACAGATGAGATTTAGCAAAAACTTCTTACGTGATTCTTTGGAATCTGTTTCTTCGAGAGATTGGATCGAGTTCATCCATTTGAAGCAGAACTCGGCCTTTTGGCGGATGGAGGGAATGTTCTCTACCGCTGCGAATGCTTCAGCTCGTTCCTCGTGGTCGGGAATATAGTTATCGAGAAGTGTCAGGTAAAACTGGACATGTAGTGCTTCCTCGTAGAGCTGGCGTGAGAGGTACATGCGAGCTTCAGGAGCGTTGATGTGCTGATACAGGTTGAGCACGAGGTTATTGGCTACGATCGAGTCGCCAGTGGCGAAGAATGCGACGAGTCTATTAACCAAGTGTTGCTCAGCGGGCATGAGCTTAACCCGCAGGTCAACCAGGTCATCAGAGAAGTCGATTTCGTCAACGGTCCACGTGTTCTTGATGGCGTCTTGATACATCTCGTAGAAAACGGGGTACCTCATTGGTCTCAGCGTTAGGTCAAAGCCAGGATCCAATATGTTTTTTCGTTTAGCGATGGGCTGATCGTCCATGTCAGCTCCTTCAATTGGGTTTGGTTTTTGAAACGGCTCGTTGACCAATGCCATCGGCTTAACTTCCTTTACGTCGTCTTGCTGTGGAAGTTTGGAGGCACCAAATAGAGCCACCAAACTTCCTCTTCGTTTGAACTGTGTTTGTGGTTAGTGGCTAGTCACATGCCTCACATGTTTCCGGGTTCTCCAGGGAGCATGCGATTGCTTCAGCTTCAGAAAATGTTGTAACCTCGGCCGGCTTGTCACTACTAGTTGTTGTCTTGTTGATGCGAGTAGCTGGGCGTGAGCGTAGGTAGTACGTGGTCTTCAAACCAGACTTCCATGCGTGCATATACATCGACGACAGCTTACCAATGGTTGGTGACTCTATGAATAGATTCAATGACTGGCTTTGATCTATGTATGC
This sequence comes from uncultured Acidimicrobiaceae bacterium, assembly GCA_964551835.1. Lineage (GTDB taxonomy): Bacteria > Actinomycetota > Acidimicrobiia > Acidimicrobiales > SZUA-35 > JAHDCC01. The sequence goes on along the minus strand of CAZKEM010000043.1, from coordinate 27,118 downwards.
GCCTCGGTCAGCCGCCATATCGATGAGCGCTCGTTGGGGAACTTCCCATGCGGTCCGGTAGATCTCTTGTAAGTCAGCCGGGATTCGATCGATACCTTGTACCGAACCTTCGGAGGCCTTTAAGTCGTTAATCATCTTCGCATCCCACAGATCTCGATCTTGTAGCTCGTTTACGAGGTAGCGATTGATCTGGAGGAATTCACCTGAGAGTGTTTCACGCTTAAATAAATTTGATACTTGAGGTTCGATACATTCGTAACAGCCGGTGATGGAGGCGATGGTAGCTGTAGGGGCGATGGCGATCAGGAGCGAATTCCGGAGGCCATGTTCGGCAATTCTGTCCCGAACTTTTTGCCAACGCGCTGTGTCGGTTGGTTCTACGTCCCAAAGGTCGAATTGTAGGTCGCCTGCGGCGGCACGAGTGAGTCTAAAGTTCTCATGAGCCCCATTTTCCTCCGCCAGCTCTGTTGACGCCCAGAGAGCGTTGTAGTAGATCTCCTCGGAGATTCTAGCTGAGAGGGTTCGTGCTTCTGCTGAATCGAAGGCAAGACCCATTTTGAAGAAGACGTCTTGGAGCCCCATTAGTCCCAAACCAACCGGACGCCACTTCGAGTTTGAGTTGGCGGCTTCGTCAGTTGGGTAGAAGTTGATGTCTACTACCCGATCGAGGAATGGAACGACGTGGCGGACGGTTTTAGCCAGGTCTTCGAAATCGAAGTTCTTGGTAGTGGGGTCTACAAACGAACCTAAATTCACAGATCCCAGGTTGCAGACAGCCGTCTCGTCTTGGTTGGTTACCTCGATAATTTCGGTGCATAGGTTGGACAGGTGAACGACGCTGGCACTTGTATCGCCATCGGACTTCCAGCCGGTTTGATTGCATTTTTCGTTAGCGGCATCTTTGAATGTCATCCAACCGTTGCCGGTCTGGGCGAGCGATCGCATCATCCGGCTGTAAAGATCACGAGCGCTTACTTGACGATCATAGAGTTTCTTTGACTCGGCTTCTTCGTAGGCTTCGCGGAACTCTTCGCCGAAAAGGTCGGTCAGGTGAGGAACCTTTTTTGGGTCAAATAACGACCATTGCCAGTCTTTGTCAACTCGTTCCATAAAGAGGTCAGGGACCCAGTTGGCGAGGTTGAGGTTGTGGGTTCGACGTTGATGGTCGCCCGTGTTCTCTTTGAGATCGAGGAACTCTTCGACGTCGGCGTGCCAAGATTCGAGGTAGACGCATGCTGCGCCTTTACGTCGGCCGCCTTGGTTGACCGCAGCGACTGATGAGTCGAGTGTTTTGAGCCATGGGACGATGCCTGACGAGAGGCCGTTTGTTCCACGAATGAGAGAACCCTTGGCACGAATTCGGTGCCAAGCGACGCCGATTCCGCCGGCAAACTTTGAAAGTCGTGCGATGTCGGTATAGCGCTTGTAGATGCCCTCGAGGCTATCTTCGGGGGAGTCTAAGAGGTAGCACGATGACATTTGGGCGTGGGTCGTGCCCGAGTTAAAAAGCGTGGGGCTAGACGGAAGGTAGGTTAGCGATGACATCAGGTCGTAGAACTTGATTGCTTCGTCCGCGTCTTTGGAGAGCCCACAGGCGACTCGAAGGAAGAAGTATTGCGGGGTTTCGAGAACTTGACGAGATTCCGGGTGTCGTAGAAGGTAGCGGTCGTAGACGGTTCGGAGTCCAAAGAACTCGAACGCCCGATCTCTGTCGGAACTAATCGCGGCATTCAGTGAAGGCGCATTCTCGGCGACAAACGCAGCCACTTCGTCACTGATGAGGTCGGCGGAATGGCCTGCCGCAATCGATTCAGAGAACCAAGGAATGTTCTGGTTCCGTACTTCTTTATCGATATAGGTCGACAGAAGACGGGCTGCCAGTTTCGAGTAATTCGGCTCTTCTACAATAAAGCCAGCCGAAGTTCGGATCGACAGTTCGTCTAGCTCTCGAGTGGTGGCCCCATCTGCTAGTGCCGAAATCGTCCGAGTAGCGACGCGCATTGGGTCGACGTTCAGAAGACCTTCTGAGCATCGTGCTACCGCATTGACGATCTTGTTGAGGTCCACGGGTTCAAGAGCACCGTTGCGTTTCTTGACGCGCATTTCAGTGCCGGTAGTCTCGCTCTGTGCATGACTGGGTGCGCTGAGTGAGGTCGTGGAAGCGCCATCTTCGGTAATAGTCATAGAAAGGTTCACCTAAAGTAAAGGTCGAGTAAAGTCAGGTTTGCGTTGCCGCCAGTAGTGCACAAGCGAGCCGCCTACAAAGACGCGAGCGCCGCAGGACTTCTAATTACAGCGCCGTAATTACAACAATGCAAGTGGTTAGTTCAGGGTATCCGATCATGACCGCGTAGCGTGTTCGAATTTGCCAAATCTGAGCCTGTAAAATGACCCATGGATAGAGCTGATACTTGGAATATGAAGTCGGTCGCGCCACGCAACGTGACGCTTACAATTTTGTTACGGTGATGGCCTCAATTGGCTTGATGCGGGGGTTTTCGCCTTGTTTCTGGGCGATACTGCGACAAGAATCGCGTACCCTCTGCAATCTTTCCGTAACGTCTAGCCGCTTATTCGAGTCGTGCCTAGCGGGTTATGCCCGAGAATAGCGGTTCGATTGGGCGCCTTGGTTAGTAAAGGTGGTAGTGGTCGGCACATATCCATCGCGGCATGCCGTCACTGGTCGCAGAGGACTTGTTTGTGTTTGATGATTGGGTGGTTGGGGAGATCTTTGTACGCCGTAAACCACCGAGTTCTGGATAGGCGCCAATGTCATGGATCAGTTCACGTAAGACCCGCAGCGATGGCGAGTTGAATTCGGCTTGTAGGTCAAGTCGGTCTTCGAGGTTGGTCGAATGCCTGTCCAGGTCGATGGTGACTACTTCTGCTATCGACTCGGTCGCTTGAATCGACGTGCGCACCATCGCGAGGTCTTCTTCACTGTAGGGGATCGACAATGGATACATGGTGGCGAGCGCTTCGCTCAACGACAGCGCCTGACGGGCAATCGGGGTTAGTTTCAAGGCCGCTGACACGAACTTGAGGTACGGGCTGCATCTCTTGAACCAGTCCCGGTCTTTCTTGAACTCATACGGCTGCCCGCAGGGGTGAGGTTGGTCGATATGTTCACACCAGAACTGAAGGTTCCAGGTTTCGGCGATCCAACCTCTCGGGTCGAGAGATGTCTGGTCTTTCGGTGTAATGGTGACGAGGCGTGGAGTATCACGGACTTCGGTATCCAAGATTTGTAAGACAGCGGAGAAAAAGGTGTATTGATCCGACTGAAATTCGTGCATCGTCTCCAACAGGTCGAGTTGCCCGCCTCTGAGTTCATGGACGCCTTCGGCTGTATCTTTGACTTCTTCGACGATTTTCCTGATGTCTTCAGCCACGGTCGAACTTGGAACGTCGACCAGCAATTCGCCGATTGTGGTTAGCCTCCGGCATTTAGAGCAGAACTTTTCGACGTCGCCCCGGTGGTCGAGCTCGGTCGATAGCTCCTCATAGTTCCAGTGTCCAGGACACAAGCCGCTTGACTGGTCGACGGTCGGACACATCACATGGTATGTCGGGTTCATGCCAACCCATTCGTCGAGTCGGGCTTCTAGGCTCGATCGGAGCGCGGCATAGTATGCCGATGGCCGCTGGGCCCAGACCGTAAGTTCGATAGTCGACTGATTGAGCCGTTCAAACAATGCCCAAGCATCTTGTTCAGGATTGTTCAGGACAAGCCCGTTCCGCCACCAGGCGCCGGTGGTGTGGGCGTGGTTTCTGGCCGTCAAACCTGGGATGAGGCCAAGGCGACTAGCCTTATTCCCCAGGTCACATCGAAGACGTCGGGTCCTGTAGGAGAGGTGCGAATTAGGTATTCCTAATTCGGCCGGGCGTTCGTGGGGGACCATCTGGGCAATGAGAAGCGCCTCGTCGTTCGGCGGTTCAGGCCTAAATGCGATGCCATAGAGTTGCATCAACTCAACTAGGAACGGAACCTCTTCTCGCCGATAGATGTAAGGAGGTACCTTCTCATCGCTTTGTGCCGAAGGATCAGACCAGATCTCGCGGAGACGCTCGAGGGTAACTCGGCCGCCGTCGGCGTTTGAGATCTGCGAATCGTTGAGGACATAACTGATCGCGGTGGTCAGCCAGTCTGGCTTTAAGATAACTTTGCCCTGCAGCTGTGGGTCTTTGAAGTAGGTTAGGCGTCCAGCAACAGAGAGTTTGATTGCCGTACGTTCGCAGTCGTCTTCTTCTAACCCTTCTTGGTTGCCGAGTTCGACAAATTCGCTCCACGAGATTTGTGGGTCGTCGAGTCGGTCGACGGCATCTGAGAGCTTCTGGTATGCAGACGGCCACGGCTGGTCGGCGGTTCCGAGTTCCGATACTTGATCGAGGATCGCTTCTCTCAGCTCTGCGATCCCTTGGCCGGTCCGGTTTTCTACCGGATAGAAACCGACGATCTTTACCCCGGTCGCTCTTTCGAGCTGGGTGATATCGGGTGTTGGGTTGTGATCGCCGCAGTTGGTGGCGACAAGTAGGATACGAGAACGACTGCCAACGCGTAGCTTGATTCGCTCTAGCCAGTCGGTCACGTCTCCTCGCTCGGTTCCTTCCCGTCCGTGCCAGGCCACCAGGTACACCGTGTCGGAGCTGAAGAAGAACGGATGGGTGATTCGGTAGAGGGCTTGGCCGCCGAAGTCCCAGTAACGGAGCGTATAATCCTTTTTGTTGTGGTTTTCAGTTTGGACCCCGAGTTCGATGCCGTGGGTGCTTGGGCGAGTCACGAAACCTTTGCGGCAGAGTTGTGCCACGAGGCTTGTCTTCCCGACGGCCCCTTCTCCGAGAACCAGAACCTTCGCCTGTCCAAATCGGGTCGAACCTTGCTTTTGGTTGAGTAGCCAACGTCCAAGTCCGTCGGTGCCTTGACGGTTTACGACTGCTTGGAAGTTGCTATCCCATGGGTTGCCTGTAGCCGAGAATTTTTCGAGATTGTGCAGGCTCGTGAGGGCGAAGGGGAGTCGGGTCAGCTCGTTTCGGTCAATGTGGAGGACTGCTAAGCCGTGGAGGTTACGAGCGATGGCCTCGGCGCCAGCGTTGGTGATACCGTTCCGATTGAGCCGTAGGTGGGTTAATTCTTTTAGGTTGTGGGTCATGGCGTCAACCCCAACGTTGGTGATTCCGTTGCCGGTGAGGTCGAGATGCGTTAGGCGGGGAAGGTGCTGCGCTATCGCTCGGGCGCCCAGGTTTGTTACGCTATTGTCGCCTAAGTAAAGCCGTTCTAATTCCGGCAGGTTGTACGCAATGGTTTCAGCACCGGCCTTTGTGATTTCGTTTTGGCTCAGGTAAAGCCGTTGCATTTTCGGTAGTTTGTTGGCGATTGCTTTCGCCCCTAGGTCGGTAATTTGATTGCCGTTGAGGCCGAGGTGAGCCAGGGCGCCGAGGTCCGACGCTATCGTTTCGACGCCGGGGTCGGTGATCTTGTTGGCGTCGAGGTGGAGCTGGCCCAGCGCTCCGAGGTTGGTCGCGAACGCCTTGACGCCCTCATTAGAGATGCTGTTATTGTTCATTCTCAGTTGGGTGAGGTTGGGTAAGCCCTGGGCAATCGCTTGTGCGCCTACGTCGCTAATTCCATTGCTACCTAGGCTGAGGTATGTCAGATCGGATAAGCCGCTAGCCAGAGCCGTCGCCCCGACATCGTTGACGTCGTTTCCACTGAGATGAAGATGGGTTAAATGGGAAAGGCTCTGGCCGATGTTCTCGGCTGTGAGTGACGAAAGTTCGTTTCCGCTCAGTCCTAGGTGGGTGAGTTGATGTAGTCGCTGAGTGATTTCTTCGGCGCCGATATCGGTGATGTCGTTGTTGCCAAGGTAGAGCTGACGGACTCCGACAAGGTTGCGGGCAATCGATTCGGCTCCGAGGTCGCATAGATCGTTTCCGTAGAGATCGAGCTCGGTCAGGTTAGGAAGGCTTTCGGCGAGTGTGGTCGCTCCTACGTCGGTGATGCTGTTGTGGGGCAGGGCCAGTTTTGTAAGTCGGTGTAAGTTCTTCCCGATCGCCTCGGTGCCGATGTCGGTAATGTTGTTGCGGCCGAGGTCGAGATGGGTCAAGTCTGGTTGGCTGCGAACCAGTAGTTCGACCTCGGCGTCGTTCATAGCGAAGCCGATGAGTACCAGGCGGTTACGTCTGGTCGACGCCACGCGATCGATTATCTTCGGTACGTCATAGTTCTTGCCGGCTCGGATGAAGACTAGTTTGTTAAAGTCTTTGCCGAAATTCTTTAGGTAGTGGTCACTCCAACTTGCGGCAGATCCAGCGGCCAAAAATACTGACTTGTTGGTTGAGTCGAGCTCTAGCTGGCTGACGTTGTCCAACTGGATGATTCTCGCGGCGTCGAGATTATTGTTCATGGAGACAAGCTACAGATGTTGGATGACAATCTGGCATTCACAAACAAATCATTGCATAAATATGAATTAGATTGTATTATGATGCGATGAACTCAGGATCGTCTTCGTCAGTAGTTTATAGTGTGGGGGTCGTGGGGGCCTCCGGTTACACCGGGGTTGAACTTCTTCGCCTGCTCGCGGATCACCAAAACCTCGACCTCAAAATTGCTACTGGTTCATCAAAAGCGGGAACCATAATCGCCGACCTGTATCCCAGCCTGGCAGCGCACTACCGCGACCAAAAATTTGAGTCGTTCAGCCCTGAAGCATTCGACGGTTTGGACGTCGCGTTTATAGGACTGCCTCACGGGCTGAGTATGGATGTCGTGCCGCAGCTGCGAGGTCGGGTCAAACACATCATCGACCTTGGTTCGGACTTCAGGCTCGCCGACGCTGGCTTGTACCCAACATGGTATGGGTCCGAACACACCCAACCCGAACTCCTGGCCGAATTCATATACGGACTCCCGGAACTGTTTCGAGACGACCTAATCGGAGCGGAGCTAATTGCCGCTACCGGCTGTAACGCCGCGACATCCACGCTAGCGCTGACACCTTTTGTTGACGAAGGACTCGTTGCGCCAAACGGACTGATCGTGGATCTTAAGACAGGGGTTTCCGGCGCAGGAAGGCCCCCTAAAGAGACGACAACGTTCTGTACTGTTAACGAAAACATCGCCCCATACGGTGTCTTGACCCACCGACACACTCCCGAAATCGAACAAGCCATAACGGCGCGAACTGGGGTAGATGTGTCCGTCTTGTTTACCCCGCACCTCGTTCCGGCAAGTCGAGGGATTTTGGCTACCTGCTACGCCCAACCCACGAAGCCGATGTCCTCGGAGGAGGCAACGCAGGTCTTAGCGAACTTCTATGAAGGCGAGCGGTTTGTGGTCGTAAGTAGCCGTCTTCCGACTACCAAAGTTACCGTTGGTTCGAACACGGTCCATATGTCTGCTCGAGTGGATCAACGAACCGGGACGCTCATAATGATGGCATCGCTCGACAACCTAATGAAAGGGGCGTCTGGCATGGCGATTCAAAATGCAAACCTGGCGCTCCGGTTACCCGAACAATCAGGTCTTACAACCGTAGGAGTCTACCCATGAGTGTCACATCTGTACCTGGCTTTGTCGCATCTGGAGTCGCGGCGGGAATCAAAGGTTCGGGAGCCGCTGACCTAGCCGTTATCGCCACCGAAGACCGTCAACCGGTGACCGTCGGAGGAATATTTACCCAAAATAGGTTGGTCGCGGCACCCGTTGCAGTCTCGAAAGCAAATCTTGCAACCTCGAAGGGTCAGGCGGTAGCAGTCGTTTTGAACAGCGGCAACGCTAACGCATCGACTGGAGCTGACGGCCTAGCAGACGCCAAAATTATGTGTGCCAAGACGGCGGCTTTGTTAGGCGCTCCGTCGGAGCAGGTCTTAGTTTGTTCGACCGGTCACATCGGTTTCAACTTACCTATGAAAAAGGTGTCGGTTGGAATTACTGAAGCGGTCGACCAGCTGTCTGGCGATGGCGGGGAAGATGCGGCGATCGCAATGATGACGACAGACACGGTTCCCAAATACCACAGCACTACCCAGGTCGATTCGGCTGGAGCCGAGTTTACGGTCGGTGGCGTCGCAAAAGGCGCCGCAATGCTGGAGCCGAACATGGCCACCATGTTGGCTGTGATCACCACCGATGCCCGGCTCGGTTCGGCGCAGGCGACGCTTATGCTACGGCAAGGGGCTGGTCCGGCCTTTAACAGCCTCACAGTCGACGGAGCCCAGTCGACCAACGACACGGTCCTTATTCTGGCCAATGGTCGAGCTGGTGAAGTCGAACCGTCTGCGCTGCAGCGAGCAATCGACGAAACCCTTATGACTCTCGCGGTTAAGATGGCCGACGACGCCGAAGGCTCGACGAAAACCGTCTTTGTAGAAGTGGTCAATGCAGCTGACCCATTTGATGCCAACGAGGTAGCTCGGGGCATTGCAAACTCTCAATTAATCAAGTGTTCCTGGTACGGACAGGACCCGTATTGGGGACGAATTGCTAGTGAGGTTGGCGTCCGAGCGAAGCGATTCAACCCGGAGACGGTAACGATCAAATACGGCGACCAGACGGTGTCGTCTGGGTGCTTGCCTGGTAAACCAGATACGGCCCGATTGAAGGAAATTATGGCACAGCGGCGAATAGTGTTGACGGTTGACTTGGGCCAGGGCAGGGCTCGAGCCAGAGTCATCACGACCGACTTGGCACCAGGGTACATCGACGAAAACAAAGGTACGAGTTGATGAACTCACGCGGGTACTCGCCAGAAAAGCGAACCGAGGCTCTCATTGAAGCCTTGCCATATATCCAGCGATTTTCGGGTTCTGTCGTGGTCGTAAAATTTGGTGGCAATGCCATGGTCGACGCCGACCTGAGTCGCACCTTCGCTGAAGACATTGTGCTGCTTCGTTCCGTTGGTCTTCAACCGGTAGTAGTCCACGGTGGTGGCCCTCAGATTGGGGAACACCTAGGCAAGGTTGGGAAGACGACGGAGTTTCGAGACGGTCTCCGAGTTACCGACGCTGAAACGTTGGATGTCGCTCGGATGGTGCTGGTCGGCAAAGTTGGACGCGAGATCGTTGGACAAATCAACATCCATGGAGCCTACGCAGTCGGCATTTCGGGAGAGGATGGTGGTTTGATAACCGCTGAACACCTCGACCCTGACCTCGGCTTTGTCGGTCGAATTACCGACGTTAACCCGAACATCGTACAGAGACTCCTGGCCGAAGACCTCACGCCGGTGATTTCGTCCATCGGCGCAGACGGAAAAGGACAGTCCTACAATATCAACGCCGATACTGTTGCAGGAGCAATCGCAGGTGCCCTTGGGGCCGAGAAAGTAATCTACCTGACCGATACGTCTGGCCTGTTGGCTGATGTCGACGACGATACTTCGCTCATCGCTCGGACAACCGTCGGCGAGCTGAAACAGAAACTCGACAAAGACGAAATTGGTGGCGGAATGTTGCCGAAGCTCTTGTCCTGTATCGACGCCTTAGAGACCGGGGCGGCCTCAGCGCACCTTCTCGATGGACGAATTCCTCACGTGCTGTTACTCGAACTTTTCACCGATTCCGGAATTGGCACCATGATCACAAAGAAAGCCCAGTAATGACCTCCAAACACCTGGTCGCCGTCAACCCAAGTCCAGAACTGTCAAGATGCCCAATCATGCCGACCTACGGTCCGCCTACAGTCCAGTTTCTACGGGGAGAAGGAGTGCGGTTGTGGGATGCGACCGGCAAGGAATACCTTGACTTCCTTTCCGGTTTGGCGGTCACTAGTTTAGGACACTCTCACCCTGCGGTCGCTGAAGCGATTTCGACTCAAGCGCTTCGTTTGCAACATGTTTCAAATCTGTTCGCAACCGAACACAATGCAGCCGTAGCCACGACCCTAGATCGTCTAATAGGCGACGGCGTGGCGGCTGGTGGGCAAACGTTCTTTTGTAACTCGGGGGCTGAAGCCAACGAGGCGGCCATCAAGTTGTCCAGACGGTTTGGCGGCCACGGCCGTCACACGGTCGTCAGCGCCTATTCGAGCTTTCATGGACGGACTCTGGCGACGTTGGCGGCAACCGGCCAACCGGCGAAATGGGAGGGCTTTGCCCCGCTGCCTGAGGGTTTCAAACACGTCCCCTGGGGGGATCTTGAAGAGATCTCTAACGTCATCGATCCATCGACGGCCGCAATTTTTATCGAAGCGGTTCAGGGAGAGGGAGGGGTGAACCCGGCAACTCGAGAATACTTCGCAGGCATCAGGCAGCTTTGTGATGAGCACGGAATTCTATTCATCGTCGACGAAGTCCAAACCGGTCTAGCGAGAACTGGGCGTTGGTTCGGTTTTCAACACTTTGACGTCGCGCCCGACGTTGTGACAATGGCAAAAGCCCTTGGCAACGGAATGCCCATTGGCTGTTGCTGGGCCAAGGCTGATGTCGCGAGCTCGTTTAAACCAGGCGACCATGCAACAACGTTTGGCGGCCAACCATTGGCGACGGCCGCTGCGGTAGCAGTATTGGAGACTATGGAGGAGATCGACGCACCAACGCTTGCCTCGGTCGCAGGCGACTTACTCATGAAAGCGCTCAAAGAGCTTGACTCGGTCGTCGAAGTCAGAGGTTTGGGTCTCTTGTTAGCGGCCGAACTTGAAGCCCCAATCGCTAGGCGAGTGGCCGAGCGATGTCTTGACGATGGCCTTGTAATCAACGCCGTATCCGATTCTGCGCTTCGCTTCGCTCCGCCCCTGATCGTTTCCGAGACGGACATCGTCAAGGCGGTAGAAACCGTTGACGAAGCAATTACTTATTTGTCGGTAGGTTCATCATGAGACACCTTCTTGATATCGACAACCTGACCTCTGACGAGCTAAGACATGTTGTCGAGCTTGGCTTGGACGGACACAAGGACAGACCTTTGGCAGGCAAAGGTGTCGCCTGCATCTTTGAGAAGCCTTCGACTCGCACGCGGAATTCGACCGAAATGGCCGTTAAACAACTCGGTGGTCATCCGGTCTATATCACCGGCGACGAGGTAGGAATCGGAGTTCGAGAATCAGTAGCCGACGTAGCGCGAACGCTCGCCTGTTACCACCAGGCCATTTGCGCCCGAGTTTTTAACCACGAGGTCCTCGTGGAGATGGCTGAGGTCAATACCGTCCCAATCGTGAACCTATTGTCGAACAGCGCCCACCCCCTTCAAGCGATAGCCGATGTCATGACGATCAGGTCCGAACTCGGTTCTGTGGCCGGCAAGACCGTTACCTATGTCGGTGACACAAACAATGTCGCGGTCTCCTTGGCGCTGGCCGTTGGCGCGTTAGGAGGCCAGGTTCGGCTAGCTTCTCCTGACGGGTACACCCTCACAGAGCGAGATCGGCAACGCCTGGAAACCGCAGGGGTAACTCCGATTCTCAGTAGCGACGCAGCGGAGGCAGTCGACGGAGCCGACGTGGTCTATACCGATACATGGGTATCAATGGGCCAGGAAGACGAAAAAAAGCAACGGCTAGCCGATCTGGCCGGATATATGGTCGATGACAAGCTACTGGCGCTGGCCCCAGATGCGATATTTATGCATTGTCTGCCCGCGCACCGAGAACAAGAAGTGTCGACTAGCGTTATCGATGGCCCACAGAGCAGAGTTTGGGTTCAAGCAAAGCACCGACAGAACGCAGCTGCCGGTGTCCTTGCGTGGCTGGTGGCCGAAGAAAGTAATCAGCAATGGGACTAAGTAAATCACAACGCCAACATCGAATACGTAAAGGCCTGGCCGAACACCCTGTTTCCAACCAGGCAGAACTGGTCGAGTTGTTGGCCGAGGAAGACGTCGTCGTGACACAGGCGACCGTGTCGCGTGACTTAGAAGAGATGGGAGCGGTCAAGGTTAGAGTCGCCGGAGGCACGACCGTGTACGCCATTCCAGAGTTGCCGGTCGACCAGGTCGCCCCGGAGGACCACCTCCGTCGGGTACTTGGCGAGTGGCTCGTCGATGTCGAACGTTCCGGCGATCTTGTTGTTCTGCGGACGCCGCCAGGTTCTGCGCATGTGGTTGCCTCGGCCCTCGATCGTTCGGGGTTCCGGAACGTCCTTGGAACCGTCGCTGGCGACGACACGCTTCTAGCGATCGCAGTCGAAGGTCTCGGTGATCAAGTAGCAGAGGAGCTTTCGTTAGCTGCTGGGCTGTGAGCCCGACTTCGAATTCCAGCCGGTATACAGATAACAGCGGGATATCTAGGTTGTATCCCTCAGATGTAACAGAAAGAAATCGAGAAATCGTGGACGTAAACAAAGTTGTATTGGCATATTCAGGAGGACTAGACACCTCGGTCATCCTCCAGTGGCTAAAAGACACCTATGACTGTGAAGTGGTCACCTTCACCGCTGACATCGGCCAGGGAGAAGAGCTCGAACCCGCCCGCGCGAAAGCACTCAAGATGGGAATTCCTGAAGAATCCATCTACATCGATGACCTGCGGGACGAGTTCGTGTCAGACTTTGTGTTTCCGATGTTTCGGGCCAACACGATTTATGAGGGCGAATACTTGTTGGGGACCTCGATAGCTCGACCGCTGATAGCAAAGAGATTGATCGAAATTGCTGCTGAGACCGAGGCCGACGCGATCTCCCATGGCGCTACTGGCAAAGGTAACGATCAAGTTCGTTTTGAACTAGGCGCCTATGCGTTGGCGCCAGACGTAAAGGTAATTGCCCCATGGAGAGAGTGGGATTTACTTAGCCGGGAGAAGCTCCTGGCCTACGCCGCCGAGCGGGGTATTCCGATCGAGATGAGCCACGGTTCTAAGTCTCCGTTTTCGATGGACGCAAACCTCCTTCACATCTCCTACGAAGGCGGCCCCTTGGAAAACCCATGGACCGAGCCTCCCGAAGAGATGTGGCGCTGGACTACAAGTCCTGAGAAGGCGCCGGACGAAGCGACCTACATCGAGCTGTCATTCACCGGTGGCGACATTGTGGCTATAGACGGCAAAGACATGACACCTGTCGAGGTGTTGTCGCATCTCAACCAGGTCGCCGGAGCAAACGGGGTCGGACGGCTTGACATTGTGGAGAACCGATACGTCGGTATGAAGAGTCGAGGGGCATACGAGACCCCAGGTGGCACGGTCATGTTGAGAGCCCACCGTGCGATTGAATCGCTGACCCTCGACCGGGAAGTGGCACACCTCAAAGACGAACTTATGCCTCGATACGCCAAACTTATCTATAACGGGTATTGGTGGAGCCCTGAGCGTGAGATGCTCCAGAACGCTATCGATTGGAGCCAGACCGCAGTCAACGGGACCGTTCGGCTGAAACTCTATAAAGGCAACGTCGATGTTGTCGGGCGTAAGTCCGAAGACTCCTTGTTCGACGAGGCGATTGCGACCTTTGAAGACGATGATGGCGCCTACGACCAAGCCGACGCTGAAGGCTTCATCAAACTCAATGCGCTGCGACTTCGAACCTTGGCGGCAAAAAGAGCCGGTAAATGAGCGATCGAGAGCCGACTTCGAACACACTCTGGCACGGTCGATTCGAGGGTGGACCGGCCGAAGCGTTGATGGCCTATTCTGTGAGTTTGCCGTATGATCAGCGACTCGCCAGTCACGATATTTTGGGTTCGAAGGCTCACGCTCGTGGACTTCGCCGTGCGGCCATCTTCGACGACAAAGAACTCGCAGCCGTCATAGCGGCGTTGGAGCAAACCGACACCGAGTTACTTCAAGGAGACTTCGATTTCGCCGAATCAGACGAGGATATTCACACAGCGATAGAACGGCGGGTGACCGAGCTGGCCGGTGACCCTGGAGCAAAACTCCACACTGGAAGAAGCCGCAACGACCAGGTCGCGACTGCGTTTCGGCTTTGGACCAAAGACGCAATCACCGACATAGCGAACAAAGTCGCTACGTTACAAAAGGTCTTTATCGATCAGGCCTACGCCGCAGGTGAAGCCTACCTTCCGGGCTATACCCACCTCCAACGCGCTCAGCCAGTTCTATTGGCCCATCACTTTGCCGCGCACGCCTGGGCCTTGGGTCGAGATATTGAACGGTTACTCGAAGCTCGGGCTCGAATGGATGTCTGTCCGTTGGGTGCTGGCGCGCTCGCAGGAACGTCATTGCCGTTACGGCCTGTCGAGGTCGCGGCGGATCTCGGGTTTGGGGCCGTCTTCACCAACTCGCTTGATGCGACGAGCGACCGCGACTTCGTTGCTGAGTCCCTGTTTGGGCTGGCGCTTCTCGGTGTTCATCTCAGTCGTATCGGTGAAGAGTTTGTTCTGTGGTCGTCCGAAGAGTTCGGGTTCATCTCTCTAGACGATCAGTTCGCCACCGGATCATCTATGCTGCCCCAAAAGAAGAATCCCGATATTGCCGAGCTAGCTCGAGGGAAGTCTGGACGTTTGATCGGAAACCTGACCGGCTTACTGGCGACACTCAAGGGTTTACCGTTGGCGTACAACCGTGACCTTCAAGAAGATAAGGAGCCGCTGTTCGACTCGGTTGACCAGGTTGGTCTCGCATTGGTTGCGATAGCTGGGATGGTTGACACGGCCTCCTACAACACAGCGGTAATGGCTGCCGCGGCTGATTCGCCGGCTTCGGTCGCGACCGATCTAGCTGAAACGTTGGTAGCGAAAGGGATTCCGTTCCGGCAAGCGCACGCAATCGTGGGCGAACTGGTCCGGACCTCTCTAACTGGGGAATCCACACTCGTTGAGCTTGCGGTTGCCCATAAGAGCCTTGGCCCTGATGCAGCAGCGTTGTTTGAACCAGGCATGGCAGCTCGAAGAAGAACGAGCCCTGGAGGTGCTGGGCCTGAACCCGTGAAGGTTCAGCTCGAACAGCTCAGCGCCTACGCAAAAACCCAGCGCGCATCGATCTAGTCCGAAGAATCGTCGATGCGGTAGGCCAAATTGCTCCTGGGTTACTTGCCCCTTTAGGGTGTTTTTCTCATAGATCGTCCCTGGATATATTCGGGTTAGTTGGGATACAGTTGTTGCCGGTATCTTGTTGTTGAAGATCTTGCTCGTCTGCGACAATTGTAACGGCTGCTATGGATTGAGGGCGACTGTGGGATTCGCCTCGCCGAAGCTCCGTCGTAGGTAAAACGATGACAACAACTGACAATGTTCCGGTCTCGAACGTGGAAGCCGCCTTTGCTCCGTGGCGGGCGTTTATGGACAACAATTTTTTTGGTTCACTAAACGGGATTCGTGCGATCGCTATTCTCGCCGTTCTTTGGCACCACGTCGAGTGGTCGCCGTTCTCGGCACCGTTGCTACTTCTGAACCACGGGCATCTTGGCGTTGACATGTTTTTCATTATGTCTGGCTTCTTGATTGTCACGCTTCTTCTTCGTGAGCGAGACCGTAGTGGCGACATCTCGTTGCCGAAGTTCTATTCCCGGCGTTCGCTTCGAATCTTCCCACTCTATTACGGCATTCTCGCGTTGCTCTCTGTCGCTTTCATCGTCAAGAGCGAGGCAAATAATGCCGATGGGTTTTTCGAATCGCTTCCGTTCCTTGCTACCTATACCGGCAACTGGGTCGAACTTTCGTTTTTTGGTGTGGCCTGGTCCTTGGCGGCTGAAGAGCAATTCTATCTAGTCTGGCCTATGGTCGAAAAGTTCATGGCCAGGACATGGCACCTCGTCGCGGGTGCCGTGCTGGGTATCGGCTTTGTGTTGAGTATGGAGCCGCTCCGGAATATCGCCGACGGTAGCTGGTTCCATTGGATAAGTCTCATGTGGCAAATTGCCGCGATGCCGATCGTTCTCGGAGCGGTA
Source organism: uncultured Acidimicrobiaceae bacterium (assembly GCA_964551835.1). GTDB lineage: Bacteria > Actinomycetota > Acidimicrobiia > Acidimicrobiales > SZUA-35 > JAHDCC01. Next base: position 11,342 of record CAZKEM010000043.1, on the reverse strand, counting down.
ATTGCTCACTTACTGAACCAAGAAAAGTTCTTTCGCGTCATTCACCGTTACGTCACCTATCGGTGGTCACCGGTTCTTGGCTTTCTGGCGATAGTGGTTACTGCGTCTCTTCCTTCCGATGAGCCGTCGGAAATCGCTGGCTTTCCTCGGTTAGCGGTTTATTTGACAATGACCTATTTCTTGTTGAGTTGTGTCGTGGTCGAAGAACACTCTATGAAACGTATTTTGGCGTCTAAACCGGTCGCTCGAATTGGCATCGTGAGTTATGGAATCTATCTGATCCACATCTTGGTCGTGCCCTATATCGGCAACCTCCTCGGCCTCGTCGGGCAAGAGGCTTTGGCCGAGATCCCTGTTGTGAGTTTGGTAGGAACGTTGATCGTAAGTTGGGCATTGGCTGAGGTTTCGTTTCGGTTGTACGAACAGCCGATTCTTTCGTTCCGCCGATATTTTTCGGTTACCAGGTAGCAGAGCTACAAATATCCGGGCCTAGGGTTTGGTTGTTAGCCGTTCCAAGAACAGGCGCGTCGGTTCATCCGCAGGGAAGAAGAGCTCGATCTTCAGATCGGCAAGGGCGAAATCGTTAGATGCGCCAAATGCTGCTATGGAGCTGAGCATTGAAAGGCGCAGGTCGCCGATGGCGAGTTCGATAGCCACCATCGGGTTTGAGGGGCGATCGTGATCGATGGAAATGTCGCCTTGAAGAGTTCGAAGCTGTTCGATGGACGATTCAAAGATCGGATCGCCGCCGAGGTGTTCGTTTTCGGTTCTTAGGCGAGCTAAGAGGTAGAGACTGACTTCGTCCCAGTTGGTGACGCAGTCGCGTAGCCCAGTGTCGCCCAATAGTAGATCGAGCATGCTGAGGCTAGTCGGTTGTCCCATTAGGTTAAGCATCGCCAAGGCTGTTTCGTTGGCATCGACGATGTTCCAATGCCGGTCTAGAACGAAACCGGGGTAGGGGTTATGGCGTTCCATCGTCCACGATAGGGCGGAGCGAATAGGCCGCATTGCCTCACTCGACAGGTCGTTGACGACATACTTCGAAGCAAACCCTGCGGCCGTTAGCAGCCTATTTCGCTCGGACTTTGGGATGTTGAGCGTCTCGGCCAGATGAATTACCATTTCACGACTTGGTTTTGAGCGCCCTGATTCGAGGAACGAAATATGTTTGGAAGACACATCCGCTTCGGCGCTCAAGTCGAGCTGGCTGAAGCGCCTGGTGGTTCTCCATTGTTTGAGTTCAGAACCGAAATTCGTTGCCATCCTATTGAGGCTAATTGAATGTCGGCTGTAATTCGATTACCTCATAGGTAATTGAAGAATCTACCGGAGTCTTTCATTATGGTTGAATGGAATCTACGACACGTCAACTCAAGTTGGCTTCAGCATTTGTAATAGCCTCGGGTCTCTTTGTGCTCCTGGGGTCATGGGATACGACATCCGAACCACTTCGACTATTCGCAGAAGTCTTGTTCTGGACTAACACCGAACAGGTCGAGGTCGCGAAAGAAGCGAATCTGCTAAGCGCCATTCTGGGTGGCGTCATGCTCAGCTGGGGAATGCTCTATTGGATGCTCACCGATTTGCTACGAGATGACCCTGCCAGAATCAAGCGGATTTTCCTTATATCGATTTGGGCCTGGTTCGTAGCTGACACCCTTGGGTCGATTCTTTCTGGCGGCGTGGTGAATGTTCTGTTCAATTTGGTTTATCTGTCGATTTTCGTTCTACCGCTCCGCAATATCGAAGCGGTTGACCCAGGGTAGACTTGGTAGGTAAGTCCCGACTGGAAACGATATATGGTTGCCGAAACTCATAGCACTTTTGAAGATCTTAACAGAACCCAGATCCTTGATTTTGTGTTGGGCGAGTTGCTGGATGCGTCGCCTGAATCGACCGCTGCAAGCGATCGGACACTTGCTTCTTTTGGACTTGTCGACCTTTTAGAGATAGCGAAACTGGCTGAACTAATCGGCGAAGAATACGGCGAGCGAACACTGGTCGGTGCAGTACTTGACGAGGTTGACCAGTCTTGGACCGTAATCGACCTAGTTGTGGCGCTTTATCCTGGCGTAATGTAGCTGAATACGAACTTGATTTCGAGGCTAAGATCGTGCCGGAGTCAGACACCAGGTTGGTCCGAGGAATCCGAGTCCACAAGGACATTGCGGACGATCTCGAGCTGATATTGGCGGCGGCAGAATCCGACCAGATTGTATTCACTGGTCATGGTTATCGGTCTAACGACCGCCAGATCGAGATTCGCAAGTCGAACTGCGGAACCAGTCTCTACGCCATTTATGAAATGCCTTCGTCTGAGTGCAGGACCCCAACTGCAAGGCCTGGTGTGGATACACATCAAAAAGGTATGCAGTTGACTTTCTGGTTGACGGGCAGATCATTGAAGAGAATGGAGATGGCCACGTTTGGCTGGTTGCGAACGCAGGAAAGTTCGGATCTGAGCTTGAATTCTCTTCGGAGCCGTGGCACTGGGTGCATTACTGACATCGCCTGCTAACGGGGACAACTAATTGTCTTCCCTGCACAACTAGCTTCTCCGACGATGTGTGACTCAATTCGTCTATACTCTATGCACGCGAAGGGTCGGCTGGAATAGCTAAAGAGGTTTGTGTTGGGTTCGATAATCAGCTTGTGTAAGGAACGTAAGTGGGTGGTTGTCGCGGTGGTATTTGCCATGGTCTTGGCTAGTTGTAGCCGGGGCGGTGGTTCAGATCCGTCCGGCGACGACGAATCTAGTTCCGGAACGTCGGAGGACAGCGAGCCGACGTCGGAGAGTTCGACGAGCACAACAGAGCCGCCACCACCAGAGTTAAGCGACCTGCAGGACGACCCGGTCTTTGACGGTGGTAACTCCGAAGCAGATATCGCCGCTGTCGTTGACCTGATGAGCGAAAACTCCTTCGACTTTAACCCGACCGGTCTTCGTGACAACATCGGTGACTGTTCCCAGCTAAATGGTGGCCTCCTTGGACAGTTTCTTGGCACGGAACTGGTGGTTCTACCCTCGGTCGGCTCCTTCACAAAGCCGCCGTATCTAAGTTGTCAACTGGTGGCTGCCGACGACCCCGAGCGGTTGCTGGGGCAGGTCCACTTTTCACCAGATGACCAAGGCTTCGGGCTGGGTTGGGGGAGTATGAACAATAAGGGCACCGACCTTACTCCGGTCGGGAACCTCGGTGAGTCAGCTGGTTGGACCGAAGGCGTCGAGAACCAGCTGTTCTTCTCGGTACTCGTTGTCGTCGAAGGCGGAACACAAAGCGCGATTGAGTTTAGAAGCCCAGACGGGAACCTTTTTGCCCCTGGTAAGATTCCCGGAATGATAGGTGCTCTTAGCCTAGCAACGGCCGATGTTGCGCCATAGCAACTCGTCTCTTTAAGTCGTTCGGTAAGAAAACAAAAAAAGCTAATTCTTCGTTTGTCGATTTTGTTGCTCTAGGTTCGACGTATGGATGTACGGCAAAGGCCTACAAATATCAAACGAGGAGAAATAGAATGAAATTTGCTGCGTTGATTTACTCAGACGAAACGAATCCAGAAGTAAATCCGGATCCTAGCAGCCCTGAGTTTGGGCCAATAATGGAGGGCTACATGGGTTTTGGGGCCAAATATCGGGACAAGATCAGCGCTGGCGAGGCTCTCCAGCCTACACCAACTGCCACTTCAGTTCAGGTTCGAAATGGTGAGACGGTCACAACAGATGGGCCGTTTGCCGAAACGAAAGAACACCTTGGCGGGTTCTACATTCTCGAATGCGCTGATCTTGACGAAGCGATCGCGACTGCAGCTGACATTCCACATGCGGCGACGGGAACTATCGAGGTTCGCCCCGTAGCTGTTTTCGATGGCGTCGAATAGTTCCCTGGCTAGATAGATGGTTGTTCCAAGTAGCCCGGGTTCTGGCCACGACCACATTACCTTAGTTGCTACCGAGGAGTGGTCCAAGGTCGTGGCCGTTTTGGCCAGCGAACTACGAGACATTGCGTTGGCCGAAGAAGTCACTCAAGATGCCTTTACCTCAGCGTTGGAACAATGGCCGTCCTCTGGGGTGCCGCAGCGCCCCGGAGCTTGGCTCTTGACCGTCGCCCGGCGTAGGGCGATAGATCGGATTCGTCGCGAAGTTACGGGACGCTCGAAGCTGGAAACTATCGGGCGGCTCGAGGCCCGTCTTAGTCCGGCTGCTGCTGCCGTCGACTCGTCGCTGGTTCGCGACGAACAGCTGCAACTAGTTTTTGCATGTTGCCATCCATCACTTTCGCTCGAAACCCAGCTTGCTTTGACATTGCGATGTGTGGCGGGTTTATCGACGCAAGATCTAGCCTCGGCGTTTCTTATTTCCGAACCGACGATGGCTCAGCGTCTGGTTCGAGGCAAGCGAAAGATTAGAGATTCATCCATTCCGTTGTCAATGCCAGCCGACGGTGAAATCTTGTCTCGCGTTACCGTTGTGCATCACACGATCTACCTGATTTACAACAACGGCTATGTCGATGCCAATGGTGAATATTTGGTCAAAGCAGATTTGACGGCGGAGGCGATTCGACTGGCCCGTCTCGTGGTTAGTCTTCTGCCAAGTGACCCAGAAAGTAAAGGTTTGCTGGCGCTATTTTTGTTGTTAGAAGCACGTCGCTCGGCTCGCACTGATGGCGACGGAAATCTCGTTCTGTTGGGAGATCAGGATCGTTCGTCCTGGGATCAAAGGCTGATACGCGAAGGTAACCAGCTGATTGAAGCTGCTATGAAACGAGAACAACCGGGCCCGTACCAGATACAGGCGGCGATCAATTCGCTACACTGCGGAACTCAGGACTCAGGCGAGACCGACTGGCGCCAGATTGAGCTTCTCTACGGGTCGCTGCTGGAATTTTCACCTACCCCAATCGTCAAGCTGAACCGAGCGGTAGCAGTCTTGATGAGCCGCGGACCAGATGCGGCTTTAGAGCTGGTCGATGGCTTGATGGGAGAACTTGATGCCTTCCACTATGCTCATTCAGCGAGAGCCAAAATGTTAGCCAAGCTTGGCCGACAAGCCGAAGCACGGGATGCGTACCGACGGGCGATCGAACTGGTCACCAATGACGCCGAGCGGGCGTTCCTCTCGAACAAACTCGCAGACCTGGGCTAGTCTGGCATCGATCAATTCGAAACCGTGTCCTGATCCCGTAAGGAGGGTCCATGTCAGACCCATATTTCACAAGTAAATCGATTTCGTTCCTCAAGCAGTTGAAAGAAAACAACACTAAGGAATGGTTTGCAGCTAACCAGGACAACTACGAAGAGCACGTTCGTGGTCCGGCTCTCGAGTTCATCGAGAACTTCGGGCCGGTGCTCGAAACCATCTCGCCTCATTTCGTTGCGAATCCCCGGAAATCTGGAGGCTCGCTGTTTCGGATCCACCGAGATGTGCGATTCTCAAAGGACAAGACACCGTACAAGACCAACACCGGTATGCACTTCCGACACGAGCAAGCCAAAGATGCTCACGCCCCTGGTTTCTACCTCCATATCGAGCCGGGTCAGTGTTTCATTGGGGTAGGGATTTGGCGGCCACCGACTAAAGCCGCATACCAAATCCGTGCTTTCATTGACGAGAACCAAGCCGAATGGTTAAAGGCGACAACGGGGACCAAATTTACCGATGTCTTTGCCCAAGGTGGAGAGTCACTTGTCCGTCCGCCAAAAGGCTACGACAAGGAACATCCGTTGTTGGACGACCTTAAGCGCAAGGACTTCATAGCGACCTGCGCCGTCAACAAAAAGACCGTTACATCGCCGGATTTGCTAGCTATCTTTGAGGAACACTGTCGGGTAGCCTCACCTTACATTGGTTTTCTGTGCCGGGCTCTCAACGTAAAATTCTAACTCTTTCCGCCAAGTAAAAGGCAGCTTTTCCGGTGTGCCACAATAAGCTACGGTATGACATTTCCTATGAGGCGGATAGTAACCAAAACTGTCATCATCATTGCCATTGCCTTTTTTGCTGCGTCATGTAGCGGTTCGTCTAAGGCAGATTCGTCTCAGGCAGATTCGTCCAAGACGCAGTCGACCGAACAACCGGCCCCTTCGGGCGTGAGCGGTCCCGGGCCCTTGCCGGGCGATGGCGAGGTTGTCTACGCTAGCGAGGATGTGATGTGTCTCGAGGAAATCAACACCGAAACAGGGCCAGTCTGGGTTGATTGCCCCGAGGGAACAACCAACTACTGGGTTATGTCCGACGACACCTTTATCGTTGACATTTCAAATTTCGATGACGACATGAAAATAGAGGTTCGACACGACGCAAGTCTCGACATGAGTGCAACCTGGACAAAGCCTGGAGGTGTCGGCGGTTTTGGAGCGGGGGAGACCTTTCAGGACATGGTGACGGTTGATGGTGACTACGTTGTGATCGATATTGATTTGTGTGCGTGGGGTGAGCGATGGGTGCAGCCCGATACATTCAATTCGCCTTCGAGGTATGAATATGAGTCGCTTAGTGTTCAATTTAGCTACAGGTTCGACGAGGTAACCCTCCCAGATGGGTCGAAAGGTAAATCGGGCAGCTCATCGCTATTTCATCGGTTCCGGACTGACACAAAGCTGGCCGGCCTGGATTACATTACTCAGCCGAATCGGGCGGCATACGATCAAATTCACAACAACGCTGAGAGTTGTTCAGACCAAATCGAGCTTCCAGCACCAACGTTTCAATACCTCAGTGAGGACCCTTCCGAATATGTTGGGCGTCCCGACGCCTAGCTTGCTGAGCAAACGCCACGCTCTTTAAGCCACTCTATGTTCCACGATGGACCGGAGAGTTCGAGAAGTGGCTGCTGGACGGTATTCCCGATTGCGGTTCGAAGGGTAACTTCGGGAATAACGGAGGGGTCCAACTGATCGCATTCTGTGACAGTCCACAGAATTACGAGCTCGACATCAACACCATCGTTTTTGACCGTTTGGGGCAATTCGTTGTCTGGCCCGATCTCTTGGCCCGGATAGCGCTCCGCGAGGTCTTCCAAAGGGTTGTCGGGCGTCAAACTCCTGGTCGAGTAGTCGACAGAGTCGAGAATCCACGCACCTGCGACGGTAGCTCCTGGGAGGTCAGGCACTGCCTCGATCGACAGATGCCCCGGTGCGTTGAGGTGTGTGGCTGTGAGGATCTGACCGGTCGATTCAAATACGGTTGCAGAACTGCCATCGTATTCAAACTCAAGACGCAAGACTTTCGGCGATAGCCATGCTCCACCGAGCAGAAGCAACGCCATAGCGATGAAAGCAAAATTCCGGAGGGGTGGTGTTTTTGGCGCGAGCGCATCGAGAGTTGGATCGAACGCCTGCTCGCTTACATCGGACTCTGCGCTTGTTTCCGCCATTGGCACACTGTACTATGTCAATATGCCAAAGACAAGGCGGAGGTTTCCATGTTCGGACCAATTGCTGTACTGCTGCCAGTTCTACTGGTGTCGTTCCTGATTTATCTACACCGTCGTTCCAAGGTGACGAACATTGACATCGCCTGGTTCTCTTCGGGTTCAGCGGCCTCTGCACAGGAAGAAGCCGTGTACCACCGCTACCTACTTCGGCACCGTAGACATAGAATCCTCGGAGGTGCATTCGGTGCAGTGTTTGCCACCCTCGTCGGCATTCGGCTATACCAACGCATCACCATTGGCATAGTAGAAGACGGCCTCCCTTTCGCCGACATCTGGTTCTGCACGTTGGCGGGAATCCTGATTGGCGCATTCTCGGCTGAACTCTTTCGCCTCAACGAACCGCCGTCGGACACCATTGTTGCATCTCTTGCCGAACGCGGCGTCGAACCACGTTTGCGTTTCATTCTCGCGGCGCGGGCGCTGGCAGTCGCAGCCTTAGTGGTCGCAGCCGCAATTGCTGCCGTTTCAAACAGCTTCGATGCTCTGGGAGTTGCGGTCATCGGCGGGATGCTCGCGGCCGTAGCGGAACGCACCCGTCAAGCAGTGACCCACCGCCGCCGACCGCTTCTCAGCGAATCGGCCAAGGCCGTAGATATCACGATCCGAACGTTCGCCGCCGACTCGGTAACGCTGCTTCAAGGGTCGGCCGCGTTATTAGTGGCTGCGTGGGTAACATCGAAGCTTCCCGAAACCGACCGGGCGGCCATTAGCCTGACGCAGTTTCTCTTGGTCATGGGCTTCCTCGTCGCAAGCGTGGTTGCGCTGCGCAAGGCCCGTCCATACCCACCCCGCGGTTGGGCTAACAGGCGGGTCGCTGCATGATTGTTCACATTGATTCCAACTCGGCGATGCCTGTATTCGAGCAGCTCCGCGTTCAGATTCAGCGAATGATCTCGTCGGGTCAACTTGAGGTTGGCACTAAGTTGCCCCCCATCCGACAACTCGCCAGCGATCTAAAACTTGCCCGCGGCACGGTCAACAAGGTCTATGAAGCCCTCGCCAGTGACGGGTTCGTCAAAACCGCTGGTCGTCATGGAACGGTTGTACTCAACACTCCAAAGACAATTACGAGCGCTAATGATTTAGCAGCTGCCGCCGAGACGCTTGCCCTTGTTGCAAGCCAACTTGGCCTCGACGACGCGGCCGTTCACCTAGCCCTCGACAATGCTCTGTCGAACCGCTCGAATCTTAACCGCTGAGCGTCAACTAAACCGTGACCTCCTGCTGCAACGCCTCAAACCGAGCAACAACGGTGGCGGCGATGATTGGCGGCGCTGCCAGAAGGGTATGGTCTTTGGGCTCTACTAGTAGGGCTGCGCTAGTTGTCTGGCGTTGGTGCAGTTGGGTGTCACATCGCCGATACCTACGGGATCATTTGCCATCCGGGTAGTGTTTAGCTATGGCAAGTAACCCAGACCGTCCGGGTCGTCGACCTGGTTCATCTTCATCAAACGGTTCGCGCCGGCCTTCATCAGGTAAGCCCGGCGACCGTAAAAAGGGGCTTCGACAACGCACCGAAGACACAAAGATCCAACATCGTCCTCAACATGCTCGAGGCACTGGTAGCGGCACTGGCGACACGTCAAAGCGGCGTAGGCCCGGCAGTCCGAAAAAGGCAAAAGGTTCTGGAGGTAAGATTCCACCTCCACCGGTACTTCGGGATGAATTCGACTATGAACGGGTTGAAGAAGGCAAGCCAGCCGAACGCCGTCGACGACGCGATACCAACTCGATCGACGTGTCTGGCGTGAAATTCTCTGGCGTCGCCGCATCGACCGCGGCGAAGCTATCCAATCGACTTGAAGACGCTGCCGTTGCCTTCGAAAAGGAACGATTTAAACAGGCCGATTCGTTGCTGCACAGTATCCAGCAGATTGCTCCGAGTATTGCCGAAGTCCACGAGCTTAGAGGTCTCGTTCATTACCGTATGGGTCGATGGGAAAAAGCCATCAAGGAACTCGAACATTTTGCCCGATTAACCGGCTCGGTCGACCAACATCCCGTTTGGGCGGACTGTTGCCGAGCTCGCAAACGGTGGAGCGAGGTCGAAGACTTGTGGTTTGCTTTAGGCGAAGCATCGCCCTCACCTGAACTCATCGAAGAAGGCCGAATTGTCTATGCGGGCTCGCTCGCCGATCAAAAACGAGTCGACGATGCCATTCGCGTTCTGGAGAAGGCCCCAAACCCGAAGCGCAACCCGAAACCCCATCATCTACGCCGTTGGTACGTGTTGGCGGACCTTTATGAACGGAGCGGAGATCTTCCCAGAGCTCGTCGGCTTTTCGCTAGAATCGTAGCGGCGGAACCTGACTTTGGTGATGCTCCCGAACGCCAGGAAGCGTTGAGTTAGCTATCAGACGGCGACTTGATGCGGAGATGCTGCGACGGTCGATGGTTCCAAGCCGAGAGACTGCTCGGCAAGTTATCAGCGATGGCAGGGTGACAGTCGATGGGGCTCCAGCGTTGAACCCGGCGCGCCAAGTTAGTCCTTCTGAGAACATTGAGATACTCGAACCTCCCGCTCAGTTCGTCAGTCGAGCAGGCAATAAACTAGAAGGAGCACTTGAGGCCTTCGACCTTGCCCCAGCTGGCTTGGTATGCCTCGACGCTGGTTCGTCGACCGGAGGGTTTACCGACTGCCTGTTGCAGCACGGCGCGGCGAAAGTCTATGCAGTTGATATTGGCACCAACCAGCTTCATGAAAAAATTCGTCAACACGCCTCAGTGGTCAGCCACGAGAAGACCGATATTCGGGTTGTCGATCGGACTGTGTTTGACGAGCCGCTTCAATTGATCGTCGGCGACCTTTCGTTCATTTCGCTCCGACTTGTCTTACCGAGTTTGGCTTCCCTGATCGAGCCCGGAACCTCAATGATTCTGTTGGTTAAGCCCCAGTTCGAAGCGTCCCAACAAGAGGCTGCAAAAGGTAATGGCGTCATAGACGACCCCGATATTTGGCTCAGGGCGTTAACAGAAGTCGTCGAAGCGGCCGCAGCTTTGGGAGCCGAATTCGTCGACGGGACTGTTTCTCCGATTAGAGGCAGGACGGGAAATGTTGAGTTCGTTGTCCATCTACGGCTAACCGCTGTCACTAATATTGGCTATAGTCAACAACGTCTAGCCGAGGTGGTAGCCGAGGCGCAAACCAATCCAGGTGAGTAAATGACAAAACGACTAGGTGTCGTAATCCATCAACATCGACCGGAGGTCCTGGCGCTCGCCGCTAAAGCCATCGCTTGGTGCGACTCAGAAATCGAACCCGTGGTAGCCGAAAGTGATGCCGGGCTGCTCGATCGCACCGATTTGGCTGAACCGGACGACAAGTTCGGCCATAATTTGGATATTTGCCTGAGCCTCGGAGGAGACGGCACGATGCTTCGATCGGTCTCCTTGGTCGCCGAGCACAACGTCCCCATACTAGGTGTTAACGCAGGGCGACTAGGGTATTTGGCTGAGGCTGACCCTTCAGAACTCGAGGCCTATCTAGAACTTTGGCTGAGGGGCAAACTTCAGGTCGAACAACGCATGATGTTAGAAGTCGCTTCGCCCGACCACCCAGATTTTACGGGACATGCCTTGAATGAGGCTGTCGTGTATCGTTCCGAGAGCGGACGAACCCTCGACGTCTCGGCTTCGATCGATGGATCCTATTTCACCGACTATCTCGCGGACGGGCTCATGGTCTCAACGCCAACCGGTTCAACAGCCTATTCGTTGTCTGCCGGGGGCCCGATCGTTCAACCCGATATCGAGGCACTATTACTAACCCCGGTAGCCGCCCATATGGTGTTTAACCGCACCATGGTTCTGTCGCCGTCGAGCGAAGTCGCTATTACGGTCAAAGGGCATACGTCAGCTGTGGTCGCGTTGGACGGCCGAACCTCAGCCGAGCTTCAACCGGGTGATACC
>CAZKEM010000042.1:0-172701 GCA_964551835.1 uncultured Acidimicrobiaceae bacterium | reverse complement strand
TTCTCGACGGCTCGTCTGGCTTGCAAGATCTTTTTGATTTGTTCCGGCCGTTTAGTTTCACCACGGTCAACTGCCTCGCGAACTATGGCGTTCGATTCGTTGGTAAGGTCCTCGACAGCCGTCTCAAGTGTTGCCCGTATTTCGAGTATCCTGTCGCTAGCAGTCATATTGCCCTCCCGTGACACCCGAAAATTCGAGCATTTGACAAATGCACCAGTGCACATGCATAACTGATGCGAACAGCCGATATTCTAGCCATGGTGCGACCCAAAGATGATGGTCATGACTGGCTCTCGCTAAAAGAAGAAGACGGAACTGATTGGCTGTTTGACGTTACGTTCCTGCTTTCTGGTTTCCGGTGTATCTATGGAGCAGGCTGCCAGTCGATAGCTCCTGAATCGAACACGACGAATATGTTGGGTTGCTGTACCCATGGAGCTCATCTGGTCGACGATGAAGACTTGACGGCCGTCAATGCTGCTATCGAGCACCTAACCGGCGACGACTGGCAGTTTAAAGGTCGATCTGACAACAAGGGTGGCCCCCTCAAACAAAAAAAGTCAGGTGACTGGGTTACTCGAAAAGCCAAGGGCGCGTGTATCTTTTTGAACCGCCCAGAGTTTCCCGGTGGCGCAGGCTGCGCGCTACATCGAGCTGCTCTCCGGTCCGGAGCCAGACCAATTGACTGGAAGCCAGACGTCTGCTGGCAGGTGCCGATTCGGCTCGATGTTCATGAAGACGACTACGAAAATCAAACAGTCTTTGTTCGGGCGTGGCAACGAAGCGATTGGGGTCCCGGCGGGGAAGAACTCGGCTGGTGGTGTATCGAAGACCACGAACCATACAAGGGAGCCGAGCCCTTGTATCGTTCAGCACGCGCCGAATTGGAAGAAATGATCGGTGCCGATCTCTATCATCGGTTACAGAACGAATTGCATCTCCGGGAAACACAAACCCCGGTTGAGTTGACGAAAGCCTAGTCTGATTCGTCAGGCTCTTCGGTCGAAGACTCGTTCAACGAAGCGGCTTCGTCTGTCTTCGGAAGGTCAAAGGGATCGTCTTCGAGACGGTCCATTAACGACTCAATGTTTTCCCCATCTCGGGAACGCTTTAAGGATCTAGCTTCTTCATATCGACGATGGCGCCCCTTCTTCATGGGATACTCCTGGAAAATCTAACTGGCCAAGCAGGTACCGTAAAGCAGCCTCAAGGCTCATGGCGTGAAATCTTCAGTCTAGGCGACTCTGTCCCCGATTGGCGAATGGTACGCCAAGATCACAACAGTGTTGTTATGAAATTTCGGTATGACTTCTGGTCTCGAGAACCAATCTTCCATCTCCATCGAATGCGACAGCCGCTTCACCGGAAATTAGCTTGTTAACTGGGTCACCGACGAGTTCTGAGCGCCAGCCGGAGTCGAGGCGGGTCGGTTCGGAGCGGAGAAACTGCTCAACGTCGGAACGCGTCGCCAGTAACGCCGGATCGATCTTGTTATCTCGAGCAATTTGTGAAATCCAGGCCGTCACCAACGTTATGACCGGTCGAAGATGTTTCGGTAGTCCAACGCCCTTTTTTGGCGGTGGAGTCATTACTGGCTGGGACTGTCCTTGCTTGACAACCTCAAGAAGTTCGTTGGACGCGCCTCCTCGTAGGTGCCGCCTATCTACTCCCCTAAGGTTTTTCAAGTCGTCTTGACTGTTGGGTTGACGCTGTGCAAGCGCCACTACGCCCAAGTCGGACAAGACTTGGCGGACAGGAACATCGATCTCAGACGCCTTTGTTTCTCTCCAAGTAGCGAGAGCCACTGCGACCTGACGATTCTTGCCTTTTAGTGAACGCGCTTCTTTGATCCGGTTGATTGCCTCCGCTGGCGGCCGTCGGGTCGGCTTGTTCCTCATCAGAGCGCTTTCGTCTAGCGCCCATTGGACCCGACCTAAGTCCTTTAACTGCTTCTCAATAATCTGGGCTAGTTCTAAAAGGTTGTCTACATCGGCCGCCGCATAGGCTAGTTGGTCGCCTGTCAGCGGCCGATGCAACCAGTCGGTGAGCCGGTCTCCTTTGGTCAACGAAACGTCCATGAAACGGTCGAGGAGGCTTGCCAGCGAAGCGGTCGAAAGGCCAAGAAATCCAGCCGCGAGTTGAGTATCAAAAACATGAGTCGGGATTTCCCCGCAAGCCAATTCAAGCACTTCTAGGTCTTGCACCCCAGCGTGCAGGATGCAAAGCCCGTCCCCTCTAAGCAGGTCTGCAAACGGAGCACAGTCAACCACAAGTGGATCGATGAGTACTACCTGGTCTTCCCACGCCAATTGGACCAGGGCTACCTGCGGGTAGTAAGTCTTTTCACGATGAAATTCCGTGTCGATGGCATACCGGTCAGAGTTAGCGGCGGAGGCGAGCGCTTCGGCGGCCTCTTTTTGGGTGACTATGTACTTAAACACGGTTGCGTATCCTAGGCTATTCGAACTCTGCTGAGCGCGACTGAGTGGGTTTGTAGTCCTTGTTGATTAAGGCTTCCAGTTCCTCAGGGGTGTCGGCGTCACCGATTGCTTCAGCTGGAACCGTTACCGTACGGAACGGGCCGACATTGAGTACGTGACGCAGGCGAAGTCTACCTGACCTGATTTCGGTGATTAGCGGCCTCCCCCATGAGCTGGGCCACACCCCAAGGGAAGGCTCGACCTGGCCATTTACTTCCGCAACGACTGCAACGTCGCCCGCCGGGTCAGCTAAACAGGCTTCTGTAAGCAGCGAAACGTGTTCGGCTCGGAGCAGTGGGACGTCGCAGGGAGTCGCTACGACGTGGCTTTGGGTGGCATAAAGCAGCGCCGTTGCTAGGCCTGCTAGCGGGCCTTGACCAGCCCAGCGGTCGGCTATTGTGGGGACCCCTAGCTGGGCGCTGAAGTTGCCGCCCACAGCCACGACTGGGTCAATTCCGGCCAGGCGTAGTGCGTCTATGGGGGCCTGAGCCAGTAACCGGCCTGATAAGAGCTCGGTAACGGCCTTATCGGAGCCGAATCTTTTGGACTGCCCTCCACAAAGAACAGCGCCCATGTAGTTAGTCGTGTTCAAACTGGCTGTGGCCAGTTGGTCTTATCCCACTGAGGGTCGAGCTGGAGTAGAAAGAGCCGGCAACGTTCAGCTTCGTCCGCTTCTTCGATCGCGGCGGCAGATATTTCTAGACCACGAAGGGCTCGGAGAAACCCCCGGTTGGTTTCGTGGTCCCACTTAACGTAACCGGAACCTCGCCAACCACTTTGACGAAGCCGGTCTAGTCCACGGTGATAGCCAACCCGATAGGCCGAGTATGCTTCAACGTCGTCTCGAGCGAGGTTGCCAAGTTGAGCCCATGCATCCAGAAAGGTAGGCCATTTGGCGACGACGGCCGAAACAGCGTTGCGTTTGTCCTCGGAGGGCGAGTCGAGGGCTGCTGAAAGTTCATCGAGCGCCGCTTGGTCCTCTGGTTGAAGAATCGTCTCAGGTACGCCCGTGGGGCTGAAAGATATGTTCGACACGATCACATCCTACTCAAGCAAAACCGAGTGCGCACAAAACGTTGGCTCGTTGATACACAACGATTTACGTGTTGTACTACGGGCAGCGAACCAATCTCAAACTGTCCGTTGCTGGGCTATTGCCGTCCATGCCAGCTAACACGGCCACGGTGTCCCCACTACGAATATGGCCGCGGGCTCTAGCCAGCGATAATACTTCGTCGACGGTCGTGCGGTTGTCTTCGATTCGATCTATCTTTATTGGGTTTGCACCCCAACTCATGGTCAGTTGGCGAAGCGTCCGGTCCACTGGGCTAAACGCCAAGATCGGTGTATCGGGGCGGAATCGAGCGATAGCACGAACGGTGAAACCAGAACGAGTGATGCAGATAATCGCCGACGCACCAATCGAACGAGCTGCTTCCCAAGTAGCCAACGTCATGGTGTCGGTGACCGCAGCGTCTGCGCTCTGAGTTTCTAACATGCCTGACCGTCTTAGATCTCTCGGCCAACTGTCATAGTTGAACTTTCGGTCCGCTTCTTCGGCGATCTGCGCCATCGTGGCAATCACATGTGCCGGGTCGTGCCCAATCGCGGTTTCGGCCGAGAGCATGACAGCGGAAGTCCCGTCAAAGACGGCGTTAGCTACGTCGGATGCTTCTGCGCGCGTCGGAGCTGGTGCCTTTATCATCGACTCGAGCATCTGTGTAGCCGTGATCGCTGGCCGGCCAAGGGCGACACATCGGGCGATAATGTCTTTCTGAAGGTGAGGGAGCTGGTGCAGACTGCATTCTGTGCCAAGGTCGCCACGAGCGACCATGATGGCTCCAGACTCAGCAATAATACCATCGAGGTTCTCTATCGCTGCCTTGGTCTCAATCTTGGCCACGACAAGTGGACCTCGGGGGGCGGGTTCAAGACCGATTCGACGAACGTCATGGGCCGATCGGACAAACGACAGGGCAACCATATCGATGTCGTTTTCGACCATAGCGTCTAACAGTTGCAGGTCGTGCGGTGTTGGGGTCGTAAGTTGGAGGCGGTCCGATGGGATGTGAAGGCCAGGTCGACCTTGTATTATTCCACCATAAAGAACTTTCGTCTTTAGCGCAGTTGGCGAGTTGTCGACGACTTCGAGAATCATTGAGCCGTCGCCAATCGAGAGGCGATCGCCGACCCGAACATCGACGAGGAGACGTTCGTAGTCGACGGTCAAGGTATTCTTCTTGCTTGGTCCGGTGCCCGGAACCAGGTCGATACTTTGGTCGACCGCAATCTCTACCGCCGGTTCGACCTTGCCAATACGAACCTTCGGCCCGGGGAGGTCCGCCATTACGCCGACGTCGCGACCTACTGTCTCCGAGATCGAGCGCAGTTGTTTGAGACGTTCGATCGATTCATCTACCGTGCCATGGGAAAGATTTAGACGAGCGACGTCCATACCCGCTTCGACCATCGCCTTCATGGTGGCTTCGTCTGAAGACGCAGGGCCGATTGTGGCAATAATTTTCGTGCATCTAGCCATAGTTGCTAGCGTATCAACGGGTCGTAACCCAAGGTGGCCGCCTAGAAATTATATTGTTCACAGAGATATTCGCCATCGTGTTTTCCGATGGTGTAGCTTCTCGCCGACTATTCTCCGGATTCCGAGACTCTTTGGAGCAGTTCATCTCGTACAGATCGGCCTTTTTCTCGGGCATTTTCGCCGGTTGACCGCCACCCATGACGCGCCGAATACAGCAACGGCGGCTCTTTCAGGCGGCCCTCCGAAACACTCTCGACCGTTGCGAAGAACAGATCGTGGTCGAATCGCTCGATCCGGTCAAAGACGTTGCAGCGGAACCAAGCAATACAGTTAGGAACAAATGGCTCACCAGTTCGGTTGAGCTCCAGGTATTCAGGGGCGACATATTTAAACTTGTGTCCCGGGTACGAAAAGTACTGGCCTTCACTAATCTGATCTGCCGCTAACAATGAGACCGTAAACCAACCTTGGTCCTTCATCAGCGGGTAGGTGTCATGCTTCGGGCTAACCGAAGCCATAACGATCGGCTCATCGAATGAAACCTGCGTCACCCAATGCGAGGTATATGCCCGAGTCAACGAGCCGTCGGTAGCGGCAACTACTTGAACACCCTTGATCATCTGACCAAGGCACCTTTTGACATCTCTATCGATCATTAGTTTCGACGATACCTGTGTCTCGTCGCCATCTGAAGATGAATATCTGCATTCTGAGGAAATGAGGCGGCCAGGTGCTCACGTTGGACAGCGGCCAACTCATACCGTCCTAGAGCGTTCAGCATGTCAGCGAGTTCGACCTGTTCCTGTTCTGAGGTCTCGGTCATGTTTGCTCGTAGTGTCAACACCTTCACCAGTTGTGCGACCTCGCCGGTGCGAAGATAGGAGACTCTAAGATTCATGAGCATTCGGCGCGAAACGGCTCTGGCGTCCAGGGCATCGAGCATCGAGACTGAGAATTCCTGGCCAGGGTTTAACATTGAGAACAACTGGGCGCATGATTCAATATCGAGTTCGTTGCCGTCGGCGAAAGGGTCAAACCAGCGGTTTGGATGCTGGCCGTCTCCGATGAGGACGTGCCCGGGAAGCCCAACGACGCTCAACTCAATATCAAGACGTCGCGCTACCTCGAAGGCAATCGATGCTAACGACAATGGGTTCCCGCGTCGACGACTAAGCACCCGATGCACCAAAGAATTGCTCGGGTTGTAGTACCCGACCTTGTCCCCGGCAAAGGTTTCTTCCGTAAAAAGATGATGAAGAAGGCCGGTTCGGTCGAGGTCGTTCGGCGCCGAAGCTGCAAGGCGGTCGAATGAGACTGCCACGGATTTTTCGGTGGGAGCCTCATGATCGACGGATGCGACGGTTGCCATCACAGCATCAAGGCGTCCATCTGCGTTGGATACCAGTTCGTTTAGTCGCTCAATTTGTGGAATCATGTTTCTTCCCGCGCCTTGCACCAAGCATCATTTCAGTCGCCCGTTGCCAACCGATAAATTAGTCGAGATCCGCTCGAATTAGTAGTCGGATCGATATCTCATTACCTGTAACCCCATCTCGAAAATAGATCGATTCTGTGAAAGCGTGTAGTATGTCCTGGGATTTCTCTTAGCGAACTTTGGCGGTACAGTCGGCGCTGTCTTATCCTGGGAGCATGGCTTGGCCGTTCCTGCAGCACGATTCGTCGCCCCTACTATTCGCACACCGGGGAGGAAACCTGGCGACGGAAAACACGATTGATGCATTCCGACTGGCTAAGGCAGCTGGCTACACCTATATAGAGACCGATATTCAGTTATCACAAGACGGGGTCGTCGTCGTTTTCCACGACTCGACACTGAATCGACTAACGGGAAACCCCGATTACATTTCCGATCTAACCTGGGCTGAACTCAAAGACGTACAACTTCGAGGCGGCGGAACGATTCCTCGCCTAGATGAAGTCCTCCAGCAATTCCCGAACCTGAAGTTCAACATCGATCCCAAAGCCGACCGAGCTGTGGTGCCACTGGCCAAAATCATCACCCAAGCAAACGCAGTCGACCGGGTATGTGTGGCTTCTTTCTCGGGTAGCAGAGTCAAGAAGATACAACGCCTATTAGGGCCCGAACTATGCACGGCCCCCGGCGTGGCTGCTACCTTTTGGCTGGTGTTGCGAGCCGTGTTTACCACGCGAAGCCAGCTGAGATATGCCTGTATCCAAGTACCAAACCTATTTCGACCAAACCGCATCGGAAAGTGGTTAGTGCGTCGAATACAGGAATCTGGCACCCAAGTACACGTTTGGACGCCAAACAGTGTCGACCAGATTACCCGAGCACTCGACGTTGGCGTCGATGGCATTATCACCGACGAGATCGAACTACTCCAAGATCTCCAATCGAACCATCCGAGAACGACCGAGACTTAGCAGTCAGGTGCTTGGTCGACGCTAACGACCAAATTGCAATAATATAGGCAGGCAGACTCATTGGTCTCGGCGTCCCTTATCGGTATCGTGGCGGCATGCATCGTATTGGTCTTGTTGGCGTTGGGAAAATGGGTCTCTCTCATCTCGCCTTAGTTAACGCACACCCCAACCTTGACTGTGTAGCGGTCTGCGACAGCCAAGCGTTTATGCTCGCCGGCGTACGGTCCCAAGTAGGCATCGATACATTCAAAAACGTCGACACGATGATTGCTGAAATGAATCTCGACGGCATCATCATCTCTACGCCGACTTCATCCCACTTCAACTTGGCTAAGCAAGCGCTGGAAAATGGTTTGGCCGTTTTCGTCGAAAAGCCGCTGACGCTAACGGCTGAGCAGTCCCGTGAGCTAGCAATGATCGCTGAAGAAAAAGGCCTCGCAAACCAAGTCGGCTACCACAACCGTTTCATCGGGACATTCCGAGAAACCGCACGCCTCGTTAAACAGAACGCCATTGGCAAGGTTCATCACATCGATGGGCAAGCTTTTGGTCAAGTCGTAACTAAAGCGGATGGCGGCGGCCGAACTTGGCGATCAAAGAAGACCGAGGGCGGCGGATGCCTTCACGACTACGCATGCCATGTAATCGACCTGATGAACTTCGTCACAGGCGCTCCCAAAGAGGTAGTTAGTGGACGTCTTGGTCAGGTTCATTCAACCGCCGTCGAAGACTCGGTCTACGCTATCTTCGGATATGGCGGTGGTGCCGTCGGCACGCTGGAAACCAACTGGAGTGACGAGTCCTACCGAAAGATGTCAACATCGTTGACTATCTATGGCACCCACGGCAAGATCTATGCTGACCGCCAAGAGTGCCGGCTCTACCTCAAACCTGGTCACTCCTTCGAAAAATTCGAGGACGGCTGGAACATTCGGTACATCACAGAACTGCAGGAACCAGTCGACTTCTATATCCGTGGTGAAGAGTACTCGTCACAGATCGACTCGTTTGCCGAGGCCATCAGTGGCAACCCCGACCCGGCCGCTAGCACGTTCGCATCCGCAGCAGAAGCAGACTACATCGTGGAAGAAATCTCCCGCCTCCACGACACAGAACCTATTTCTCGAGGCGACACGGGCATTTCCCAGCCTGTCAACGCTAAGGCTGGCAAAGGCCTCTTTAAAAAATTCAAGGATCGTGTATGACTGCTATCGACCGCATTCTTTTCGGTGACAACCAGTTTTTCGGTGTCAACCACATGTCGGAAGAAAAGGCGCGTGCACAACAGATGCGTTTCCGAGATACTCAATCGATCATAAACGTGCTTGACAACGCCTACGATCGAGGAATCCGCAGCTTCATGTGCACGACCCATGATGAGATAGGCAAAATCGCTGACCACGTCGCGGTAAACCCCGAACGCTACGAGGGTTTCAAGTTTCTTCCAGGCATGCCGTACGCTCACAAGTACAACAATATGGTCGGCGAGTTAGGCGTCATCGAAACCATTAAAACCGTCGCTCCTGGCGGTGTCATGGAAGCGATGGTCCGGGGCGCCAAATCAGCGGTCGGACGTGACGTTGGGCAATTGATGCGGATGCTCGTCGACGCTGAGATGGCCCGATTTGCAAACGTCGACACACCAGTAGTGTTCCTTCAAAACGTTGTCGCTGACCTGCTCCTGGGTCTTGGAAACTACGACATCTTCGCCGAGTTCGTCTCTTACGTCAACGAAAAGTACGAGGCCGAAGCGGGCTTCTTCACTATGAATATGCCGGCTATGGTCGACGCGCTCGAAACAGTCGACATTACGAACCCGATCATTGCCTGCAACTACAACAAAATAGGATTCCGCATGTCGGGCGGTATCGAAGCATACGATCGCAAGCTCGAAGAGAAGCCAGTCCGATGTGTGGCAATGTCTGTGCTCGCCTCGGGTGCCATCCCCCCGGCTGAAGCGCTGGAATGGGTCTGCGAACGTCCTCTGATCGAGTCGATTGTTTTTGGAGCGTCCTCCGATGCCAACATATCGTCGACCGTAAACCTGATCAACGGGTTCGACTCTGGCAAAGCGCTAGCGGTCTAAGTCAAAATCGTTAAAGAGAGCAAGAAAAGAATGACTGAGATGACAAAACGTCCGGACAAGGTCCGCATCCTCAACATGGATGTCGACAACATTTCGATGGACGAACTGCTCGAGATTCGCGAGGGAACGGTTCTAACGCTCCATGTAGACATGATCGCGAAGCTGCAGAAAGACCGTGAGTTCTACGACATTGCTCAGAAGTTCGATGTCATCACATGTGACAGCCAAATTCTCTACTTTGCCACAAAGGTTTTGAAGCTCGATATCAAAGAACGAGTGTCGGGTTCGGACATGTTGCCCCTCTACTACACGAAATGGGCTGATGAACCAGATGTCACGATCTTTCTGTGCGGGGCAATGGGCGACATCTCAACCCAGGCCAAGGAGAAAATCAATGCCAAAGTAGGACGGGAAATAATAGTTGGGGCCTACGGTCCTCCATCTGGTTTCCAGGACGACGAAGAAGAAATCGAACGGATAATAAAGATGATCAACGAGAGTAAGGCAAGCGTCCTCGTCGTCGGCGTCGGTGCCGGCCTTCAAGAAGATTTCATTATGAGGTACCGAGATCGCTTCCCTCATGCCAAGCTTTTCTTGCCGCTCGGTGGAACTATCGACTACGAAGCGGGCGTCGTGAAACGCCCCCCATCTTGGATCACAACCATTGGAGCGGAGTGGCTCTGGCGACTCATTCGAGAACCGCAACGACGTTGGCGCCGGTACCTTCTCCATCAGCCACCCGTGATGTACCACCTCTTCATGCAAGCCATAGGTCGCTACCGTAACCCGTTTGCGAACAAGGGCTAATTCTAGTTTTTCACAGGAAGACTCAAATTCTGGCCTGAAGAGGCCTAAATCTGTGGATAGATTCCTAAATCCACAGGGTTACTCCCCTGGTACCTCACAGGGTCGTCGTTCTAAAGTATCGGTAGAGCGATTCACATACAGGAGAAACCAATGGCCCTTTTCGCAGTAACCCTTTCGGACAACACAACAGATGTCGTAGACGGCGCCGACGCCTACCAACAGGAAGGTCCAATGACGACCTTCTTTGCTCATGGGGACGGACGCCAAGTCATTGATTCTTGGAGCAGTCGACTGGCCAGCTATCGAACAGCCGACGTCGTCGCCGTCAGGAAAAGTGCACAACAGCCTGGCGAATACACAAATCCAGCTGAGACCCGTGAGCCACTTCTTCAGTCTGTATGAACCCTGCGGCCGAACAGAGCCTTCGTTCAGGTGTGCTGAGCCGTCGTGCCGCCATCAACGACCACGACGGTGCCGTTTATGTACGAAGATGCCGGCAACACAAGTGACAATACAATCTGGGCAACCTCTTCGGGCTCGCCGTAACGCCCGACGGGAACCCGACGGGCAGCAAACACCGCCTTGTCCTCTTCGGACACGGCGGCATTCATGCCAGTACGGATCGTTCCTGGGGCCACGCAGTTAACGGTGACGCCTTTCGGACCCAGCTCAACGGCGAGCCCGCGGGTAAGGCCGATCACACCATGTTTTGAGGCGGTGTAAGGCGTCATTTCGGGCGTTGCCCCGAACCCTTCGGTCGATGCGATGTTAACAATACGACCTTGTCCAGTTCTCAAAAGGTCTCGCAGGCAAGCTCGGGTAAGGAGAGCGTGAGCTTCTAGGTTGACGCCAAGCGTTGTCCCCCATGCCTCATCGTAGTCATCATCATCAATTGGGGCAGTAACGCTCACACCGGCGTTATTGACCAGCACGTCAATCGGACCGAGCTCGGCTCGTATCACATCCACGGCCCGGTTGACCGCCTCGTTGTCAGACACGTCAGCGACCTGACCGACTACCGGATACCCGGCCTCTTCAATCTCGGTTGCAACCAAGTGAATTCCGCCACTGGTTCGGTCAATCAGACCGACCTTCGCCCCCTCGTCGGCCAATAAGTGGGCTATTGAACGTCCGAGGCCAGACGCGGCTCCCGTGACAATAGCAACCTTGCCTTCGATCGAACGGTCTAAGTGAGTGAGACGTGCCATCGCCGTAGCCTAGTCGGAAATTTCGGCTACCCTCGTGGTGTCTATTTGGTGGACGGAGCCCGAACGTCAGTCGGACTTGACCGATGCTTCAATCGAGAAGCCGTCAAGCGCTCCCACACCCCTAAAAACGTGGCTGCGACCGTCGGAGCGTACAACAACAGCGGGCCCCGAGAGCTCATCGACTGGACCGTGCATGTCGAGATCACAAACGTCGTGTTTGAGGTCCCAGTACTCACGAGATTGAGAAATCAGCTCCCAGTCGATATCGGCGCCACCGTTACGAACTACGACGATCAGATCGCCCTTTGTTGAAGGTACTCGAATGCCTGAAACCCAGAGCGACGTGATCAAGTATCGGAAATGATGCATAGTTGCCTCTGTCAAGCTAGGTAAGTTCCGATTCGGTGCCTCATTTATGCAGCCGACGACTCTCAGACATGTAAGCTTACTCTGAACTGGACCACTTGACCGTAGGAGTTTCGATGACGCAGCCTGTTGTTCCTGACCGCAACCTCGCACTTGAATTAGTGCGCACAACAGAGGCGGCCGCTATGGCCTCCTCTCGTTGGATGGGTCGAGGAGACAAGATTAGCGCCGACCAGGCAGCCGTAGACGCAATGCGCAACGTTTTGTCTGGTGTCGATATGCAGGGAACCGTCATCATAGGCGAGGGCGAGAAAGACGAAGCCCCAATGCTGTATAACGGCGAGTCAGTTGGTACTGGGTCGGGCCCAGCTGCCGACATCGCCGTCGATCCAATCGATGGAACGACGTTGACGGCGAACGGACTCCCTGGAGCGATTGCGGTAATAGCCGCCGCCGAGGCAGGGTCGATGTTTGACCCTGGCCCAGCCGTCTATATGGAGAAGATTGCGGTCGGACCTTCAGGCGCTGGCATCGTCGATATCCGACTTCCTGTCGAAAAGAATCTATCGGCGCTGGCTAAAGCCAAGGGCCAAGAGGTCGCCGATCTAAACGTGATGGTTCTAAACCGGCCACGGCACGACGAACTCGTCGCCCGAATACGCAAGGCCGGAGCTCGGATCACACTGATACCCGACGGTGACGTCGCAGGCGCGATCGCCACCGCTTGGCCCGAGTCAGGGGTAGACATCCTCATGGGCATTGGTGGCACCCCAGAAGGCGTCATTACCGCGGCTGCCCTTAAGTCGATGGGAGGCGACCTTCAGGGTCGCCTTTGGATGAGGAACGATGAGGAACGAACGGCCGTGCTCGATGCCGGTATTGATCCCGACAAGATCATTGGCCTAGACGACCTCGTCGCAACCGAAAATTGCTTCTTTGCCGCGACGGGTATCAGCTCGGGATCGCTCCTAAGAGGTGTACGTTACTCAGCTGGGAAAATCGAAACCCAATCGCTCGTAATGCGCGGTCGTTCGGGAACCGTGCGTCTGGTTAACGGAACCCACCGTGCGAGCAAGCTCAAAGACTTGTACGGCTAGGTCAGGCGAGACGAGCCTTAACCAGTAGGCGTAGCCGCTCCCATCAGCGCCCGCTTCACCAGATGCACAAGCGTGTCACGGACGGCAAGTCTGTTCCTGGCGTCGGTTACAACAACTGGAATCTCTTCAGGAATCGATAGGGCAGCTCGAATTTCATCTGGATGATAGTGAAGTTCACCGTTGAAGGCGTTGACGGCGACCACAAACGGAACCCCGGTGTGTTCCATGTAGTCAATTGCAGGAAAACAGGCGTCAATTCTATCCGTGTCTACTAAGACAACCGCACCGATGGCACCTCGAACCAACTCATCCCACATAAAGTGGAAGCGATCTTGCCCTGGGGTGCCGAACAAGTACAGCATCAACTCGTCGCTCAACGAGACGCGACCGAAGTCCATGGCGACCGTTGTGCCGCCCTTCTTTGTGGCTTGGCCTACGTCATCGACCTCTTCGCTCACCTTTGTCATATTGGCCTCGGTAGTCAAAGGTTCAATGTCAGAGATAGATCCGACAAAGGTGGTTTTGCCAACGGCAAAGCCGCCAGCGACGACAATCTTAACTGGGATAGGGTTACTCATTGTTCCTCACAAGTTCTGTAGGCCATCTAGGACCCGTTCAAGTAGCTGTAAATCTGGTCGACTGTCCAGGTTGGACGTTTCCAATGAATGGCTGGCCAAGTCGCTGGACTTGATTAAGTCGCCAACGAGAATCTTGGCTGTTTGAAGAGGTATGGATAGGTGGGCTGACAGCTCGGCAATTGAGATAGCTTCGCTTGTAAGCTCAAGAACACTTCGGTACCTGCGCGGCTGACTCGCAAGGCCTTCGGAACCCTGTGGCGTCGATACGACTAAGGTCTCCAGAGGAAGGTCAACCTCGGCAGTGGTTCGCCCACCAGTCAGAAGGTACGGTCTGACTTTACGAGCCTTCCGCTCTTTTGGATTCTCGGTCGAATCTGCCATGATCTAGCTGAGTACCGAAGCCTGTAGCTCGGCTCGTAGTTCCGGAGTCAACGAGGCGCCAGCCTTTTCGACAAGAACTGCCATTTCGTACCCTATGAGTCCAATGTCTGAAGATGATTCGGCCATTACCGCCAACAGAGATCCGTCGCTAATTCCAGTTACGAACAGAAACGCATTCTCCATCTCGACGATCACTTCGTTCACCGACCCGCCACCGAAACGTCCGGCAGCACCATAACTTAGGCCAATTAGTCCAGACGCAACAGCAGCGAAACGATCTACCGCGTCGCGGTCCATTCCAGACGATGCCGCGAGTGGCAACCCGTCCGAAGACACTACCACCGCGTCAGAAGCCCCGGATACATCAGATGTGAAGCTGTCAACGAGCCAGTTTAGATTAGATGCTTCGTCGCTTAAGGTCATTGTGTTCTCCTACGTGTATTCAGATCTTGGTAGCGATCTTTGCCAAATCGGCAGTTCGAATATGGTTAGTTTGTCTAAGGTCGGTGTCCACCCAGCAGGGTCGGGGTACTCGCTAGCCAGAGCCGGTCACTCCTTTGACTTGATACCTTCTCTGTACTTGGACAGCATCGACCGGATCTCAGCTGGTTTACGGTTGCTCGCCTTAGTCGGGCGTTCGGGCATCTCTGCAGCCGGCGTCGGATTCCGGATCGTAGAGCTTGGCGTCTTCGCACCAGGATCGCGTTGTGTAAGTGTTGTCGGAGCCGAGGGGCTCTCTGGCTCCAATAGTCCTTTCAAACCGTCATCGAAGTCTTCGCCTGATGGGACTGCCTCTTCTAACTTGGCCGGATTCTTTGGTGTTACGGTCGGGGGGACCCAAGCCTCGGTTGGAGCGCTCGTAACCTTATCGTCTTTCCGACTTTTGTCCCCAGCGGCTTTGCGAGAACTTTTTGCGTTTGACCCAAGCTTGCCCTTGGTCGTGGCGTTCTTCGAAGAATCGGTTCGTGGACTTGAATCGCCGCCAAGAAGTTTAGCTAGTTTGTCATCGCCCGCCTCTTGACGGAATTTCGCCAGCGGGTCGACAATTGGCGCCTCGACTGTTCGAGAATCTTGGTCGGTGGCAGCGTTGCCAGGAGCGGCTTGTTTCGGTTCAGGAGCCGGTGGCTGCTCAGAATTGTCTTCTTCGTCGGAGGCTGCGAGAATCCCGGCCGGCAGTTCGATGACGGCGGTAGTACCTTTGGCCTGTTGGTTGCTGACGAGGGTCACGTCTACTTCGAGTCGTTCAGCCAGTTTCCCAATGACGGCAAATCCAAGCGATCGGCCCATGTTGAGGCCTAAGTCAGGCGGCTCAAGCAATAACTTGTTGGCGATCGTAAGTTGAGCTTCGTCCATGCCGATTCCCTGATCAACAACTGTCAGGACGTAGGTTCCAGTTTCAGACATGCCACCTGTGACAGTTACCTTGGTTTCTGGGGCCGAGAACGAGCTTGCGTTCTCGAGTATTTCAGAAAGCAGGTGAGCCAGATCGCCAGCGCTGTTGCCTTCGATCACAGTCTGTTCGACTTTGCGGATATCGATTCGTCGATACTCTTCGATCTCGCCCATCGCTACTTGAATGACGTCTTCGATCTCTTCGCCTCCGCTACCGCGACGCGGCGATTCGGAGTCAGCTAGAACCAGGAGGCTTTCTTGGTTTCGCTTCATTCTGGTCGCCATGTGGTCTAGCGAGAACAGTTGGTCTAGGCGGCCAGGGTCCTGCTCAGACTCTTCCATCTCATCGATTAGTTCGATTTGGCGGTCGAGAAGGTTCTGGTTTCTCCTGGCAAGGTTTGAGACAACTTGGGAAAGTCCGATTCGTACCTTCTCTTGCTGCTCGTAGAAAGAAGATGCTGAATGTGCATGAATTTTCTCGATTGATTCAGCAATTTGATCGAGGTCATCGTCGCCAGTCGGCCGGACATTTAGCTGTTCGAAACCGAAGGTGCTTTCTTCTCCCTCGAGCATGGCCGGAAGACGTCGGTCAGAGAGATCTCGGGCTGCCTCGGTTACCGTCCTGACCGATCGGAGTGTTGGCGTTACGAAAAGGAACCCAATTGCAGCGCATGCTACCGCCCCGACGAGCGCGAGTAGACCGATTCCTGTCGCGATTCCAGAGTCGTTCGACACCAACAGACCTATTGCAGCAATAGTCAGAAGGAGTAAAGCTGGTACTACTATTACGGTCGCGAGCTTCGTTTGAAGTCTAAGATTTTGCAAGACTGTCCTCTCCAGAGTTCATGTACAAAGTGATCGGCCAGAATTGGGCGCACTTGAGTTGCAGAAATCCTGTATCTGGGCGAACAGGTGCGCTACGGTTATGGGGTGACCGTCGAAACCGAAATCCACGGAACGCTCGCAGCCTCGCCTCTGCCCGAAGTTCTGCAAACTCTCGAATCCCAAAACGCCACCGGCGTTTTGAATCTTGCCGGAGGAGGCGAGATTTGGTTGAGTGAAGGGGAAACCTATTTGGTGAACTCGCCGACAGCGCCAGCGCTCGGTGCGGTCCTATTTGCCGCCGACGTCGGCTCGCTTGAGGACATCAACAGTCTGCTGGCTGCGACGGCTCCACAAAAACCCGCTATTTCCCAAATTTGCGAGGAGTATCCAGACTCGGTAACAAGCATCCAACGGCTGATCCACGAACATAACCTGAACGGAATGTTCGAAATGATGGTGCCATCCAAACAACAATACTCATTCAGATCCGACGTTGTGAACGCCCTAGGTACCCGGTTTGCTGGGTCGACGTCGGACCTCCTTGCAAAGGCATCTACAAGGGTGGAGACATGGCGCAAGATCGCCACGAAGATCCCATCTACGACGGCCATTTTCAGTCTCGTGCATGACCTGCCAGGCAGAGCTGAAGAGCGCCTGCTCACCGCAGAAGAATGGCGTTATATCTCTTATCTGGATGGTCTAACTTCAATTTCGAGCGTTGTTACCGCGACGGGCGAGAGCGCCTTCCGGGTTACAACAGCGCTCTACCGGCTACTACTCGAAGGTCTTATTGAGGAGACCAGCGCCGAGGGGTAAGTCTGCCAGGAGCTGAAAGGCCATGGCCAAAACGTTTCCCACCACAGATGGATCAACTACTGCGATACCATCGGTAGTCACATGACCAAAGATATTTTTGCACTTCACCCCGACGATATTTCGCGCCTAGTCGGCGACTTTACCGCATCGCCGACGCCATATCACGCGGTCGGCAGGG
Source organism: uncultured Acidimicrobiaceae bacterium (assembly GCA_964551835.1). GTDB lineage: Bacteria > Actinomycetota > Acidimicrobiia > Acidimicrobiales > SZUA-35 > JAHDCC01. The sequence goes on along the minus strand of CAZKEM010000042.1, from coordinate 155,542 downwards.
CGTCTGAGTTGTTGACCGCAGCCGGGTTCGTCGAAGCTGAGCCTGGGAAATCGCTCTCGGCACAGCCGGGAGGTTATTTTCTCGCCAACGGTGGAACCTTATTTGCATGGATACAGCCAGAACATTGGGATGGGTTTATTGTCGTAGGAGCTCATACCGATTCACCTAACCTGCGGGTCCGGAAGTCGGCCTCGATCGAATCCGCGAATATTGGTCAAATCGGAATGGAAGTATACGGGGGCGTCCTGCTCAACTCTTGGCTCGATCGAGATCTCGGCTTAGCGGGTCGGGTTCAAGTCTTACTGAACGACGGTTCTATCGCCGAAACCCTGGTCCTCGATGATCGCCCCTTGCTGCGTATTCCGCAGCTAGCCATTCATCTGGACCGCGGAATCCGCAAAGACGGGCTTAAACTCGATGCGCAGAAGCACATGATTCCGATGTGGACAACTTCGCCGAAGGAGGGGGATACGCTCTCTGAGTACATCGCTGGTTTGGCGTCGTGTAAGCCCGACCAAATTCTGTCCTGGGAACTGATGGCCTTCGACACCCAAGCTGCAGCGTTGGGCGGTCGCGACGAAGAGTTGTTTGTATCGGCTCGAATCGACAATCTCTATTCGTCGTTTGCCGGTGTCCGGGCGCTTTGCGCATTGGGCCCAAGCCCGACTTTTGATACGGATAATATTCGAATGCCTGTTCTGGCACTATTCGACCATGAAGAAGTAGGTTCGACTAGTTCCACTGGCGCCGACGGAACCCTTTTAACATCAACCCTGGAACGCATCGCTGCTGCGTCAGGAAAAGATCGCGAAACGTTCCTTGCCGAGATGGCAAATACCTTTGTACTATCGACCGATGGGGCTCACGCTACCCACCCAAATTACACTAACAAACACGACCCTTCACACCCGATTCGGCTCAACCAAGGTGTCGTCATCAAGCGGAATGCTAATCAGCGGTACGCTACAGACTCCGTTGGCGAAGCTGCCGTGGTCAAGATTTGTCGTGAAGCGAACATCCCCCATCAGTTCTATATTCATCGCAACGATATACCGTGCGGTTCAACGATTGGCCCCGTGACCGCCGCCAACCTCGGTGCGACAACAGTCGATGTTGGTGCCCCACAACTGGCCATGCACAGCATTCGCGAGACGGCTGGAATCGAAGATTTCGGTCATCTTTGCCGCCTTATTGGGAGTACCTGGAAAATACAGCCCTAAACTAAGTCGTTGACGAAAATGGGGAACCGTATTCGGACGTTGCGAGACTCGACGTTAGTTGTCCGGCCGTCAGCTTAAGGGGTAGCACAGGCTTGAGAGATTGAGCCGAGGTTACCTGTTTGCAAATCGAATATTCTTTAGAGGAGAGACACGTGGAATTGATTCCATATCTTGCCTTTGGTTCTGCCTTGGCTGGCCTAGCGCTTGCCGCATTTTTTTACTCGGATGTAAAAAAGGCAAGCCCTGGCAATGAGCGCATGGTTTACCTAATGGAAGAGATACAAAAGGGTGCGAGGGCATTCCTGAAACAGGAATACACCTGGGTATCGGGCTTCGTTGTGGTGATGGCAATCTTGATTGCTGTTCTGATTAGTCCGTACGGGGCTGCGACCTATGTCGTAGGAGCAATTCTTTCGGCGCTTGCCGGGTATGTCGGTATGACGGTGGCGACAATGGCCAACGCCCGAACTACCGAGGCGGCAAAGGACGGACCTAGTAAAGCATTGCCTGTCGCATTTAGGGGCGGCGCCGTGATGGGCTTCTCCGTTGCCGGTTTCGCCCTGGGTGGCTTGATGGCCGTTTACTTGTTGATGGTCGACGTCTTCGCTCTTGCCGATGGTTTCGAAGTCGTAACCTCGTATGGCCTTGGAGCGTCGTCCATAGCGCTCTTCTCTCGTGTTGGAGGCGGCATCTTCACGAAGGCCGCTGACGTCGGCGCTGACCTTGTCGGCAAGGTCGAAGCAGGTATCCCCGAAGACGACCCTCGTAACCCTGCCACGATCGCCGACAATGTGGGAGATAACGTTGGCGATGTCGCCGGTATGGGCGCCGACCTGTTCGAGAGTTACGCCGGGTCCGTGATCGCACCGATCGCGTTGACGGCCTTTGCCTTGAAGCTTGACCCATCCGCTGGGTCTGGCGACGACAGCTACATCGGGACGGGAGCAGCCTTGTCGCTGCTGATGTTCCCAATATTTGTTGCCTTCATTGGAATGGTCGCATCGATCATTGGTTCATTCTTCGTTCGTAGTGGGGAGTCAACTGATTCACGAGCACTGAGCCGGGCTCTACACATGGGCACCAATATCGCAATGGGTCTCACCATCGTCGGCACATTGGCGGGAGCCTACTGGCTCTTCAGCGACTCCAGTGTCTTTAAGCAGCCTGCAGGTTTGGCCATTTCTGTTATAGGTGGGCTGATCGTCGGCTGGGCGCTCGGTAAGTCGGCCGAGTTCTACACATCTGACCATTTTAAGCCAGTCAAGCAGATCGCCGAGCAGTCTGAAACCGGTCCAGCAACGACGGTTCTGAAAGGCATTTCGATAGGTATGGTGTCGGTCGCGGCATCAGTCGTGCTCCTCGTCATCGGTATCGGCGTCGCTTACTGGGGCGGCGACTTTGCGTTCGGAGACTCAGGTCTTGGCGCCAACGGCTTCGGCGGCATCTACGGTGTCGCTGTAGCTGCGATTGGCATGTTGGCCACAACCGGTGTCGTTGTGTCGGTCGACGCCTACGGGCCGATAGCGGACAACGCTGGCGGTATCGCGGAAATGGCGGAGCTCGACCCGTCGGTGCGCGAAGTCACCGACGCACTAGACTCACTCGGCAACACAACGGCTGCGGTAGCGAAAGGTTTCGCCGTCGGCTCTGCCGCCCTCACCGCGTTAGCGCTGTTTAAGAGCTTCGAATTTGCGCTCAACAAGGCCGCACTAAGTGCGGGCAAAATCAGCCAAGAAACATTAGACAACGGCGGCAGTCAACTCAATTTGAACATCGGCGAGATCGAAGTTTTTGTCGGTCTTTTCTTGGGAGCCATGCTGCCGTTCTTGTTCGCTGCATTGACAATCGATGCGGTTGGACGAGCGGCTTTTCAAATGATCGAAGAAGTTCGACGCCAGTTCCGCGAAATTGACGGGCTGCGAGAAGGTCGGGAAGGCGTTAACCCTGACTCCGCTCGATGTGTGGCCATCTCGACAAACGCTTCGTTGAAGGAAATGATTATTCCTGGCGCTCTCGCCGTTATTGTTCCGATGGTGATCGGGTTTATCAGCATCGATGCGTTAGGCGGCTTCCTCGCCGGTTCGTTGGTTACCGGGTTCGCTCTCGCGATCTTCATGGCCAACGCTGGTGGAGCCTGGGACAACGCCAAGAAGTACATCGAAGGCGGCGCCCATGGCGGGAAAGGTTCCGACCCGCACAAAGCGGCAGTCGTTGGCGACACCGTTGGTGACCCGTTCAAAGACACTTCCGGCCCGGCGATGAACATTTTGCTTAAAGTGATGACAATCGTTTCGCTCGTCTTCGCTTCAGCCTTTATTTCCTTGTAACTCAACGACGTAGCACTAACCAGGTGATGGGCTCTTGCGGCAAGCGGGAGCCCATCATCGCGTTTTAGCAAAGAACGCTATGAACGGTTATGACAACGCTCCGTGCCCGAATCTTGGAGTGGTCCTTCATCTACCGACAGAAACTCCCATGAGTATTCGCCGTCTCCCAGCGAGAACTTTACAAAACCGCGGGTTTCGTTGTCGCGAACGACCGAACCTGGCAGCGGCTCGCCGAAGTCGGTGTAGGGTGCGCCGCCCGTTCCAACGGTGAAGTTTGCTATTCCCTTATCGTCTGGTTCGCCGTTGGGCCCAAGTGGTTCGAATCGTTCGTAGTGGTGACTGTTGCCGACGACCAGAATGTCTGCGCCGTGTTCGTACAGAAGCTCATATAGGTCGCTCATATTTTGCAGGCCGTCATAGTTTGATGACGAAGTAAACCGGGGTTTGTGCCAAACCACCAGGCGGCATTTGTCGGGTTCGGCCTCAAGCTGAGCTTCGACGAAAGCGTATTGGTCTGAATTTGGACCACAATTGACCTTCGAACATTCAGAGTTGATCCCGATGACCTGCCAGCCTTCGCGGGTAAACGCCCACCAGCCCTGGCCTGCCTGGCCCGCCCTGTCCGGCCCGAGCGTCTCGAAAAAGGCTGCTGCGTCATCTGTCCTGTAGTCATTGTCCCCGGGTACGGCATGTAGACGGTCTACAATCGACTCATAGATTGGCCAGAAGCACTCATCAAAGTTGGCTTGTGAACCGTCCGGATATGCCAGATCACCAACAATGACAACCTCGCCTTCGGTGTCAGCAACGAGTTCGGCGACGTTCTCAGAAGGCTGACGGCAATCGGCGGCATCCCCAAAGGCTAAAACATCGAACAGTTGAGGTTTCACACCTGTTGTGTCGGGTTGGGTTGTTGCAGGAACCGAAGGATCTGCGCTAGCGGTCGTGCCTGGCCCTGAAGTACTTGACGTGCAGGACGCCAACAGCAACATGGCAACGATGGAAAAGATGGATTGGCGAAGCATAATCCGAGAGTCTACATCAGTTCATCAAGTCGCCGGACTAAAGATGAGATACACCCTGTCATTGGATAAACCACACAACGGTGTCTGCTCTCCTTCGGCCGAGAACGCACCGAACCGGCCTGATTAAGTCACGCTAGCCAGCTCACCTCGAAACCTTGCGAGGTCTGGCCCGTTGCACTCGCCGGCGGGTAGGGCGTAGAGTGGCTAGGTGGAGAACGAGACACCGAGAGACCGCCTTCCTGAGAAAGCACCATTACGAATCGGGGACGAGGACCGTTCCCGAGCTATACGGCGGATTCAACAAGCCATGGCATCAGGACATTTAGAGTTCGAAGAAATCGGAGATAGGTTCGAAACCGTCTACAAGGCCGAAACTGTTACCGATCTCGAACCGGCGGTCGGCGACCTTCCGGCTTTCGAATCAATTTCGCCGAGCCACCCTGCCCCTTCCCAGGACTTTAAGTTGGTCGGAGATATTAAGCGTACGATAGGCGATCTTGGCGGCGGCTATAAATGTGTGAGCGTCATCGGTGACATCCGCCTAGACCTAAGTTCGGTCGACCTTTCAAGCGGAGACGTGAACGTCACTTGTTGGTCGTTTGTTGGCGATGTCACGATAATCGTCCCAGATGGCGTTCGGGTTCATCACGGCGGAATGACTATCATCGGGGATGGGACCGAAGCGCTCGTTTCTCCAGCCGCAGGTGGGCCGCTCATAGGAGTAGAAGTGTTTCAGCTGGTAGGCGACCGCAAAATTTATTCCCTTTCGCTCCTACCGAAGGGCCGACTGCGTAAGTGGTGGCGCAGCCTCCGCGCAGTCGGATGAGGCGTTGGGTGCTCGGCCGTTCGCCAAGCGTTCCCTTACACCCAGTGCTGCTAAGGTCAGGCAAATGGGCGGCCTGGCACGGTCCGAATTTGGTAGGTTAGAGGCTGCCAATCTTAGCGATGCACGGCGAAGGGCTAGGATCTGAGCAGTGGGTGGACGAGTTCTGTTTGCCATTCGGTCGGGTCAGGGACCTCTCCCGGGTCAGTGATGTAGACTTCCCATGGTGCCCCTCCAGGCTGTTCGTTGTTCGCTGTTATCCACCTTTGTAGCGCAGCGTGACCGTCAACAAGTCTATCGTAGGGTCCCGAATGTATGGTCGACGCTGCGAGCCCACTCCGGAGGGTGCCGACTTCATAGTCGCTGACATCCATTTCTTGCAGCTCGGCAACTGTCGTTCCTATGGGCATCCCAGCCTCATACGTAATTAGTCCAGGCCCGAAATTTGGGTAGCGAGTGGTTGGAGGCCCACTAAGAGGCAAGCCCTGCTCCATAACGAACTGAAACAAGGGAACAAAGGCACCCGCAAAGGCTTCAGCCAAACCTGATGGCTCTACTTGGCCCCGGCGAAACAGAAAAGTGGTCTCTTCGATTGTCTTCGTGGAAATTTTGTAAGCCATTCTGGCTTTCCTTTCATTGGTGGAAACAGTTTCTCGACAAGTTGTACGATAGAGGCCCACGCAGGGCGCAACTCGGGCCACAGTCGCCAGGTACTTCCGGTCTCCTTCAACCAACTGGTGAAACGGTTGTCGTTTCTGTGATCGGAACTCGATCGGCGGTAGCCCAAAGACCGCTTTGAATGCTCTCGTGAAACCCTCATGTGAATCAAACCCGGACCGCAACGCAATATCAATGACTTTTAGATCGGATATTAGGAGTAGAGCGGCCGCCCGCTGAAGTCGCACGCGACGCCCATATTGAAGCGGAGTTTCACCAACCTCTTGGCCAAAGATGCGCTGGAGGTGCCAGGGCGACCGCCCATCTTCGACTGCGAGTTGAGCGAGCGTCGTCTGAGAACCGTTAACCTCGGTCAGCCGGGCCAGGAGAGGAAGTAATTCGTCGAGGTGATTCATCAGTGTCTTTAGTAAACCATGGCCGGAAGCCTTTTTCTTGACCATTCTTGCGGTCGAACGGTAGTTCCAACTCGGTACAGCAAATCTTGGTCCTCTGATTGAGACCACTTCTAAGCCGAACGCCTCAGTTCCTCGGCATCGGCGTGTCCTCAACAAGCAAATCGATGCTATCAATTGGGCTACCGGGCTGTTCTCGCTTAAGTGTCGAAAGCGCGAGGCAACCATAAATAGTGTAGAAACAACTAGAATTGGGATTGGCGGTTGCGATGCCAGTGGGCATGCTCCCGAGTTCTTTCCGGGCGAGGTATGGAGAAACGATGGTCCGTTACGATAAGACAAGTGCAGAAGCTGGCAGAAAGTACGTTAAGGATCGTCGTGGTCAACGAACTGGAGCCAAAGCAGCTGGTGGATTAGGCGGTATCGGCGCAATCCTATTTGTCCTATTCCAGCTGTTTACTGGAGGCGACCCGAGTAGCGTCAACCTGGACCAGGGGGCCTTTGGCGGCCAGTCTGCCTCCGCAGACCAAGGCGAAGGCCAAGCGATCGACCCCGCTTCTGATCCGGACGCAGACACCGTCGAATATATGGGTTTTTTGATGGGTGACATCCAGGCGACTTGGCAACAAATTTTCGACGATGCTGGTCTTGACTACCAAGAAACCGAACTGAATCTTTTCACAGGCCAGGTCGAAACGAACGGCTGCGGTGACGCCAGTTCTGCAGTCGGGCCCTTCTACTGTCCTGCACCGACCGACAGAGAGGTTTACATTGACCTCCAATTTTTCGACGAGCTTAGTACCCGCTTTGGAGCGCCCGGCGACTTTGCTCAGGCCTACGTAGTTGCCCATGAGATTGGCCACCATATCCAGTCCGTAACCGACGTTAGTGACCAGATACGTGGTGCAAAAGAGCAAGACCCGGGGAACAAGAATTCGTACGCTATTTTGCAAGAGCTTCAGGCCGACTGCTACGCAGGAATCTGGGCGCACTCGGCCAGCAACCGGACGACAATCACGGGTGAACCTATCATCGAAGTCGGCGATATCGAAGAAGGTCTGAAAGCGGCGTCATCTGTAGGCGACGACAGCATTCAGGGCCAGGCTGGCATGGACATTAACCCTGAGACTTGGACTCACGGTTCATCTGAACAACGTCAAAAATGGTTTACGGTTGGCTTGGATTCAGGCAACCCAGGCGATTGTGACTTGACTGCGATAAAGGAACAAGAGTTCTAAGTTCACTTCCGTTCGCACTACGTTTTCGCCTGAGACACAAGCCGTAGATTCGGTGATGCAACTCACATCTCTGTTCCAGGCGCCGCTCTTCATGGTTCGTCGAAAGACGGCTGACCTTGGTCAAAGGTGCGTTGCGCCTTTGGGTTTTTGATGATGATTGTGTGAGCTGAACACTATCGAGGCATTCTATATAGTTAAACTATCTATTTAGAATGTCTAATTAGTAATGAGTGGAGTTCAAAGGACCTCAAATGAACTTGACTGATCGACTGTTTCAGAACAAATTTCGGAGAGTAACCCTCCTGCTCGTAAGCGGGATCATTGCCACCGCGTGTTCTTCGTCGGCCGAACCTGCAGATAACGTGTCCGGTCGGCAGATACTTCCATCGATGGAGGCGGCGTTTGCAGCAGGAGCGACCGTTGTCGAGATCGATATCGCCCCGCCGATCAGGTTTGGGCCGTCTACGGAGAGAGCCCTGCTGTCCAGATCTACGTTTCACGGACCGAAACCAAAGGTTTCTCCGAGGCAAGTGCCAAAGCGTGTCTCGAAGAATACAACACGACGACCGGCAGCGGCGAGACTCTCACTACATGTAAAAATACTGTGATAGTTGTGCTGGTAGAGATCGCTCCGTTACTACGCGGTTGGCCGGAGAACTTCATTCAAACGATGAACGAACACAACAATGAAGTGATTATTCTTGGGCCAAACTCTGTCCCCTACGCAAACGGCATCAACACTAAAGCAGATCTTGATGAACTGCCAAGTGACATCGACGCTTACGTGTGGACCGACCAGGTCGATTCTCTCTCTTAACGTTCCGAGCTAACAGTGACAGCTTTGACCTCAGCCACTGCTACATCTTCTTGCTGGACCGTCGGATCCATGTCTAAGGACCCAGAACTGCCGTCTGAGGCGACAAATTCGACTTCCCAAATAATCGAAAGCTCTGCCTCAAACTTACCATTTTCGGCAATTGAGGAACCGTTGCGATATCTGAAGCTACACGTACCTGGCGTCTCCGGCACGTACGGATCGTCCGCGTTCTCAGCCGGACACTCAGTGTACGACGGGTCAACCGTCGTATCACCCGAGTCGTAACGCACTGTTGTTGGCGTCGCAGTGATGGTGATCCATCGACGAACCTCGAACGGACCGCCCGTGTCGGCCGTGATCACTACCGGCTGGAGGGTGGCCGCCGGTGTCCGGAAGTCGATGGCAGACTGGACATACGTCCAATCGTTCTGTTTGTCGAACGGTTGCAGGGTAAGGTCTGGCTCCGGAACATAGTCCTCGATAAAGTCGAGGGCTCCGGGCACCAAACCGAGCGGTGAATCAGGAACAGCTACAATCGAGGCCTCTTTGGCGTCGCCACAAAATACCCGCCAGACGCTCCACCCCTCACCATCAAGTGCAAACTTTCCGTCTTGGGTTTGGACGTTAAACGTAACAACCTCGGGGCCAAGCCCACCAGCACTTTGACCTTCTTCTTTGATGAGATCGCCGCCGATTTTGTCGATATCGGCATCGTCTTCTCCGTACTGTCTGTCTGCCTTGTTTGTATTGTCAGCCTCTTCAGAAGGAGTTTGTTCTACGGGCTTACCATTATCACCGATTGGGGCGACCGTTTCGGTAATACTCTCGTTCTCCAACCCATAGTGATTGGCAATTGAGTAGTTGTGGGTTCCCTGATAGCCCTCGACTCGACAATCTGACCTCGTCGGCCGCGCTCCGCCAGGATAATGGGCGGTACCCGAAATACTTCTACCATCACTGTCCGCCGCGGTCCTACCACCTGCGCTCGCTGGTTGGATCCCTGCCAGGATCGTCACTCCAACTGCGAATATTAGTAGAGCTGTTCGATCCGGTTTGCTGGCACCTCGATACCGTCGTACTCCGAACATAAATCTCCTCCTTCAGACTCAGGCTGATAACTATCTATAATTAGAAACGCAGACATTCGAAAGTTGCCATCTTCCCCGCGCTCGACCCTATACAGCTCCAAATAAATTGGCGATGTATCGTCGTACACGTCTCCGTTGGCGTCGAGATAAACATAGTAGTTTCGGTTGCACGCCAACACGACAACAACATTTTCAGGGTTGTCCGGCGACTTACGAGACCAAAAAACTCGGGACTCAGCCTGACGAGCCCCGGGCTCAACCGCTTTGACCTGGTCGTAGCTCTCTTGTTGTGCCAAGAATCCGCCAGACGTTGTCTTTCGAAAGTCGGTAAAATCGCAGTTCGGAGCCACTTCAAGGCAACTAAACAACGTTTCGAACTGCCAATGCACCACTTCGGCCGCTGTCTGCTCAACCTCATCATCACTCACCGTTGTCGACGGCGGCGAACCATCAAGCTCCAACTCCAAGCCAGTCAAGGACGCAGGCATCGTGGTTTCAGGCATCGTGGTTTCCGACTCCGCCTGTTCAACTCCAGCCGATGTCGACCCTGACCCGTCGGCATTCTCAGCCGGCTGCGAGCACGCACCAGCAACGACCACCAAAGCAAAAAATCCAGCTGCAAACCGCCGATACACATTACCCTCCGAGTTCACCTTCACCCTAGCCTACAACTCCTGCAGTTACAAGCAGAGGTATACAATCAACAGCCCTCTACACCAAATAGCACCCCAACGTACTCCATCGGGCTTGAAACAAATTGAAGCAACTCATTTGACGTCAAAATTTCTGCGATACCGACAATCGGGGCGTTAGCCAATATAGCGTCGTCTCAGCACATGCGTCTAGGAGGCGGAGGCCTCAGCTTCTTCCGGAACGTTGACCTGGGTCAATAGGCGGAGCGCAAACTCCGCCGCGTCTTGGTCCACCCGCTTACGGTGAATAGCATACCCGCCCACTACATCGCCGCCGCGTCGCCGAACGATAGAGCCAAGCTTTGGCAACGTCTTTCCCGGGTCAATTGCGTAGGTGCAGTAGACCGCAGCGGTCTTACCCTGCATCATTGGTAGCATCGATGCTAGTTTAGATTCCTTCGCTGGCTTTTGTCCAAAGAAAAAGACGCCGTCGGTCCAACTGCCAACGATTACAACATCGGCTGTCTTGAGTTCCGCTAGGTCGATTCGGCTCATGGGCGATGTCGTAGCAATCCAGCCATGAGAACGTAGGGCGGCTGCTATGGCCTCCCCTGCCTGCTTGGTCGTGCCAGTGAGGCTCTCGTAGACAACAATCGCTTTCATGAGACTGATATTCCCGTTTCTATCGTTCCAAGTACCGGTAAGATCATATCTATGGAATACAGCATCGACATCACATACTGCACGGCGTGAAACTATCTTGAGCGTGCCGTGAGCACTGCCAACGATATTTTGGATAGCTATCAACATTTGATTTCTGACCTTCGCCTGGTGCCTGGAGGCAAAGGCATCTTTGATGTGAAGGTCAATGATGAACTCCTCTTTAGCAAGTTCGAGGTTGATCGACACGCAAACGATGGTGAAGTACTCGAACTTCTCGTCGATTTGATCGGCCCCGATGTTCCGAAGTATCACGACAACTAAATCTTGGGCGAGCGGCAGCGGGCGTCAACCCGACGGATTAACGCCACAGCGAAGCTGCTGAGCGACCATCCTGAGGACGTTATCGCCACGCTGCAACAGATGGAACCGGGCGCGTTGCACAATTTGGCTGCAGCCGTTCGACAGGTTCAAGTACAGCGGTCTTTGGATCGTGGCGACCTCGACACAATAATCGACGTTGCATTCGAGACAGGTTTTGGTCGAGACGGTTTAGCGGTTCTTCCCTGGATCCAACATGATGTGGTGGTCTGCCCTGGTGGACTGATCGCCAAAAGCCGAACCAACCATAAATGCCGATTCGTCAGTGTCAACAACTGCTGGATCTGGGAGTCGGACGAGTTGATTCGAGAAGACAAGCGGTCTTCACCTGGCAAGCATGACGGCTTCCGCGCTGTGGCGCTCCTCCCCGTCCATCAATCCATGACCCTCGATGTGGTGACTGGAAAAGCCCGTGCCGGCCAACACAGTCTCGATCGCGTGACTTCGCTTGAGATTCAAAATGGTGAGCTCGTGGAGGTGGCCAAACGATCGGTCTCGCAAATAGGCATGCACTAGTCTGTCGACTAACCTTGATGTGCGTCGTTACCAGAGTTGCCGGTCGGAGTTCTCTAACTCTAGCAGCTTCGCCTTGGCAGAAAGCCCACCCGCGAAGCCGACCAACGACCCAGACGCCCCGATGACTCTGTGACAAGGCACAACGACAGAGAGCGGATTCTTGCCGATAGCTGCTCCGACGGCGCGAGCAGCCGAAGGGCGCCCGATAGCAGAACTAAGTGCTCCATAACTTCGTGTCTCCCCGTACGGAATTGATTGTAGAGCCTCCCAGACCTCGAGCTGAAACGCAGTGCCTTTGGGGTCAAGTGGAAGGTCAAAGATTGTTCTCTGGCCGTTCAGATATTCGCTAAGCTGTGTCTCCGTAGCGTCAAACAGACTAGAAACCTCTGCCGGCTGAGCCTCGTTCCGATCCAACGCTTCGGGCCGGATATTGACGAGACCTTCCGGATGGTCTGGCCAAAGAATTGCCTGGAGGGCGACCGGCGTGACGACGACCTGTAGTTCCCCAAGAGGTGTTACCAATTTACGTCCAAACAATTCACTCATTTGCAGCTCCTAAAACTATCGACTCATGTGGACTTTGCCGGACTCTTGTAATGGCACGCCGCATCCCATAGCAGCGTTGCAGCCACCGAACGGTAGGGTCGCCAACGTTGTGCTAGTCGAGTCAGGTCGGACTCGCGTATCAACGTTTTTGTACCCAACACCACGGTAGCGCCTTTGCGGACGCCGAGATCTCCCGCTGGGAAAGCATCAGGGAGACCGAGAGCCCGGAGGGCTATGACGTTAGCGGTCCACGGCCCGATGCCGGGGATCTGCTGAAGTTCGTCGACGATTTTTTCTACATCGGTAAACCGCTCAACGGTTGGAACCTTGCCTGCCAACGTCCATTCTGCATAGGCCTTAATCGTTTGCCGTCGACGGCTAGGCATCCCGAGTCTGGAAAGGTCAGACTTTACAATTTGCGAGGGGGTCGGAAAGCACCGGCTGAGTCCAAACTTCTCGAGCGACGGTGCCTTTATGCCGGACAGCGAAGCAAGCTGGCCGGTGACCGTCGTAGCTCCGGCAACCGATACCTGTTGCCCTATGATGATGCGAATTGCTGATTCGAATTGTGTCCAGGCGCCAGGGACAAACACCGAGGATCGATCTATGTAGCTCGCCAGTAAGGGGTCTCGGGAGAGAGCTTGGACGGCTCGCCGATTTGAGGACCTCAGGCCGAACAGCGCACGAACGCAGCTAACAACTAAGGGCAGTTCCCGGAGGGTTGCCAGATGGGCCTTTATAACAAGCTGGTTCTTCGACGGCACGGCCTCGACTTCGACAACACCGACGTGACCGCATGTCACAACCGTTCGACGATAGCTCGTACCTTCGACGACCTCGATACCTGGTGTCGCCCGTTTCGCTATGAAAGAGAAGATCTTCTCTGCCGGGTAACCTGCTGGAGTTGGAAGGCGCATGCCAATGCCACCATCTAGGTCAATGACGGAGCCCTTACGCCTCCGCTTGCGAAGTTCAGTCGGTGAATATTCGAACGTTTCTTTTACAACACGCCGACACTGACGTGGGCTTCGAAAACCTGAGGCGTACGATACATCCTCGATCGATAGGTTGGTTTCGTCCAGGAGTCTTCGAGCGAAGTGAGCGCGACGTGACCTCGCAACTTTTGTTGCTGAGGTTCCGATGTGCTCGTCAAATAGCCGGCGCAACTGCCGGTGGTGCATACCGACCGCCGTCCCAAGCGCAGCCTCGGACCCTGTATCTAGAAACCCGTCGTTGATGAGTTCTAAGGCTCTACAGACGACAAGCGGTGCTGTTGATGGCGCGCCGACCACTGGGAGTTGGTCAGGCCGACATCGAAGACATGCTCGGTAACCAGCTGATTCAGCAGCCGCTGGGTGCTCGAACAGCTCAATATTCTCAATTTTGGGTCGACCCGCGCACCCAGCTCGACAATAGATACCGGTCGTACGTACTGCGGTTAGCGACCTCATACATCCATTCTGGGAAGCCTTAGCCCAAAATATCGGACAAGTTCGGACATCGTAAGAGCACGTCAACCTCGCCCGAAAGAGTTATCTAAACAGAATCTCTAATTTTCTGCTTCGCCATCTGAAGCTCTTGGGTGCGGTAGTCTTTATAGTTTTTTGCCTGACGGCTGCCGATAACTCGAGCAATCGTGCCCACAACGATCGCTGCAAGTAACGATGCCCCTATCGAGAGAACGATAATATTCTTCGGTTCCGTAAGAGCCCTTCTACCCTCCGAACCTGTGTCGAAGCCATGGTACGCGCCCATAAATACGACGACAAAAGAAAACAAGTGAATCGAGTGCCAGAAGCGGTGGGGGAAATAGTCTTTGAAAACTGAAGTCAGTTGAACAATCACAATCAACCAGCTCGACAAAACACCAAGTGTGATACCCAAAGTGGTGTAGCCGGGAACTTCTGTCCCCGGAATAAACAGTTCCTCTGGACCGAAATCGACAAAACTATCAGCCCATAGCGTAACGAGGTGAATGGCCAGAAAGGCCAGCGACATGGCGCTCAGATATCTATGAAAATCGAGCAGCCAGGGCTGTCCCGGTCTCTTACCGAACATTTTCGAACCCATTAAGAGGCCGACGAGAATAGAGCAACAAGCCGCCAACCAGGTCATTAAGCCAGCTGCGCGGGTCAGGTACCAAAACCCCTGACCGGTGTCGAAATATTCATCCATCAAACAGTCCCCATGTGTTCCCTATCAAATAAACGAGTCGAAGCCTTCTAGGGCCTCAACTGTCCCATCATCATGCACCATTACGCCCGTAACGCCGTGTTTCTTAAAAATCGGTCCGACTTGTTCTCGCCCAGCAAGAAAGGCTGTCTTCGCCAACACTTCGCCCTGAATTGCTCTCGCACAGACGACCGTCACTGACTGCAGTCCAGTTTCGGCAGCCGAACCGTCATCTGGATGCCTCAAATGGTGCTGTTCACCCATGCTACTAGGCCAGACTCGTTTCGACTTGGTTGAGGTGCACACGGCGCCGCGCTTTACATGAATTTGCTGGGTTTGGTCCGCCCCGGGATAGTCAAGGTTGATCGGCCAGCCCATTTTTGTTGGTGCGGATCCCGCTATCTTCATGTCGCCTCCGAGATTTACGATGCAGCCTTCAACTCCTGCGGCCAAGAGTTCGGCGCTGACACTATCAGCGGCAGCGCCTTTGCCTATGCCGCCAAGGTCGATTGTGACACCTTCGGGTAGGCATACTGCCGAAATCGCCTCGTCTAGCACAACACCCTCAGGTGTCGGCGATCCTTGGATACCCAGGATCGGGTGGACGGAGACACTCTTTTCAAGCTCTGTGTAGTCCTTGGTATAACCAGCCGCCATCATCGCAGCCTCAATCGTCGGGTCAAACAGACCGTCGGTTTGCATCCAAGCGTCGATAGCTGACTTGATCACAGCAAACGTTTCCGGCGAAACCACAGTCAATTGTCCAGGCGAATTGTTAATACAAGAAATTTCGGAGGTAGGTAGAAACCGACTCCAGAGATTCTCTAATTCTCGTACTTTGGTTTCCGCCATGGTCGAATGATGCGTCATTCCACCATGCATCAGTACGTGAACATCGGTTCCCATGGCTCGGAACCGATGTTCACGTACTGATGAAAGACTAGCTGGCACCGCTTGAGGGCGGTTCAGGCTCGGGTTGAGGCTGCGGCTGAGGCTGGGGTTGAGGCTGCGGCTGGGGTTGAGGCTGCGGCTGAGGCTCTGGCTGTTCGGCAACTGGAGCTGGCTGTTCGGCAACTGGAGCTGGCTGTTCGGCAACTGGAGCAGGCTGGCCGGCAACTGGAGCAGGCTGGCCGGCAACTGGAGCAGGCTGGCCGGCAACAGGAGCAGGCTGCACATCGGTATCGACTGCAGTAGCGCCGCCATCTAGGCCAGGATCGACCTCATTCCCTGAGGGTTCAACCACGCCGCTGTCCGAGACATCGTTTTCAGAAAGCGCGTTCGCTTTAGCCTGTTGTACACCAATGGCTCCAGTCGCAACCACAAACGTCGAGGTACCAACGCAACCGGCAATCCAACGCGCGCGCCGAGCTGGATGGTTTCGTCTAGAGAACATAGTATCCGCCTTTAAAACGTAGCTTGACCTGAGAAAGTTGTCTGCTGCGCCTGCGGGAGTAATAGTACAGGAGAATTACCCAAGAAGTAACCCCTGGAGGTGAGTTTTCCTCAAGATATTTAGCCAGTCAATAGTATCTCTGAGGTCGGAGCGAGACCAGAATGCCCACCACCAGGTGTTTGGTCTCCGCTCTCTTTCGAGATGAGGTAGAGAAACGTACCAAAGACCGCGAGACCGATAATAAGAGCGACTCCGAACCATTGGATAGCGGCCCGACGCTGCTGTTTTCGACGTAGGACTGCTCCTTCGGATCCCGATTTTACGGCATTCACTGTTTCCCTCGAATCTATTGAGTACTGTGACAATTATGCACTACTACGATAACTGATCCCTCATGTTACTCGAGACCAAACCACCATTAACAACACCGAAAATTCTCGGCAGAAATTAAGAAGTCAGAAGACGCATCCGACTGTCAAGTCCTAGAACCTAAACGTAACTCGGCTTATCAACAGGCAAACCACATGAACAGACCCCAACCCGATAAATACGGCGAATCAGTCGAAGCTGGTGCCACAAAGCTCGCCACCTCGGAACTCGATAGCGTCCGCAGCCGGCGAGCGAAACTCGTCGATCGCTTCGAAGAAGAGCTTGCAATCGCTGTTCTCGAAAACCAGACCAAAGAAACTCAGACTGTGGTCTTGCTATTAAGGGTCCATGTAATCCCACTAAAGATCTGGGACGACACCCCACCCACATTGCCAACCCTGATCGCAGAAGCAGTCATCGAAACAATTTCTGCGCTAGGTCATCAGCTTTCCTGTTCAGTCGTGGGAGCGGAGAACTTCGTCGGATTTTCCCCAGTAATGTCCGACGAGCAATCGATCGTGTCTCTAGGTGAACAGATTGTAAGTGCTCTCGCCAAGCCGGTCGAAATAGACGGCGTTCTTCATCAACTGGAGGCTCGCGTTGGTCTAGCAGCCGTCAGCGACTCGATCGATAGCCCTGGACAAGCGCTCGAAAACGCTAGACAAGCTCTTGAGGAGACCAACTCCGAGAACCCGAGTACCTTGTTCAACCAGACGATAGAGCGTCGACGTAAATATGACGCAGGCATCGAGTACGACCTGAAACTCGCGTTAAGCGGTGGGCAAATCGACGTGGTCTTTCAGCCAATAGTTTCGCTAACCGAGAGCCGAATATCGGGAGTTGAGGCGCTGGCACGGTGGACTCACCCTGAACTCGGTGAAATTTTGCCGCCACAGTTCCTGACCGTCGCTGAACGATCGGGGACGATCAGGCAAGTTGGCCAACAAGTCGCCGTCAAAGCAATGAAGGCGGCCGATCACTGGGCCCGCCATGAGGAACTGACTAACATCGTTCTCTGGGTCAATTTCTCTCCGACAGAAATTGCCTACCCTGACTTCGAGCCAATGATTAAGAGCCTCATCCAACAATACCCTCGGGTCCAACTCGGCCTAGAACTCGCCGAGAGCAACATTATTGAAGAGCGGGTCATTTCGACCACGCTGAGGCAGCTCCGATCGTTCGGCGTGCGTACATCCGTCGACGACTTCTCCTCAAAAGATACAGCGGTATCAAGACTTCGAACCCTACCTTTTGACAATGTCAAAATCGGTCGCAAACTAGTCGGAACGCTGCCGGGAAACAAAGACGATCAGGCGATCGTTGAACTTTTGACCGAGCTTGGTTCAAGGTCTGACTTCAATGTTTCTGCCGTCGGGGTTGAAACGGAAGAACAGTTGAATCTACTTCGAGAGCTTGGCGTCGACGCCGCACAAGGGTACCTTCTGGCCAGGCCTGCGACCGCTGAGGAAATCGACACCCTTTTAACTGCAACGCTTTCGACGTAACCAGTATTCAGAACGCCCAGCGTCAGTCTTGATCTGTCGGTTCGACTAAATCCGCAGCGGCCGCTAAGGCCCCTGAGAGGGCGGCGGCCCGGTTGTAGACCGCCTGGAAATACGCTTCCCCGGCGCTTTGGTGGCCCAATAACGGAGGGCCGCCAAGTGACTGGACAACAGACGTTGCGTCTTTAGCGAGCACAACGTTGTGTTCCAACTCGATCGTCGTACCTTCCGCCCCCCAGAACTCAGCAGACTTAGCGCCTTCCGATTTCTTAGACTTACGACGACGGCGCCCCTTACGTCGAGCCTGACCACTACTTGACTTATTTCCACTCATATCAAACCTGCCTTGTTCCTAGTCCGTATCAGCATCTGTCATTACCAGGTCCGGGTCAATGCCCAGGGCGACCTGAAGTTGCGCTGCATCAAGATCACCCACCGAACTAGACTTAGGCAGAACCATGTCGGCAATTCGACGCTTGACAGCGACAACCTCTTCCACCCGTTCATCGACCGTTCCGGGACAAACCAGTCGGTGGCAAATAACAGTATTCTTTTGGCCGATTCGCCATACGCGGTCTCGTGCTTGGTCTTCGACCGCCGGGTTCCACCAGCGGTCATAGAGCACGACGTGGCTAGCAGCGGTTAGGTTAAGTCCGGTACCTCCAGCCTTCAACGACAGCACCATCGCGCCAGCACCAGGGTTATTCTGGAACTCATCGACCAAACGATCACGAGCACCACGAGCCAACCCACCGTGATAACACGCAATATTTTTGCCGGTGCGTTCAGTCATATATGTGGCCAACTTTTCACCCCAGGTGGCGAAATGGGTAAAGATGAGAATGCGCTCATCAGCTGCGAACACCCGCTCAACAATTTCGTTTAGACGTTCGAGTTTCCCTGACCGGCCATCAAGCGGTTCATCGTCATCTTGATAGGCCGCGGGGTGGTTACAAATCTGCTTGAGCGCAGTGATCGCAGCCAGAACAGCGCCTTTTCGCTGAGGAGCGCCGCCCTGTTCATCAGGGTCGGCGACGAGGCCATCTAACACAGCCTGGTAGAGACCGATCTGTTCAGGCGTCATCGCACAATGATCAAGTTCGTCGATGCGGTCCGGTAGTTCGGCCGCGATCGCTGGCTCAGCTTTGGTACGACGGAAGACTAAAAGGCCGTTCAGAGCGCGCAACGCCTGTTCGCCATCGGCCGGTTTCGAACTGTCACCAGACAGTTGAGACACGAACGAAGCTCGGTCACCAACCAAGCCAGGGTTTGTAAAGTCAGTGATCGCCCAGAGGTCACCTAGACCATTCTCAATCGGCGTGCCCGTCAGTGCCACACGCGTTCGACCGTTTAAGCGGCGAAGCTGCTGCGCAGTTTCGGAAGCGGCATTCTTGATAGCCTGCGCTTCGTCTAACACAACTTTGTTTAACTCGAACTTTTCGAACTGATCGATATCTCTAACCGCGGTGCCGTAGGTGGTAATAATGAGATCGTTGTTACGGATCTGAGCCTTCAGATCTGCGCCAGATGCCCGATTAGAACCATGATGAACCACGACTGATAGGTCCGGGACAAATTTCTTTGCCTCGGCAGCCCAGTTTCCGACAACGGCAGGAGGAGCGATCACCAAGCTGGCACCTTGCTTTGCCGTAGTCCGTATGTGGGCCAACATCGTTGGGGTTTTACCGAGACCCATATCTAGTGCTAGACAACCGCCCAATCCCGCGTCATCCAAGAAACCTAGCCATGCGTATGCCTCAGCCTGGTAGCTCCTAAGCTCGCCTTTAAACCCCTCCGGGGACTCAACAAGATGGTCCGACACCGTTTCAGCGCTGCGGAGAAGGTCAGCTGCCCAGCCCGCACCTGCGATTGACACACCACCTGCGAGCGTCGTACCTTCAAGCCCCAACGCAGTACGCAACATATCAGCGCCGGACATCCGGGTCTTGTCAGCCCGTTCAGCAAGCGCGGCAGCAGCTTCCGCCAAGTCAGCCTTGTCGAGCTCAACCCACCGTCCATGGGATTTCACCAGCGGCCGGGCCTCGGATGCGAGCCTCCGAATATCGTCGGCGGTAAGTTCGATTTCGTCGAAGACAACCGACCAGCTGACATTCGCCAACTGTTGCGCCCCAACGACTGAATCTTGTGCTTCTTCGGAAGTCAAACGCAAACTTGGCGTTGGCTTCTTAACCGAAAGCGCAGGAGCACGGACTTCGAAACCTGCATCTACCAACGCCGGTCCAACGACAGTCATAAGATTCCATGCCTCGTCCTGGCTAAGAACGACCTCACCTCTTCTTCGAGCCCCCGGACGTAGAAGTTCTGGAAACATACGTTCCAACCGCGTAAGTTCTTCTTCAACCTCGCGTCGCCGGGAGTTGGCCGAATTCACAATCACTTGTTCGATTGGCTGCAAACGTTTCTGGCCACTCATTCCTAAAACGGCCAGGTACCAGGCTCCCTGTTCATCTGGGGGGTCGAGTTGCAACACCAATGAAGATCTTTGTTGACCGACAATCGTTCGCGACCACTGATCCAGCCGTCTTGCTAGCTCGGAGCCGTGACGAGACGGTGCTTGGAATGAGTTTCCATCTAGGTTCGCTAGGAAGAGTTCGGCGACATCGGACTTTGTTTGTGGGTCTGGGGGCCCAGCTGAAACGTCTAGCCGTCCTGCGGCTTCGACGCAGAGCGCATGAACGATGTCGGCAAGCAACGAAAGCGTGAAGGCAGCCTTATCTGCCCGGCGTTCAAGCACCGCAACCGAACCCGGTTGCGTTTGATTTAAGATAGCGAGCTCCGCATGGTCGACTAAAGCAGGAATCCAACGGACCTGAAAATCGGAAACGGGTGTACCTTCTTGAGCTGTTTCCGACTTCTTTCGACGAGAACGCCGGAGCTTCTTCAGCTGTGGAACCACCCTTCCTTGGGCCACTAGCCGAACCGCGAGGGCAGCGACATTCCCAACCCAGACTGTACTTAACCCGACACTGTCGTCGCTAGCTAGCTGATTCAGCCCTACCAACCAGCCGAGGCTATCCCCAATAGGTGCAACCATCGACGGCGACTTACGACCGTCGGGAAGTTTGACTGGCGAATGCCCTTCCCAACCAACTGCACTCGCCCCAGCTTCCTCAAGTCGGAGTTGGAGGGCCTCTTCTAGTTCGACTCCAGCGTGCGCTCCTGCCGCCCAGGCAACGACCGATCCGTGCTTCCATGAAAGTTGAAGTTGAGGTTCACGATTTGAAGTTACATCTCGATTTGACTCAGAGGTCGAAGAAGGAGGGCCAACCAGCTGGGTAAGCATCTTGTCAATTTTGGCTGACTCAGACTCAAAGTCAGCGAGAACCACTTTGCGTTCCGCCCCTCGGACTGTCCGTCGGACTTCATCGAGCGACCGGTCGACTTCATCGAGCAAAAACAGCAAGGCGGCAACCCAGGATCGACGATTCGCCTCGAGAATAGCAACCTCTTCAGGGGACGCCAAGCCATCAAGATGAGCCTGAACAACAAGTTTAAATTCTGCCGATGACAGGGTCGGTACATTCGGTGCCGTAATAGTAATTGTAAAACTCCATTTCATGCATTCCAGAAGACAACTGGAAGCAATCAAACCGCTGCTAGCTAGGATTGTTCCAACTCATGGTGAGAGATCCTAGAAAATTGTTCGACCTCGTGAAAGGTGAAACAAGACGCCCAAACCAGGCGACACACGAAACAGTGTACCTTCAGCATTGTGCTCTGGCACCGATGCTAGCGTATATTCGTCCTGCAACCTCGGGCGAGGGTTCGTTAGCCAACGACCCAACGTAACTCCCAGGCCTCTAGCCTCGGCCGATCTCGAGCCAGTCAACTGAAACACCTGCGTTCCCGGACCAACCAATCCGCAACGTATGCTCGCCAGGTTCGAGCTGCACTTCACCGATAACCTGTTTTGTGAAGTCGAACTCACTAGATGACTTCTCGGCGTAGAACGTACCGACGCGATTTCCATCAACCGAAACGTTGAGCGACCCAGGCTCATCGACGGACGCCGATACACCCGTGGATATGGCAAACACCCCTGATTCAGTCACGGTGAAGGAATACACCAGCCATTCACCCTCTGTTGTGTCAACTACTACCAGTTTCAATCCCTGTCCTGGCATTGCGGCAATGTCGACTCCGTCGGAGCGATAAACGCCGCCAGAATTGCTGTCGTCGGAATCGTTGAAAGAGATGCCAGGCCCAGCGGCGTCGTAGTCCTCAGCTTGGATAACTGCTGGTGCCACAACTAGCGACTCCGGTGGAACGAAGTCATCTACGATAGCGGTCTCAGTTGAGCGATTCGGATCGCTTGTCGACTCGGTGTTGATGACGAGCCAGATACATAAGATCACAAATGTTATAAGTGTGAACAACCCGACTAGAAGTAGCAGGAACCTCGAGTCGAACGTCGTCGTTCGGCCTTCAGGCTCGAGTTCAACGGTATCTGGGCCGTCTTCGTCGCTTGGCGACTCTGGTAGATCTACTTTTTGGTCAACAATCTGCGGCTTTTCGGCAGTGTCTGACCGGTTTGGCTGGCTACGAGGTTGATGGACAATACCACTAAAAATCTCGATCCTGTTAGCGGCTGGTGGCATTTGCGGAACGTCGTTGACGAAGTCGGTCGACCCCGAGCCATTTGCCCGGAGTTCATCAGACAACGGCAACGGAGGGACTTCAAAGGCATGCGGCGCCGATCTTACATCTCCACGAGGGAGCGAATCGCCAATCTTGACTTCGGCAGTTGGTTCGTCGCGCTCGTTGACCAAGGCAAAAGGGTCGTCTGCTTGTCCGACGGCCCCGATGCCGTTTGGAGAGGCATCCGCCTCATGTTCAGACTCTTCGACCCGAGCCTGCCCATTCCCGAACCCGAGTATGACATCGTCAGGCGTCAGATCTAACGGAAGAATCGACGGAGGTCGCTTTGGATCAATGACATTGTAGTCCACAACCGGGTCATCGGCGGTACGTGTCAGATGGTCGGGTTGAGCTACGTCTGAAGGCCGCGCTGAAACGAACTGGCTAGCCAGTTCACCGGGCTGAATCGATTCAAGTTCGTTTCTGATACGACGTAGGTTCTGGGTCAATAGCACGGCAGGAGATTTGGATGGTCCCGAATTAAAATGACCTGCAAGAGCGAAGTCAAACTCAGCTGAGGACTTCTCTTCATCGCCCGTTACCCCGCTCACGAAGAAATCGACACCTTTGCCGAATCTAAGGTGATAGCACTGTTCGCCGCTTGACTAGATTCGTTTAGTGTTTGCTCAACCGACGCCTGAACAGCTCGCGCTTCCGGAATTGTCAAGTTGGCGGTGCGGGCCGCTTGCAATAGGTTTTGGCCGAACGTGAGCCTGAGATGTAACATCTGCCGCTCCTCAAAGGACAACCAATGCAGCGCATCGTGAAGTTCGACGGCCTCAGCTGACATCATGCGCTCTTCAAACCCTTCTTTACCACAACGGATATGTTCGTCGATTTCAAGACCAAGTGAGGCACGTTCGTCGACGATGTTTTCAAGCGCTAGCTCAAATAGATGCCCGGCGTAGGCAGCTTCGCTCCCTACAAAACTCGTTACGCTGCCAAAGGCTTGGGACAGGACCTGGTCTACCAAAAGTTCAGGCTTCGAGTGGCATTCGAAGACTCCGAGCAAATATATTTCTCGTGCAAATCGTTCATGAAGCTGATCGAAGCCTTGGGCTTCGCCGCTGCGCGCCGCAGCAATCGCCGCTACAAATTCGAAATCCACATCCTCATCTGCCGTCATGAGCCTGTCCCGCCGCTTTCCAACCTTTGCCCTATTGTATGCGAAGAATCGACAAGAAGCTTCATGCAATTCAACTCAGTTCGGATGACCTAACAACTACCCGTCAATCGACGTGATTTCAAACATCGAACTACCGGTCGCCTCTTCAGCTCCCGATATCACAGTTATGTTGGCGTCATAGGTTCCAGTCGCCAAATTGTTAAACGTAACTGTCGTTGACCCACTGGATGGACAGGGCCCAGTCTGTGGTGTAGACCCTTCAGCTGGATCTAGTTGGACCGAGTACGTGTCACAACTTGCCGCCGTGAAGGTGATCGACACAGACTGGTCGGTCACCGACGACGAAGTATCTGAAACAGACGGGGCCGCAGCAGGTTCCAGCACTATAGAAGCTGGTGAACTTTGCTGACCATCAACTGACTTCGTCTTCACAGAAGCAGTGTAGCTTTCCCCGGATTCCAACTCACTAATCACAAGCGTATGCGATTCCTTACAGTTAGCACTGGTTGGCTTGTCCCAGTCGCCAGAACTGACGACTCTGTCCCGGACTTCGACGCGAGCGACTGTACACAGATCGGACGTGACCGACAGCGTCACAGTATCGGCCGTCGCTGCGATGACTGTTGCCTCCGCCACCGGTACCGAGCCCATCGGTTCTGTAGTAAAGGAAAGCGCCCGAGTAGACTTTACCGTCTCGCTCCGGTCCGAGCCTTGCCGAGCCTCAACTTCAACGGTATAGCTCATACCCGGTTTTAATGCCGTGTACGTATGGCTATGCCGGGAAGAACAGTCCGCGCTTGCATCATTCCAACCTTTTTCGAGATGAGAACCCGCTGACCCAAAGAACCTGGCATGAGAACACTGGCTAGTCACAAACGAAACAGTCGCCTCTGAAGAACTAACAGAATTGACGGCGAACTGCGAAATCGCGAAGGATGTGTCCGGGGTAAGAAACTCGACAGGAATCCGGGTACGTCGCCCCTCGAGGTCGAGAATATTGACTTCGACCTTATAGTTGGTTGCCGGTTTGAGGCCCGTGAACGTATGGGCGTGGTCTTCTGAACAACCGTCGTTGGCGTCAGGCCAACCCTCTTCAGCAAATTCCTCAAGCCCCTCGCCGGTGAATTGGACCACCGTACACGTCGTCGTGGTGAACTCTACGGTTGCAGAAGACCTCGTGATGTCGACCACCAGCGGGGCGCCCTCGATCGCCGCGTAACCTGCCGTGAACTCAATCGAGTCGGATGAACGGCCAACACCTTCACCGACCACTTCTATCGTAACTGTGTAGACGTTGCCAAGCTCCAGCCCGGTAAATGTGTGACTGTGCTGGGCCGAACATTCAGAGAAATCATTGGGCCAACCCTCAGTCGATGCTGCATCCAGTCCAACACCATCGAATGAGGCCAGGCTGCAGACGTCCGTCGAAAATTCGATTGTAATTGATTCCTCAGACACCTCGGTAGTGGACAAACCTATGATCTGGGGACCGTCAGGGTCGCCTTGAGGAACTTGCGTTTCTCTTGCACCGGCCACTGAGCTCTGGTCATCTCGGTTCGGTAACGCTAGAACGGTTATTAGGGTTGCCAACACAAGAAGCGCGACAAAAGCGATCAAGAGCTTGGAAGAATTTTCGTGCCAAAATTCACGATCTAGTACCGAGGCAAGGCCGGATCGACGACGAGGGACGGGACGTGCGACTGCAGGGCGACGAACGATTACCGGGGCAACGTCTGCTCGAGGTGGCACTCGTTGGCGGCGAGGTGGATGAAGCGGAGCTACTTCTTTGGGACTGGTCTTCACCGTTCCTATCGTTGCCGCAGGCTGGCTATCCACAGGTTGACTCAGAGAAATTGTTGACTCGATGAGTGTCGCCGAGCCTACGGTCGCCAAGGACGCTACCGAAACTGGGTCTTGTTCTGCGAGCGCTATCGCCCCGTCTAACTCCTCTAGAAATTCGTAGGCGTCTCTTGGGCGTTCAGCTGGCGTTTTAGCCATTGTCCGTTCGACGAGGCTGCATATCGAATCTGGGGCGACCTCTCGCAAGTCTCCGACTGGATCGTTCGCTACCCGAGAAAAGACGGTGATCATGTCAACCTGTTCGCCCTTGGACTTAAAGGGAGCATGGCCAGCCAGGAGTGCCCAAAACGTCGAGCCTAAACCGTATACGTCAATCGTTGGGACAGCAGTATTGGATGAGAACGATTCAGGCGCAGAATAGGCGGGCGTAAACAATGGCGTAGAAGCATGGTTTGCAAGCTGGTCGTCTGCTATTTGGCGAGCGATACCAAAGTCGCTAACTCTCGGCTTGCCATCATTACCCAACAGGAGATTAGCCGGCTTGATGTCACGGTGGACCACTCCGCTCTCGTTTGCGGCCGCTATTGTTTCGGCCACAGCCTTGATATGGCTACTGGCTTCTCGCCAGTCGAAAGCGCCGTTTCGATTCATTTCGTCTTGAAGAGAACCTGCCGGGTAGTAAGGCATCACGATGTACGGGGCGCCGGTTGAAGTCTCCCCGGATTCATAAATTGGAACTACACCTATGTCGTCGGAGAGCTTCCCCATCGATCTACACTCGCGATCGAATCGTCGACGGACGTCAACATCCCAGGCCGACATAAGCACCTTGACTGCGACCACACGGTCCAGCGCAATCTGACGGGCACGGTACACGGCAGCAGAACCACCGCGACCGATGGTCTCAATCTCTGCTAAGCCTTCAATTCCAAGATCGATTTCGCTCATCTGCAACCGATCTCGATGAAGTTCTCGAATACAAACAGCAAGCTAATCCCACTCCTACCACGGCCAAATTAGCCAGGCTGGCAACAAACGATCCTAGCGGGAACCTACCCGGCTTCGTTCTAGCTATGAAAGATGGCGGACCTAAGAATGTAAACCAAATAACAAGAATGCATCCTAGCACAACCCTGTAGGGGCACAAGTCCTTGATTTCAGTCGCCTCTTATGCCAAATGTTAGCTATTAGGAAAAGGATGGGTCGTAGCGACGTCAATCATCCGAGATGACGCTACAAAGAAGAGGTGGAGAATCCGCTACCAGCCATCGGCTGGCGAGAATGGTTGGCGCTGCCAGACCTTGGTGTCGATTGGATCAAGGCCAAGGTAGATACCGGCGCCCGGTCCACGGCGCTTCATGTTGTCGACCTAGATATCGATGTCGACAGCGAAGGGCAGGAATGGGCAAACTTCACTCTCCTCCCCCGCCAACGTTCGGCGTTAGGATCGGTTGGAGCCAAGTTACCAGTTGTCGAACGCCGGCTTGTTCGCAGCTCGTCGGGGGCGGTTGAACATCGACCGGTCGTGTTGACATCCGCCATGGTCGCTGAAACCAAGGTCCAACTTGAACTGACACTGACCAGCCGCGATGATATGGGCTTTCGAATGCTCCTCGGCCGCCAAGCAATCCGACGCCAGTTCATCGTGAACCCAGCACGGTCGTACCTTGGAGCCAAACCACCGCGAAAGATCATCGCCCAAAATTGGCGGACCGTAAACCGGGCCAAGGGGCCGACATCGGATGACTAAGGCCTCATTCTCAATCGGCGCCTACGATGTCGCTCCTGGTACACGAAAAGATATCGAGCTTCCACTAGCGCGTCTCGTAACAGGCACTCCAGTATCGCTGCCTGTCCTGGTTTTTCACGGTAGCCAAGACGGACCGGTGATCTGGATAAACGCTGCCCTTCACGGCGACGAAATCTCAGGTATTGAAATCATTCGTCGGGTGACTGAACTGCTGAACGCCGAAACGTTACGCGGCACATTCATCGCCGCGCCGATCGTAAACGTTCATGGTTTTCTCACCGGTGATCGTTACTTGCCAGACCGACGAGATCTCAACAGAAGTTTTCCCGGAAGCGCAAAAGGTTCGCTCGCTAGCCGAATCGCCCATATTTTCATGACCGAGATAGTCTCCCGTTGCTCGGTTGGCATTGATCTGCATTCTGGGTCGGATCACCGAACAAACCTGGCTCAAATCCGCGCCGACTTGGACGACGAGAAGACCGCCGAGTTAGCATCCGTTTTTGCTGCTCCAATGATGATTCATTCCAAGACGCGCGATGGCTCGCTTCGCAAAGAGGCAACCAGCTCAGGGGCGAGCGTGCTGGTGTTCGAAGGTGGTGAAGCTTGGCGACTTGACCAGGCATCAATTCGCACCGGAGTTGATGGTGTCCTGCGCGTTCTGGCCCATGAAGGGATGATTGACCTACCTCCAGGTGATCAACCCCCGCCTACCTCAAATATCAGCCGAAAGACACGTTGGATGCGGGCTCCTCAAAGCGGAATAGGACGTCTGAGGGTCGGCCTCGGTGATTCGGTTGCTGAGGGTCAACTCGTCGGAGAGATCTACGATGCTTTTGGTACCCGATTGGGCAACGTTACATCTCGAACCGATGGAGTTGTTGTCGGGCTCGCACTAGATGCATTGGTAAACCGGGGAGATGCGGTGATCAACATAGCCGAGATACTCCAAGAGAAAGAAACTGATACTGGCGTGAAGAGTAATGAAGTCGAACTAGACGTAACCGAAGGCGACGCCTGACGGATGGACCTAGCTATACTCTCTCGCTCACCAACGAGTTACAGCACTCGGCGTCTAGCTGTGGCGGCTGCCGATAGGGGTCACGAAGTTCGTGTAATGGACACGCTCGGTTTCGCTATCGACCTATCGAGAAACACACCCGACCTACAATACCGGGGTCGGCCAATTTGGGATGTAGACGCTGTTCTTCCAAGAATCGGCGCTTCCATAACCTACTTCGGCACGGCCGTTGTACGCCAGTTCGAACAGATGGATGTCTACACCCCAAATTCCTCCTTTGGGATTACGAACTCACGCGACAAACTAAGATCGCTTCAAATCTTGTCTCGACATGACATCGGTATCCCGGCATCAACCTTCGTTTCTGACCGAAAAGGAGTACGGGCTGGCATCCGTAGGGTCGGAGGCGCCCCCGTGGTCATCAAACTACGTGAAGGCACCCAGGGCATCGGCGTCATTCTGGCCCGAGACACCAATACAGCCGAAGCGATTGTCGAAACCCTTCAAAGCACCGGGACCAACGTAATCATCCAACGCTATGTCGCCGAAAGTAATGGGCAGGACATTCGTGCCTTCGTGGTCGGCGACCGAGTGGTCGCAGCCATTCGAAGATCCTCTCGCGACGACGATTTCCGCAGCAACATCCATCGTGGCGGCAAGGCTGAACCTATCACACTCGACAAAGAGTACGCCCAAACCGCTGTCCGTGCAGCTCAGATTATGGGCTTACGGGTCGCCGGTGTCGACATGTTGACCGCCGACAACGGTCCACTGCTGTTGGAGGTGAACTCGTCACCTGGACTTGAAGGGATCGAAACCGCAACCGGCCTCGACGTCGCTGGGGCCGTCATCGACTACATGTCTAACCAGGTGGGTTTTCCTGAGCTCGACGTGCGTCAGCGACTTGGCGTCAGTACCGGGTATGGGGTGGCAGAGCTACTGATTCGAGACGAGTCTGAATATGTCGGTAAGAGCATCTATGATTCAGGCCTACGCGAACGTGACATAACCGTTCTGTCGCTACACCGAGACACGCTCGTGATACCAAACCCTCGCACGTCGCGCCTTATCGAAGCTAACGATCGGCTGCTGTGTTTCGGCAGTCTCGAAGCCATGAAGAGCCTTATTCCACTACGGCGTAAACGCCGAGCAAAGGTTCAGGTCCTACCGGAAGAGCCGTTGGAACACGACGAACTTTAAGTTCGGAACCTAGGCCCGAATTTCTACTGGTGCCCCAAGAGGTACTTTCTCGGCGAGGAGTGTCACGATCTCGTTCGGAATTCGTACACAACCGTTGGAGCGATATTGTCCTATTTGTTCGGGTTTAGATGTCCCGTGAATCGCTATCACGGGGAGACCACCGGCAAACGTTTCGTGTACCTCAGAGAATCCTGACAACGCCAGCGCCCAAGGCCCAAGGTAAGATTCTTGGTTCTGCTTTTTCGCTGTTACGTAGAATGTGCCCAAGGGCGTGGGGGTAGCTGAAGACCCAACTACAGCCTGTGTTTCGGCTACAACTTCATTCCCGTCATAGACGATTACAGAAGTTTCCGAGAGATCGACTTCTGCGCGGATGGTGGTCGAAGTGATTGCGTAATCTTGTTCACTAATCCATCCTTCCTGGCCATTAGGGCGGATTGGCAACTGCACTTTTAGCCAGCCGTCACCTGGTTGGCCCTCGGTGACCATCAGAACCATTGGTCCTCCAAACTGGTGTGGGTTAGGAACTTCGAATGGGAGCAAAAGCGACACGCCCCCGGGCTGGTCGTAGGCCTCCAGTCGTTGGACATGTGGTTTAGCGCTCGCCACCCATGTTTCTGAAGTAGCGTTGGCGACGGACGGCTCGACTGAAACCGTCGACTCAGTTTCGAGAACCGGCAGCGTAACGGGCTCGGAGCCACAAGCAGCGAGAGATAACGCCAGGCCGAGCAAGATTCCCCAAACCAAACTCGTTGCCCGCTTAAACTGGTGCCACCAATAAAAATTCATCGACATTTGATCGACACAGGCGGCGAACAACATTACCTAAGAATCGTGGAAACGAATATTTCTTCAGTTTCACTTGCGGTAGATATCAACATGTGTCAGTCTTCAGTTCGTAGGCGGGTCCTGCTCATGAATTGCGCCGAGTTTTTGAGCGGGACCTACCTGCATTCACCCCCGATATACTCGCTTCAGATGGCGTCAGACCAACTGAACCTCCTCCTCTCCAGCGTGCGGTCGTGCACGATTTGCGCCGACGACTTGCCAGAAGGACCACGCCCAATTGTCCAGGTCGGAAGCAACGCAAGAATCAACGTTATTGGACAAGCACCAGGAAGAAGGGTCCATGAAAGCGGGATCGCCTGGCATGATCCGAGCGGTGATCGGTTACGTAGTTGGCTTGGCCTATCCATCGATCAGTTCTACGACTCAGACACCCTCGCGATACTTCCGATGGGGTTCTGCTTTCCAGGAACATCGACGTCTGGAGACAAGCCGCCTCGACCCGAATGCGCTCCGACCTGGCACCCCAAACTGCTTGACCAGTTGCCTGCTCGACGTCTCGATATTATCATCGGCACGTACGCTCAGCGTCGATACATTGTCGACAGACCCAAGACCCTGACCGAGACTGTGGCGAAGTGGCGAGACTATCTGCCGTCACAGGTCGTACTCCCCCACCCTTCTCCAAGAAACAACTGGTGGCTGAAGAAAAACCCATGGTTTGAGAAAGAAACGATTCCGGCGGTCCGCGAGATAATCCACGCCCATTTGCCAAAGGGAGCGTGAGGCTCGCGAAACGTAGACCCAGGACTAGGAGCACAAACCAACACCGGACCCAAAACAACTGCCAGCGATAGGACGTCCGCCAAACTAGAGACCGAATGGCAAGCTGGAAAACGGCGGCTGTGGGGGTTCAAACTCGGTGTCGGAGATGGGACTTGAACCCACACGGGATTTCTCCCACTGGCTCCTTAAGCCAGCGCGTCTACCAATTCCGCCACTCCGACGTAGCTCAGAAATACTAACAAGTTTTGGGCGGTTTCCGTACATAAATTTAGTATCGAAACGTGTCTAGCGTACCGTCAGCGCGAATGGCCATCGAAGCCGCATCTTCGTTTGTCCGAACCTTGCTGCTTAACGCTCCGAGGGGAACCACGACGTCGCTCGAAATCGCTAGCGATTCGGCTTCGGCGATTAGACCCCACCGTCGTTGATCGTCTCCGACGAGGGCCGCTTCGGACAACAGTCGGTCAATGTCAGCATCTCGCAGTTGGAAAATATTGCCTGGCGAATCGGAGCGAATCAACGAAGGGACCACAGCGTCGACAGAGGCGGCTCCGGCGACCCAACCAAACAACAACATGTCGATCTCGCCGGCGCTGACTCTTCTAGCTAGGTCTTCCGGCTCTGCTTGGACTACTTCGATCGTTATGTTCGAATCTGTAAACGCATTCCGAATCACCTCGGCAAGCGGGAGATACAGATCCGAACTAACGCCTAGTTTAAGCGTCAATTCGCCTACCGGTTGGCTCGGCGTGCCAGAACCGGTGTTACATTCCTGATCGCAAAGAAGCGAAGAGGAACCAGCCAAGGCTGGTGAAGATAAGCCGTCGATATCGACGGTCGAGTTCGCCGACGTTATTTCTGGAACATCCACAGAACTCAAAATTGAATTTATCGTCGCTCGACTGGTGGGTCCGGCCAGGCTTTCCGACGCCGAATTTATGACCACAAACCGGACATGACCAAGCGCCTGACCTTGCGACCCGCCGTCGCCGCTAACCGCAATGTCTACTTCATCGGATTCGAGCAAGGCCTGAGCCTCCAATTCAGAATCAGTCCATCGAATGTCGATATCCGACAAACCTTCAGGCGACGCCAGTACCATTCCGTTCGTGTCTTCGGAGACGACTTGCAGGCGCCCAGACAGATCATCGCCTTCGGTTGTAACCGCCATCCCTGGACCAGATGTCAGCCAAGCAAACCCAGCAGCAGGACGCACAAGGTCAAACCTCAATTCAAACTCCGAGATGACTTCGATAGAGCTGATGATCGACATCAATTCACGAACGACGGCCGACCGTTGATTTCCTTGTCGTTCAAAGCTGGCCTTGACCTGCTCGGCGTCTAGTCGGTTCGGATCGAGTTGGAAGGTCCACGCCGTGAAATCCTCATTGGCTGACCACGAGGTAGCCAAACCTGGTCTCAGGTTACCTGAGTTTGCCTCAACCTCGGTTAGTCCGTCGTGGAGTAGGTCCGACAAAATCACCTGGGCCTGATCCGTCAAGACCAAATCGGCAGGTTCCGTAGAGGAGGGCTGAACCATGGCAATCCGAAGAACTCCGTCCTCGCCATCGAATTCGTTGACTTCAGACAGCGAAACCTCAGGTTCTGCCGATGGATTCGACTGCGAGTTCGAACAAGACACAAGAAGAACCATCATTGTTACAATGAAGGTTAGGTAACGCACATTCGAACAACGACCAAAAACCAGTCGGAGTTGAGCGAAAGATTACCCGCTATTTCTTAGGCACCGGAAACACATCCGAGATGACGCTAAGCACCAGAAGGGTCGAGCAAGAAGACAAGAACAACCGTCATCGCCACAAAGATCAGACTCGCCACGATAGTCAACCGGTCAAGGTTGCGTTCCATCGAGGTCGACGCCTGGGCAGAACCGCTAAGGCCGCCTCCAAACATGTCAGAAAGCCCGCCACCTCGACCGCTGTGAAGCAAGACCAACGTCACAGTGATGACGCCCACAACGATATATGCGATTCCGAGTCCAACTGTCATTGACCTGATGTTCCTAACTAGCAAGGCTGAGATACCTGACTACCGCATACTAGCAGAAGATTCTAATGATACTGCAGGCGCAGAGGGGGACCAGGACCGACCACATGTCGCACGCAGATCACCCTATTCGTCCGTTGGCAATCGTGTAGATCTCATCACACATATACGAAGCGATCTTCCTGTCATGCGTGATCACCACAAGCGTCAACGCCTGGTCGTCTTGCCGGGCCTTTAGATCGTCTAAGACCTCTAGCTGAACACCACGATCCAACGATGAGACCGGCTCGTCAAGCAGAACCACATTCGGCTCCACAATAAGTGCCCTTGCAATCGAGACTCGTTGTTGTTGTCCTCCCGATAACTGAGTCGGGTAGCGACCAGCCAGGTCAGGGGCAAGCGACATCTGTTGCATTACGGCCTCAACTCGAGGTGCCCAATCGGTTTGATCAAACCCGAAGTTACGAAGCGGCTCGACGAGGATATCCCGCACCCTATGGTACGGGCTCAGCGACGACGTGTTCTGCAACACAAGTTGAATTCGTCGTCGTTCTTGCCGAAGCTCGGAAGCGGACATCGCCAGAATATCCGAGCCATAAAGTAGCACCCGACCCGACGCCAGCGGGTTCAGGCCAACTGCGGCACGGGCCAATGTCGACTTTCCCGCTCCGGAGGCTCCCTGGATCCCGACCGTTTCGCCTGCCCTGACCCGCAGGTTGACCTTGTCGAGCACCGGTGATTTCAGGGTTCGAAAAGGGAACTGTTTTCGGACAAACGAGACCGAAAGATCGTCAAGCTCAAACACGACGGGCGCCTCAGGCAACCGAGCTACACCGCCCCGTTCACGCACGGGCCGGCGCTCGCTGGTCTCGGCCCAAACCATTCGGACGGACCTGGGAGACTCCTCGGCTAATGAGATAAAAGGACAAGAGGATGGACACTAGGAGAAGGGCTGGAATTGCCAGCCTGAAAGTTCCATTCGTGACTGAGCCCTTGGCGTCTTGTAAGGCCAAACCTAGTGATAGCTGATCACCGAACTGCAGAAAGCCCAGCGACGCTTCGAACGACGACGAAAGAGCCATCACAAACAAAACTTCTACCGCTACAAGACCTGACAGGTGAGGCCAAAGATGCCGTCGAACTAGCGAAATCTTGGTCGAACCAGACACAATGGCAGCCGAGATTACATCGCCAAAGGAGTTACCCTGCACGTGACTTCGCACTAGGCGAGCTAGTCTGTCGGAAGCGAGCAGTCCTGAAAGAATCCCGATTCCTCCTGGAAGTCGGAGAAACCACGGGGCGACTACCAACACAAATGTCCAGTTTGACACCGAGACTAGAAGATCAATCGACTGAACCACTGTTCCATCGACTCGTCGCACGAAACCAGCTAGCGCTCCGATACCTGAGCCGATGACTAGCGCCGTTAACCCAGCAGCTAAGGCGGTGGCCAATGATCCACGACCACCGTGACACAGACGGACGAACAGATCTCTTCCCAACTCGTCGGTGCCAAAAGGTGCCCGGACAGATGGCGAGGAACCAGCCCGCAATAGATCTTGTTCGTTGGGGCCAACTCCGACCAGTATTGGACCGACGACAAAAACAACACATAGTACACCCAGCAAAATGCTCCCCGCTATCAGCTTTACGCGACCAGCTGATGTAACTACCACCGACGCCACTCACGAACTCGAGGGTCGATCAAAGCTTGGAGCGCGTCGATGAATATTCCAGCCACAAGGACAATGACAACCGGGAATATCGCAAGAAACAATGACAGCTCGGTATCGGTGTCACGAAGCGACGAAACCAGTAGTTGCCCCATTCCAGGCCAAGCAAAAACGGTTTCTACCACGACGGTGCCTCCCGCCAATATTGACACCTCGCTCAACGTCCCAGCTAAAAATGGACCAGCTATCAAGCGTGGTAAATGGCGCGTGAGAATCCTTCGCCGAGGTATTCCCCGGGCGATCGCAGCCTCGATATGTGGCTTCTGCATTGCAGACTCGACAGCTGCCCGCAGTAAGGCGTACCGCCTGGCTATCAACACCAGGACGAAGGTCGTGACCGGCAGAACGATACTAGAAAGAAGTTCAGAAACCGATCCAGCTCGCAGACCCTGCGATCGAAACGGCTTGAACCCCCAACGATCGGCGACCATTACGACCATGGCCTGCAGCAAGACGGCAGTCAGGAACCCAGGAATTGCCAGACCCCACAAACCAACGGCTGAACCCACCAACTGAGCCGCTGATCTCCGCTTGGTGGATGATCTAATGGCCAAGTAAAGGCTCAAAGAGTTGGCGATCAGCCAGGCTGGAACTACCAGCCACATCGTGTTGGTTAGTTTGTTGGCGGCGACCTC
Organism: uncultured Acidimicrobiaceae bacterium; assembly: GCA_964551835.1. Classification (GTDB taxonomy): domain Bacteria; phylum Actinomycetota; class Acidimicrobiia; order Acidimicrobiales; family SZUA-35; genus JAHDCC01. The sequence goes on along the minus strand of CAZKEM010000042.1, from coordinate 120,263 downwards.
AATGACCGGTCGTCCACCCTGCGAGCTCGCCGGCTCTAAGTCTCCGGTCGTAAGCCTTTCGACCCAACCGAAATACTGTTGGTAGAACGGATCATCAAGCCCGAACCGTTCCACTTCTTCGTCATAGGCGGACTGGTCACAGCCAACGCAGGTCGCTAAGCGGTCGCGCGGATCACCGTTGGCTGAAGTCACAGAAACAAACACGATCAGGGATGCGGCTAGAAGAGTCAGCCAACCAACAGCGACTCGTCTGAGAATGTAGACAAACATTAATCCTGGCTCGCGGCGTAGGCTTGACCTCAAAGATGGCCATCAATAGTGGTTCTTGTCGACTAGTCTACCAGCTGGTAGTCAGCTGCATTTGCCAATGGGCCACCACCTATTGAATCAGTCACGATAGGAACAGTTGAGACCCTGTCGCTGTTGTATCCGAAGAACAAGGGCTGCTGTGTAATCGGAATCGAAAACAGACCATTTGGGCTTCGATCGAGGGTGGTTACAAAGCTATCCAATTCGTTGTAGCAGGTGACTTGGCTGTCGATGTCCACCTTGGTGTTACAGGCGTCGAGAAGTTGGTCAAATTCGTCATCAGCAAACGCGTAGATATTCATTCGGCCACCAGACCTGTACACCGAACCGGTTTCGCCAGGCCATGGTCCGCTGACCCACGAAAACTGTGCGATGTCCCATACGGTAGGGTCTCCTTGAGTTCCCTGCGTCGAAGCTGCCAATAAGGCCTGCTCCGAGGCAACTGTCTCCGCAAAGAAGTTCTCGGGTCCAGGCGTAACCACAATTTCAATTCCCACATTCTGAAGCTGTGATGCCATCAATTCCATCTGCAGCTGACGAAGCCTATTTCCAGGTGGCGTTATGACTCTTAGCGACAATTTGCCCAAATCGGGGTGCGCATAAAACCCATCTGATTGTTTTTGGTATCCGGCTTGTTGCAGTAAGGCTTCAGCGGCCTCTGTGTTAGCACCAGCGTACTTGGCCTGGTGGTCTATATAACCAGGTTGGTTAGGCATCCAAAATGAATTCCCGAGACCTTCAGCGGCCAGGCGGTTGCCGAAAAACGGTTCGTAGAGCACCGAAACCACTTCTTGTTTGTTGATTCCATAGGCTAACGCTTCACGGACTTGGGGCTTGGCCAGGTGCGGGTTGAGAAGGTTCAAAGCCCAGTGTTCAAACTTGGGCCCAGGTTCGGAAGCCAACACAAAAGAAGATGAGTCGCTGAGTCCAAATAGCGACTCATCTGGGCCGGCCATGACAACGTCAATTTCGCCTGCAAGTACGCCTGCGACCTGACTGTCAACGTCGGTGTTGAAAACAATACGAATGCTATTCACTTGGGCGATTCCTTGGTTTCGGGAATCGGGACTGGTTGAACCGTGGTAGTTTTCATTCCGAACCAGGACCATCGAGTTTCCACGCTCCCAGCCTGCGAACGTCATTGGACCTGACGATGGCAGAGTACCGTCCGGCCCCGTCATTTCAAGCAGGTTTTGGTTCAACTCGGCCGACGTCTCGCCATATGCATGTTTGGCGAAGATCTGAGGAAAAATTGACTTCCAACCTGCGTACGCTCGTGCCAGGTCAATCGAGAACTCTGTGTCACTTTCGATTCGGAAATCGGTGACCAGTCCCAAGCCCGACCGATCACTAAGCTCAAACACACAGCCGTCATCGGCACCAGCTGAGTTAACTATTGATCCATCTGGGTCGAGTTTGCAACCTTCGATAAGCCGTTCATAGGTGTATTTAACATCTTCGGCTGTCAAGGGGACACCGTCAGACCATTTCAGGCCACTTCGTAAGGTGTGGTCGATGGTCACCGACCCATCATCGTTCGTAACGACTTGCGACTCGCCGGCTAATAGCTCTGGCTGGTATTCAATATTTTTGGAAACGCCGTATAGATTCTCGAGCATCGCCTCGTTGATCCACTCTGCGACTGCTAGTCCGTTTGTTGGTCGCGAAAAGTGGAGGTCTGGCGGCTCTCGCTCAAAAGCGATGGTCAGGCTTTGTTCTTCGTCGATTTCTGCGGATTTCTCCGACCCGTCAGAGGGGGTACAACTCGCCATGATCAAGCACAAGACAATTGCGATAGTCGACCTAGTGGCCATCGCTCCCCTCGAACGACTTCCTTTAACAGTACGCCAACAAATCACATCTTTACCTGCGCTCGGCTAGCGGTCGACCTTAAAAAATCGTTCGACCAACAAGGATCTAGACAAACTATAACATTCTTGTGACCAGAATCGCCGCTCGAATCCGTCCAGGGTCAGGAGTGGGTGCGATACTGAACAATTCGGGAGAACGAATCTGCTTCAAGACTTGCGCCGCCGACCAAGGCTCCGTCGATGTCGGGCTGCGACATCAATTCGTTGGCGTTCGTTGGCTTCACTGAGCCGCCATATTGGATGCGAACCGATTCTGCCGACCCAGGTCCAGCAAGTGAAGAGACAGTTGATCGCACAAAGGCACACATCGACTGGGCATCCCCAGCCGAAGCGGTCTTACCTGTCCCGATAGCCCAAATCGGTTCGTAGGCAATGACCATCGAACCGACGTCTTCTGGCGTGATATCCGCCAAACAAGCTTCGATCTGTGAAGCTACTCGAGCCTCGGCGCTTCCTGAGTCACGCTCGGCTAACGTCTCACCGACACACAAAATCGGAGTCATCTCTGCATTGAATACGGCTTTGACTTTTTTGTTGACGAGTTCATCGGACTCGCCAAATAGTTCCCTCCGTTCGGAATGACCCACGATCACGTAAACAACACCGAGCTTCTGCAACATGACAGGAGAAACCTCGCCTGTAAATGCACCAGCAATCTCATTGTGACAGTGCTGAGCGCCGAGTTGGAACGGAATCTTGTCCGACTCAAGAACTGTCTGAACCGTTCTAAGGTCGGTAAAGGGAGGGTGAACTGAGACTTCTACCTCATCAATATCGTCCCTGGAAATCGCATAACTCAACTCTTGAACCAGCTTCAACGCTTCGAAATGGTTCAGGTTCATCTTCCAATTACCAGAAATAAGTGGTTTGCGTGACATTTGTTCTCCTAGATCAGCTCCGCAGGGCCGCCAAGCCCGGCAAGTCGCCCTTTTCGATTAATTCCAGCGAGGCTCCACCACCGGTAGACACATGGTCAACCTGGTTGTCTACCCCAAACTTCTTTGCTGCTGCAGCCGAGTCGCCTCCACCGACGATTGTAAAGGCATCCGTTTCTGCGATCGCATGTGCGACGGTTTCAGTGCCAGCAGAAAATCGGGTATCTTCGAAGACCCCCATTGGGCCGTTCCACAGGACGGTCCCGGCGTCTGCGATTATTTCGCTGAAGACAGCCGCCGTTTCTGGGCCGATGTCAACCGAAGCCCACTCATCTGGAACATCAACACCAACGATTCTTACCTCGGAGCCGTCGTCGGTATCACACAGCTTGCCGCCTGGGGCAATCGCAACCCCGTCCACCGGAAGATGGATAGGCTTTTCGCCCTTAAGCAGACGACTAGTTGTTTCAACCATGTCATCCTCACACAGCGAATTGCCGATCGAATGCCCAAGGGACTTCTGGAACGTGTAGGCCATGCCCCCGCCAATAACCAAGGAATCGACATGGTCCAGAAGCGCTTCAATGACACCTAGCTTGTCCGAGACCTTAGCTCCACCCATCACGGCGACTAGCGGTCTCCGAGGATCTTTCCGTACTCCTAGAAGCACACCGACCTCATTAGCCAACAACCGGCCAGCGGCGGATGGAACCCTAGATGGAACGCCTACGACTGACGCGTGGGAGCGGTGAGAGGCACCGAAGGCATCGTTGACGAAGAAGTCATGACCTGCAACAAGCTCATCGACGAACCCTGGGTCGTTAGCGACTTCGCCTGGATTAAACCTAAGGTTCTCCAAAAGGCTAACTTCGGGCAGAAATGAAGCGAGATGAGATCGAACCGGCTCCAGTGAGAACTTTGGGTTCACCTCGCCTTTCGGTCTGCCCAAATGGGAACAAGCCGTGACCGAGGCCCCTTGATCGACTAACCACCGCAACGTCGGCAACGCCGACCTGATTCGAAAGTCATCCGTTATCTGCCCACCTTCGTCCAGGGGCACGTTGAAGTCAACGCGTACAAGAACTGACTTTCCGGATACATTACCGAGATCTTCTAACTCTGGGACATCGAAAATCATTTGCTGTTTGCGGATCCAACGTGGACAGCCATGTCGACCAAACGGTTTGAGTAGCCCCATTCGTTGTCGTACCATCCAGCGGTCTTGACCAGTGGACCCTGGACCCGAGTCAAACCGGCATCGATTATGCATGAAGCTGGGGAGGTAACGATATCGGAGCTGACAATTGGCTCTTCTGTATATTCGAGAATTCCGGCCAAACTCCCACCGGAAGCGGCCTCACGAAAGGCGGCATTTACTTCGTCAGCGGAGGGTTCTGTTTCGAGGACGGCGCTGAAATCGGTCAACGAGCCTGTCGGAACCGGAACTCGGACCGCTATACCGTCTAGTCGACCCTGCATTGATTGCAGAACCAGCGAAGTTGCTCGTGCTGCTCCAGTTGACGTCGGAACGATATTTATCGCTCCGGCCCGAGCCCGTCGCAGATCTTTATGGGGCCCGTCGACCAGCCCTTGATCTCCAGTGTAGGCATGAATCGTCGTGATCAAGCCGTGTTTGACACCGAAGGAGTCGTCGAGCACCTGGACCATTGGAACAAAACAGTTGGTAGTACACGAAGCGTTCGAAACAACCTTGTGAGTCTTCGGATCGAAGGTTCCTTCGTTGACACCATAGACGAAGGTTGCATCAGCCTCGGCACAGGGCGCAGAGACAACCACGAAGGGCGCTCCTGCGTCTAGGTGCTGAGCGGCAGCGTCACGACTGTTAAACGCTCCGGTGGATTCGATCACAACATCGACACCAAGGTCGCCCCACGGCAAATCTCCAGGGTTACGCTCATGGAAGACAGGTAAAACATCGCCATCAATAGATATGCCCTCTTCGACAACGCCGACCTCATCGTCAAGCTTGCCAAGGACCGAGTCGTACTTTAGGAGATGGGCCATCGTATCGACGGCACCAAGATCGTTGACCGCTACGACGTCAACGTCCATACCTGACTTTCTCACAGCACGGAAAAAGTTTCGGCCAATTCGGCCAAATCCGTTGATGCCAACTCTAATTCCCATAAATTTGAGACCTTTCAGGTCGAATGCACAGACAGAAAAGTACGGCGGCCCGCTGCCAGCGACGATCGACTTCCTCGATGCTGACGGGTGAGATCCGCGTACAGTCCGACGATACCCGGACTTTGAACAGAATAGAATACCGGCGGCTATGTTGGTTAAGCCCTCAGTTTGCCGAGAGATAGGCGTCGGTTAGTGCTTCGGCTAGGCGCTGCGGGTCATGGGAAAACCCGTCTGACTCAACTAGTCTGGATTGCAGTATACGGGCTGAATCCACGCCGCTAGTATCTAGTCTCTCATCGGCGAGTACAACATCGATTTTCAGACCGTGGTCAGCCAACGCGTCCAAATGAGTGGCTACAACAACGGGCGGAGACTCACCTGGCAAGGCAGAGGTATTTGCTACCAACACCCGCTGTGCCTCGGTCTCATTCAACGCCCTTCGCACAGCGGGGACGCTTGCCGATGCTAAAACACTCGTGTAGAAAGACCCAGGACCTAGAACTACCTGATCAGCCTCAACGATTGCTTGCAAAACATCGGAGGGAACCGGCGGATCCGCTGGCTCGTACCTTAGGTTACAAATGCCTGATGAGTCGTCGATGGCGACCTGGCTCCGAACCGTCCCATTGTCGGTCTCAGCGACAAGTGTCACTGGGACCTTGGTAGCCGGGAAAATCTTACCAACCGCTCCGACGAGCTCTGCCACCTCGGCCACCGACGCCTCGAAGTCGTCCGTCGCCATTGTCAAACCTGCAAGAAGTAGATTGCCGACGGGATGTCCCTCCAAGCTTCCGCTGGTGACGCGATGTTCCAGGTTGCGTCCGAGCAAGGAGTCGAGGTCCGCCAGGGCTGATAGGCAGCGGCGAATGTCACCTGGCGGAGCGACAGCATACTGCGCCCGGAGTTCTCCACTCGAACCACCGTCATCGCCAAGCGAAACAACCGCTGTAATCTCATCGGCATAGAGGCGAGCGGCTCGAAGTGTCCTAGCGAGGCCATGACCACCGCCGAGGGCGACGACGGCAATGCTCCGCGAGTTTTCGATGGTGTTCTTATCGTTCGATGTCACGGTGCGAAATCCTTGCTGGCCAGGCCCGTTGTTCGAGGAGGCGGGCAACAGTCTCAACTACAGTGACAGAACGGTGATGGCCTCCGGTACAGCCGAAGCCAACCGTCAGGTAAGATTTTCCCTCAGCCCGATAGGCGGGTAGTAACTTTTCGAGCAAGTCAGCGACATCTTTGACGAATTCAGTCGAGAGCTGCGGCGTCAAAACATACTCTTGAACTTGAAGATTGGTTCCGTTTAGCCGGCGAAGCTTTTCGTCCCAATATGGGTTTGGCATAAAACGACAGTCAAACATCATGTCAATGTCCAGCGGCAAGCCATGTTTGAACCCGAACGACGTCAGGGTGATTTGCATCGTACCCTCTTCTAGATCGTCGGAGAAATATTCCTTCAGTCGATCACCCAGTTCGTATGGGTTCAGATCGCTTGTGTCGATTACAATGTCAGCGGCAGCCCGGGTTGGGGCCAAGAACGACCTTTCATGTTCGATCGCCTCGGCGACACTTTGCTCTAAGGCATGCGGGTGTCGGCGTTTGGTTGTCTTATACCTGCGAAGTATTGTGTCGTTTGAAGCTTCGAGATAAACGACGGTCAGGTTGCCAAGCTCTTGACGTAGCTTTTCGACCTGAAACTCTGCGCCCGAGTCAGACGAACCCATGACCAGAGCGACACGTTCATAGCCGCCCAAGTTTGAGTGTGCGAGCTCGGACACTTTCGGGACCAGAATCGCCGGGAGGTTGTCGATGACAAACCATCCCAAGTCCTCGAGCTGGTCAGCGGCAACCGAACGGCCCGCACCTGACATTCCAGTAACCACTACGAATCGGCTCACGACGCCATTGTGCCATATCGCGACCTCGTTACCCGCGCGTTGTTCTCGACTTGAAATTTTTTGTTGGATGATGGTTTACATGCGCCGGCAGCGAAGGACCAGAAGCCGCGGGATATTGGCCGCGGCTTGATAAGAAACGCTCTGGGCCAAATAGCCAGCTGGCGGTCGCGGTTCCTGCATCTGTTCGATCACCAAACCGGCGGCGTTGAGTGCATTGACATAGCTCGAAAGCGGCCGGTGTATGAACCTTATGAAGACGTCTTTTTGAACCTCTTCGATTGTCGCCTGCTCATTGAGGTAATCGCCCAGCCTCCAATATTGTTCCGGAGGGTCGACGAACTGGTCATCAATCCAGCCACTGTTTGGCGTCTGCAATAGCGGATGGTTTAGCAGGAAGAGAAACGTACCGCCTCGCCTCAAAACTCGCGCTACCTCGGCCAGAGCGTCCTCGACCGCATCGATGTGTTCAAATACTAGGCAAGCTACTGCCGCATCGAATGACCCCGAAGCGAACGGCAGTCCAGAAGCCGATGAGCGTGCGAAGCTAGACTGGTCATGCTCGGTGAGGCTGGCTCGTTCAACCGCAAGTTTTACTTGCCCAGCGATCGGATCGATCCCAACGACGTTGCTAACACCAGCGGCGGCGAGGCTCCGACATACCTGGCCTTCTCCCGCTCCGATATCCAAGACTGACGCAGACGACGCCAACGCGTCTACGATTGTCGGTAGGATCTGTTCGTTATATTCCGGGTCGACACCATCGGTAAATTCGTCTTGCCACCACGTCGCATGGTCATTCCACAAACGGATTGACTCGTCTTGACTCGAAGTTTGTTTAGGGCCGTTCACGGTCGAAACTCTTCGTCGCTATTTGTTTGTTTGGCAAGCCATCGGTTGGGCGGAGCGGAGCCAAACCATGGGTCTTGTTGTAGATAGCTTCTGCTACGGGGTCGGGCAACCACTGGATCCCCCGTAGCGTCTCAAGATCGGCTTTGCGGACGGCTGCAACGCTCCCCAACTCAGCGGTTAGCCGTTTCTTTCGGGCAGGCCCCAGGCCGACTATGCCATCGAGAACCGACTCGGTCATTTGTTTCTTTCGCAGTTGACGGTGGTAGGAAATAGCGAAGCGATGCGACTCGTCTCGGAGGCGCTGCAAAAGATACAGGGCTTCCGATTTCCGAGGAATCACAACAGGCTCGGACCGACCCGGAAGGTAGACCTCTTCGAACTGTTTCGCCAGCGCCGCTACTGGGATCTCATCGGTTAGACCAAGTTCGGCAACTACTCGAACCGCGACGCCTAGCTGACCTTTGCCTCCGTCGACGACCAGCAATTGTGGCGGGTATTGAAATTTGCCACGTTCTGACACCGGTTTGTCCCGGTCTTTAACATAGTTCGTTAGTCGACGACGTAGGACCTCTTCCATGGCTGCGTAGTCGTCGCTTTGGTCGACGGTCTGGATCTTGAATCGGCGGTACTCTCGTTTGGCGGCCAAACCGTCTTCGACGACGACCATCGACCCAACATAGTTCGTGCCCTGAAGATGACTCATATCGTAGCATTCGATCCGAAGAGGGGACTCGGGAAGCTCTAGCCATGATTGAAGTTCGTTGAGGGCCTTTGCTCTGCTGTTATGATCTGAGGCCCGTTTTAATCGAAACCGGTTGAACTCTTCGGCAGCGTTCCGGTTCGCGGTTGCAAGCAGTTCTTTCTTCGCGCCGCGCTTCGGGACTCGAATCTCTACTTTAGATTCCCTGATGGAGGACAACCATTCCTCGTAAAGGTCAGTGTCGGACGATTCTTTGCTAACCAATACTGTTTTGGGCATCCCTTGAACTGGAGGGTCGTCGTAAACGCCTTCGAGTATCCGGTCGATCAGCTCGCTGTCATCCAAGGCTTCGACCTTGTCGACGACGAGCGACCGACGCCCCAGAACTAACCCATTTCGGATAATCAAGAGGAAGACGGCCGCTTCGAGCTCGTCTTCTGCTAAACCGATTACGTCAACGTCTTCGCCCGAGTCGCCGATCATTTGTTGTTTCTCAATCGCTTTGCGGACCGTTGCGAGCCTGTCCCGAAGCCGTGCGGCTCGTTCGAACTCGAGTTCAGAGGCCGCCGTCGCCATTTCTTCCTCAAGTCTTTTTAGTACTGGCTCTGTCCTGCCAGACAGAAACCCGCATAGTTCGACGACAAGCGCTGAGTAGTCTTCGGTCGATATTTCTCCAACACACGGTCCAGAGCATTTTTCGATGTGAAAGAGCAGACACGGCTTGCCTAACTTCTCATGCCGTCGCAGCTTGTTGTCGCTACAGGTACGAATCGGAAATATTCGTAAAAGCTGGTCAAGCGTTTCACGAATAGCATAGGCGTGGGCGTAGGGGCCGAAGTATCGGGTGCCTTTTCGCTTGCGACCCCGCATGACCTGAGCCCGAGCCCACTCGTCACCAACCGTCACGGCCAAGAACGGGTAGCTTTTGTCGTCAACGAGGCGAACGTTAAACCGTGGACGATGCTGCTTGATCAGATTGTATTCGAGCATCAACGCTTCAACGTCGTTGTCAACCTGGACCCACTCGACCGAATCCGCGGTATCAACCATGTGGGCGGTCCTCGGATGCATCGAGCGAGCGTCGCTGAAATAGTTGCTGAGCCTCGAGCGTAACGACTTGGCTTTGCCCACATAAATAACGCGACCGTGCGCGTCTAAGAACTGATACGACCCCGGTTTATCAGGAATTGTGCCAGCAGGCGGACGAGTAACCACAAAATACGATCCTAGAGCCGTCTCAATCCATATACTGATTGTTACTGGTTGTAACCGTTCTCGGCTATAGAAAGTGGCACCATGCTACGCATTCAACGCCCACTCCCCGATCGATATACCGAAGCAAGCGACGACGAGCTTCGCTCATCTATCGAAGCGTCAAAGAAAACTCTCGGCGACAAGCTATTTATTCTCGGACACCATTACCAGCGCGACGACGTTATCGAATACACCGATGCCCGTGGCGACTCTTTCAAGTTGTCGGTCCTCGCTATGGAACGACCAGAGGCTGAATACATAGTTTTCTGTGGCGTGCATTTCATGGCTGAATCCGCCGATATTTTGACATCGGACGATCAGGTGGTGATCTTGCCTGATCTCAACGCTGGCTGCTCGATGGCCGATATGGCCAATATCGATGAGGTCGAAGAGGCCTGGGACGTTCTGGGCCAGACCGTCGATATCTCTAAAGTTGTTCCTATCACATACATGAATTCGTCGGCCGCCATTAAGTCGTTCGTCGGAAAAAACGGTGGTGCTGTCTGTACGTCGTCAAACGCTGGCGCCGTCTTGCGTTGGGCCCTCGATAAAGGCGAGAAAGTTCTGTTCTTCCCCGACCAGCATTTGGGAAGAAATACTGGGATGTCGATGGGATACACGGCCGACGACATGTCACTGTGGGATCCGCGCCAAGAACGCGGCGGCTTGACCGAGGCCGACTGCAAAGAGTCGACCTTCTTCCTTTGGAAAGGCCACTGCACGATACATCAACGTTTCCGTCCCGAACAGGTTGAAGCGTTCCGTGCCGAACATCCGGACGGCGTCGTCATTATCCATCCGGAAGCTCCTCACGAAACTTGCATTCTGGCCGACCATGTCGGTTCGACTAACTTCATCATTGAGAAGGTCGCAGAACTTCCCGCCGGCGCGGTTGCGGGAATCGGAACCGAGGTCCACCTCGTCAGCCGTCTGGCAACCGACAATCCCGACAAGACAATCGTGAATCTCGATCCGACACTGTGCCCATGTTCGACCATGTTCCGGATCGATTTGCCGCACATGGCTTGGGTCCTCGACAATCTGGTCGAAGGCAAAGTGATCAACAAGATCGCTGTCGATCCTGAGCCCACCAAATGGGCCAAAGTCGCACTTGACCGCATGCTTGAAATAACCTAGTCCGAGTTAGCCTCGACCCAGCCCTTTTTCACGTATTCATCGACGAAGCTTTGCTGGATGACCTCTATCTCGTCGACCGTCTGAGCGGTCCGAACTACCCGCTTCATCGGACTCTTCCTGGTGGGACTGTAGTCAACGAAACAGAAGACGTAAGGCGCGAAGTCGGCATCGAGGCTCTCCTTGTTGGTCTTCCACGAAACAAACTTGCGCACACCCAGCGCTCCCTTTGACTCTTTCGTAAAGACCTGGCGTTGACAGATAGTCGCCGCCTCAAGGTCGAGCTGACGAGCCGCGCCGTCCAAATTGTCTAGATCGACCAGGTCCCGCAGTTGTTCAAGACGCAAATCTTGCGGATTGACTTCCTTGTCATCACGAAAGCGGCTAAAGGTGGGAGCGATCACGGTCACAAACCGTTCAGCCAAACATGCTTCGTACCCTTCTTCGGTAAAGTTCAGCACCGCTTTCATTTGCGGGTTTTCCGACCCAGTTTCGGTGATCAGGTCGAGGAACGAAACCTCTAACACGTGTTTAGGTTTCACCATCGTGAACAGCGTATGGTTACGATCGACCTCTTTATATTCGGAAGGCACTGCGTCTTCGTGCAACATATTGAAGACGCTGCGGCGCTCCTCTTCATCAAATCCGCCACCCACCTTAGAGAAGATTTGAAACGATCCGTCAGGCCGTTGCAGCGCGGTCAGAAGAACCCGAATCTTGCCGGGCTCGTCTGGCCGCTCAGTAAAACCGACAACAACAGCGTCAACATTGTGGCGCTGTTTGATCTTGTAGATTATGGGCGTCTCTGGCGCAACGCAGACCAACCCCTCGTGGCCGTTGTCCACGACTTGTTCGGTATAGAGCGACATGATTTCTGTTTTGCCTAGCAGCCGTTGGTCGGCTCGACGGAAAAGCCCCTCGGTGGGCAGGATGTCGGCTAGCCATGAAACCGCCTCTTGAGCTGGCGAGCCTTGAAAGTCCTCGCCGTTTGCCTCTAATACGTTGAAGGCAACGAAACTCAACGTTGCCGCCGATTCTCCAGCGGCAGAACCAAGCGCCGAGGTGACGTCATAGACCCGGGAACGCCCGTCACCGTTGGGAGAGTACAGCTCACCGGCTAGCAACACCTGGTCAACATCTTTCAGGGCAGCTTGGGCGTCTTCAAGGCAGGTGAGGCCCTGTACCACCCGGCCGTTCGGGTTGAAAAGGAAAATCTCATCGCTGTCTTTATAAAGGAAGTGCAGCTGTCCATCATATTTGAGCGAGGTGTGAAATTTTTCGTCACCGAAGCTTCGTATGTCTCGCTCGGAGTACAGCTTGTAACGTGAAGCGATGTTTTTCTTGTACTCCTTCGCCTGTTTGTGAAGTAGAACATCGGTTATTGCGTCGACACCTATCTCGACTCCATTTGGGTGCGTTGCCATCTTACCTGCATCAATTTTTGACACTAGTTTCCGCCTTTCCTAGCAGTCAGACCTTGCTACATTTGCCGCCGTGTAGAGGTCCGTGAAATTTTGAACTATTCGGAGATACTCTTCATTTCCAAATTGGATAGGTGCATGATGAGGAGGTAGCTCTCGCCTTCGGTCCGACCTTCTAGAAGGCCGCGATACTGAGTTGCGTTGCGGGACAATACTAAGGGCTCATCCCGGTTGGGCCCTGCTGTCATCAGCATGAACGCATCTTCTTCTTCTAGCTCTTTCGCCATCGAGTACAAGAAGTCGTAGGTCAAACCGTCAACATGGGTAATTTGGTAACCAGCGCCGAAGGCAAACTTGTTGTAGGACTTCTGTTTCGGCAATAATTTGCCCGACCAATGCACCGGGATATCGGTGTTAACGTTTGCCTCGACTACTTTTTCGGCCCGGGTCTCTTTCAATTCGCCGTCGGCAGTGAATACCTCTTCTTGGATGACGACACCGTGAACTGGCTCATGCTCTGCACCGAGGTAGATGCGATTCGTTTTGTGAATTCGCTTTCCGAAAATCTCGAAGTCTATTTCTGGATCGCCATCAACGAGTTGTTGCGACAATTCTTCAGGACTGGCCTCTTTCGTCAACGTGGCCAAATCGGTGTCGAGCGTATTCTTTACGACTCGCATCGAACGCACCGGATCGGCTTCTGCAGTGATGTAGGCCAGATCAGCGTCTGCTTTTCGGGGCGTCAAAACCACCTTCGAGTTGCGTTTCTTGCTATCGGAGATATTGATCGTCTTCATTTCGAATCTTTCAAACTGGCTAAATGGAACCTATTGGCTCGAAGGCCCTAGAACATGCTGAAGTCGATATCCTCAGCATCGGCGTTTTCTTCCTCATCGTCGAACAGGACCGCGTTTTCTACTTCTGGCTTGCTGATGAATTGAAACCCAGCCGGTTCTCCAACGACCATAAAGAGCGTGTCGTCGTTTTCGATTAAGAACGCGGGCGATGGTTCGTACGAAGCGGTGTAGTTGAACAGGAAGTTAAAGACTTCCTCGGTCGTCTTGACTTTTTCGAGCAGCTCACCTGGGCCTGCGATTTCATAGACCGACTTCGCGATGTGGTCGAGGTAGAAGTCGATTGAGACAGTCTTTTCTAAGCTGAGTTTCTGCTTGAACGAGGACTCCGCTTTTTCTAAGGCATTTCCTTCGCTGTCAACGGCCTGCAACTCACTTTTTTCAACCCACCTCTGCTGCGGGTCGACGTTGCCCATCTCGAACGATTCTCGATTGAAAATGTGTAAACCGTCTGCGGAAACGGAACCGAGGAAACACTCGTTCCCATCTCGATCAACAGCTTTTCGCTCAACCCAGCCGTAAACCTTTTTGCGGTCGACTTTCTGAATTGCCACTTCGATCTCTTTACTGCCATCAACAAATGTTAACGCCCGTGCCACTACTACCTCCGCCTACAAACAACTCTGATATGACAGTATCTGACAATTTCTACCGCTCCACCCTCTAACGGCCTCGACGACCGATCACGGCGCGAGCTGTCCGCGCAATAATTCGTGCGTCGAGCATCAGGCTTTGATGCCGCAGATAGTAGAACTCGTACTGCAATTTTTCGACCGCGTCTTGTTCGGTAGCCCCATACTGATGTTTCACTTGCGCCCAACCTGTGAGACCAGGCCGTACTAAATGACGGACGTCGTAGAACGGAATTTTCTCGCGGAGCTCATCAACATAGGCGGCTTGCTCGGGGCGAGGCCCGACCAATGAAAGGTCGCCGCGAAGAATGTTAGCTACTTGCGGCAGTTCGTCGAGGTGACTGCGACGCATGAAACGTCCAAAAGCCTTTACACGGTCATCGTCAACTTGAGTCCATGTGCTCGGGCCATCGTCAACGAGCATCGAACGAAACTTGTATATCACGAACGGCTCACCGCCTTTACCGACCCGGGTTTGGCGGAAGAGCAGCGGGCCCTTATTAGACAAGGTATTGCCGATGAGAACAACCGGAACAATCGCAACCAGGGGTATCGACAACGCCAAGGCAAATATCACATCAAAGAGTCGCTTCAACCGTTCGTAGCGAGCTCGATGAAGCTCACCAATATCGAACAACAGAGACACCCGTTCGAGCTCTGTCACCGGCAATTTGCCTAAATATTCTTCGGTGAACAAAGACAGAGTTCGTATTCGAATTCCGGTCTCGTGCGCCGTCGCAGCTTGGCGAACAATCCGGGGAACGGCTTGGGCTGCGACATCAAGTACTAGGACTGACGCCTCTGACTCAGCGATCGCTCGAAGAACAACATCGTCGTCTGCGAAGGAACCGTCAATTTCGTCAGGAACCATATGAACAGAAACGCTCGCTGGCCGTTCGACGCGTCCGGCGAGATCAGCAAGGAGGTCTCCAGCTCCGTCTTGCTCGGCGACCAACACCACACGTTCTTTAGCCGCCGCCAGCCGCTGACGATCGTCGGCAAGGTTCCACGCAAGTAGTTGAACCGGCAAGACCAACGAGCCGCCGACGCCCACGACAGATCGAGGTAGCAAAGGGGTTCCTAGTAAGAGCTGGCAGAGGGAAACGAATATGATCGACCCGGAGAGTGCCAAAAACGTTGACCCGGCGACCGACCGGCGGCTCGTGGACAATTCTGGCAGGCCCATCGCATACAATCCAACAAGTACGCCACAGACGAAAAGAACCGTCCAGGGGAAGACCGGTGTGCCGACTGGGTTATACGTGGTCGGATCGATCTGGGTCGCGTGGACCCAGGCGAATCCGAAAATTGCGCAGGCGGTCCCGAAGAACGACAAGAAACGTGCGACCGACATTAAGGTCTTGTCGGCACTTGGTTCGTCTAGGTGAGCAGACCGGTGTTCTTAGTTGGCTAACAACGGCGCCAAGAATCGCCCGGTGAACGACGCGTTGGTCTTCGCTATTTCTTCGGGTGGGCCCGTAGCCACAACGGTCCCGCCACCGTCTCCACCATTTGGACCTAAATCAATGACCCAATCTGCGGTCTTAATCACATCTAGGTTATGTTCTATGACCAGAACCGTATTGCCTTGATCGACCAACCGGGTGAGTACGGTTAGAAGCCGTCGAATATCTTCGAAATGAAGCCCAGTAGTTGGCTCGTCAAGGAGGTAAATTGTGTGCCCGGTAGAACGCTTAGCGAGTTCGGACGCCAGCTTTACTCGCTGTGCCTCTCCCCCCGAAAGCGTTGGAGCTGATTGCCCTAGCCGGACGTAGCCGAGCCCGACATCGAACAGGGTTTGAAGGTGGCGGGCAATCGAAGGTTGGTTGGCGAAGAAATCAAGCGCTTCTTCGATCGGCATGTCCAGAACATCCGCTATGTTTTTACCCTTGAAGAAGATTTCTAACGTGTCCCGGTTGTAGCGCGCTCCTTTACAAATTTCGCATGGAACGAAGACATCGGGAAGAAAGTGCATCTCGATTTTGATTGTGCCATCACCTGAGCAAGATTCACAGCGACCGCCAGCGACGTTAAACGAGAACCTTCCGGGCTGGTAGCCACGGACTTTCGCCTCGTTCGTTTGAGCGAAGAGTTTACGGATCTTGTCAAATACGCCCGTGTACGTAGCCGGGTTAGATCGAGGAGTTCGACCAATTGGCGACTGGTCGATGTCGATGACCTTGTCCAGATTCTCCATACCGTCGATACCTTTGTGCAAGCCAGGGGGAACCTTTGAGCGGTAGATCGTCTGCATTAAAGATCGAAGCAAAATGCCGTTGATTAACGTCGACTTGCCGGAACCGGAAACCCCGGTCACAGTTACGAAACAGCCGAGTGGAATGGTGACATCGATATTGTTCAGGTTGTGCTCACGAGCGCCCTTGATCAACAATTTCGCTTCGGATGGCTGACGACGCTTTTCCGGTACTGCGATCGACTTTTTGCCGGAAAGGTACTGCCCCGTTGTTGAAGATTTACGTTTCAGTAAGCCTTTGACCGTTCCGCTATAGACAACTTCGCCGCCGTGTTCGCCTGCTCCGGGACCGATATCGACAATGTGGTCAGCGACTCGAATGGTCTCTTCGTCATGTTCGACCACAATGACGGAGTTCCCGATGTTACGTAGCCGTTGGAGAGTCCCAATCAGCTTTTCGTTGTCGCGTTGATGCAGCCCGATCGATGGTTCGTCGAGTACATACAATACGCCGACCAAACCTGACCCGATTTGACTTGCTAACCGAATACGTTGCGCCTCGCCCCCTGACAAGGTGGACGCAGAACGGCTAAGACTCAAATAGTCCAAGCCAACATCGAGAAGAAAACTAACACGAGCATTTATCTCCTTGACGACACGGTCGGCAATCAGGGCGTCCCGGTCAGACAATTGCAGTCCGGCCAAGACTTTGGCTGACTCTCCGATCGACATCGAACAGATATCGAAAATGCTGTAACCGTCGACGGTACATGCGAGTGGAAACGGGGCCAAGCGAGCCCCGTCACAAGTCGGGCAGTTTACTTGCCGCATGTAACCTTCGATCTGGTCGCGCTGGGCGTCAGAGTCGGTTTCAGAGTGTCGCCGTCGGAGGTAGTGAACTACACCTTCGAATTTTGTCATGTAGTTTCTGGTACGTCCGTACCGGTTCTTGTACCGGACTTCGATCTTCTTTTTGCTTGCGCCTTGAAGCATCTTTTTCTGAGCTGATTTCGGAAGTTTCTTCCAAGGCTTTGTGGCGTCGATATCAAACTCGTCGCATGCGGCCAAGACAAGTCGAGAGTAGTACCGGCTTCTTCCACTCGACCATGGATGAATCGCGCCGTCTTCCAGCGAAAGGTCAGGGTTCGGGACCACAAGTTCAGCATCGACTTCATACGTTGTGCCCAACCCGTCACAGGCACTGCATGCGCCGTACGGCGAGTTGAACGAGAAGTTCCTTGGCGCCAACGCTTCGAAACTCTTGCCGTCGCTAGGGCGGGAAAGGTGTTGACTAAACACGAGACGTTCGGCCGCGACATCCGGCGCCCCTTTACCGGGGACAACTTCGATTTCGGCGACCCCTTCGGCTAAACGAAGCGCTGTTTCCATCGAATCGGTTAGCCGCCGTTCAATACCGTCGCGTCGAACCAACCGGTCGACGACAACAGCGATGTCGTGAGTTTCGTAGCGGGCCAAGTCGGGCAGCTCACCTCCGAGATCTACCGGGTCGCCGTCAACAATCGCTCGGGTGAAGCCTTGACCGGCGAGTTGTTGTAGCAAGGTGTCGTAGGTTCCTTTCCGACCTCGAACGACGGGAGCAAGAACTTGAAACCTAGTCTTTTCGGGTAGCTGAAGAACTTGGTCCACAATTTGCTGGGGCGTCTGTTTGACCAGACGCTCCCCCGTCTCAGGGTCGTGGGGAACACCAATTCGGGCAAACAACAGGCGTAGGTAGTCGTAAACCTCGGTGACCGTGCCAACCGTCGACCGTGGATTTCTGCTGGCAGACTTCTGGTCAATGGAAATAGCTGGGGACAGTCCTTCGATGACATCGACGTCCGGCTTATCCATTTGCCCCAGAAATTGTCGAGCGTAGGCCGAAAGAGACTCGACATAACGCCGCTGCCCTTCGGCATATATCGTGTCAAACGCTAGCGATGATTTTCCGGACCCTGACAGACCGGTAAAGACCACTAGTTTGTTACGGGGGAGGTCAAGACTTACGTTTTTAAGGTTGTGCTCTCGGGCACCACGAATAACCAGTTTCTCTGCCACCTTCGCAGCCTAGCGGACCATCATGACACCAAGCTGAATATGTGGTCGCCCAAATTTGCTATATATCAAGTCATTGGCGCCGATTGATATAGCTATGGCTATCCGATTACCGGATCGTGAACACGACGACGATCACTGGACAGTCTCGCTTAGGTCTTCGCTAATCGTTCATTGGCTGTTGAGTTCGGCCCTGTTGTTATGTTTGATTCCGATCATCGGGTTTGAGAACGTGTGGTCGGCTGACGTGGGTGCTCAGCTCGCTCAAAGCCAGCAGTTGGCTGACGGCGGTGGGTGGTTCTTTTCCAACCCTTTCCCCGAGGCAGACCTATCGGGTGACTGGTTTACCTATCATCTGTCCGGGCGTGTCGACAATCGGTATGTTGTACTGGCCAAACACCCTGCTTTTACTTGGATCGTTGCAGGACTACTCAAGGTAGGCGGCTACCACATGGTTATGGCCTTCAGCGTGTTCTCGACCTCAACTGCGGCGTTCGGTGTTGGGGTATTGGTCCGAAAGCTAGCCAGCCATAGGACTGCCGCCGCGGCGCTCTGGCTTGTCGCTACCTTGAGTCCGCTAGCCTTCGATGGGTTTCTCGGCTACGCCCATTCTTTTGCTGCAGCCTTGGGCATTTGGTCGATGGTTAGTGCAGTAGCCTTTATCCAGTCTGGTAGCCTTGCGCATGCTGGGTTGCCTATCGGCTGCGCACTGGCTACCGCAGGACCTTTCGTTCGTTCGGAAGCAATCTTGCTCGGCGTAGCTCTGGGACTTGCGTTGTTAGCGACTTCCGGTCGGTGGTGGACGGTTAGCCAACGGCGGTTTTCCTATCTCGCCGGGGCCTTGACTGTGCTTTCAACGGGGGTTGGCTTTGTGATCGATGACGTAATGACCGTCAAAGCCGATCGTTACATCGGCGACGTGGCCGAGCCTGTCGGTTGGCTCCCCGGACGATTCCAAGGATTTGGCTCAACCTGGCTTTATGCGACAGCTTCGGGGTGGCGATCTCAGGACTTGCTACTGGTCGCTGTACCAGTTTGTTGGTTTCTCGCAGGCAGAGCCTTTGGTCGGCCAGGTCCGAGTGCCGAACGGCTTCTGTTTGCCGGAGCCGCCCTGGTCGCCGTGTGGTGGGTACTCGACCCGCAACACATAGTTCCTGGGCTGCTGCTCGCCTTCCCACTTCTCGTTCTATTGGTCGGCTTGGCCCGAACGGAGACCATTGACGACCCTATCGCTGCTCTCGGACTTGCCGCCTTTGTTCTGTTTGCCGGGGCCGTGATCTTGACCCAGTATTCCCAGGGTGGGACTTCGGAGTGGGGCGGACGCTATTTCGCGGCAGGCATCCCGTTGGCTATAACAGGCTTCAGCCCTGCACTAGCACGACTGGCAGACGAGCCAAGGCCACGACTACTGCGGCGAGCTCTTCCGACTGCGGTCGCATCGCTGTTGTTGATCTCAACCGGGTTGGGCGGTCTTCGACAGTCGAAACAGCTAGTCGGCCAGCTGGGTTCGAGTGTTGAAACGTTGGCAGCTTCAAATCGATCGGACAGTCAACACAAGAGTCTTGTCGTCGTTTCGACATCAAACGCCGTTAGCAGATTATTGTGGCAGCAAACAGCGCTCGACCCATGGCTGCTTGTACCGCCCGATGAACTCGACCAGGCTATGGGTCAACTCGACCAGGCTGGAGTCGAACGAGTCATCGTGATCGCCGAACGACATCAACAGACCAATAGAGCAATTGGCTCCTACGTCGACGTTGAGGTCGTTGAGCCCTGGTCAACGAGCCCAGTCGAAATATTGGCGTTTCACGCCGAGTAGCTACCATCGACGCTGGTTTGCGATGAGAATCTAGGGCGAGCTAGTCTGTTCGGTCTGCGACTACCATTCGTAAAATAAACAACGATGAGAAAAGCGACGCCACTTCGAGAGGTTGGAGCAAAGCCCTATGCCCCCATCCTCGAACGATGGCAAAGAACACCACCGATGTGATAACCATTAACGCTGACGTAACGATACGACGCCTCGAGTCCGCCTTTAACGCCAACAGATGGATGACGCTCACAACTACCGCTGTCCATGCACCCACCATCATAAGGGTTCGGAACAGTCCAGGATCGCCCGTGAAACCGCTGCCAGTCAAATTTGCTGCCTCTGATCTAAACAACAAAGACAACGCAAGGACCAATGTAACGATTCGAAGGACCCCAACAACGGCGGCGCCGATTCTCATCGGGTTAGCAATGCCTGACTCGTTCGCTGAGTCTATTTGGGTCACAGGGCTTGACGTTTCAGCCATCTCTTCAATGTAGCCGCCCCTGCAACGTTAGAGACTCAGACTTCCACCACCATAAACCCGACCAACAGGTCAGTAATTGACCCACGCCCGTCACACTGACTTCCCAGCCACAGAACTACCGCTTCCGTAAGCTTAAGCGCCCAAGTATCTTGGCGAACCGTTCAGACCTCGACCACAATGAACCCACTACCGGTAGCAGCGACGACATGATTATCGTCAAGAACGGCTACCGAGTTCACACTTCCGCTGAACTCGGCGAGGCTGGTAGTGTTGCCCGGGTCGTCGACATCCCAAACTTCGAAGCGACCGGCCGAACTGGTCGACAGTATGCGCCCATCGGGCAGGACAGTCATCGAAGTCAGAAAGCCATCACCGCTGGCCGTCGACGCAGGGTTCGCTGGGTCGTCGACATCCCAAAAGTGAATCCTGCCGTCTTCAGTTGCGCCGACGACCCGTCCGTCGTTCAAAGCGGCAATCGAAGTAATGGAGGTGTCACCATTGAACGATAGGCCCGTTGGCTTGTCGGGTTCATCGACATTCCAGACCGCAATCCTGTCGTCGTAATATTTTCCGATGATCCTCCCGTCAAGAACGACGAACAGCGATATCTGACCGAGATGGTAGATGTCGGACTCGTTAGCTGTGAGGTCGATAAGGCTGTCCTCGTCGTCGAGATCCGAGACCACTAGGCTGAAATTCTCATCATCGTCTAGATAGACGATGCGGTGGTCGTCGAGGGCGGCGACAGGTCCCACAAAGCCTACTGGGTGTGTGAACGAGGTTGGGTTATCGGGGTTGTCAAGATCCCACCACATGCCTGGGCCGCCGCCACTGGTGACGATACGCCCGTCTTCGAGGACCGCCACAGAGTCTGCGTAGTTGTAGTCGCTTAGGGTCAACGGTTTACTGGGGTCATCGAGATTCCAAATAAAGGTATTCCCATCGTCACTGACGGTGATAATCCGCCCATCATCGAGGACAGCCAACGACTCCACTGTTCCGGTGTGGCCGGTGAACGTGGCAGAGTCGTCATCAAGGCCATCGAGATCCCACACCTTCACTGTGTCGCCACCACCGGAAACGATGCTCCCGGTGTGGCCGGTGAACGTGGCAGAGTCGTCATCAAGGCCATCGAGATCCCACACCTTCACTGTGTCGCCACCACCGGAAACGATGCGCCCGTCGCCCATCACAGCCACGGACAACACAGCGTCCGTTTGACCAGTCAAGGTCGTCGGGTTATCAGGGTCGTCAAGATCCCACACCTTCACCGTTTCGTCGCTACCGCTCGAAACGATTCGGCCGTCGTCTAGAACGGCCAACTCGTTCACATTGCTGACGTGACCGGTCAACGTTACCGGATTATCAGGGTCGTCAAGATCCCACACCTTCACCGTTTGGTCATTCCCACCGGACACAATACGGCCATCGCCTAGAACAGCCAACGAGTACAACTCGCTGGTATGACCGGTTAACGTTATCGGACTATCGGGGTCGTCGAGATCCCAAACCCGCACGGTGTCATCTCTATTACCAGACACGATACGTCCGTCCGCCATCACGGCTACCGCAAACACCCGGTCGGTGTCTCCGCTAAGCGTTACCGGGTTACCAGGGTCGTCAAGATCCCACACCTTCACCGTTTCGTCGCTACTGCCAGACACAATACGCCCATCCGCCATCACAGCCACCGATTCGATGTCGTCGGTGTGGCCAGTCAACGTCACCGGGTTACCAGGATCGTCAAGATCCCACACCTTCACGGTGTCGTCGTCACTGCCAGACACAACACGCCCATCCCCCATTACAGCCACCGACGTAACACTTTCGGTGTGGCCGGTCAACGTCACCGGGTTACCAGGGTCGTCAAGATCCCACACCTTCACGGTCTTGTCGTAGCTGCTAGACACTACACGCCCATCCTCCATGACAGCTACCGAGGTAACACTTTCGGTGTGGCCAGTCAGGGTCTGGCGAAGGTTGCAAGAACCGGGTTGAATCAGCGCTACGACCTTTCCCCCGGTCTCTTCAAGCCCCTGACGTTGCAACTGTTCCTCGTCCGACACACTCGACGGGCAGGTCGAGAGCAACGACTCCCCGAAAGCAAACGGCGCTGCCTGACTCTCGTCATTCTCAGTTGAACGAGAACCGCCGCTCGAACAGGAGGCAGCGATTATAAGCAGGGCGGCTAGAACGCCAGTCAACGGCCGAAGCCGCCGACGAAGCATCGGTGCGCCACGTTTCACCCGTCGGTCATCCGGTTTAGGCAGCCAACCAGCTAGATCATCAGTCATGAGGCCGACAGTATCACCAAATACCTACGTGCATCATCGCGGGCCGACCGACATTTTGAACACCGACACAAACCCACATGAGTGCTGGTCCCAGACTACAAACGCGACAGATTCAGTCGTCCTTCAGTGCAACCGCGTTTGGGGTAACGTTCATCTTTGGTTCGTATTCCGGAGCTTCGATCGCCTCAGCTTCTCCGCGCTGCTCAGCTTCCAATATCTGCCGACACGACGAACAAGGACCGTATAGACGCTCCTGAACACTCGACCCACAACGTGGACACGTAAAGTCGAGGTCGGACTGTAAATCTTCAAGGCCTAGAGTCATGAGAGCTCAAATCTATCATCGAACACCCCGGTTAGACCATGTCCCGAAGTTCACGTTTGAGATCTTTTACTTCGTCTCGAAGCCGGGCCGCGTACTCGAATCGTAGATCGGCCGACGCTTCCTGCATTTCGGCTTCAAGGCTGGCAATCAGGCGCTCGAGCTGATCTTCGGGCAACTCGGCTAGCTCGGCCATTCGTTTCAACTCTTCGGGGCGACGCTTACGTGAACCATCTCCAGGGGTAGGCGCTTTCCGCTCATCGGCTGGGCGGATCAAGGCCAAAATATCGGTGACGGCTTTTCGCACCGTCTGCGGGTTGGTTCCGTGTTTGGTGTTGTAGGCGATCTGCAAACCACGGCGACGGTTGGTTTCCGATATCGCCCGCTGCATCGAGTTCGTCACCTGGTCCGCGAACATGACTACGCGGCCGTCAACGTTACGAGCCGCACGACCAATGGTCTGCACCAACGACGTTTCGGAACGAAGGAACCCTTCCTTGTCTGCGTCCAGAATACACACCAGTTGGACCTCGGGAAGGTCCAGGCCTTCTCGCAGCAGGTTGATGCCAACCAAAACATCGAATTCGCCAAGACGAAGATCTCGAAGAATTTCGATCCGTTGCAACGTATCTGTCTCACTATGCAGATACCGCACCCGAACGTCCTGTTCGAGAAGGTAGTCGGTCAGGTCCTCAGCCATCTTCTTCGTCAGGGTGGTAACTAAGACTCGTCCGTCGTTTTCGGTTACCTGTGCCACTTCCTCCAACAAGCTGTCAATCTGCCCCTTCGTCGGACGCACCTCGACCTCTGGATCGATGAGCCCGGTGGGTCGAACGATTTGCTCAATCACCGAAGACGAATGTTCAAGCTCGTAGGGGCCTGGCGTCGCAGACAGGAAAATAACTTGCCCAACACGCTCGGTCCATTCCTCAAATCGCAGCGGCCGATTATCGGCTGCAGACGGCAACCTAAAGCCGTGGTCGATAAGTGTGTCCTTGCGGCTGCGGTCGCCCATGTATTGACCGTGGAGCTGTGGCACCGCTACGTGGCTTTCGTCGAGCACCATCAGAAAGTCATCGGGGAAATAGTCCAACAGCGTGAAGGGAGCCTCGCCCGGCTCTCGACCGTCGATATGGCGACTGTAGTTCTCAATACCGTTGCAGAACCCCATCTCCTGCATCATTTCCAAGTCGTATTGGGTGCGCATTCGCAGCCGTTGCGCCTCGAGAAGTTTGTCGCTCTTTTCGAACTCGGCGAGCCGTTCCTGAAGTTCTTCTTCGATCAGGTTGATAGCTCGACCCATCCGATCGTCGGAGGCGACGTAGTGACTGGCGGGAAAGACAACCAGTTCGTTTAACTCTTCTAAGCGCTCGCCCGTCAACGGATCGACTGACGTTATCGTTTCGATCTCGTCACCAAACAACTCAACCCTGACAACAAACTCTTCGTACGCGGGGTGGATCTCAATCGTGTCGCCCCGCACCCGGAACGTTCCCCGTACCAGGTTCATGTCGTTACGTTCGTACTGGATGTCAACCAGTTTCTTCAGTATCGCTCGTTGGTCATGCTCTTCACCGGCACGCAATATCAGCAGTTGCTTTGAATATTCCTCGGGTGAACCCAGCCCGTAGATGCATGACACAGAGGCAACGACGATCGTGTCGCGTCGGGTCAACAGCGCTGATGTTGCCGAATGCCGAAGCCGGTCAATCTCGTCATTTACCGAAGAGTCTTTTTCGATATAGGTATCCGAAGACGGCATGTACGCTTCGGGTTGGTAGTAGTCGTAATAGCTGACAAAATACTCGACCCGGTTCTCGGGAAAAAACTCGCGGTACTCATTGGCTAGCTGAGCGGCGAGCGATTTGTTAGGGGCTATCACCAACGTAGGGCGTTGCAGCGCTTCTATCGTCCAAGCAACGGTGGCCGACTTACCAGAACCGGTTATTCCGAGCAACGTCTGGGCTGATTCACCGTTGTTAATTCCCTCGACCAGGCTCGATATAGCAGTTGGCTGGTCACCTGCGGGCTTAAAGTCTGAGACCATCTTAAATGGAGGCATAAAAAAGCTTACTCTATTCGAGACGCTACCCTCACCGCCAACTTCTCCTATCGCTCGCCAGCTAGCCGCTGACGCTATCTACGACACCTCTATCGCAATCATGTTGCCAATGCCAACGATTCCTCAAGGGTCGTCAGGTAATGCACCGCAAATTGGACTTGCTCGGGTTGGTCGAGTTCACCGGGAGCGTTAGGGTCTCCGGTCGCCACAACAAGAGCACGCACTCCCGCGTCGTTGTATATCGGGACGATGTTCTCCATCCACCATGGGTTGTACTCATCAAGACCATCGACCGACTCGGTGCCACGTAACCATCTAACCGCCTGACACTGCTGATCGAGCTCGGTTGCATCGATGGTTGCCTTGTCAACCTCATGAGCCAAACAGCCCTCAGCAAATTTCAAGATGCCGTCGGCGAAGTCCTTCGCAGCCATTCCCGCCACGCCGTTCCAGGTAAGGAGGGCCACCGTTGCGTCACCGTCTGTCGAGATCGTATAGAGCTCATGAGTCGTTATTGTCCTGCCATTGTCTAACATAGTTTCTCCGTTCGGATATACCAGCGAGAACGGAATACCTAATCATCGCTGGTGAGTTGTCAGACAGTCAACGGCGGCAACGCTCCAATTTCATCGGTGCCCAAATACATTTTCCGACGAGTCAACCAGATGACTTAGTGTTCGTTTACCGGCACGGTCTCTGGCAAGCCCAAAATCTCGAATACTCGATCTTCGGTAAACCCGGTTATTTTAGTGGCCTTCGATGTTGCCGATCCGAAGAGCATGATACAGTGACGGTCGGCCGAGGTGCTGTCGTTGTTTGGCGTGTACGTGGCGATTCCACACTCCCCGTTAGCCGAAACCTCACGAAACACCACCTCGCCAAACGGTGCAAATCGGACTTCGTCGAACAGCAGGCCAACTATTTCCTTTGCTCCGCTAAACTCCATCTCGTTCGGAGGCATGGTGAGATGGGAGGATTCGTCGAGCAGTTCAAGCATCGCTGCGCTATCACCACTCCGCCACGTATCGGTGAATCGGTCGACGAGCCCCCGAAGCTCAACCGGACTCACGCTTTCCAAATCTACATTTTCGGACGGCCCGGCCTTCGAGCGAGCTCGTTGAAGAAGACTATTGACCGCGGCCTTCGACACGTCGAGAATCTCGGCCGTCTCAGATGAAGTCGACGACGAGGAGTGCTTCTTACTAGATCGAGCGTTTGGTTCGTGGCGATTCGATACAGCCATGCACGAAATGAACCGAACGTCCGGTACGTCCTAGGGCGCCTCCACGCCTTGAATAATGTCTCCTGAACAACATCGTCGGCATCATCCATCGATCCGGTCATTCGGTAACAGTGACGTTTGAGTTCGGCCTCGTACGGAGCTACCAGGGACCGAAAGGCCGACTGGTCGCCATGCCTGGGCAAACTCGAGATTCCGGCGGTCGAACAGATCATCGATCGTCATTTTCGACCTCAATTCCTATTAGTAAACCGTCAGTCGCCCAGGAACTAAGCGGTTCCCCCTCTTTCCAGTTCTGATACCGGGCAGCGAGCTGGCGGCGGGCCAGATGTTGCGGGTCCTGCCCGCGTCCAAATCAGCCTTGGCCCGCCAGCTCGATGGACCAATTTCGACGTTCAGGCTCGGGTTTGCTCGGATATTTTTGACCCAATCAGAATCGAACCCACCGCCGGAGTTCACCCAAATCTCGCCTTCGATAGTCGTGAACCAGATCTCGATCCGATGAGGCTTACCCGAGACCCGGCCAGCAGTTGTCAGGTATGCGAAGTTGAACTCTTCTTGATCAATGCTTATCCCAGGCAATGCCAAACTCCGTTGTATCGGAAATGTACTTGTCTCTCTAACGAGAGCGGCACCTAGAAATCATCGAAACGACGACATCCAAGACCAGCAACGTTTTATCTGCACTTCCAACGCTTCAAGAGAACCTCCGTTGTCGATGACGTAATCCGCTAGCTGTATCCGTTCGACGCGTGGAATCTGATTTTCAATCCGAGCCTCCGCCTCTTCGATTGACAACCCCCGGGTGGCAACTAGCCGTTCGACCACCGTTTCGATTGGGCAGTCGACCACGATCAGACCATCAGCACCGTAAAGGTTCTTCTTGTCGACCACAAGCGGAATATCGACGACAACAATGTCCTCAGGGCCAGGCGAACTTGCTCGAATTTCGACTAAACGATGCTCGATGTTGGCCCTTACCGCTGGGTGGACGATCTCTTCAAGGTCAGCCAGCGCCGACGGGTCATTGAAAACAACCGTAGCCAAGGCAGAGCGATCAAGTTCGCCAGTTGACGCGACGACACTACTACCGAACTTCTGGGTGATCTGCGCAAAGACGTGTTGGCCCGGTTGTTGAAGTTCGGCGACTACTGCGTCAGCGTCTATCACGGTCGCCCCCAGCTCAACGAACTGCTCGAGAACCGAAGACTTTCCGGCGCCGATTCCGCCAGTCAAGACAAACAATTTCACGTCGGCAACCTACCACCGATTTCGTGGTCCTCAACCATCGCACCTCCCACGTCACAAACCTTCGAGCCAAATGGGTAACTAATCGATACTGCACTGCCGATGGGATAGACAGATGCAGCTACCGCCGATTCGTTCTGCGCACCCAAACCATGCTTACACCTGACGAAATAGCCTCCGAACGCCCACAGGTAGACCATGAAGAACTCTTGGCTGTACCTGGAGAGTACAAGGCTGGGCAGTCCATCGGTAGCCCCAGCGCAGCATTCCCCCTCGATGGGGACGCCCACGAGCGGTTGTCCGCCATGCCTTACGTTCCCATCGGGGATGGCGATGATTCGCCTAATGAGCCGGGCGTCGGCCTGCTTCGATGGGGCGGGATTACCCTAAGCGCGCTCGTTCTCGGGCTAGGTGATGAACCGGCAAGTCTGTTTCAACTATTTGTGGTCGCCCTAATCGTCGTCTACGCGTGTTTCAGGACGTGGCGACCGATCGTTTCATTGAAATTTTCTAGGCCCTTGCCCCAACTGCTGTCAATGGCGGCTGAAGTCGGGGTCCATATAGGGGCAGTTGCGGTCACTGGCCTTTGGTCGTCCGCCTTGATTTACCCAATGATCGCTTCGGTCGTCATCACTGGCCTGGCCAGCGGACGAAATATGGCACTTCTCGGAGCGATAAACGCGTCCGTGATAGTCACCGTCCTCTCATTCGTTACTTCGCATGACACTTCGGGTCTCGCCCAAATCGGCCTGACTAATTCGGCTACGCTCCTTCTGGCCGCTTTGCTGGCTGGACACGGTTACCAACTACTCCGTGGCGATAGTGGGTACCCGCGGTCTCCTCATTTGCAACGTCTAGCAAATGCCAACCGGCTGCTCGCCGACCTCCATAACATCTCCCAAACGCTCCCGGCTTCGCTGGATCGCCAAGAAGTTCTTCAGAGCAGCATTCCAAGACTGCGAACTGTCCTAGACTTCGACTCGGCCGTCATTTTCACTATTGACTCTCAAGACGAATATTGGGAGGCCGTCCACAGGGTTCGTATGCCCATCGAGGCGAAGGTACGTGCATCTGAGGTGCCTCCATTGGCGGCCCGAGCGGCCGCCGAAAAAACACTGATGAGAACCGATAACAACGCCGACCAAACCGTTCACTTCCTGCCATCAAGCCAGAGTTCAATGTTCGCCCCTTTGTTGGCCAGAGGAAGCCTGATCGGGCTCCTCGCAATCGAATCGACCCAGCCTGGAGCGTTTTCCCGTGACAATGAAGCGACCCTCGGAGGGTTCGCAATGCCTCTCGGCTTGGCAATCGACAACGCTCAATGGTTTAACCGGTTACGCAGCGCAAGCCTCAACGAGGAACGCAATCGTATCGCTCGACACTTACACGACAATATTGGACAGTCCCTCGCCCACCTCGGATTCGAATTAGATCGTGTGATGCTGAACCACTCCAATGGCGACGATATCTCACCCGACCTGACCCGGATCAGGCAACAGATCAAACACGTCGTCGGACAACAACGTGAGGCCCTTCACGACCTCCGGAGCAACGTCAACCAGCAAAAAGATCTAGCTCAAACTATCGAAGAATTTGCACACCGACTATCCGAACGCGAGCAGCTAACCGTCACCGTCCATACCGACACAAAGGCACGACTTCCCATTCTCCAAGAACAGGAGATGTGGAGAATTACGCAAGAAGCGCTAATCAATTCGGCCAAACATGCCGATGCTACTGAAGTGAACGTTTATTGGTCTTGTACCGAAAGCGAAGCTCTTCTCGAGGTGGTCGACAACGGTCGCGGCCTCCTGCCCGAAAACGAAACACAACTCGGTTCCTATGGAATCCTCGGAATGCGCGAACGCGCTGCCGGTATGGGTGCGACGTTGGAACTAACCTCAAGACCCAACCAAGGGACGAACCTACGATGCTACCTGAATCGAAACTAAGCAGTACGGCTGCCCCAGGCCATCAGAAAAGGCCTGAACGCCCGCTATCCAGCCAGTCCATGGGCGACAAAGACTCGTACCCGCCAATTCGATTGCTGATCGCAGACGATCACCGGATGCTACGAGAAGGTCTTCGCCGATCACTTGCTGAGCTCGGCTTCGAGGTCGTGGCCGAGGCCAGAAATGGGGCAGAAGCCGTCGACTTAGCGAGTGCGGTAAAGCCCGACGTAATTTTGATGGACGTCACGATGCCACAACTCGACGGGGTCGAAGCAACCCGACAGATTAAGGAACGCTTTCCTGGCATCTTTATCGTCATGCTGACCATGCATGCAGATCAAGATGTCCTCACAGAGGCAATCCGAGCTGGAGCCAATGGTTATCTGGTCAAGGATTGCAGCACCAACGAAATCGCCAGCGCTATCGAAGCTGTCGCCAGTGGCGAAACAGCGTTGTCGCCACGACTCGCTGCCTCGATGCTGACAGAAGTCAGACGGCAGACTTCGGCACCGGCTGAACGAATCGTAACCCCTCGCGAAGAGGAAGT
Source organism: uncultured Acidimicrobiaceae bacterium (assembly GCA_964551835.1). Lineage (GTDB taxonomy): Bacteria > Actinomycetota > Acidimicrobiia > Acidimicrobiales > SZUA-35 > JAHDCC01. The sequence continues at coordinate 90,110 of CAZKEM010000042.1, read as the reverse complement.
TCTCCAGCTTATTGCTGATGGTTGTTCAACACCTGAGGTGGCCGAACAACTTTACATAAGCCAAAAAACTGTGAAAAACCATCTTGCTTCCATTTACCAAAAGCTGGACGCTCGAGATCGGACACAAGCGGTACTCCAAGCTGTAAGGCTCGGCATCGTGAGCATAAACTAGCTCTAATATCTCGCCCCCACCTGTCCTTGGTGACAGCGCCAGCATTTCCGTTGTTTACATCGGCGTGTCTGAACTAGAGCCGCCGGCATGATCATCAGCTCGAACGCCGAACTGAGCTGATCGCTTCCGTACCCAAACGAGCGGTTCGTCCAAAGCGACCCCAATACCAATTCGTCGAAAATCGACCACATCGCGATTACGCATACGTCGCCAGCCGAAAACCAGACGCTTCCAAACATTCCACACGCCTTCAGTCTGCCAGGAGGAGGTCGAGTACCCGCTAGTACTTTCGAGTCCTTCATCCGGCCCGTTCGGACCGATTGGACTACGACTACTAGGTTCGGGTGCTCAGGTCACTACCAGCATGTTGAAATCCGGTCGTAGCTAGAGGCACCGGGCTTGCGCAGTCGACTCCTTACGGCACGCAACAATCCAATTGTCGGTCGACAGCGCTACCTCCCAATCTTCAGAAGCTTCGAGCCAAAAGGCGAACGGTAAATCGCGTTCCCATATGGCAACATCAAAACCTCGACGTTCGACTATCTCTTGAAAGTTGCCGCCCACGACCAAGTCGATGTGGTCGTCGAGAACATCTTGTGGGTAGAAGTCGAAACGGTCGTCGACAAAGACCCGCGCCTCCGCGCCATATTTATACGTGAGATAGTTTCCGACGGACTCTCGTTGGACGATTCGAATATCACCCTCGGCGACCAGCGACCGTTCCTCGAGCCATTGAACTTCGGCCACTGGATATCGGTCCAAAGAAACTGGAGGCGATCTTACCAAGTTGAACGTTGCCAAGACCAAGCAGACTCCCACCGCGCCTACACCGACAGCCGCTACTCGGACCTTTTCTTGTCCGTCCGCCGAACCAACGAGGGATCTGAGAAACGGGGCTATTGATGCCGCCGTAACAATCGATGCGAAGCCTATGTTTCGAACTGCGAGCAGCGCGGTAAGCGAAAAGACAAACGCTGGAAGCAACGCTTTGATTGGGGCGCCCCTTCGAGTTGCAACGAATAGAAGGCCTACCAAAGCTAGGAAAACCCATTCGTAGGCAGACGTGAACGTTGGCGCCGCCCACTCGACTACGGACTCTAAAGCTTCACGGCGGCGGAGTAAATGGACCGGGAACCACAACAAGCGCCAACCCACCGGGTTGACGGCCGCCACGGCGATACTAAACGCGGTAACGACCAGAAGCCGAACCGTCTCGGGGTCAAACCGGCGTCTGTCAGCCCAGCCACCCAATAGCAACGCCACAATGTAGACACCGGCAAGCGGAAACGATCCATGGCTGTTGACCCACAGATACATGATGGGCAACATCGTCGCGAGTGGAAGTTGCCTGTCGGCGACTCGTATGAGTAGCACCATTGCGAGCAGTCCAAAAAGCAATGGTCTAGGGGTCCAGAGATATGCTCCGACTATAAGACATGAGCCAGCAAGAACCACCCGGAGAACTAGCTGCCTTGTTGGAGCTAGGAGCTTCCACAAATGGTACATCAAGGACGAAGTTAAAGCCCCGTTAAACAGGCGTATCCCCCACCCGCCGACAGAGTCGTTGATCAAGTAATATAGGGCGCTGGGCAGCCAACTCTGCACCGTCCACGGCTCACCGGACGCAAGGTAAGAATATGGGTCGGAGCTCGGAACTGCCCCATCTGTGACGATTAGACGGCCGGTCGCTAGATGCGTCAAAAAACTGTTGTCGACGATTACGCGAGAACCAACAACAAACGCGACTAGCGCTAAGACTGCACCTACGAAGTCGGACGTGCTCAGCCCCGACCCCGGTACTCTACCTCGGTTACCGGTCCGTGTCGTAGACCTGTCGGCCTGTTCAATCAGAACAGTCATTCAGGCGCCTACCTCTCTCGTAGAGCGTTTGCCGCTTATACCTACAAGTTCTCGACGATGTTCAAAGCAGCCGGACCGAGGATGACGACAAACAGAGATGGGAATATGCAGAACACCATCGGTATCAGCATTTTCACCGGAGCCTTCTGTGCTTTCTCCTGGGCTAGTTGGCGACGCTTAACCCGCATTTCGTCTGCTTGAGCTCGGAGAACGCGTCCGATACTGACGCCGAACGTGTCTGCTTGGATCATTGCTAGAACAAACGAACGGACCTCAGGAGTATCAACTCTTTCCTGCATACCGCGTAGCGCGTCTGCTCGGCCTGAACCGGCCCGCGTCTCGCCAAGGACACGAGCGAATTCGTCGGAAAGGGGGCCAGGCATATTGACAATTACTTTGTCGACGGCCTGTTCAAAGCCCAAACCAGCCTCGACAGAGATAACCAGGAGATCGAGAATATCTGGGAGTGACCGTTGAACAGCCTCCTGACGGGCTTGAACCTTCCGATCCAACGTCACGGTTGGAGCGAAGAATCCCAAAACCGCTCCCAGTCCCGCCAATGCGATTTTCATTATTCCTGAAACACCGAAGGGCGAGAATACAAAAACGAAAAACAACCAAAGCGGGATAAACAGCATGCCCGCGAGGCGCATGACTAGAAAACGTTCAACCTTTTCGTTAGAGAATATTCCGGCCTGGACATGTTTAAGCCGAACTTGTTCGATGTATTGAGGAGGGTTGAGCCGGGCACCTAGCTGGCCGGCGCCGGCCATCATTGGCACAATGACGCGTTGATGAACGGGGGTAAGCAATTGCTTCTCCCGCTCGTCGGTAGTGACTACTTCGTCTTCGAATTGACGTAGTGAGCTACGAGCCGCAGACCGTTCCTGAAACTGGTTCAGCACAATAAATACGGCAAACCCTGCCGCAGCGCAAGCCATCAAGACAAAAAGCGGAGCTGGTATTGAATCAAACAAGCTAGACATCTAGATTTATCACTTTCTTCATCCAGGCTAACCCAACCAAAGCAGACAGAACAGCTGCCGCTAACATTATGTTGCCTGCCGTCCGGGTAAATAGGACACTGATGTAGTCAGGGTTACCGACAGCGAGAACAGCTCCGAGACCCGGTGGCAATAACCCGAGAATGAACGCTGACATGCGACCTTCGGCCGTCAATGAGTTCACTTCGCGACGTAGTCGCTCTCGAGCGATCATTGTTTCAGCTACCGTCATTAACAATTCGTTGAGGTTGCCACCAACCTCTCGCTGTATTCCAATGGCCATGACGGCCCATGCGAAGTCTGGGCTGTCGACTCGTTCACTTATACCTTCGAGTGAATCTTCCAGGTCGCGTCCCAGTTGGGCTTCGCTGACGGCTCGCCGCAGTTCGCTGCCCATCGGAGGAGCGATTTCCTGAGATACCGCGTCGATTCCTTGAGGCAAAGAAAACCCGGCTCGTAGTGTGCCGGCCAACAGTTGGAGGGTGTCAGGGAGCTGAGCTTCGAACTTTTTTAATCGACGCCGCGCCAAGAACTGCAATACGAAGTACGAGATACCCGCAGCGAGCAGGGCAAAGATTACGCCAGCGACGATGCTTCTAGTTACGAAGAACGCCAACGTAAAGGCCACGACTATCCCGACAAAGAAAAACATGACCGCTTCGCCGGGTCGGATCGGAATATTGGCTCGCTCCAGCGTCTTTTCTATTCGGGTTAGGAAACCCTGTCGCTTGGCAAAATTCTCCGACATTTCGACTGCTCGCTGGACGACGGCTGTCTGTACCACAGCCTCTTTAGTTTCGTCTTCGCTTAGCGTCGGGTCATTGGCGTCGTATCGAGTTAGAAGGGTGTCGAGCTGACGTTCACCTACGAACATTGACGAAACAGCCCACACCGCCAGTCCAATACCCACGAAGGCCAATAGCACCAAGCCAAAGAGGGCAGGGACACCAGATAGAAATCCGCCTTTGTTACCGGTATCAAACGGTCCGTCTATTTGAGAAATTCTCGGACTGTTCTGGCCGTTGATAAACGAGAATCCTTGCTCGACATCGCCGACCTTGAGGGTGGCGTTTGATCGAGTTCCGACGTCACCACCACTGTCGAACTTGACTATCGTCCGTTCTGAAGCAGCAATAGCCGCTAGTGAAATCGATTTCTCGATAGATTCAGTACCGTCGATGTCGACTGCTACGCCACCTGATGTCGTCGACGCTGCGGCCAGGTCGACATCGCCGCCATTGTATTGGACCGTGATCAGCTGAGAGCTAGAGCGAATGAGGGCAGCTTGGCTCGACGCCGCCGTAACGCTTTGCTCGGTATCTGCGCCAGTCGCGACCATCACCACCGTGCGAACCGTCCCAGGCTCAGGCGAGAACAATTCGGTTCCTCGGATGACAGAACCAAACAGATCAGAACGCTGCCGGAACGAAACATCGTCGACGGCCGTCAACACAGCCTGCCGATCGGAAGTCACTTCGGACAGCACTATCGGAGCATCTCCGGCTGCTATCACCCCGACAGAGACCGAAGGTGGCAGAGCCTCGATGGACTTTTTGACCGAGTCTTTTATTTTGACGAACACGTCACCCTTGGCGGACCGCGTGTTCGCATCGATGACAAACACGATCTCGGTCGGGAAGCCTTCACTCTCGTTAGAGGACACAGAATCAGACGTTTGTTCGCCGACCTTAATCGTCGCTGTGCCGTCGCTCACTGTCGAAAACACAGTCGCCACCGCCGGGGCTTCCGACGCGTCGATAGCAACGATATTCGCTACCTCTGGTATCGATTGCCCGCCGTCTTGTGCTGTCGCCGGTAGAGCTATGAGAACGCCGACCGTCAAAACTGCGGACACCATAAACCAATGCCACGCCTTTAATACTCTGAGCTTTGGCCGAGGCCACAATCTTCGACTCATCGACCTCGCCCCTGTTTAGGAGCAGCTGGCATTGCTTTGGCGAACATCTCCGGGCCAAGTCGAATACCGTTGTCTGCCAGTTTCTCTGCGAAGCGAGGGCGAACGCCCGTTGGTTGTAACTGCCCTTGGTAACGGCCATCGTGATCGACACCTGCGCCGAAATCGAACATAAAGACATCTTGCATCGAAATAACGTCGCCTTCCATTCCGGCGACTTCGGTAATGTGAGTAATTCGTCGGGTGCCATCGCGCAGGCGTTGAAGTTGAACCACAGCGTCGACTGCTGAGGAGATCTGCTCTCGGATCGCTCTGACCGGTAGGTCGTAACCTGCCATCAGAACCAACGTTTCGAGGCGGCTTAAGGCATCCCGGGGCGTGTTGGCATGCAACGTCGTAAGTGAGCCGTCGTGGCCCGTGTTCATCGCTTGCAACATGTCCAAGGCTTCGCCGGAACGACACTCACCGACTACGATTCGGTCGGGCCGCATACGTAACGTGTTCTTCACCAAGTCTCGAATTGTTACTTCGCCTTTGCCTTCAATATTCGGAGGCCTGGTTTCAAGCGAAAGAACATGTTCCTGGTTCATCTGGAGCTCTTTGGCGTCTTCAACCGTGATAATTCGCTCGGTGTCAGGAATGAATGACGAAAGAACATTGAGCGTAGTGGTCTTACCCGTACCAGTACCACCAGAAACGATTACGTTGAGTTTCCCGACAATACATGCCTGAAGAAATCTGGCTGAGTGTACGCCTAACGTGCCGAACCTGATCAGGTCGTCGATCTGAAGTGGGTCGGCCGAGAATTTACGGATGGTCAGAAACGGTCCACCGACGGCTAACGGCGAGACTACTGCATTTACACGTGAACCGTCGGGCAACCTGGCGTCGCAAAGAGGAGACGACTCATCGATTCGACGACCAACTTGGGCGACGATTTTGTCGATGATACGGCGTAGATGCTCGCTGTCCGCGAATTTGACATCGGCGAGAGTAAGTTTTCCATCTCGCTCCACATAAATTTGTTCCGGACCGTTGCACATGATCTCCGATACTTCTTCGTCTTTGAGAAGCACTTCAATCGGCCCGTACCCCAAGATGTCGTCTGAGACATTCTGGATAAGTTGCGCCTGGTCGGAGGCCGAAAGCGGTGCTTGTTCTTCGGCAAGCGCTAGACGCAATGCCTCGTGCACTCGACCTCTAAGTTGATCCTCGGACAAGGTCTTGTCGTATAAGACTGGGCCTAACTTCTCAATCAGAGACGCGTGAACACGATGTCGCAGCATCTCCAGCGGCGACGATGCTTGCTTACTTACAGGCTGGGCGGCACTCTGTTCTCCGCCGTCACTATTGGCTTCGTTGAGGCGTTCATATAGAGACATCTATTGCTCCTGCTCGGTTAGCTGAAAAATTTCCGGCGGCCAGAAGAACTGGCTGCAGTAACTTGGACACCGCCAAGGAACCGACTGGCGAGTTCCTGAAACGAACGGGCGACCCCAGACTTTGCTGCCGAGAGGACAACAGGGGAGCCCTTATTGACTGAGATAGGTACGACTACATCCGACGGAACATGTATCGCCGTCGACGAACCGAGTGTTCGTTCCACTTCGCCGATATCAAGCTTGACTTTCGAATCTGCTCGGTTAAGGACAAGCTGAACGCGTTGCTCTTCAATGCCAAGCATCGAGAGTGTTTGAAGACCAATCTTTACGTTCTTGATGTTTGGTATATCCAGACCGGCAACCAACAGAATGTCATGGCTGTGTTCGAGTGTCGAGATGACTGTGTCGTTGAAGAACGCCGGGAGATCGATGATTACATGACCCGCGAATATCTGGCACAGTTTGATCATTTGCTGGACTTGAGGCCCAGTAATCTGGTCTGCGAACGTCGGCTCTCGAGGCGCTGGAAGGACCAACAGGCCGCTCGCTTCGTGCTTCGTCATGAGCTGTTGCATGAAGGCCGGGTCTGCGTTATCAATATTCTCAATAGCATCCACCACGGTGTGGTTGGCGTTGAGTTTCAGCATCACTTCTTGATCACCGAATTGAAGGTGCCCGTCGATTAATACAACTGGTTTATCTGATGATTGGGCTAGAAGGATGGCTAAGTTCGAAGCAGTAATGGACTTGCCCGACCCGCCCTTCGTCGAAAAGACTGAGATAACGCGGCCCATCTGTTCTGGGTCGAATATCGATTCGTCGAACGGTGAAGCCGAGGCCGGAGTCGGCGCAAGGCTATCCTCCTCCTGGAGCAGGCCGTTCGAAATACGTTGCAACACCTCACTTAGGAAGGCTTCGTCTATCGGAGCTTCAACGACATCATCAATTCCTACCCTCAGCGCATCGTGAAGCAACTCGACTGACAGTTCGGTCGTGACGAGCAGGGAACCTATTGAGTCGTTGCCTTTCGACCAGTTCTCGATGGCAGCAAATTCTGCAGAATTTGCGTTACTCGGCCCCAGCACAACCACCGTCGGACCGGGTATCGCCACGCTTTGAGCCTCAGAAACCGATGCAGCTTGTGCCGGGTCCTGGCAGAGGCTTGCTAGGTAGTCCCGTACCGCAATGTCGGCGTCTATTACTACGACGCCAACGGTTGGCTGTCCTGGGGATGATGGTTGTTCGACTCCGCCACCAAACTCGGCGGAGAAGTCTGCGAAATTATTGAAGTCGTACTCGGTCATGGGAGTCTTTCAGAGTCCTGGGTAGGTCTATTCCTTGGCTGCCTGGTCGTCCGGACCGTATGGGGTCAGACGGCCTGGGTCCTCCGCAGGGAACACTGGATTTCCATCAAATGGCGGAATGACCTCCGGTTCGTAGGTTGGAGGAACGAGAGACAAATACAAGTTCTCCTCACCGACGCTCAGGATTTGCTGTACAGCCTCTGGCGGCACCGCAAGTGTGATCATCCCACCATCGCGCACCTCCTGAACAGCTTCAGGTGTTTCCTCGCTGCCTTCTGGAGCTTCGCCAATTTCAGGCGTGAGGTCTCGATCTACGGACAGAACTTCTGACTTTTGGTACACATAGCGGACCGCTTGCGGATAAATCCCCCCGGGCCCTAACGTGCCACTATCAGCAGCTGTAGCAGCTTCGGGGCTATCAGCTGTCGGAGTTTCCCCCTCGGCGATCGGGCGGTTCATCAAAATGTTGACGAAATCACCGGGTTCGATCTGGTGGGCGACCCCTCGTACCCTGTCAGCGCTGATCGTAACCGTTACCAATCCACTTTCTTCCAAGCGATCGGTAATACCGGTGTTGAGTGCGTTGGGAGACACGAACGTGCCGTCTTTAAGAATCTCGTTTGGGGGGAGATCATAGACGGCCACCAAGCCGACCAATTCGGTGTTGGGGTCACCGATCGCGTTGTCGGGCGCGTACTTTGCTGGAAATTCTTCCTCGACAATCAGACCCTGAGCCAGAGCCTGTGAAGCACTTGTGCCTCTGCTGATCGGGCCTTGAACGACCCAGACTTTAGCCGCCGAACCATCATCTAGTGCGGAGTCTTCTACATTTCGGACGTAGTTCAGCAGGCCAATGGCTGCCACTGCTGCAACCACGATGGCTACAACTAGTATTCCGATTCGCCGTGGGTTCACAACAGTCTCCTGTGGTTTTGTGGGTCCGTTAGTCGACCCTGGTGGTTTCCCTTGCCCATTCCTGTCGGTTCTGTTTTGGTCAAGGTGAAGAGATTCCCCCAATAAAATCGACAAAAGAAGATCCAAGAGTCAGCCACCCCGGCGGTGCTCCAACAAGATCAGCAAAAACGTAACGTGCCACCACACCATTTTGATCAGTTCGATCAAGATGTTGCAGTGGCACGTTGGTCTAAGATCAGACCAGATCAAGCCCTGGCTGTTGAACAGCCAGCTACGTTAGTCGGTTTTTATTCTGAACTTTCAGGCTCGGTTGCCGCTTCTTCTGGAGCACTGTCTTCGCTAGCTGGCTCCTCGGCGAGAGGTTCTGGAACATCCGTTGCTTCCTCCACAGGTGCCTCAGGTGCAGGCTCAGCTGGCGTTTCAGCCGTAGCTCCTTCGCTAGCCGCAGCGTCGGTCGTTGTCCCGCCGCCTTCTAGCTCTTCGTAGTATTCGGCCCAGGCTTTCTCGGTTTCGGGGTCCACATCGGTTGGACCGATGTAGTTGCCATCATCGTCGAATGCGTGCTCACCAAAGTGCTCTTGATATTCCTGAGCAACGGCGCCACCTTCGGCCGCTTGCTTAATCGACAAGCTGATACGTCGACGTTGAAGGTCGATGTCGATAATTTTGACCCAGAGTTCTTCACCTGGGGTGACTACCTGTTCTGGCAAGTCGACGTGGTGGGCAGACATCTCTGAGATGTGAACCAGACCTTCGATACCTTCGCCAACCTGGATAAATGAACCGAACGGTACGAGTTTGGTAACTCGACCGTAGACCAGTTCGCCAACGCGGTGTCCAGAAGCAAATTCTTGCCACGGGTCTTGCTGGGTCGCTTTGAGCGAGAGGCTAATTCGCTCTCTTGATAGGTCCACTTCGAGAACTTGGACGGTAACTTCGTCACCGACGGTAACGATAGAACCTGGATGGTCAACATGCTTCCATGAGAGTTCCGATACGTGGATGAGTCCGTCCATACCACCAAGGTCAACGAACGCACCAAAGTTCACTACAGACGAGACGACCCCGCTGCGTACTTCGCCAGGTGTTAGGTTGGCCAGGAAGTCTTCTCGTTGTTCTTTCTGGGTCTCTTCGAGGAACGCACGGCGAGAAAGGACTACGTTGTTGCGGTTCTTGTCGAGCTCGATGATCTTGGCATCTAGCGAACGACCAACATATGGCTGTAGGTCTCGCACCCGTCGAAGCTCGACCAGGGAAGCCGGAAGGAAACCACGGAGGCCGATGTCGAGAATCAAGCCACCCTTAACCACTTCGATGACCGGTCCAGATACGACACCATTGCGCTCTTTGACGTCTTCGATTGTTCCCCAAGCGCGTTCGTACTGGGCACGTTTTTTCGAAAGAAGCAGTCGGCCTTCTTTGTCTTCTTTCTGAAGAACGAGGGCTTCGAGTTCATCGCCAATAGACACGATCTCGGATGGGTCAACATCGTTGCGAATCGAAAGTTCCCTGGAGGGGATAACTCCTTCGCTCTTGTAACCAATGTCGAGAAGAACTTCGTCTCGGTCGACTCGGACTACGGTGCCAGCGACAAGCTGGCCATCATCGACAACCACCATGGAGGCGGAATAAGCATCATCTAACGAACCTTCAAGGTCGTTTTCAACGATTTGTCGAGGGACATACGCTTCAGTTTCGGCGTCTAGTGTTTCAGTATCAGTAGAGGACAAGGTGTAGGGAACTTTCATAGGGAGCAACTATTTTGTCTTCGGCAACGATTGCCGTCACTAAAACAGATGCCGATCGAGACCGTCTCGACCGCAAAACAACACTACCAGCTTCGACCATGCGAACCTCTTGGTGTCACATGGCTAGTTAGGGCTCGTAACACACCCGCTGCAACATTTGAGTCAGCAGACAGAATGTCCCATCAACCCTTGGCGTCGGCCCAAGTCGTCCCAAAGCTCAAATTGACTGTCAGCGGAACGGACAATTCGAATGCTTGACTCATCTCGCCGATTACCAACTCCGTAGCTAGGTCCCGTTCATCGGGGTTGATCTCGACGATTATTTCATCGTGTACTTGGAGTACGACAAGCCCGTCAAAGTTGTCGGACGAAATGCGCTCGTCAAGCCGAACTAACGCTGCCTTGAAGATATCGGCGGCTAAGCCTTGAATTCCAGCATTCATGGCTTGCCGTTCGCCCGCCATGCGTACGTTTCGGTTATCACTCAACAATTCGGGTATCTGGCGTCGACGTCCAAATAGCGTCTCGGTGTACCCCTTATTTCTGGCTTGGCTGACGGTGGCGTCCATGTAGTCTCGGACCGCCGGGAAACTGTCGAAATAGGCGTCGAGAATCGTTTGGGCTTCTCGGGTTGGAACACCCAAACGTTGGCCAAGCCCGTAGGCCTCCATGCCATAAGCCAATCCATAGGAGACCATCTTGGCGTAGCTTCGCTGTTCGAAACTCACGTCGTCTTCGTCCACGTCATAAACCCGGGCCGCCGTCATCGTGTGAACGTCCCGATCGTTGGTAAATGCTTCAATAAGACCCGGGTCTTCGGCTAAATGAGCAATACAGCGCAGTTCGATCTGGTTGTAATCTGCTACGAGAAGTAACCTCGACGTAGCAGGAACAAACGCTCTTCTAAATTCTCTCCCTAACTCGGTCCGAACCGGGATGTTGTGGAGGTTTGGGTTCTCGCTAGAGAGACGCCCTGTTCGGGCAACGGTCTGACGAAAGGTTGCCCGTATGCGGTCGTCCGATTCAACAGCAGATAGCAGCGACTGGCCATAGGTCGAACGTAACTTCTCAACCTCTCGGTAGCGCAGGAGGTTCTCGATGATCGGGTGATCACCTTTCAATTTTTCTAGCGTCGCTTGATCGGTCGAGTAACCGGTTTTGCCTTTCTTTTGCGGTGTCAGCCCGAGTTCATCAAAAAGTACACGCCGCAGTACCTTAGTCGAGTTGATGTTGAACTCTTCTCCCGCATCAAGGTGGATTTGCTCTGTGAGTCTGGCTACCTCGGCGACCATCTTGTCGTTGAGGAGTTCGAGTTCGGCCCGGTCGATTCCAATGCCGACGTGTTCCATTCGCGCCAGAACGCTTACCAATGGGACTTCGATGGTGTCGTGTAATGTTCGGAGACCAGCCTCGTCTATTTCGGTGTCAAGCACACGCTGGAGATGGTCGACAGCGAGGGCTTTAACAGCTGTTTCGTCCGCGGCGGGAGAATCGTCACCAAAGTCGAGTTGGCCTTCCGGCGTTCCAGAGTCCTCTGGCAGCTTAAAATCGGTGTAGGTGGAGAGCAGCTTGTCGAGCGGGTACGCAGCGCCAGCTGGGTCGAGCAAGTATGCCGCCAACGAAGTGTCCATTTCCAGTCCGCTAATTTGCAGCCCTTCGCCCAGAAGAGCCCGCGCCATAGGCTTCGCTTCGTGGGCAACCACCCCAGGTTGAGAAGCGGTAAGAAGGATCTGTAGCCGCTGCTTGACGTCACGCTCGCCGAGCATCGTCGCCGAAAGTGAGCAAACCTCGGATCGTTCAGCATCGACCACGAACGAAAGAGAGTCGATGGATTGCCCGGTGTTAGTTGTCCTGAAACTCGCAGCTAACGCCACCGGAGACTCACGCGTTAAGGCTTGGTCGATCAATTTGACCGCTTCGTCGCTCGACGAGGGTTGGGTGGAAGTAGCGGTCAGCAACGTTCCAACCGTTTCCGCTTCCTGTTCTCCGAACGCCGCCTGAAGCCGAACAAACAACGTATTAAATTCGAGAAACCCAAACAACTTCTGGACTTCATCGACGTCGTAGGGTTCGAGTTCGAGGATGTCTTGTACATCTATCTCAAGGGGAACATCATGAAGGAGTTCCATCAGTTCCAGGTTCAGCTCTACCTGGGTTTGGTTTTCTTCGAGGTTCTGCCGCAACTTCGGAGTTTGCTCGGTGACGTGTTCGTAGATCCCAGCGACCCCACCGTACTTATTGACCAGTTTGGCAGCGGTCTTCTCCCCTACCCCGGGAACTCCGGGAAGGTTGTCTGACTTGTCGCCCCGTAGCGCAGCGTATTGCACGTAGTTGGCCGGTGTCACCCCAGTTCGATCAAGGATCCCAGCCTCGTCATATAGGGCGTAGTCGCTGACACCGCGTTTGTTGTAAACCACTTTGATGTATGGGTCCTTGACGAGCTGGTAACTATCGCGATCGCCCGTAACTATCAGGGTGTCGACTCCGTTCTCCGCCGCTGATGCCGCCAGGGTTGCCAAAATATCGTCGGCTTCATAGCCAGCCAAGTCGGCCTGGGGGATGTTCAAGACGTCTAAAACCTCCCGAACCAAACCCATCTGTTGTCTGAGAATGTCGGGTGCTTTGGATCGTTGGGCCTTATATTCTGGTGTCCGTTCATGCCGGAAGGTCGGCTCTGGCCGGTCAAAGGCAACCAAAATCCCGTCTGGTTGGTGGTCACGAACCAGATTCACCAGCATCGAAGTGAATCCGAATACAGCGTTCGTCACCTGTCCACTGGCAGTTGCCAAGTCTTCAGGGAGCGCATAGAACGCCCGGTAAGTCAGTGAATTGCCGTCGATCAACATTAGAGAAGCCATCACGGCTGATCCTAGAAGATCCGTCGCAGGTTTGGGCGCCCGATCCCTACTTTCCCGTCGACGAGGTTACAGCTACCCGATCGTCTGGGCTAGTTTGGGCCTAGCTCGTCGGCCAGAACCAAGTCTGCGATCGAGCTAATCGAGGCCCGGCGAGACATTGCCGTTTTTTGTAAGAAGCGGAACGCGTCTGACTCATTCAGCCCAAAATTGTCCATCAAATAGCCCTTAGCTCGGTCGAGCAGCTTGCGGGTTTCAAGCTTGCTCGACAAGTCACGGACCTGTTCCTTTGCCTGGACCAGCTCTGAAAAACGGGCGATGGCGAGTTCGATTGCAGGGACGAGTTCTTCTCTTCGAAATGGCTTAACCAGATAGTTTGAAACGCCGGCATCACGAGCCTGGCCGACGAGGTCCCGTTGCGAAAACGCCGTCAGAATCACCACCGCACATATCCGGTCGTCGACAATTTGGCGGGCCGCAGTCAGCCCGTCAACATTAGGCATGTTGATATCGACCAAGACAACGTCCGGCTTGTGTTGGGTCAGGAGCTCCAGTAGCTCACCGCCATCTGCGGCTTCTGCGAGAACATCGTAGCCTTCGTCGATCAGTGACTCTCGAAGATCCAGCCGGATCAACGCTTCATCTTCTGCAATTATTACCGACGGGCCCACGGCGCTCCTTCTTAGATCGTTTCACCTACAGTACTGACGCCTGAATGATATCTTCTCGCCGACCGAAGCCATCGGAGTCCGGCAAAGTCGCGCCATACCTCGATGACGGTTCTACGAGAATAGCCGATCGAGCATTTCGTCCTGTCGTCGTTCCAACTTCGCTATCTTTGCCAACTTGTGATCTCGATCGCGCCTGAATGCTGACACCGTCGATGAAGCTTCGCGATGCGCCTTGTTCGCCTGGGGCGTTTCGGAAACGAGCGCTCGAAGCCGAGCGTCCTCGGCCTCATCCTCGAAATGAATCAGCTGATCTTCTACCACTCGCAGGTCTGACCGCAAGGATGTAATCTCAGAAGAAAGGGCTATAAGCTTCTTCTCGACTGACTTGCGAACCATGCCTTTTGGGACCTTACTGAACCTCGGGGCAGAATGCCTTTTGAGCTGACTGCGAATGGTGCCCGGGGTGGGAGTCGAACCCACACGCCCTTTCAGGCAGCGGATTTTGAATCCGCCGCGTCTACCATTCCGCCACCCGGGCAAGGGCCGTTAGCTTAGCCCGAAATTGGGCTAGTAAATCGGATTTTGAACAAAAAATGTCAAAGTCAAATCTCGGCAAGCCCGCTGGCTTATTTCCAGTTGCTGTACCCTCAAACAAATCGGCTTGGTGGCAAGAAGCCCCGGAAACCAACCAGTCGGCAGAAATTCTAGCTATTCACACACCGGTGTGACATCCAACCAAGTCTCGAGCCAATATTTTGTTCGAAATTCCGAAACCTTCTAGTTATCACCCGAGTCATAGTTCACTGTGAGATCCGCGATGATTGCATTTACATTTCCAGGACAAGGTTCCCAAAGCCCAGGGATGGGTGCTGCATGGAAGGAGCATCCATCTTGGGAGCTCGTCGGTGAAGCTGCCGAAGTAGCCGAACGCGACATCGAACACCTTCTGCTCACCGCTGACCAGGATGAACTCACCGAAACCCGCAACGCCCAGTTGGCGGCGTTTCTTCTCAGCATGATCGTGCTCGATGCAATCGAACGCACCGGTGTTCAGCCAGCGATTCTCGCCGGCCATAGTCTTGGCGAGTATTCAGCCTTGACCGCTGCTGGTGTCCTGAGCTTTGAAGACGGGATCCGCCTCGTCACCGAACGCGGGAACGCCATGCAGATTGCGGCTGAAGAGTCTGAAGGCACAATGGCAGCGGTGCTCGGTTTGGACGATGAATCGGTTGACCTGGCCTGTCGGCGCACCGACGGAGACGTTTGGGTCGCAAACTACAATGCCGCCGGCCAAGTAGTTATTGCAGGATCGCCATCAGCGATCGACGAAGCGGCCCTGGCCGCCAAAGAACTCGGAGCCAAGCGGACCGTCCCCATCAAGGTCGGTGGGGCGTTCCACACCCCATTCATGTCACCAGCACGTGACCGGCTCCGCAAGGCTATTTCGGAAGCTGACCTACGGGCACCAACTAGCCCGGTCTTTGCCAATGTCGATGCGGAGATTCACACCGGCGCCGACGAATGGGCAGGCCTCCTTGGCGCACAACTGACAAGCCCAGTTCAGTGGCGGAAGACGCTCCTCGGACTTGAAGCCGCTGGCGTTTCTGTGCTCCTCGAAGTGGGGCCTGGCAAAGCGCTGAGCGGGATGGCTAAACGCACGGTTCCAGGTATCACGACCGCGTCGATAAATAGCCCAGATGCGGTCGATTCGTTGTTGGAGACTCTGTCCTCGATCGCCGACTCGGTCCCGCCCGCTCTCGAAGAGGGAGAAAAACTTTATGCGGTCGAACGGCTTGTTGTCAGCCCAGGGACCGGTATCTTCACCCCACATGAGTCGGCTGTTCTCGGCAGCGATGTCGCAATCGGGCAGCTAGTCGGCAAGGTCGGCGACACAAACGTCTACACTCCTTTTGCAGGCAATCTCCAAGGTCTTTTAGCGCTCTCAGGCGAGAGAGTATCAACATCGCAGCCAATAGCCTGGCTCAGGGCCTCTACCTCCGGTCACCAATGAACAGTCTCCCTTCGATACCTTTGAAGTTTGCCGGAATCGGTAGTGCGTTGCCAGACAAGGTCGTTACCAACGCTGATCTTTCAACGATGATAGACACCTCCGATGAGTGGATCACCGAACGTACCGGCATCAAGGAACGCCGAGTGGGTGGAACCACCTCTGGTCTAGCGATCGAGGCTAGTCAGCTGGCGATTGAACGCTCAGGAATCGACCCACAAACGATCGAGCAAGTCGTGCTCGCCACCACCACGCCGGACAAACGAATGCCAGGTTCTTCGGCCACTATTGCCCGCGAACTCGGGTTGACCTGCGGAACCTTCGACCTCCAAGCGGCTTGCGCTGGATGGGTCTATGGACTCGTAGTGGCCAACGGTTTCTTGGCCCAAGGAACGCAACGTTTGCTGCTCGTCGGTTCCGAGACAATGGATCGCATGGTCGACCCCGCCGACCGATCTACCGCAATTCTGTTCGGCAACGGCGCCGGTGCTGTGATTCTGGACTCAAATCCATCGGCCAAAGGCGAACTGTTGAGCTGGGACCTCGGCACCGACGGTAGCCTCCTGCACCTCCTCTATACCGACTACGACAATCCGCTTCGTATGGATGGACGTGAAGTCTTCCGAAAGGCTGTCACAGTAGTGGTCGATTCGAGCAAGAAGACGATGGAAAAAGCCGGTGTGACTGCCGCTGATATAAAACTCATCGTCCCACACCAGGCCAATATTCGTATTTTGGAAAGCGCATGGAAACGGCTCGGATTTTCGATTGACGACACCGCTGTCGTTTTGGACCGTACCGGAAACACATCCGCGGCATCGATTCCTATAGCACTCAACGATGCTGTGCAACGAGGCTCCGTGGACGATGGCGATTTGGTTCTCTTTGTCGGCTTTGGATCGGGCATGACTTGGGGTTCTGCTCTAGTACGGTGGGCAGGGCAGCGAGCACATGCGACCTAGGAGACTTCGATTAACATGACTACTAGCAATAAAGTTGCGCTGGTGACCGGCGGAACCCGAGGAATCGGCGCCGCTTGTGCGTCCTCGCTCCAAGAATCGGGAAACACCGTCGTTGTGTGTTCTCGGACAAAACCGGACGAACTCCCCGACGGTCAACACTGGGTGTTCTTGGATATCAACGACGCTGAGTCGGTCGATGCCGCGTTTACCGAAATTGAAGCCGAGGTGGGATCCGTCCAAATACTCGTCGCTAATGCCGGTATTACCAACGACAAATTGATTCTGCGGATGTCCGAAGAGGACTTCGCCAGCGTGGTCGACACTAACCTCACCGGGGCCTTCCGAGTGGCCAAGCGGGCAATCAAACCAATGATGAAGGCTCGCTGGGGTCGAATCGTCTTCATGTCATCGGTGGTTGGTTCCGTAGGTCAAGCAGGGCAGGCCAACTATGCGGCATCTAAAGCTGGGCTTGGAGGTCTCTGCCGATCTATGGCCCGCGAGTTCGGTACCCGGTCGATTACGGTCAATGCGGTTGCCCCAGGTCCGATCGAGACAGACATGCTCGCAGCCTTGTCCGAAGATCAGGTAGCCGCCATGGTCGACTCCGTCCCTGTTGGAAGGCCGGGAACACCACGAGAAGTCGCAGCTGCAGTCACGTTCTTGACCTCGGAGGATGCCGGTTATGTAACTGGTATCACTTTGCCCGTCGATGGAGGTTTGGGCATGCGAGCGTAGCCTCCATACTGATTAGGTGGGCGCCAGCCTGGCACCCACAAACTAGGTAAACGAAGGTAACAACTCTTTGAGCGGCACCTGCCATATCAAGGAACTGAATTGAAGGTCTTAGGAGGACCAGCATGAGTGAAGAGAATTTCGCACGATTCCAGAAACGCGCTGTTGAGGTACTCAACGTCGAAGAATCTGCGGTTAAAAAAGAAGCAAAGTTCGCTGAGGACTTAGATGCTGACAGTCTCGATCTAGTCGAGCTCATCATGGCCCTCGAAGAAGAATTCGGTGTCACTGTCGACGAAGACGAGCTTGAAGGCATCGATACTATTGGAGCGGCATACGACTTGGTGGTAGGCAAGCTCTAATGTCGCGACGCACCGTTGCAGTGACCGGCGTTGGCGTTGTGGCCCCTTGTGGTGTGGGAACAGATGCTTTTTGGGATGGCTTGTTAAGCCCCCAAGAAGCAGGTTTCCGCGAAATGAAAGAGTGGGACGCATCTCCCTGGTTTGATAACGCCAAGCAGATGCGTCGAGCGGACCGGTTCTCCCAGTTTGCTCTAGCTGCTTCGCAAATGGCGTTAGACCAGTCGGGTGATCTCGATGTTGAACCGGCTCGGGTCGGCGTTTTGATTGGTACCGGAATCGGTGGAATCTGCACAACGGAGATCGAAATTCTAAAGCGGCACGAAAAGGGAGAACGTAGAGTTTCTCCATTTCTGATACCGATGATGATGCCAAATGCGGCTGCGGCTGCCGTGTCAATCCGGCACGGCTTTCGAGGTCCCTGTGAAACTACGGTTACCGCTTGTGCCGCTGGTACACACTCGATAGGCAACGCCGCACGGCTGGTGCAGGACGGTTATGCCGACGCAATGCTCGCCGGGGGCAGCGAAGCAGCCTTCAACTTGACCGCCGTCGCCGGCTTCCGAAATATGACGGCCTTGTCGTCCTCTGGGATCTCACGTCCGTTCGACGCTCGCCGCGACGGATTCGTGATGGGAGAGGGCGCTGCTGTCCTCGTGCTCGAAGACTTGGAGACCGCTAATGCTAGAGGAGCCAAGATCCTAGGGCTGGTGCTTGGAAGTGCAAGCAGCGCCGATGCATCACACATTACTGCTCCGTCGCCTGACGGCGAAGGCGCCATTCGGAGTATGAAGGCAGCGTTGCAAGATGCTGGACTCAACGCCAGCGAACTCAAGCACATCAATGCTCATGGGACCTCTACCCCACTTAACGATGCTGCCGAGAGCCAGGCTTACTACAAGACGTTTGGCGACTCGTGCCCTCCTGTAACCTCTATCAAGGGTGTCACCGGGCATGCCCTTGGGGCTGCGGGTGCGCTAGAGGTCGCAGCGGTCGTCACATCCATGCAGAAAGAACTCTTGCCGCCCACCGTCGGCCTCGACCAGGTTGACCCCGAGCTACCAAAGCTAGATTACGTTCACGGAGCGGCTCGCGAATGGGTACCGGGTCCGACTATTTCGAACAGTTTCGGTTTCGGCGGACACAACGGGACAGTTGTGGTTGCCCCTGCGCCCTAGTTTGCTTCAGGACCGGTTAGTCGAGCCGGGTCCAACCTGATCTGAGTTGCCAGCAAAAGCGACGATTCCTGGGACCCTCGCAGGCACCAGGAATCGCATCCAAACAATCCGTTCAGCCAGTATTACTTCGGTGGCTGTTCGGTGCCTTTGGCGTATGCCTTCAATCGGGCTCCAGCGCTAACCTTCACCGCGGTGCCGGCCGGAATGGTTATTGGCTCCTTAGTCTGCGGGTTGAAGCCCTTGCGCTCAGCACGTTTTACTTGTTCAAACGACAAGAAGCCTGGAAGTGTCAACTTGTCGCCGCCATTGGCAACCACATGTGATACTTCAACAAACATTCCTTCGATAACGTCGCCGACGTCTTTTTTACTTACGCCCGTCCGATCAGAAATACGATCGACTAGCTGACTCTTGTTCATGCGAACTCCTTAAATTTTGGTCGGCCCGCCAAATGGGGGGACGCTGAGCAAATTGGAGTCTGAACAAATGACATTGTCAAGGGTTTCCTCCACATTTGCTGTTGTAGAAACCGCTCCAGGAGCGGAAATGTTCCTCTTCTTACAAATTACAAAGCTAGTTCGTTTTTCGCGAATTCAACGTCTTTTGCGATTCTTATGACGGAAGCCCAGCTGTTCCAGGGTTGATTATCCATGTTTCGAACCCCAAAAACCGCTATTTTTAGCCAATTCTGCCTCATATTGGGAAAATTGCTGCATTGCGACTTATGTAACCCAAATACGCCCGAAAGTCGCCTTAGGACAACTCGCTTAGCAAGGTCGACCAAACAAGCTGGGTTCGAACAGATGCCAAAAGTTAACGGAATTTGACAGCGTTCCTGACGGTTCCCAGTCTATGGTGATGTTAATGCCCAGTAGATCCGACACCGAGGAAGCGTTTGAGACCCATGTCATGCCACACATGGAAATCTTGTACCGTCGGGCGTGGGCACTTACGCGTTCGGATTCCGATGCTCAAGATTTGGTTCAAGACACCATACTGCGCGCCTATCGTGCCATCGACCGATTTGATGGACGTTACCCCAAGGCTTGGCTACTGACGATCATGCGTAACGCCAACATAAACCGGGTGCGGAAAAAGACTCCCGAACTGATTGACAACCCAGAACTGGCATTCGAACGATCGACGGACTTCGCTGATCTAGACGACCCGGAAACGCTCGTGGTTGACCCAATGTTAAGCGCTGTCGTGGAAGACACCTTTAGCACTCTGCCAGCTAAGTACCGCGAGGTGATCGAACTCGTTGACTTAAACGGCCTTTCTTACAAGGAAGCCGCAGACGTAATACAAGTTCCAGTAGGAACCATCATGAGCCGGTTACATCGTGGTCGCAAAAATATTCGCGAACAACTCAAGGACTTGAATGTTGCGGACGTAGGGCAAGGAGACGGCCACTAATGTTGAACCGAATATTCTCTCGAGATTATTCCTGTAGCGATACGCTCAAACAGTTACAGAGCTACCTCGATGGCGAAACTAACGCAAAGATCGCGCGTAAGGTCGCCGCCCACTTGACCGACTGTCCGCATTGCCGGGACGAACTAAACCTCTATCGGCAGATCAAAGACACCCTCCGCTCGCCCGCCATCACTGTCGATCCACAAGTAGTCGATGCGTTGAACGACTTCGGACGTCGGTTGGCTCAGAGCGACCTTCAGTAGACGCAACTCGTTCCCGGCCTACCCCGTTGACAAATTGGATCACAACCGAGCCAGATCGTGCTATAGTCGTGCACGTGAGTACCTTGCTCGAACTTCGACTTCCATACCCGGCCGCTTAGTCCTAAGCGAGTCGGGTTCCTTCAGTCGAACGCTGATCCGTTCAAGCCTTCATTCTTGACGATTGGCGCGGTAACACCGTCCACTCACCTACCCAACCTCCTTTAGGACGCCAATATGAGCAATATCAGTAAGATGCCGACCCAGAAATACCAACCGTTCCCCGCGATCGACCTGCCCGGCCGGCAGTGGCCCTCTACAGCGATCGCTGATGCACCGATATGGTGCAGCGTCGACCTCAGGGACGGCAACCAAGCACTCATCGAACCAATGGATGCCGAACGAAAACAAAAGATGTTCGACAAGCTCGTCGAAGTTGGATTCAAAGAAATCGAAGTAGGGTTTCCGGCAGCATCACAGACCGACTTCGACTTCGTTCGCCAACTGATCGAACAAGACCGAATACCCGATGATGTAACAATACAAGTTCTGACCCAGGCGAGAGACGCCCTAATAGACCGGACCTACGAATCCGTTAAGGGCGCCGACAAAGCCATTATCCATCTGTACAACTCGACTTCAACCGTTCAACGACGAGTCGTCTTTGGTTTGGATGAACAAGGAATAATCGATATTGCGGTGAATGGCGCAAAGCGTTGTGTTATGAACGAAGCCTCGATGGGCGACACCGAGATTCGATACCAATATTCGCCGGAGAGTTTTACTGGAACGGAACTTGGTTTCGCAGTTGAGATTTGTGAAGCTGTTAAGGAGCAGCTTGGCGCCACCCGTGAACGACCAGTCATCTTGAATCTGCCAGCCACAGTGGAGATGAGCACAGCAAATATCTACGGCGATATGATCGAATGGTTCGACCAGACCATCAGTAATCGCGACGCCGTTATCTTGTCGCTCCATCCCCACAACGACCGTGGTACCGCAGTCGCTGCTGCAGAGTTTGGGGTGATGGCCGGAGCCGACCGGGTCGAAGGGACACTATTCGGCAACGGAGAACGCACCGGAAACGTCGACGTAGTAACACTGGCCCTGAACCTGTTCAGCCAGGGGGTCGACCCTCAGCTCGACATGAGCAATATCAATGACCTTCGACGGGTGGCAGAATACTGCAACCAGCTACCCGTGCATCCCCGTCACCCTTACGCTGGCGACTTGGTTTACACTGCGTTTTCTGGATCCCATCAGGATGCGATTAAAAAAGGTTTCGAGGCGATGACCGATACCGGCCAGACCTTGTGGGAAGTTCCCTACCTTCCGATCGACCCCAAAGACGTCGGTCGGACGTACGAAGATGTTATTCGGGTTAACTCTCAGTCTGGCAAAGGTGGCGTCGCGTACCTGTTGCAGTCTGAACATGAGCTCGATCTTCCCAGACGGTTACAGATCGAGTTTACTCGGGCCGTTCAACAAGTAACTGACACCACCGGGAAAGAGATCTCGGGCACCGAACTTTGGGAACATTTCAACAGCGAATACCTCGACGCTTCGAAGCCCTACTGGCTCGCCTCGTTCAGTACCGAACAGAACGCAGCAGGTAAGGACCGGACCCTGATAAAGGCTGACATTGAAATCGACGGAGAGACCACGACGATCAAAGGCGATGGTGGTGGCAGTATCGAAGCGTTCAAGGCAGCACTGTTCAGCGGGGTCGGTCTGTCGGTCAGAATCCTTGACTACCATGAGCACGCAATCGGCTCCGGAGCCAACGCGTCAGCGATCTCATACGTCGAGATTGAACTCGATGGTACAGAACTGTGGGGCGTCGGAATGCATAGCGATATTACGACGGCATCGCTCAGAGCGATCGTCTCAGGAATAAACCGAGCTTCCTAACTAGCTAAGCCGCTCGAAATAACTGAATGGAATAACCTGACCTCGCCCGTGGGTTGCCTAGCTGTGAGCAACCTTGGACGAATTCGACGAAGTAATTCATTGTCTGCCAGATTTCTGCCGACTGTTGCCGTCTTGGCGATGGTAATGGCGAGCTGCGCATCCTCGACAAGCAATTCGGCCGCGAATGCAGGTTCGAATTCAGGCGATAGCCAGACGTTCGCTGGTCTCTGTGAAGAAACCGACGATACCGTCGCCTTTGACCCCCTAGACACCGATGCACCGTGGGATCTCAGCGGCGGCGTGGCTACCGGCAACCAAGACGCTGAAGTGACGCTCACAGAAAATGGAAGGGACCTGTTACGACCACAAATACAGGGCACGGTCAGTGATTGGAACACGAACTGGGATATGTCCACCGTCGACCTCGGCACAATAATCGGCGGCGGTCCTCCCCGAGATGGCATCCCGCCCATCGATGCGCCAGTGTTCGAAACCGTGGACCAGGGTTGTGAGTGGTTGACCGGCAACGAGCCAGGTGCTCTTGTTCAACTCGGTGATGAGGTTAGGTTCTACCCGCTCTCGATTCTCACCCGGCACGAAATTGTCAATGACCGGATAAACGACATCCCGGTGGCGATCACGTTCTGCCCGCTCTGCAATACCGCAGTCGCATTCGACCGTCGGGTCGATGGCGAAGTTAGAAGGTTTGGCGTCTCAGGCTTGCTCCGAAATAGTGACATGGTGATGTGGGACGACACCACCGAATCCCTCTGGCAACAAATCACCGCCGAAGCTATCGCCGGGGACGCAGCAGGAACGCAGCTGGAAATAGTCAGCTCCTCAATAGTGTCGTTCGAACAGTTCTCAACGAGCTTCCCCGACGGAAGGGTTCTTTCCAGAGACACCGGGTTCTCAATTAACTACGGCGCTAACCCATACCGCGACTACAGCACTAGTGAGCGGCCGTTTTTCTTCGACGGTGAGATCGACGAACGAATTCCACCCCTTGAACGCGTGGTTGCGGTAACCGTTAACGACACTCACCGTGCCTACCCGTTCTCTGAAATACCGATTGGGACTGTCCTCAACGACGAAATCGACGGGACTCCAGTGGTTATTTGGCGAAGCGGTAGCACCGCTGATGCTCTCGATAATAACGTCATCGCCGATAGTGACGCGATCGGGTCAGCCGTTGCCTTCAATCCGGTCGTGGAGGGTAAAACACTAACGTTCACGGCCAACGACGATGCCACCTTTAGCGACGATGCCGGTTCAACATGGGATGAGCTAGGTCTCGCTATCGACGGGCCGATGGAGGGAACCCGCCTCGAAAGCGTTATCCATACCAACGAGTTTTGGTTCGCCTGGGCGGCGTTCTTCCCCGAAGGTGAACTCTATGAAGGGTAAGTTCAGACCGAGTCGAGACCGGCCCGTAACTGGGCGACGAATTCGATAGCGTCATCAACGCCACCGCTGTCCAGTACCCGTCTGATAACAGCGGAGCCGACAACTACCCCATCGGCGACTTCAGCCACTTCGGCGGCCTGCTCCGGATTAGAGATACCAACCCCAATGACAACCGGCTTGTCAGTGATCGTCTTCAGACGACGGGCCATCTCGAGCGAGCTGGTCGCCAATTCAGTCCGCTCTCCAGTAATTCCGACCAGTCCAACGCCATAAACAAAGCCGCGTGACCGATCAACAATTCTGACTAACCTCTCGTCTGGGGCGGTTGGAGCCGCCAGCAGAATAGTTTCAATACCTTCGGAGTCAGCCGCCCTCGTCCAATGCCCCGATTCTTCCAAAGGGAGATCGGGCAGAATGGCGGCACTGAATCCTGCACTTTTGAGCTGAGAGGCGAACCGACGGTGTCCCATGTGATAACAAATGTTGTAGTACGTCATAGCGATGAGTGGGACGTTAACGTCGACCTTTGAAACCTGGCTAATGATGTCTAACGGTTCGGCTCCGGCCGCAAGAGCCAGCGATGACGACTCTTGAATCGTCGTACCATCCATTACTGGGTCGCTAAATGGAATACCGATCTCGATTGCATCTGCGCCGGCGGCCGCGCATCCCTCAACTAACCTCGGCCAATCTTCGACTGGATAGCCGCCGGTAACGTACGGAATCAGCAATTTGGCGCCGACCTCGCGTCGACTACGTAGATGCTGCTCTAGTTCACCCGGTTGAACTGCTTCGGTCATTTGCTTCCTGTCCGCATGGTTGACAACGCTACCGGATCTCCAGCCTTGATTGCCTGAACCTGAGCGACATCTTTGTCGCCTCGACCGCTGAGGTTTAGCAGAACGGTTTTGCCCGCCAGCTCTTTTTTCGACTTAACCATCCACGCCAAACCATGGGCCGGTTCCAGGGCAGGGATGATGCCCTCGCTTCTTGACAGTAACTCGAATGCTCCAAGCACCTCGGTGTCATTGACCGACTCGTATCGGGCCCGTCCAATATCGGCTAGATGGGCGTGTTCGGGTCCGACACCAGGATAGTCGAGGCCGGCAGAAACAGAGTGTGCCTCCAGCACCTGGCCGTGTTCGTCCTGCATGAGGTAGGACTCTGACCCATGGACAACGCCAGGTACAGCTGAGCCGACCGCTGCTCCGCCTTCAGGCTCCACGCCGATCAGTTGGGCGTCGGTGTCAACAAATCCAGAAAAAATTCCGATAGCGTTTGATCCGCCGCCGACGCATGCAACCACGTAGTCGGGGGCGCCGCCCAGTAGTTCCTGGCACTGTTTCGACGCCTCGTCTCCGATCACAGAGTGAAATTGTCGAACCATCCAAGGGTATGGGTGAGGCCCCATGACAGAACCCAAACAATAGTGGGTGGACTCAACGGTCGCTACCCAGTTTCTCATCGCTTCATTCACGGCGTCTTTTAATGTGCGGCTACCAGATAGGGCTGGGCGGACCTCCGCGCCGAGAAGCTCCATCCGGAAGACATTGAGCTTCTGGCGTTCCATATCGACCTCGCCCATGTAGACCACACACTCCATGTCGAAGTACGCAGCCGCCGTCGCCGACGCCACGCCATGTTGGCCTGCGCCTGTCTCGGCGACAATTCGAGATTTGCCCATTCGTTTGGCCAGCAAGGTCTGGCCGAGGACGTTGTTGATCTTGTGGCTGCCGGTGTGGTTTAAATCCTCGCGTTTCAACAACACTCGGAAGCCCAACTCGTTGGAGAGGTTGAGGCACTCGGTCAGCCCGGACGGACGGCCAGCGTAGTCGTTGAGAAGATCTTCGAATTCTAAACGAAAGGCAGGGTCAGCCCATGCCTGCCTAAAACCGACTTCTAACTCCGCACATGCCGGAACGAGCGTTTCCGGAACATAACGACCACCGAACTTCCCGAAGCGACCGTTGTTGTCTGGATCACCCATAAGATCGGTTGGAGGAATAGATGCCGTCATATCTTAGTCTTCTTCCCAGTTGTAAGGTTTAGGTTTTCTGCCTCGTTCAGTTCCGAGTTGATTGCCCGCGGCGCGAGCTTCGGTAATGAACTTACGTATCTTCACAGCATCCTTTTTACCAGGAGACTCTTCGACACCACTTGATACATCGACTCCCCACGGGGCAAGTTGGCGGATAGCGGCCACGACATTGATGTGATCGAGACCTCCTGCCAAAATAAATGGCTCGCTTAACCGCATTCGTTCTAGTGCATCCCAGTCGAACACCTGACCGCTTCCCGGGGTTGAAGAATCAACCATAAGACGAGCGGGTGCGTAACGTTCGAACTTCTTTACCGCCGGGTCGGTCGCGGGGAGAGCCCGAATAACCGAGGGCACTTTCGCAGCGATCCACTTGGTGTCTTCGGGAGTTTCGTTGCCGTGAAGTTGAACCGCTCGCAGACCGACCTTGTTGGCAACTTCGACTACTCGCTCTTTTCGTTCGTTTCTAAACACGCCGATCGAGAGAATTTCTGGAGGCAGCAGCCGTACGATGTCACGGGCCGCTGTCGGAGAGACTTTGCGGGTCGAGGTGGCGAAAACGAGGCCGATAGCGTCGGCCCCGAGGCCGGCAGCTAGCAGAGCATCGTCACCATTCGTGATTCCGCAAATCTTTATGAACACCTTTCCACGGTAGCGGTCCTAAGCGTTCCAAGCTGTGTAATTATTGTGCCAGTTACGACGAACCTAGTAACAGGATTAACTTCAGGGCAGGAGGCATCACGTACCGACCTCACGGAGGCCGGCTACCGCCTTCGTTGGATCTCCGCTGGTAACGATCGACTCTCCAACCAAAACAGCGTCGTATCCGCCCGCAGCGAGTTCGCCCGCATCGTCTGGAGTCTTAATCCCAGATTCAGCGACCTTGACCAACGATGGGTCAAGTGAAGCGCAGACACGCAGGGCACGGCTTGTATCGACCTCGAACGTAGTTAGGTCTCTCTGGTTAACACCAACCATGGTTGGGCCAATATCCATCGCTCGTTCGACTTCGGCTTCATCGTGGGTTTCGAACAGGCAATCGAGTCCTAGCTCGGTGGCTAGGTCAAAGAAATCCCTTAGCTGCATTTGGTCCAAGGCAGCCACAATCAGCAAGATCGCATCGGCTCCCATCAGGCGAGCGTCGACGACGTCGAGCGGGCTTACTGTGAAGTCTTTGCGGAGCACGGGCACCGGTACTGCTTTCCGCGCCGATTGCAGATCGGCTTTGGAACCACCGAAGAAGTCCTCGTCAGTTAGCACCGAAAGACAGGTGGCATCGCCTTCGACGTAGGCTGTTGCGACCTCTGCCGGGTCAAGGTTGGCTTTAAGATCACCCTTTGATGGAGATCGTCGTTTGATCTCAGCGATCACGGCGAGGCCAGCTGCATTACGAATCGACTCGACAAAGCCGCGTGGTGGGCCGTTGACGTCATCAGCGGCGACTACCTTTTCGACCCAGACATCGACAGACCGGGTGTCGCCCGCTGCTCGTTCGCGGTGTCTGACTAGAATTTTGTCGAGATACGTTCCCACCTATTTGAATCTAGACGCTATTTGACCAGACCCGACGCTTAGTCTTCGACGACTTCGCCAACATTTTCTTCCGTACCCTGGTTGACCCAGACCTTTGACAGGTCTGCACCTCGTTTAAGGTAAGCCAAGGCAACTACCGCTGACCCGTCAGCGCCCTCGATCGCACTTGTGACTTTTCCTGCCTCGCCGGTTTCTGAGAAAACAACGTCGCCGGCGGCGACACCAGAGTTGGCAAAGTCAATCCGGTATAGTCTGGTCGGAGTATTATTTCCCCTCGAGTCAACTCGGGCAACCAGTTCTTGGCCGACGTAACACCCTTTGGCGAAGTCAACCGAACGGTCGACGATGCCAGCAGCTGCCGGGATCGTTTTATCGGTCAGTTCAATCCCCATGGCCGGGCGCTTGGCAGCGATTCGCATTCGTTCAAAGGCGTCGATGCTGGCCAACTCAGCGCCCCCTACCGCGATTTCAGTCGGCCCGACAATGTCGAACCCAGGCTCATCAGACCAACGAGTGCCTATTTCGATGTGGGTGTTCTGGTGGTCGGCGAGAACTCCAGCAATCTCGATTCCGTCGTCGCTTGGACCCCAGCGAACCGCCGTAAGTGTGTTTTGATGGACCGTGATCTCGCAGTCAACCCGTAACTTAAATCGTTCAAGTCGTTGTCCGGCTGCCTCTGCGTATCCAGCGTCGACCACCAGCCAATACTGTTGGGAGCCGCGGCGAATAACACGAAACCATGCCTCGACAAAGCCTTGTGGCGCCAGCAACAACGAAAACGCGGACTGACCGATATCGAGACCCGAAATGTCTTGGCTGAGTTGGCCATGTAGGTAGGTCGCCGCATCGGGACCAGAAACGTCGACGACTTCGACAGGGATATGGAACAGCTGTGGTGACGTGGTATTCATTACAGATTGGACGAGACCGACTTAGGCCGGAGCTTCGCCGCTTCCTTCCTGTGAAGATGCTTGCCGTGCAGCTGTCATCCGTCGCGCCGGTTCGACCGCTGCTAGAAGTGCAGATGCCTTGTTTCGGCACTCTTTGTCTTCCAGCACTGGTTCACTGTCGGCGACTACTCCGGCACCTGCTTGGACGGCGGCAACTTCGGGGCCGCAGAACATTGTTCTGATTGCGATTGCCGTGTCCAAATTTCCGGAGAAGTCGATGTAGCCGATAGCGCCCGAGTATGGACCTCGCTTGACGGGTTCGAGTTCATCGATGATTTCCATCGCCCGAACCTTAGGCGCGCCACTGACAGTACCTGCGGGGAACGATGCCCGAAGGACATCGACTACCGACTTGTCTGAACGGAGCTTGCCTGAAACTTCCGACGTTAGATGCATCACGTGGCTGTATCGTTCGAGGTTCATCATTTCGTCGATCGACATTGACCCGTACTCGATCACCCGACCGATGTCGTTACGGGCGAGGTCGACGAGCATGACGTGTTCCGCCCGTTCTTTGGGGTCTTCGGCAAGCTCTGCGGCTAGGTTCCGGTCATGTTGTTCGGTTTTGCCTCTCCCCCGAGTTCCTGCGATGGGTCTCGAGATAACTCGGCCTTCTAGGACTTGAACCATTGGCTCTGGAGACGAACCGACAAGCGAAATTTCGGGCCGTCGAATGAAGTACATGTATGGGCTTGGGTTAATCTGACGCAGAACTCGGTAAACGTCGAACGGATCTGCGTCGAGTTCGAACTCGAACCGTTTCGACAGGACCACTTGGAAGATGTCTCCTGCGACGATGTAGTCTTTCGCTATTTCGACCGCCCGCTGGTACTGCTCCGAAGACAACGACTCGGTGATGCCCTCCGGAATAGATCCGAGCGTCGGTGGCGAGACCATCGGTTCGGAAAGCGGCGTAGCGCCGTCGACGGCGAACGTGTCCAGGCGTTTGACGGCGTCGTTGTAGACGGCGTCGATATCATGCTCGGATGGTTCTGACGGCAACAAGGCGACCGCTATCAGTACAACTCGTTGTCGCCAGTGATCAAATACTGCCAACTCGCCGATGACATCGATTACCGAATCGGGGTAGCCACGGTCATCGGGTGGTACGTCGGGTAGATGCTCGACCTCTCGAATCGTGTCGTAGCCGAAATAGCCGACCAAACCTGACGTTAGCGGCGGCAAGTTCTCGAACGTCGGGGCATTAAAGGTTTCTAGGATCGTTTCGACAGCGGTCAAGATGCCAGTATCGGTGGGAACCTCACAGTCGGGCAACTCACCCTCAATCGTGACCGTCTGTCCGTTTGCGACCAGCGATGCCGCTGGCCGACGACCCATGAAGCTAAACCGGCCCCAGCGTTCGCCGTTCTCTACCGATTCCAGCAGGAAGCCTGGTTCGTCGTCGACACACCGGAGAAACGCCGCGACCGGCGATGTCAGATCGGCCAGAATTTCTCGATATACGGGTATCGCTCGATACGTTTCTGCTAACTCTGCGAATTTGGCTCGGGTAGTCACTCTAATTAGGCGCCGAAGTCGGTGAAGAAACAGCTATAAGCTCCGGTATGGCACGCTCCGTCGCCTTCTTGGGTTACCTTGAACAGCAACGTATCTCCGTCGCAGTCATACGAGGCCGATCGGATCCACTGTCGGTCGCCCGATGTGTCACCTTTGCGCCAAACTTCTTGTCGGGACCGGCTCCAAAAAACGGTCCGGCCTTCGGCTAATGACTGGGCCAGGGTTTCTGCGTTCATCCACGCCATCATTAGCACGGCGTCTGTTTCGTCGTCTTGGACAATTGCGGCGACCAGCCCATCAGCAGTGTACTTGACGGCGCTCAGTTGATCGCTGGTTGGGGTGATTGGGGTTGCCATTGACATGTATGGAATCTTAGCGCCCTGAGCGATCGGCTGTGACAATTTTCGCGTCGATCGTGCAGCTTGTAATCACGTTATGGTTTGTTTGTCCCACAGTCTTGTGTAAATCCCGGGTTCTTCGATCAGGTCGATGTGTGGGCCGTCTTCAACGACTTGTCCGTGGTCTAAGACCACGATTCGGTCGAGTCCCTTGACGGTCGATAGTCGATGGGCGACGACCAGAAGCGAAAGTTGGCCGTTGAGTTCTTGTAGCGTGTCTTGGACCAGCGTTTCAGACCACGAGTCGAGCGACGATGTTGCCTCGTCTAACAACAGTAGTTTGGTGGCTGGTTTCAACAAGGCTCTGGCAAGCGCTATGCGTTGCCGCTGACCGCCTGACATGTGTACGCCTCGTTCTCCTACCACGGTGTCAAGACCCTCCGGCAGCTCTTGGATAAAGTCGAAGGCGTTGGCACGGCGTGCTGCATCCTCTATTTCCTTTTCGGAGAAGCCCGTTGTCCCTAGCGCAATGTTTTCGGCTACGGAAAGATGCATCAGCGATGGGTCTTGCGGAACGTAGGCAATGTGAGAACGTAATGATCGGCGGGAATGTTCATTGATGTCGTACCCGTCGAATCGGACCGTTCCGCTGGTCGGCCGTTCGAAGCCGAGCAGAAGTGAAAGCAACGTCGACTTTCCTGCACCCGAGAACCCGACCAGGCCAACGGACTGCTGGTCGGCGATGCGAAGATCGAGCGATTTGAGCACTGGCTGGTCTGAAGCACGCCGGTATGCGAACGAGACGTTGTCTAGTTTCACGGTGCCCGAAGTTGGGGTAAAGTCTGGCAGCTGGTCCGGCTCTTCCTCGTTCCCTTCGATGAGTTCTAGTGATTCGACCAGGCTTCCACAGTGTTCGAGAAAGGTTTGAAGCTGGCCTTGTAACGTCCAGAGCGCTCGACCTAGTTGGAGCGCCGCCGCGCTCGCAAAGGCCAAAAGCTGCGCAGTTTCTTCAGGGCTTTTGTCAAGCATGAACGGGAGGACCATAGTGAATGTAACGAATGCACCGACACCAAACCCGAGAGGTAAATCGACGCGGACAATTCGTTCGTCTACGGCCTTAATACGTGCGTCAAACGAACTGTTGAACCTGTCGTGAAAGTTGTCCTGGAGCCGATCCCGATACATAAATGAGTTGACAGACCGCATGTTTGCTAACCCATCGCCCAGGAACCCAAACGCGGCTGCGCGTTCCCGAACAACAATTTTCTCGGGCTCTAACAAATGTTTCACTATTCGAGATATGTACAGGACCAGCAGGATCGGACAGATCAAGAACCCCAACGCCATCGCGATACTCTCGGTCGCGATAAGAACTGCAGCAGCCAAAATTGAGACTATTTGGAGCGGTAAACCAAACGACGCTATTCGGTGGATGCCCTCGAGGGCGGTCGCATAACTCTGCGCCTTGGATAGGAGCTGACCAGCTCGGGCGCTGTCGTAAAACGCGATCTCTTTCGACAACAGCCGTTCGGAGTATTGTTCGACCGCCACCAACGAAACCCTGCTCCGGAGGCGAGCTTCGTAATAGAACAGCAGCCGCATAGCCACGATCTCTAGCACGACGTTGATGACAAGTAGGGCGATGAGCTCGGGGACGACAAGTCCGAACGTGACCTCGTCGGCGACGACGAGTTTGGCTACAACCCGGGCGAAAAGGTACAGGGGAAGGACCCACAGAATGACCTGCCCGACAAGCCAGACAACGAGATGAATAACGTATTGAACAGGCGCCAGAGAAAACATGAGCCGCCAGTAATGACCAAGCGCATGAACGATCATAGTTTAGTCATTGCCCCCAACTTCCCGAAACCAGCTTCGGCCACCTCCAAACTAACGTAAAGCAATTCTGTGAGCATCCCAGTCACTTGTGTCGACTGACCGGCAGAAGGCTCAAACCAGCAACCTACGACGCCTCGAACGCAACTCCATTCCTCGACTCAGAACAAGGTGGGAACAGCCACGCTCGATCAGCTCGTCAACGTCAACTACCTGAACACCAGGGTCGTGACGTGTCCCAGTTTCGTACCAATCCCAAGCACGGGCCATTGTCGTGATCCACCGATATTCAAGACCGACCTGACTTCCACTGGAGGACGGAGTCAGCTTACGTACTTCCGCGTCTGCTGGAATCTGCGAGACGACGTCATCAAATGGTCAGTAGAGTCAAACCATCAAAACGCCGATCAAATCTGGAAATCTCAACTTCGATCGTTGAAGTCGAGCCCATTTGACGTAGCGAGAGTCATTCTACAGATAGAGCCCGGTTGGCGAATCGTCAAGCCTGCTAGCGGCAACGGCATGAATATCGCGTTCCCGCAAAATAATGTAGTCGTTGCCACCAACTTCAACCTCGTACCGGTCCTCAGGGTTAAACAACACTCGATCGCCCAGCTCCATAGAACGCACGTTGGGCCCGATAGCAACCACCTGCGCCCAGGTCAACCGTTTGCCAACCTGGGCCGTCGCTGGGATAACGATCCCGCCCGACGACATCCGATCGGCTTCTGCCGTTTCCAAACTCACCAAAACTCGGTCGTTGAGCATCTTGATCGCAAGTTTCGACTGACTCACAGGAGCCTTGACTGTACCGTTGGTTTGGTTGTCGTCAGATTCAGATTCGTCGTTAGCCACGTCAGACAAGCTAGCCCCAATCGCACCCGGAGCACTATCGGCGACAAAATTTGGCACCAGACCGAACAATTATTCACAAACAAGACAATATTGATACATGAAGTTTCATCTAGGCCATACAACAACTAGAGTCAACGTTAGTGACGCGAATTGCACACATTCGCGTGAACGGCCAGCGGTCCGCATCGCCCGCTAAGAACCGTTGGCCGTTCAGTGTTCTCAATCGTTCACCAGTCTTCTGACTTAGCTAGGTTGGGCGAACAACGAGCCCGGCACCAGAAAGAGACTTCTTAGCATCGGCGATCGACGCCTCCCCGAAGTGAAAGATGCTCGCCGCAAGAACTGCATCGGCGCCGCCGTCAAGAACACCGTCGGCCAGGTGTTCGACCGACCCAACACCGCCCGAAGCGATAACGGGAATATTCACGACCGCCGTTATTGCCGCCAACATTTCGTTATCAAAGCCTTCGTAGGTGCCGTCCCGGTCCATCGAGGTGACAAGCAGTTCACCCGCACCTAGCCGTTCAGCTTCCTGTGCCCATTCGACCGCGTCAAGACCCGTCGCATGCCGACCCCCGCGGGTAAAAACTTCATAACCGGAACCCAGCCCCACCGTCGTTGACCGACGAGGGTCGATGGCGACAACACAGCATTGCGAACCAAACTCTGTCGCTATTTCAGTAATGAGTTCTGGTCGGCTGACGGCTGCAGAATTGATGGACACTTTGTCGGCGCCTGCCCGTAACAAAAGCCGAGCGTCGTCGACGGTCCGGACGCCTCCACCTATCGTGAATGGAATAAAGACTTTCTCAGCAACCGCGGTTGCCATCTCAACCGTGGTCTGACGGCCCTCGTGCGAGGCTCCGATATCGAGAAAGACCAGTTCGTCGGCTCCCTGTTCGTCGTAAAGCGCGGCCAGTTCAACCGGATCACCGGCATCTCGAAGACCGACAAAGTTCACGCCCTTAACCACTCGACCATCATCGACGTCGAGACACGGAATCACTCGGACCGTCTTCATGATTTTTCACTCATTTTCAAAGCTTGGAGCGCTTCGGCGACCGAGAACTTTCCTTCGTAAAGCGCCCGACCCACGATCGCTCCCTCAAACCGACGGCCTTCGACTTCGACACTGGCCAAGGTTGTAACATCTTCGAGCACACCGACACCTCCAGAAGCGATAACGGGGATGGAAGTGACCGACAACAACTTCTGAAGCCCTTCGGAGTCGGGCCCTTCCAATGTTCCATCTCGACCAATTTCAGTAACGATCAGAGCTTCGACGCCCGCCGATTCATACTCGGCCGCAAGGTCAAAAACCGTGCGACCCGAATCTTGTGTCCAACCATGGGTCGCGACCTTGTCACCACGAGCGTCGAGGCCGACCGCAACAGACCGCCCCATGCCGGTTAGCGTCGTGACCAATTCTGGTTGTTCCAAGGCAGCAGTGCCAATCACTACCCGGGAAACTCCAGCATCGTAAAGGGCATCGGCCGCTTCGACCGACCTCACTCCCCCGCCAACTTGAACTGGAACGTCCAACGCCGCGCAAACACGCTCAATCGCACCCAAGTTGGATTGAACCCCAGACTTGGCTGCGTCGAGGTCAACCATATGAATGATCTCGGCGCCCTCTTCTACAAAAGCAGTCGCCTGAGCGACCGGGTCGTTTCCGTAAACCGTCTCGTTGTCATAGTCGCCCTGATATAGACGGACGCAATTGCCCTCTCGGATATCAATGGCTGGGTAGAGTTTCATATCTGGCTAATCCGATTCTGTGAACGTTGCGATAAATCAGGCGACACGTTGAACGACCTGGTCGACGAAATTGGAAACCAACTGTAGACCCGCCTTGGATGACTTCTCTGGGTGAAACTGGGTCGCCCAAACGTTGTCACAGGCGGCGGCTGCAACAACACTTCCGCCATATTCGGTAACCCCGATGACGTCGTCGGTCGGTTCAGCTGAATAGCTGTGAACGAAATAGAACCATTCGCCGTCGAGACCGTCCAAAAGCGGATGTTTAGACGTCACCTCCAACTGGTTCCACTGCATTTGTGGCCGTTTGACGCCCTCTGGTAGCCGACGAACCGAGCCAGACAGGATCGCCAAACCGTCGACGCCCGCCGCCTCCTCGGAACGTTCATAGAGAACTTGCATGCCAACGCAGATACCGAGAAACGGACGACCCGACGCCGCAGCCTTGACCGCGACCGAATCAAGCCCGGTGCGTTCCAGAGCGGCCATAGTGGCCCCGAACGCTCCGACACCGGGAAGAACCACACCGTCGGCGGCTTCGATTTCAGACTCGTCGGCGGTCAGCTTTGCGTCTACCCCCAGGTGAAGTAGACCTTTTTGGGCCGAATGCAAGTTCCCGATCCCGTAGTCGAGTACCGCTATTTTTGCCGCCATTAGAGCGAACCCTTGGTCGAGGGAATCCCGCCTGGGTCATCAATGCGAACCGCATCACGCAAACAGCGGGCTAGGCCCTTGAATGCGGCTTCGAGAATATGGTGGACGTTACGACCGTCTTTATAGGTGACGTGCAACGTAATACCCGCCGCCGTCGCGAAACTTTGGAAAATGTGCTCGGCCAGCGTAGGGTCAAAGGCTGGACTTCCCATAGGCAACGCGTCAGGCAACTCGACATTCCAAACAAAGAATGGGCGGCCCGACAAATCAAGAGATACTTCCATCAACGCCTCGTCCAAGGGGTACAGGCCGCTGGCGAAACGACGCACCCCTGATTTGTCTCCCAACGCCTCAGCGAAGGCTTCACCTAAGACGATTGAGACATCTTCGACGGTGTGGTGTGTATCGATGTGGAGGTCACCGGTTGCCTGGACCGAAAGGTCAAACCCTCCGTGGCGCCCGATTTGGTCGAGCATGTGATCAAAGAACGGGATGCCTGTCGATATTTCTGTCTGACCGGAACCGTCCAAGTCGATCGAGATCGCAATCGATGTCTCTTTCGTTGATCTTGTTTTAGTTGATGATCGACTCATGGCTGCTCACTCGCTGTATTCCGGCAGGTGACGCCGGGGTCTTCCTCAACACGATACATCACGAGTCGGTCAACGGCTGCCGACAATTTCTGATATAGCTTCCAAAAATCGAAGGTTGTCTGGCTCAGAGCCAATCGTCACCCGCAAACTACCTGTCAACCGGGGCCAGCTAGCGGTGTTGCGGACAAGCACCGACAGCTTGACCAGCTGTTCCCAGACCTCGTCACCGTTGTGCTCAGGTGGTCTAAACAAAATAAAATTGGCACCCGAAGGCCACACGGTGCAACCGAGTTCAATCAAACGTCGCTCGACAATCGTACGCTGTTCAACGATCGACCGAACTCGCAGATCCATAGCGTCAACAAATTCGAGAGCCGCTATGCCAGCCGCCTGGGTCGCGGCATCAAGATGATACGGCAACACCACCTTTTCCAACTGTTCGACAACCCGACGATCTCCTACCAGATAACCAAGGCGCGCCCCAGCCATCGCCCACGTTTTAGAATACGTTCGACTGACCACCAACGATGGGTTACCCTCAAGCAATTCAAGAGCCGAATACGGAGCGAACTGACCATACGCTTCGTCAACCACAAGCAAGCCACCATAATGGCTAACTTCGGCGAGTACAGCTTCGACAACCGAACGCTCATCTACCACACCAGTTGGGTTATTGGGTGAACAGAGAAACGTCACCGCTGGTTGATGGGCACGAACCATCGCTGCTGCAGCGGCAGGGTCGATTACGAATCCATCGTCGCGTTCACCGGAGACGACGTCAGCACCGACGATTCGAGCAATGTGGGTGTGAAGCGCATACGTCGGTTCAAAGGTCAACACTGTTCGACCCGACCCTGCATACGTCAACAGCACCGTCTGGAGCACTTCGTTTGAGCCATTGGCAGCGAATATTTGGGTCGGTTCTACGTCGTGGAGGTTGGCGATGCCCACCCGAAGCTCAACTGCCGACCTGTCCGGATAACGGTGCCATTCGACCTTGCGAACCGCTTCGGCCACAGCGTCGCTGAACTCGGCCGGCGGAGCGGTCGGAGCTTCATTGGTGTTAAGTCGCACCTCAACATCGACCTGTGGCGAGTGATAGCCCGAAAGAGCCAAAAGGTCATCTCTTGGTTTTGGCACGTTCACCTCAACGGCCCTTGTCTTTGAAGGTATCTAGCCGTAATCGAATCGACTGAGCGTGGGCGTCGAGCCCTTCACAGTCAGCCAAAGTGACAACGTGTGGTCCCAATCTCTCGATGCCTTCGCGTTCGACGGTTACGATGTGGTGGTCTTTCATAAAGTCTGAGACGGTCAACGCCGAGGAGAACCGTGCCGACCCATAGGTTGGAAGTACATGCGAAGGCCCAGCGAGGTAGTCACCAATAGAGGCCGGAGCTAAGTCTCCGCAGAATATGGCCCCAGCGTTGTTAACCCGACGCGCCAACGCATCGGCGTCTCGGCACTGGAGCTCTAGATGTTCTGGAGCGATGGCGTCGATGACCTCTAGCGCCGCGTCTTGGTCGTCGACCAAAGCAACATAGCCGCCTTCGGCCAGTGTCGCCCGAACATCTTCTGCCCGAGGCGAATCCGAAATTAGAGCTTCTCCGGCTTTACAAACAGCATCGGCAACTGCTTCGTCCCAGGTAACGAGCCAAGCTAAGCCGTCGGGCCCGTGTTCGGCCTGGAGAATGACATCGATAGCGGCATAGTTAGGGTTGGCTGAGTCGTCGGCGACCACAACCACTTCAGACGGACCAGCGAACGCAGCTGCAATGCCCACATCGCCTGCGACCTGTTGCTTGGCTATCGCTACATAGATGTTGCCCGGCCCCGCTATCACATCGACAGCGTCGATCGTGTCCGTACCGTAAGCCATCGCCCCGATCGCCTGCGCGCCTCCTACCGAATAGACCCTGTCTACGCCAGAAAGATGCGCTGCCGCCAATACCGATTGGGACACCGCTCCATGCTCACGGCTCGGGGGGACACAAAGCGCTATGTTCTCGACACCTGCGACCTTGGCTGGGACCGCGGTCATGAGCACAGTCGACGGGTACGCGGCGCGGCCGCCTGGAACGTAGAGCCCGGCCCGCTGGACCGGACGCTGAAATGCTTCAACCCGGACGCCGTCTTCAGTCACGACCGTCGGGTCATGGAGTTGTCCGCGGTGGAATACTTCTATGCGTTCGATTGCGACTTCCATCGCCCGGCGAAGATCCGACGGTAGGTCATCGGTCGCTTTGGCAAGATCTCCTTGTGGAACTCTGACCGTTTCAAGT
Source organism: uncultured Acidimicrobiaceae bacterium (assembly GCA_964551835.1). Lineage (GTDB taxonomy): Bacteria > Actinomycetota > Acidimicrobiia > Acidimicrobiales > SZUA-35 > JAHDCC01. The sequence continues at coordinate 51,699 of CAZKEM010000042.1, read as the reverse complement.
CCGACACCGTCAAACTTTTCGGTTAGCTCAATAAGAACTGAGTCACCTCTCGCCTTAACATCGGCCAGGATTTCATCAACAACCGCGTGCGGCTCTGAGCCAGCTATCACGGGACGGGGTAGCTTGGCGGCAACGTCGGTTCCGCTGCCTCGTAAATCTAGGCGATGTAGCACTCACTCTCCTGTTCTTGCGACGACCTCCTCAACGTTACCTGTTCCTGCGGGCTAGAGTTCGCCAATTTGTCGTTGGCCACACCCCTAATTGAATTTATCGACCGCAATGATTGTCACGACATAGATAAGCTGCTCGTATAAACTTCGACCCGGAAGCACTATGACCCTCGATTCGCACGCCCTTACATCGATCGCCTCGTCACTTGAGGACATTACGAGCCGGCTAGCGGTAATCACGAAGGGTCTCTCACCCGATGATGATGACGCCATTATCGAGCTTGGAGAGGTGCAGCGTCAGCTGACGACGGCCGGACGGCGTCTCGACAAAGTCGTTCATCGCCAACGGACTCGATAGCAACCTCGCACACGGTTTGGCCACTTCGCTGAAACCCCGAGCGGTAGTCGGGATCGATGTTGCGTTAGCTCGTCTTGATGAGAAGACCTACGGTATCTGTACAGTAAGCGGTGAACCTGTTCCTAAAGAGCGTTTGGAAACTATTCCCAGGAGCGTTGGTTCGGGTTGAACATAAGACATCAATGTTCTAGCTGAAGCGTACCTTTTTGGTTGTACGCGCAGCCGAGGGAGCGATACGAAGTGAAAAGAGCACTTCCCATAGCAGTTTTGGTTGCGGTCTTAGATCAGCTAACTAAAGAGTGGGCGCTGGCTCGTTTGCTGGACGAGCCCGGCGGAACCATTGACTTGCCGTTTGGTGCTCAATTTCAGTTGCACTATAACACCGGAGCGGCGTTCAGTAGCGCTACCAGCATCGGGCCCATCATCGGCCTCGTCGTGATCGGTGTCATCGTCGTGTTGCTGCGGATGATATACAAACGCCAAGACCGACGTAGCCAGTATTTGTTGGGAACGATCTGTGGCGGCGCGGTAGGAAACCTACTCGATCGAGTATTTCGAGACGACCCAGTGAACGGTTCCGACGGTCCGCTCAGCGGAGCCGTGATCGACTTCATCAAACCGGTCGACTTTTTTGCCATCTTCAACGTAGCTGACGCCGCCGTGTTCCTCGGTGTGTTCGCCATCGTTGTTCAGTCGCTACTCTTTCCCCCTGACGAAGTCATGAGTGACTCGAGCGATGAAGTGGAGAAACTAACCATGGAACAAGCCTCACTATAAAACGTTGGTGCCCCCACGAAGGGGGCACCAACGGCGCAAATCGGGGCGGCGGATCCCCGTATCTGCTGCTACCAGGTGGCGGGAACCTGGCTACCTACAACCCTAATTCATCCACCCCCATGTGTGGGTGATCATCGAACAGATTTGTTGCGTCTCTCCCATGTCTGGGCAAACATCTTTACCAGTGTTCTACACTGGGCAGCTGTGAACGATATTTCCGTGTTTGGCCCGATGAACAACGCCAACCCTGAATTCGAACGCCTGGTTTCCACCATCAAATATCTATTCGAAGAATCGATGGAACCACACCTGCTCGATGACCGGCTGGATCAACAGTGGCAGACCGAGACAGTCAGCCACCAGTCGTACCGAGCCGTTCTTTGCAGCCAGAACAACAAACCAATCGGACTCCTGGAACATTGGACGACTGAAAGCGGAGACACCAGACTCGAACTTCTACTCCACAAAGACCTAACCCAGCCTCTTCATCCCGCTCCAGTCTTCGACGAGGCCGTTTCGATCACCGAAACGCTAATATCAAAGCTTAGTGAAACGGCTCCCCTTAACCACGAAGGCAACGGCCCGACCGTCGAGCTCTGGTCCCGCCCAACGTCGACTCCGGTCGAACGAGTCATCGAAAACCTGAAATCTCAGTTGACCCGACATCTCTTCCAGATGAGATGCGAGACGGAGATATCTACGCTTGATTTCGTCGACCAGAGTGTTCCATTTACACCCGACGATCGAGAAACCTTGATCGAAATAAATAACCTTGCCTTCGCAGACCACCCCGACCAAGGCAACATGACAGTCGAGCGTTTCGAACGCATCGCATCTGAACCATGGTTCGAACCAGACGGAATTCGGCTTTGGAAAGTCGAAGACAGAATCGCCGCCTTTTGTTGGACCAAAATTCACGACAAACCTCCGCTGGGGGAAATCTATGTTATTGGCGTCGACCCGACCTTTCAAGGTCGAGGCATTGGAACATTGGTAACGACTTCGGGGATACACTGGCTAGCGCACAAACAACAACGAGCGGTAATGCTCTACGTCGAGGCCGACAACATCGCAGCGGTCAAAGTATACGAACGGCTCGGGTTCAAGACCGTGCGGGTCGACAAGGCGTGGCAGCTGTCGTTACAGAAAAAGGACTGAAGTGTTATCTCCGTGGTCGCCAAACAAAGAAGAGTTACTCGAACTCATTGGGGACCAGCCACGATATCGGGTAGACCAAATTTGGCGGGGACTGTACGAACAAGGCCGCCCACCAGACGAACTTCCTAACCTCCCGAAGAAACTCAAGTCGACTCTGAACGCCAAGCTCAAGCCATCGTTGGCAATGAAAGCCAAACAGGAGAACGATGACACCATCAAGTGGCTTTGGCAACTACCTGACGGCGAGCAAATCGAAACCGTTTTAATGCACTACCCCAAACGCTCGACTGTTTGCGTCTCATCTCAGGCTGGTTGTGCAATGGGTTGTGGTTTCTGTGCGACTGGCCAGGCCGGGTACGATCGAAACCTCACCGTCGGGGAAATAGTGGAACAACTCGTCGTTGCTCGAGACGCAGCGAAACCGCGCCGGCTGTCCAACGTCGTATTTATGGGCATGGGAGAGCCATTCGCCAACTACCCCAACGTGATGTCCACTATCGACCGACTGCTCACCGATTTTAAACTCGGTGCCCGCCACATCACGGTTTCAACTATTGGACTCGTACCTCAAATGTTGCTGTTCGCCGAAGAGCGACTCCAAGTGGGTCTGGCTGTTTCCCTACATGCGGCTAACAACGACCTCAGGTCTGAACTCGTCCCCGTAAACAAACGGCACCCGATTGAAGAAATAGTAGCCGCCAGCCAGCTATTCCGAGACCGAACCGGACGTCGAGTGTCGTTCGAGTGGGCGATGATCGATGAAACAAACGACAGTTTGATCGACGCCGCCGAGCTGGCAGCTATCGCCAAAGATGCCCGCGCCCACGTCAACCTCATTCCCCTTAACCCGACACCAGGGTGGCCGACCAAAGGGTCGCCCAAACACCGAATCGACGCTTTTGTCAAACACCTTCACGATGCTGGTGTTCAAGCGACCGTCAGAGCCAACAGGGGAACCGATATCGACGCTGCTTGCGGGCAGTTACGTGCATCCGAAAAGGCGGTTCCGGTGGCACTATCTGTTTCCTCTGACAACCGGCGCCTAGACCAACCTACCTGAATCTAGAAACCGGTCGATGGAGACAGTCTGAGCACATCCCATAGGCAGATATGATTCAGTAATGGGTTCAAGAACCTCAACGCCACTCGAGCCATTCATACTCGGGCACCGGGCTAGAGTCACCCAACCTAACTGATCAACCGCCTGGAGTTCTGAGATCATGACGACACAGACCTTTATCGGTCCGTACCGAGTAGTAGAAACAATAGGCCGAGGCGGATTTGCAACTGTCTATCGCTGTATCGACGACCGGCTTGAAGCCGAAGTCGCTATTAAGGTCCTTGCAGACCACCATGCCTCAGACGCCGATGTGCGGGCTCGATTCCTCGCCGAAGGACGTATTCTCCGCAAGATTGACAACAGGCACCTCATTCAGGTCCACGACGTGGGCGAGAACGACCGCAAACAACCATATCTAGTGCTCGAACTTGCGAGTCGTGGCGATCTTCGTTCGCGGGTCAACGGACTTCAGGAAGAGGCCTGGAAACCCACCTGGGATGACGTTACCCACGTAGCTGATGCCCTTCTCGACGCTGCCGGGGCTCTCCACAAAAGCGACCTAGTGCACCGCGATTTGTCACCGTCGAACGTTCTGATTAAGTCGACGAGCCAACGACCCCCAAAAGAGAGAATATCGGTAATAAGGCCCGACGAACGGCTAATCGTCGCTGACTTGGGTTTCGCTAAAGACCTGGCGTTAAGTTCTGGACAAACCGTTGGAGGCGGCACTCCTCATTTCAGCGCACCGGAACAGTTCAACCATGGCCAGGTGACCCACAAGTCCGATCTGTATGCAATCGCGAAAGTACTGGAGTGGTTTGTTCGCTCGATCGAAGATGGGGACCCCCAACGAGTCCAGTTCATGGCGGCCTTGGCACCTGCGCTGTCAGCCGATCCAAACGATCGCCCTGACAGCGCCGCACAGATGAACGACACTATTTCGACCGTCATTCAAGACCAATACAACAACTCCATTGCCTCTACTCTAATTGACCCTCCAAGCCGGCAAGTACCGGATACCACAATTTCTGCATCTTCGGTGTCATCAACTCAAGACCCTCAGATATCCAATTCTCAGACTGCGCCCGCACTTCAGACTGACCTGCTCACCGGCCAAACACCTCGCCCCTTAACGTCGTCGCCGAAACCGAGACGATGGCTGCCATGGTTCTTAGGTGGTGTAGCGGTAATTTTGGGGGTTGTTCTAGGCGCCATCGGCCTCATGGTCTCGGGGGTGTTCGGGACAAACGAGGTCACGACAGTCGGCACAAACCTTGGCCGAATCAGCGCCAGCAACAACCAAGTAGTCCTCGACGGTCCTCTTGAAATTCCTGTCGGACGGACCGGTAGGTTCGTGGCCACCGTCCCGGATTCAAGCACACTCGTCTGGACACTTCCCGGCGGCCAGACTGTTGAGAACACCGAGGTTCTTGACATCACGGGAACCGGTAATGGTTCTGGCGAACTTAAACTCAACGTTGTGACGGCAGATGACAAAACGATCGAGGTCAAGTATGACTTCAAAATCGTCGCCAGTGAGTAATCGCTCGATGACGGGATCACTCATCGGTTCATTGAGAGGAACCTTCTATGTTTGGTAGAACCACAAAAACTGGTTTGATTCTAAGCGCCATCATAACGATCTGCGCTTCTTGTAGCAGCGAGGCGACTGTTACCGCTGAGCCCGGGTCAGCAAACGGGGCGCCTGGACTCATCGGCGAGAGCGACCAGGATTCTCGGACCGACAATGCACCTCCCATTGTCGACATTTCCCAAGACGACATGGTTGTCTCGGACAATACCGGCAAGGTCGATGGCGACATCGCAACCGAGACCCAACTCGACACCTACACATTCCAAGCGAGTGATGATCAAACAATCTACCTAGTTGAAACCGGCGGCTGTGAGATCGAGGGCGGAGATTCGCTCGCGTTTGAATTCAAAGGGGCAGCATCGGGCGACGGAACGTTCGCCGACGTCGGCGACGGGATCGACTGCGAAAGCGTTTCTGATATCAGAACCGATAGTTCGGGAGCGGTCCAACTGACAATCTCTTCTACAAAGGCGTTCGACGAAGACACCCAGTCAACCGGAAAATACTCATTCCGCATCATTATTGTCTCCGACCCAACCCCAGTGCAACTGAACGTCGGTGATGTCGTGAGCCCCGACATGCCTGAACTCGGGGCCGGGACAATCGAACATTTAGGCCAGGCTGACCTGTACACATTTGCGGTAAGCGAGGGAGCGATTTACGAAATAGTCGGACAAGGCGGCTGTAAAGTCGAGAACGGTGACGCTTTCGAGTTCGAAATCGATGGCGTCCAAAATACTCGAGTTGACGGTTCGACCAACTTTGACGAACAATCCGCCGACAGCGACTGCAACGAAATCTACCGGTTTGAAGTCTCCGAGTCTGGAACGGCACGAATGGAAGTTTCAAGCAACGACCCAAAAAGCACTGGCACATACTCGTTCCGCCTACGCAAGTCAGAAACCGCACCAGCCACCACAACCGAGGTGGGTGATACGGCGACGACGCCAACGGCGGAGCCTGATGTAGAAGCGACCGATGATGACTCTTAGGCGCCTTGGCAATATGGGTTTCTCCCAAAGGACCGTCCGAAAGCAAATAGTTTTTGCAATACTGGATCGCTATGGCCAAATGGATTGATCGTTCGCATCCACAGGTGACGACTGGAGCTGTCATTCTTGGGTATATCGCTGCCTTTTCTGCCCTCATTGGTTCATCGCACCTGCTTGTTGGACGCGGTCTAAGGTTTATACTTCCTGTCGTCTTTGTGGCCGGAGCAGTCGGAACCGCCAACAACAAAAAGATTGGCCACCTAGTGCTGGGTATTGCAGCGATAGCCGAAGTTGCTCTCCAAGTAGCTGACCTAGCGCTCTTAGACGGAGCAGTTGACCAACGGGTAGTGTTGAGCCTCGGAGTCGTCAACTCGATGGTTTTCTCAGTTGCCTTGTTATTCGCAGTCTTCCACCGTCAGACGATGGAATACCGACGCATTTGGTTTGAGTAGTGCTCCTCGTGCGATCCGACGACGGTCGATCTAAGCACCTACAGTTATTGCTATGCCAGCCATGATGAACGAGTCCCTTCCTCAGGGCGACGAAAAGCGTACGGCGGTCCGTTCTATGTTTGATACGATTGCGCCGCGTTATGACCTGGTTAACCGGCTAATGACATTCCGGATGGACGTAGGCTGGCGCCGTAGGACTATCGCATCGCTTGACCTCGATCCCCGATCAACCGTTCTTGATTTGGCCTGCGGAACAGGTGATTTTTGTGTCGAGTTAGAAGGCGCGGGTCATTTTCCTATCGGGGTCGACCTCTCGTTCGGGATGCTCGAGGCTGCCCGAACCAACGCTCCGCTGGTTCAAGGCGACCTGACAACCATGCCATTAGATACGGCGTCAACCGATGCTGCGGTATGCGGATTCGCGCTACGAAACCTCGTCGAACTTCCAGCCTTTTTCTCTGAGCTGCATCGAGTCGTCAAACCAGGCGGCAGGGTCGCACTGCTCGATGTTTCGAAGCCTGACAACAAACTGCTCGGGAGAGGGCATCAGTTCTACTTCAACAAGGTTGTGCCGAAGATCGGCGGCGCGTTATCAGATAAAGAAGCCTACGAGTACTTACCAAAGTCAGTGTCATATCTACCAGAACCGCCGATCATGAGGCAGATGTTGATCGACGCTGGAATGATTGATGTCGAACGCCAGCAGCTAACCGGCGGCCTTTCTCAACTGATCTCGGCTAAACGACCTTAACTACTCGCCCTTTCTCAACCCGTAGACCGAAATCGAGATCAGCTGGTTTCAGCGCAAAATTTCGTTTATGGCCGCCCTGCCGATGCCGAAATACATTTGTGACCGGTTTTCCAACAACTGATGTAGAGTTTGCTGACCAGGCAGTTAAAAGAAGTTCACCTCCGGCTGCCCAACCCAGCATCTCGGTCATTGTGCCAACGTTCAACGAATCTGAGAATTTGCCGATTCTGGTCGAACGTCTACAGCGTGTCTTAACCGGATACCAATTCGAACTGATAATCGTCGATGATGACTCTCCCGACGGGACGTGGCAGGTGGCCGAAGGACTGGCTGAGACCAACCACAACGTTAGACTGCTCCACCGAATCGACAAACGAGGGCTGTCGAGCGCCGTGTTCGACGGAATGACGCTGGCCGAAGGCGAAGTCTATGTCGTGATGGATGCTGATCTTCAGCACGACGAGAAGATCATTCCGGAATTGGTCCAGCCAATTCTGGACGAACGAGCGTCCATAACCGTCGGCTCTCGAGAGGGGCTAGACGGCAGCTACGGCGACTTCTCTCCGACGCGCCGGTTCGTGTCTTGGACCGGTTCAGTTCTGGCTCGACGGCTTCTCAACGTCAACGCTACCGACCCTATGAGCGGCTTCTTCGCGCTTTCTAGTAGCCGGTTTACTGATGTCAAACGTACTATCAACCCACGGGGTTTCAAGATACTCTTGGAGTTCTTGGCTCGACGGCCGCGGCCGGACGTAGTCGAAGTAGGGTACGAATTCCAGAGCCGAGTGCACGGGACTACCAAGCTGACGTCGTCGGTTGCTATTACCTACTTGCTGACCATCGTTGAGCTGACAATGGGCCGTCTTATCTCGGCCCGGTTTTCGGCCTACGTTCTAGTAGGAGTGGTCGGTCTAGTCGTCCGAGTTTCGGCCACTCAGGTTTTTGGTCTCATCGACTACGTCGACCTCGCCAGACCATTCTCCGTCTCGCGCAATTTTGTCGCGACCGTACTGGGTATCGAAGCGAGTATCTTGTCGAACTACTGGGGTAACAACGTCTTTACTTTTTCGCCCTTCGCTCACCAGGGCAAAGCCATCTGGGGAGGGCTCGTCCGCTTCCATATGGTTAGCGCCCATAGCATAGTCGTTTCGACTGGAGTGCTGACAATGCTGTCTTCGGGAACAGACCGAAACCCGCTCTTTGTAACGTGGCCACAAGTCAGCCTGTTAGCGTTTATCGCGTCGATTGTTGTTGCCACTGTCGGCAACTACTACCTGAACTCGATCCTCACTTGGAGAACTGGTTCTTAGACGGGCCGGGCTCCGCTTAGTTCGACGATGCGCTCGCCAACCACCTGGATAAGCTCACAGATCTCATCTACGGCCGCGCGATAATGGCCAGTAGATTGACCGTAGGGGTCATCTACGTCCCAGCGTGTCTCCATATAGCGGAACGGGTCGCGACCGCTGTTTACGTCATCAAGAAAGTGCTCAAGGCCTCCAAACATGCCGCTGCGAACCAGCTCAGCGACTTCACGCAAGGGAATTATCTTTCGGAAGCATTCTCGGTCCAAAACGGTGGCTTTTTGAACGTGAGCTGCCTCCATGGTTAATACCAGATCAGCCTCTCCCAAGCTTGCCGCTCCCACCTGATAGCTCCGATGATGCGTTGCGTCAACACCTCGCTGTGCTAGGACATCGACCAGCTTTTGAGGGCAACGCTGACCTTCGGCGATGAACCCAGCTGACCGGAATTTGACCCGATCGTCCCCGAACAGTTGCCGTGACATCAGCTCTGCTGTTGGACTTCGGCAAATATTGCCTGTGCAAAGGTACAAGACTTTTAGTGAGTTGGTCATCGACCTCTCCTTGTAAATGGCGCGGCGAGCGTTTGCAGAAGGTATCCGCAATCCGAAACTAGTCCGATACTTCGGGTGTAGTCAGTATCCATCTCGAATCCGAGTTCAAGCCGTCCTTCGAAACGTAGTTCAGATACCTGGAAAGGTCCAGTGATGCCTGGTCTAACTCGATGGCGTGGGTGATCTAGCAGGTGATTCCTTATTGCGATTTCTTTCACTTCAGGACGGGGACCCACCAAGCTCATCTCCCCTTTCAAGACGTTCCATAACTGAGGAAGCTCGTCCAAACTGGCCGAACGTAAGAATCGGCCCAATGGTCTGTGCCTCGGGTCGTCGTCGCTCTTGTGGGTTCGGCGCCGGTCGGGTCCTTCAAAACTGCGATCGACAACCCGCCGATCTGGCAGCATCGACCGAAATTTGTACATTGTAAATTCGGCTCCGTCAAGTCCGATTCTGCGCTGTCTAAAGATCGCCCCGCCAGAACCAAGGCGAGTTCTGACTAACCATGTAACAATTGCGAAGACCGGAGCCAAACCAACAAGCAACAGGACCGACAATACGATATCGAGAGCCCGCTTGCCTCCACGGGTATAGAGCGTCGATGCAGGTTCTGCGCGACTATTAATCGCCGGTCGGTCACCGTCGTCGGTGAGGTCTATTTCGGCCTCGGAGAGGCAAACCTCGGGCAGCGGTGACACCTCGCGACGGTTCGACACTAATGACATGGCGCTTTAGGCCTCACCCCAGGGCCGTCTAATTCAAGGCCTAACTGGGACAGAAGCGACGGCACAACCATTGCAAGAGACTACCTTTCGTTCACAGTTTGGCTCGAGATCGGCCACTAAGGTGTGAGAAACTCCTTATTCCGGCAAACGCTAGTCCGATATAGGTTTCAGATGTCGGACCCTCACCATTTTTTCGACAGCTGGTCAACCGGTTTCAGTTCATGTCAATCGAGCCGATCAGCTTCTCCGATTACGGTCGAAATGGTAGACACGTGAGGTCTCCGATGCTAGCGTTTCTTCTGATTTACTAACGCCGCGATTCCAGCAGGGATGAGTAAACCTTGATGTACCACCCAGATGGTGGTGTTCCAGACACCGCCCGACTTGAGGACTATTTACGCGCTATTCGACTGCGTAAGTGGGTTGTGATCGGCCTAACAATCGCAGGGCTCCTTGCGGCTACCGCCTACTCCGGGTCTCGGATCGAACGGTACGAGGCTGTGTCGAAGGTTGCCTTGTACCCCACTCCTGTTGGATCCATCGAGAATCGACTTACGTCGCCGAACTTGGAGAAAGAGAAGGAGATTCTTGCTTCGGACGAAATCGCTGTTCAGGTCAAACAGAAGACCCAATCAGATGCGACCCCCGCTGGGCTTCTAGGCGGACTTTCAGTCAAGTTCGTCCCAAAGTCTGACGTCTTGGTCGCCTCTTACAACTCGACCGACCCCCAAGCCGCCTCTGCAATAGTCAACGCTTTTGTTGCCATCTACAACCAACACCGCCTAGCGGCAGCTCTTGAAGTTCATACGACTTCTATTAACTCTGCCACAGCCCAAATCGACGAGATCGTTATATCCGAAGAAACCCTTCGAGGCCAGATCGCCACTAGTTCCGACGCCAACAAATCAGCTCTCCAGTCAGAACTAGGCAGTGTACAGACCCGGAAGCGGCAGCTGATAACGGAACGAGCCGAATCGGAATCAAAGATGGTTGCGTTGGAACAATCCCCACCGGCAGTGGTCCTAGCCACTGCCGAGGCGCCAACCTCGCCGCTGGGAGTGCCAAACTCCTTTCTTAGCCTAGGTGGCTTGATAGTAGGTTTTGTTTTCGGCATCGTGGCCGCCTTCGTGCTGGAGCGCCTGGATACGACGGCCCGAGATGAAGGCGATGTCGCATTGGCGTTGGGCACTTCTGTGATGGGGTCGGTGCCGCTACTCGGCTTCCGGCAACGAACCGGGGCGTCGAGTCTGGTGATGACATTCTCCGGCGGTTCCAACAGAGTAAGCGCCGCTCGAGAAGCCTTTCGAAGGCTGCGTAGTTCGATGCAATTCCTCAACGCGTCAGCGGACATCAGCTCCATTCTGGTAACGAGTTCAGCACCGGGCGAAGGCAAGAGTGTCACATCGGCCAACCTCTCTGTCTCCCTAGCACAGAACGGTTCGCGGGTCGTTCTGATCAGCGGCGATATGCGCCGACCTTCCCTCGAGCGGCTGTTCGGAATCGAGTCACCCAAGCCGGGTTTGGCCGAATATCTGAATAACACCGCGGAGCTGGCGATTGACCCGGTTCCCAACGTCGAGAATCTATGGATTGTCCGATCTGGTCAACCACCTGGTAACCCTGGCGAGCTGCTCAGCTCAAGCCGGTTCGAACAGATGATCAAAGAGCTTAGGGCAAACGATGTTGACTACATCGTTGTCGACACTCCTCCAGTTCTTTCGACCGCCGACGCGGTTTCCGCCGCCCGACATGTCGACGGCGTCCTCGTGGTTGTCGATACCCAACGCACCGAAACCTCCGACTTGCTTCAGGTCAGGAGCGACCTTGAGCGAAGTGGTTCGAAACTGCTGGGAGCGGTCATGAATCGTCAACGATTCAAAAGAGACGGACTTTTCAGACGAAAGAAGTACGCGTACTACGAGGCGGAAGCCAGTCGGGCCACCAGCGGCCCGAGGTTACAGAACTACTAGCTGAACATCGCCGCTTGTTCTGTTCTGAGCTGATCCACTAGGCGACCCGTCGGCACATCGACATCGTCATACGAGATGGCCTGGTCTTTACTGATCCGATTCCGAAGCTTACAGCCTTCGGCCAGCCCAATAGGTAAAAGATTTTCGGCCTCTGCGACATCGTTGCGTTCGCAGAGCCCGTAACTATCGAACCCACCCAAACCGTCCAGGGTCTGTCCAGCCGCTAAATCAGTCTTAGCGATTGTGACCACATCAACCTGCGGGCCATGAGTCGGCTCGATGACTGCGTCGTTAAACAAAACGGCTCGAGCCGCCGCATTCGGAACCTCGAAATGGCAGAGATGGTACGGGACATAGAACGAGTACAGCGGGCCATCACCGAGCTTGCCGTATTTGAGGTAAATATGTTGCTGCGGGTCGTCATGAACTGCATAGACATACACGCCGGGACTCGGCCTTGTCCCAACCACGTAATCGACGATCCCACCGGAAGTTTCCAACATATCAAGGTCGTAGAACTTGGTAGCGTCATCGATAAACCCATCGAATTCTGGTCCAATCATGCCTCGCTCGGCGACGGTAAACCCAGTTGCGTTTGCCACAACGGCCTGCTCGAACGCAATTTTGGTTCCATCGGCGAAGCTCGTTACCATTTCCGCGGTCTGACCCCACTGCGCCGCGAACTTCTCCTGCGTTTGCGGGTTGCGATAGTGGTCGAGCATGCCTTTGATATTTCCGGCAACGAGTGGCCGGAGGCCTATCCCCTGGACGAACCGCAACAGATTCATCTGGACACCTGGTTGGTCGCCGTCGCATCCCGTGTAGACAACACCAGCGGATTGTGCCTTGGCGTGCAGAAGAGGGCCTAGTAGGCCGTCCAGCTCGGCATTTAGCATCACAACGTGCTGGCCATTATCGATCGCGTCAAGAACGATCGGGGTGGCGTGGAAGATTGTACCTGTTCCTTCGATGAGGCAGTCGACCAGGCCGCATCCGGTCGCAACCGTGTGGTCAGTCGTGAACGATGGCCTTCCAGCCTCGATCGCTCGGGTAAGGTCCGCTACTGTCTTTGACTCAACAGGGTCCACGATCCCAGCCTCGGCGAAACAGCGGAGCGCATTTTCGGGAGTTCGGTTGATGATTACAGCGAGTTCCATTCCGAGCGTATGATTCACAATCCGGTTTGTCATCCCACGGTTTATAAACCCTGCGCCTGTTACCGCTACGCGAACTGGATTGTCTTCCGCCGCCCTTCGTTGAAGCGCTCGGTCAACAAGTATCATCTCGGTACCTCGTAGTTGGCGTGAAGGGTCTCGCTACGCAAGCCCGGCGGTCAACGCGGCCTCCACCTAGGTCCGGTCACCTAGACCTTATACCATCTGAGTCGGTGCCGGCTACTTGTCGAACTAAACGTCTGAAACTGGCTGAGAATACTTCATCGGCATCTTCTCCTGCGGAGCTAGCTCCAGGTATGGTACGGTCGGACCTATCCGATGCGCTAAAGCTAAGCAGATTAGCTCAATGCACACTATTTGGCCGAATTTACACTAAACACTTGGTAGAAATAAGGTAGTGGGAATAGAAGGCGTTTGATGGCGAATATTGGTTTTGTGGCTGGTAAGCCCTCCGACAGAAGAAACATTCAACGAACTCTCGACACGTTCTTTGTGTCGGCCGGTTGGCTGTCTATTCTGTTGGCGAGCAACATCACCCCGGTTGAGCTCAGGTCGAACTCAAGATCGGTTTGGCTGGTCGTTGTCGGCTCTGCAGCGACACTATTATTGATGCATCGTCGAGGGCTTTATGTTGGCCGCCCGGAGCTTCCACGAACCGAAGAGATCTCTCGGGTCTTCGTCGCTATTATTGGCGGCGCTGCTTCGGTCACCGTGTTCTCTGCATTTGCGAACTGGAACATTGGCGCCTGGGAACTTCTCTTCGGTTCCGCAATCGTCTTTACCTGCCGAATGCTGTCACGCGGCTTTGTTCGTGCATTGGCTCCCGATGTAGCTGCCCTCAGACGTCCTGAGCCCGTCGTAATCGTGGGTGCTGGAGAGGAAGCACGTGAATTAGCCGAGCTAATCCTCGACCACCCTGAGTCCAACTTCGACCTACGTGGCGTGATAGGGAATTTGTCCGTCGCAGAGCGTAGCGGCTTAGAATCATACTGGATCGGGCCGACAACCCGTCTCGTCGAGCTGATGCACCAGCACGAAGCCACCGGTGCCGTCATCACTGCCACAGGCTTTCGCGGCCAACAGTTCCGAAATCTCACAAGAGAATTGTTCGACGCCCAATACGACGTTCACCTGACAACAGGCGTCAGTCGAATGTGGGAGGGACGTTTCGAGGTGCGTTCGTTAACGCACGAACCCCTAATCTTCATGAGCGACAATAGCGTCGCTAAATGGCAGCTTCATATCAAGCGCCTGCTCGACATAGTCGGATCTGTTGTGGCTCTTACCCTGGCTGCACCAATCATGGCCTTTGCCGGACTAGCCATTTGGTTAGAAGACCGCGGAAAACTAACATACACGTCCCAGCGGGTCGGCGTTGGCGGCGAGCCGTTCGCAATGATTAAGTTTCGCTCGATGGTCGCCGACGCTGAGAAGCTCAAGGCCCAGCTCGAGAGCGAGAATGAGAGATCTGGGCCCCTATTCAAACTTTCTCATGACCCACGAATCACCAAGGTTGGTCGAATACTTCGGGAAACCTCAATCGACGAACTTCCTCAACTCTGGAACGTTCTCAAGGGTGATATGAGTTTAGTTGGGCCCCGCCCAGCTTTACCTGAAGAAGAAAAGGTCTTCGACGAAGAGCTTCGTGACCGATTTGAAGTACGACCTGGAATTACTGGACTTTGGCAGGTCGAAGCCCGATCGAATGCCGCCTTTAATGCATACCGTCGCCTGGACCTTCATTACGTCGAGAACTGGACCATCAGCCTTGATCTACGTATCCTACTAGCCACCGTCGAACAGGTAGTGGTCACCTTAGCGCTGCTACCTCTAAGACTCGTTCGCCGGTCTGGTCAAGCCACCGACGCTATCGATACCGACCCATCGAAGGACAGCGAGAACAAGCCCGAATTGGTTGCCAGTCTCCCTCGGGCCGACGTTATCGATCTTCGAGATAGAAGCAGGGATCGGTTAGCCGCGGAACTATCGCTACAGCGCGTGAAC
The DNA here is from genome assembly GCA_964551835.1 of uncultured Acidimicrobiaceae bacterium. Taxonomy (GTDB): domain Bacteria; phylum Actinomycetota; class Acidimicrobiia; order Acidimicrobiales; family SZUA-35; genus JAHDCC01. The sequence continues at coordinate 36,655 of CAZKEM010000042.1, read as the reverse complement.
GTAATCGACCTTCGTGAAGACGAAGAGGTTTCGGCCGCACGCTCTGCCGCTTCGGAGTAGCTAAGCCCTACCAGACCTTCCAAGCAGCCTCGTCGTTTTCCCACAACTGGTTCAACGCGTTGTATTCCCTAAAGGTGTCCATGCCCATCCAGAAGCCGCTGTGCGGGTATAGGCCTAGTTTGTGTTCGACCGTCAACCTCTGGATCGGCGCCCTTTCAAAGAAGTGTTCTGGTTCGTCGTCCGGGAGATAATCAAGGAATGCGTTCCTAAATGCAAAGAAGCCACCGGATACCCAGCCTTCTGAGGGTGGTTTCTCGGCAAAATTGGTTACCACGCCGCTGCCATCGGTTCCCAGTTCGCCATACCGAGAGGTTGGGTGGACTCCAGTTACCAAGCCAGCAAAATTCGAGTTAGCCAGTGTGACGAGTTCAGTCCCGAGGTCGACGTTGCCTAACCCGTCGCCATAGGTGACCATAAAGTACTCGTTGTCTAAGTATTGGCGAACCCGTCGTAGCCGCTCGCCAGTGCCGCTGTGAAGGCCTGTGTCAACAAGCGTTACCTCCCAGTCTTCAGGTTCACCCGTGTTGGCACGGTGCTTTGTTCCTGCACCTAAATCGATGACTAAGTCCGACCTCAAGTCGTCATACTGTAAGAAGTATCGCTTGATCGACCAAGACTTATATCCCAGGCACAGAACAAACCTGCGGAACCCGTGGGCTCGATACATTTTCATAATATGCCAAAGAATAGGTTGACCACCAACTTCGATAAGTGGCTTCGGCAGCTTCTCTGAAGCCTCTCGGATGCGAGTTCCTAGGCCACCGCACAACATAACGACCGGCACCTCGGCTGGGTTTGGGCTCTTCATCTGTCCCGATTCTCCTCGGTAAAATCCGCCGCCGTGAACGTATTTCGCCTTAGTCTCCCGAGCTGTTATCCAGTCGACCGTTATCGAGCATCACACACTCGCCAAGGAAATGCAACCGGAGCATCGTATCGGTTGATAGTTGCCGAAGCTCCTCAGGGGTGACACGACCAAAGATCGGGCTCAAGGGCAACTCCTGCTGCCCGAGACCAGCAAACTATTCTTGAGGGCCATCAGCGTCGAAACGCACCGACTTTTCTTTCGCGGCGCGCAACGCTGGGTAGGTCAGAACCGGAAGCAGTTTGTCTTGGACCGGTCCAAGCTGACGGGACAAGTCGGCCAGCTCGTCAGCCTTTTGTCGCTGCAGCGGCACTGCAACAACTACTGCGTCGACAAGCTGGGTGAGCTGAACGGTAGAAGCCAAGTCAAAAACCGGTCCGCCATCGACAACCACAACCGCACCTTGATGACAGGCCGCTCTGAGTACTGAACTGACTGTGTCACGCCGCAACGAGGCGACTGCGCGGTTGGGCCCTAAGCCGAGAACTCGAACCTCAGGGTCCATAGTTCGGGTAAACACCGAGCGGCCCCGTTGATCTACGAGTGCGCCGTCGTTCGCGAGAACCGAAGGGATACCTCCGTCGACGCCAGCATGGAATAGCTCGGTTACTCGCGGGTCACGAACGTCGGCATCGACCAACACCACTGAGGAACCAAGACCGGCGAACCGTTCAGCCATAGCAAGTGCGAGGGTTGTAGCTCCGGCGCCTCGTTGGGTACCGACAACGGCAACGGTCAGCGGAACGTTCAGCTGAGCTTTAGCCTCGGCGCGAACGCAGAGTTGTTCGACGAGTGGCACCGCATCGTCTGGCAGCCGTTGGAAGGCCGCCAAGTGCTCTCTAGCGAGTGAACGGTAGTGGTCGAATTCGCCAACGACGGGAACACCCAAGATCAGCTCTGCGGCTCGATCGTCTTGAACCTTGTTCGAGAATCTGGCCATGAGTAGAGCGAGTACAGTTCCGAGGATAAGCCCAGCAGCGACGGCAGCGGGTAGGACGATGCCGGTTCTACTCGACACCCGTACTGGCGTCGATGCCTCTTGAATAATCCGAGTGTTGATTCGAGCCTTTGATGATTCAAGTTCGTCTTGACGCTGCTGGTTTCGACTTAGCTGATCCTGGAGTAATGTTCGCTGCGAAGCTAAACCTGGGTCGGCGGATTCAGGGCTCGGTCGGGCGTTCTGATTGTTTCTCCCTGCCGTTATTCGCTGTCCTAACTCTTGATTGACCTCGGCGAGTCGCGTTTCGAGGTCGGCTTCGGCCACTTGCAGGGCCTGAATTCGCTCCTCGTCATCGAGTGGGAGTTGCTCTTGGTAGGTCAGAACATAGGTACGAACAAGTTCTTGAGTCGTATTTTGGTCGGGAGCCGTCGCGGTAACAACCACGATGTCGGTTTCCGGTCGCTCCTCAATCGCGATCTGAGCCAGAACGTTTCCGACTTCGAGATTGTCGATCTTCTCCGAGACCGCCAACGCCGTAGCCTCACTTCGCAAAACTGCGATCTGGCTAGCCACATAACGTTCAGGGTTGATCGTTTCGGAGAAAATATCATCTTGGCTGCTCGGTGGTTGGATATTGATAAGAGCTTCCGATTGCCATTGGCTGCTATCGGACAAACGTGGGGCTCCGAACAGGCCGGCCAATAAGCCTAAAGCAGTGAATAGAACGATGACCCAGACTCGCCGCCTCAGTGCTGTGAATACAAATGCTAATTCCATAATTTTTTCCTTCGCCTGGCACGGCTAGCCACTAAGTTCGCGCAACTCAAGTCCAACCCGTCCACGATACTATCCCCGCTTGACCCGATGCCCGAGGTGCGCCTCGACCAGCCCGACCACCCGGCCAGCGGCTATTGACCCTCGACGACAATAATATACTGGAGTCTTCTTATGTACCGCCTGATTATTTGGCTTCAGTGAGGACAATCCAGTTCGTTTTTCCTCGCCCGGGACGGACCTAGTCGCCAACAGTTGACTGAAACCGCGACCGTACAAGTAGTGCTGCATCATCATCGACTTCAGTCCGCGTCGATGCCGATAATGAATGATCGCCTCGGGCACATACGTTAACTCGAGCCCCGCTTCGAGCAGGTTCCATGAAAAATCGATGTCCTCGCACCTGATAAGAGACGTGTCAAAGCCTCCACTTCTTTCAAAGTGGTGGCGGTGTAGACCCATGTTGGCCGACACGAGGAACGGCTTCCCAAGAAAGGTCGGAAGCGCTCCTGGCGTTGCTGGTGGGCGCCAATCCCGCTGGCCATCGATCTCTAACAAAGACTCGTCCAGATGGCCACCCACGACTTCGTGGCTGCCGAGGGCTTTGACCATGGTCGACAACCATTGTCGGTCGGCAATATCATCACCGTCGCAAAACATCAAGTACTCACCTTTGGCTGCCTCTGCACCAACATTTCGGGCGTGGGCCGCGCTCCGAACATTTGAAGAGTCAACAACGTTTACTTCTGCGAGATCGTGCAGACCCAGCAACTTGTCCAGCTGTGTTCGTTCAGCCTTCGAGTTTGTGTTGAGTGAAATAACCAATTCCCAGCGAGCATCGTAGTCTTGGGCGGCGAGGGCTTCGAGTTGGTACCGAAGATCGTCGTCAGCGCCGCCGACAGGGATGATCACCGAAACACTCGTGCTGTTATTGCTGTCGGATGCTAGCTTCGAATCTACCGGTTCGTGATCGGCACTAGAAATTTCGGATGTCATAGGTCCTCGGGAAATTGGCAGCTCTAACCAGGGTTTTTTCGGGCGGGCGTAGTCAAATGCTGTCAGGGATTAGTCTAGGAATCTGCTCCAGTAGTCCCCAACCTAGCGACGGTGGTCGACTATGACTTCCGTCCTACAGCAGTTAGCTTCAACAATCTGTCGGGTTGCGACGTTCACTATGACCGACAAAACACCTATTCGCACCCAATTGGGTACATCTCGTTGTCTTCAGTCGTAAATCCACCCGTTCTTTCCCGTAAACTTCGTTCTCTGAAGCCAAACATAAAATCGTTGAAAGATAACTACTTATGCCGGACAATGCAGAACCTCGCCGCAAGACGGGCCCTTTACGGGCCGCCGTCGTGGGCTCAGGCGGGATTTCTCAAGAACACTTATCATTCCTTTCAGGCAAGACGGCTGTGGCTGGTGACGTGTCGGGCCACGTCGAACTTGCTGCTGTTTGCGACCTCTCTCCTGCATCGGCCAAATACGGGGCTAACAAATTTGGCGCCGATTCATCGTTCACCGATATTTCTCAAATGTTGAGCGAAACCAAACCGGATGTCGTTCACATCCTTACTCCACCCCAGTCCCACGTAGCCCTGGTGACCGAAGCATTGACCAGCGGCGCACACGTCATCTGCGAAAAGCCTATTACCCCAACCTCTAACGAGCTCCGACTTCTCCAAGAGGTGGCAAGAAAGAACGGCCGACACCTACTCAAAAGCCACAACTACCGATTCAATTCTGGCGTAGTAGCGATTAAGGAAATGATCGACAATGGCGACCTTGGAAGTATCCGAGACGTCGAGATCCGCGTCACCCTACCGGTTACAGACCCGGCAGGCCGATTCGGTGACCCAAACATGCCGAGCCCGATTCATAAGATGCCCGCCGGTGTGATTCACGACTTCACCACCCACCTGTCTTATCTCTTGCTCCATCTCACTGGAGATGCCCAATTCAGCCAGGTTGGGGCGGCATGGAACAACCACTCCGAGAGCCCGATCTTCAGATACGACAACCTGGACGCCATCATGGTCGGTCGTAGCGAAACGGGGCCGGTTCACGGACGCCTACGTTTCGAGTCCGACGCGGCACCAGATGGCTTCTCAATAACGGTTCGCGGAACTCGCGGCTACGCCGAAACCGACCTCTTCCAACCTTATCTACGGGCGGTCATCCCACGAACCGGAGGCGGGCAACTCTCCCCCATCGCTAACCACATAGCCAACGGGCTGGAACTCGTTAAATCAGGCGTGTCCAACGTCGGGAAAAAGATCATGCAGAAGGGCGCATATCACGGGCTCCATCAAATGCTCGACGAGGTGTACAAAGCCCTTATTGCTGGAACTGAAATGCCAGTGACCCCCGAGCAAATGTTGCATGCTTCGTTGTTGGTTGATCAGTTGCTAGCTGAGGAATCTCGAATATGAAGATGTTTATAACCGGAGCTACCGGATTTGTTGGCCAAACGGTGACTGCATCGGCCATGGACGCAGGCCTCGACGTGCGAGCAATAGTCCGACCTGCAAGCCAGGCCGCAGGCCTGAGGCAATGGTTCGACAAACCAAACTTTGAGATAGCCAAAGTCGATCTTAGAGACCGCCAAGCTCTTGTGACCGCGCTCGAGGAAGTCGATGTCGTCGTTCATTTGGCAGCGACCAAAGCTGGGGATTTCTATAGCCAATTTGCGGGAACTGTCGTCGCGACCGAAAATCTCTTGCTAGCGATGGCTCAAGCAAATGTAAAGAACCTGGTCGGCGTCAGCACGTTCTCCGTCTATGAATACCTTCAAACTAAGCCCAACACCGTTATCGACGAGTCTGCGGAGTTGGTAGTTGACGTTGACGGCCGCGACGAGTACACGGAGACAAAACTAATCCAGGAAGACCTTTACCGAACGTTCGGCGAAGTCGAAGGAAACCAAGTGGTTATTCTAAGGCCCGGCATGATCTTTGGTGCAGGTGAGCTGTGGCATGCGTTGCTCGGGTCTCCCCTTGGACCTCGATTCCTTCGGATTGGCTCGTCCTCTACGCTGCCTATGACCTATGTCGATAACTGTGCGGACGCCATCGTGGCCGCCGCCGAGAAACTGGCGGAAACAAACTCCTCGCTTAGCGGCGAGACTATCAATATCGTCGACGATGACCTTCCAACGCAGCAAGCTTATGCCGAGATGGTCGAGGCCGTCATCGATGTCCCCAAGACCGTCAAGGTCCCGTGGGCGGTTGTTCGGACCTTCGCTGGCGGCATGAAACTCGCCAACAAAAAGTTGGTTGGAGGTCGGGCCAAGTTCCCCGGGATCGTGATCCCAGATCGGCTACATGCGCGATTCAAGCCGCTTCGATACACAAATGCCAAGGCTAAGAGGATGCTGGGTTGGGAACCGAAAGTTTCCATTGCCGACGCAATTCAACGCAGCGCACAGATCGAACGCCAGCTCGCCGCCGCGACGACACCACCGCTGCCGACCCATACCAGCGATCGGTAACATGAGTGAGATTCGAGTTGCCTATCTGGCCGCCATTTTCCCTCGTGCCACAGACACTTGGATTCAACGGGAGTTGGCGGCCCTGAGAGAAGCCGGAGTCGAAATCGAGACCTTTGCGATCCGGCGGCCGGACACGAGCCACATCGTCGGACCGGAGCAGCAAGCAGAGCAAGACAAAGTTACCTATATTCTGGAAGCCGCCAAGTCACCGAAACTTTTCGTGAGTCACGCAAAGCTTCTGGTCCGCTCTCCCCGTCGGTATCTCAACGGGCTTCGGTTAGCGTGGTCGACCAAACGAGCAGGAATAAAGGGCGGTCTGTACCAGCTCTTCTATTTCGCCGAAGCGGGCCTGCTCGCCGAAGAGCTAAAGTCCCGGAAGGTCCAACATCTGCATAACCATTTCGGCGACTCAGGCTGCACGGTTTCGATGCTTGCATCCGAGCTTTCCGGGGTTCCCTTTAGCTTTACGTTACACGGTCCGGGTATCTTCTTTGAAGCTGCGACGTGGCGGCTCGACGCAAAGATCAACAAGGCGGCGTTTGTCGCGTGCATCAGCTACTTCTGCCGAAGTCAAGCGGCGATATTTGCCGAACCTGGCGACGTCGAGAAGCTACACATTATTCACTGTGGCATAAATACCGAAACGCTGACACCGGTCGAACATGTCGGAGTCGGTTCGGAAATCATCTTCGTTGCCCGCCTAGCCGAACTCAAAGGCATCTCGGACCTACTTCGCGCAATCAGTACACTTACCGCCGAACATGGCCAGCTGCGTTTGACAATCATTGGTGACGGCCCTGAACGAACTCGCTTTGAGAAATTGGCGGACAAACTCGATCTCGGAAACCACGTTACGTTTACCGGTTACCTATCTCAAACCGAGGTCGCCGATTACCTTAAACGCTCCCACATTCTCGTGCTACCTAGTTACGCCGAGGGCGTTCCTGTTTCATTGATGGAGGCACTTGCTAGCCAGGTTCCGGTCGTTGCGACCCAAGTTGGCGGAGTCAGCGAACTCGTCGAGGATGGAGTCAACGGCTTCATAGTTCGCCCAGGCGACATCGAGCACCTAGCGGGACGTTTGGACCAACTACTGTCGGACGGCTCCCTCCGCCAAACCATGGGCGAAGCAGGACGAGCAACTACCGTCTCAGAATTCAACAATACGTATGAGTCGCTCCGGCTTAAGACTCTCTTTACCAACACAATCGAGGGGCTCCCAACCCCGATGCGTCCCGAACTTGAAGGCTAGGAGCCTGCAACCTGTGCAAACGGGTTCTTGTCGGAGGTCCCTGCTAGTAATCCGAATGAGTGAAGGGTTCCTGCGTGGCTCTGGTGAACGGTGTATTCGTTGAACATCGCCACACCTCCTATGTCTTGCCATTGCCAAAGATACGGCACATCCACGACTCCTGGGGTAGCGCCTGTGGGCTCAACCATATACTCACTCACCCACGACTCATCCGCTATAGAATTCAGCTCGTGAGGCCCAAAGACCGGCGTTCCCGGCCAAACGGGTAGACCACCATTTCTGGTATCGACAATCAGCGGGTGTCTTACCGGTGTTCTGCCGACGCCGGTCAGAAAAACCGTGTTTCTTGGGTTGGCCCCTAACGTCACCGAGGCTGTACGCAACGCCGCTTCTCGATACTTGCTCTCACCGGTCAATTCGAAGGCATGCAGTAGACCCACCGCGTCGGGATTTCCACCCGGCCCGAGGCCCCAAACCAACGGTACGTTGCCGTTCTCAAGCGCCCAACCATACGCCGAGCTTTCGACACCTGCGACGACGCCGTCAGCCGACCGAACAAACGAGTCGATTATCCCCTGACGCACCGCAGCATCGGTAACTGACTCGTCGGCCCCTAGGTAAATCCATGCTGCGTCACAAATATCGTGAGATTGGCAGTTCATAAATTCTTCGACCGAAGAGTCAAAGGTCGTAAGTTCTACGAAGACATCGTTCCATCGCTGGTCGTCGGTTAACTTCAACAACGCAGCTGCGGCGACCACGCGTTGGTCCTGAACCTTCTCTGCTTTCGTTGGGTGCTGAGGTTGCCGTTCAGCCCATTCCATGGCCAGCAATGCCGACGCTTTGTACTCGTTTGCCTTCTCGGAGTCGTACCGACCGAGAACAACGGCCATCTCCGCGGCAACGCCCGCATACAGGTAGCTCGACCACGGGTCTGCTTCAAACACAAAAACCGCCAGGTTATCGGTCCAAGAAGAATCGTTCGGTTGGGGATGTTCAGATGCCTCGATGCCTCCTCGAATGCCTCCATCATCTCCTTGCATCCGACGGTAGACGTCAAGCGACCACATAGCTTCGTCCAGCAAATCCGGAACAGCGTCTCCGCTTTCAGGCAGGTTAAGTTCAAGATCGGCAAAGGTTTCTGGGTAGTCCTCAACCAGCTGAATCGCCGACCGTACATACCAGAGGTGTTGGATTCTTCGATCCCAGTCCCCGGCATCGAAATGACCACCCCAAGCTTGAGGTACCACCGTGTCGGTTCGACCCTCGACTAGGCCGGCAAAAATATCATCCAACGGCTCTCCAAGCGCATCTAGGCTCGAATAGTTCGATTGGACGGCTTGGCCACCGTCGTCGGGGTGATACGGGCGAGGTCGCTGTATCGAGCTGTACGGGGGACCTAAAGCGATACCGCTGCGCTGATGATACATCGACCGGGCGACAGTGCCCGTTACCTTACGCCAGACCCCGTCATCTACGTCGAACTCGACCGAACACCCAACGTCGGTAACGCAGATCTGGTACCGGCCAGGCTTGCTCCATTCAGAGAAGTCGAGTTCGAACACGTCGGTGCCGGTTAAGTCACCCTTGCCATGTTCGTCACCTCGAGATCGCTTCGATGCTGATCCAGTAAACACGTCTTGACCGGTTGTGACATCCCGCAAGGTGAATTCGGTGTGATTCGAGTAGTCAACATTTGCGGCGCCCTCAAACCAACCTGAGACGTACCCGACTTTCAACTCGTTGTCGGGCCTGAAGCCGATCTGATTGACGTGGACGGCCGGGCTGATTGAATTCGGCGGATCGTGCACATACGTGAACGCCTCTATTTCGTTCACGGAAGAACCGAACTCAATTTCTTCGCCTATTTCAAGTTCGGTTTCGAGTTCGAAGACGATGTCGTGAACGAGCGGAGCGATGGTCTGTTCTTCGCTGTCCGTAGTGGTTCCGTTGATGGTTGAAATTCGTTGGACTGCGGCTATCTCGGCGGCCGACTCACCCTTCAACACGGTCCAATTCTCAGCTTTTAACTGTTCGGAGTCGAGACTTCTCCCCACTTGTCGAGCGTAGGTGGTGAGTGTCGTCTTGCTCCCACTGGCCTGTTCGCCATAGTCCGTACCATCTCGCGTAACCCGGTAGAGCTGACCTTGTTTATATATTTCGTCACCGTCGGGTGGGTTGTCAAAATTGTATGGTTCTTGTTTGCCAGGAAGCAGCCTACCGTCCTCTACTCGAACCATAATTGTCGTCGGCGATAACGGGCGAACCCAACTGATCTTCTTAAACGAGCCGTCTTCACCGGAGGTTGCCTGTTCATAGGTTGGGTCTATCATCACTCCTGCGACTACCGTCGGCGACGGCGTCGCTTCAGGTGATTCCCGAAATCGGGCAAAGACCGTCTGGTAGCCCGTCGATGGGCTCTGGACCGATACTTCGTCAGAAAGACTCTGCCAGGTTGGTTGACTAAACGACGGGTCGAATCCGATCTGGAGTTCAGTCATCTGATCTGGGGCCTCGACCTCGACGATGATTTCCGGGCCGGGAACAACCCCATCCTTTGAGCGGACAGTCAACACACCATCGGCCGGGTCGGCTTTAAGGGCCTCAGCGGGTCGCTGGCTTGGTCCTCGAAGTGGCTGATCTGTATCTTCGCCTGTTTGGGTGAAAACGTAACCGGCCGCACCAACTGCGACGATGAGCAGCCCCGCGAAGGCAGCAGCGACATAGGTTCGTCTAGTTCTGCCGGCGCAACGCACCCGAACCTTAAGGCAGAACCCAGCTAGAACGAGCTTTCGTTCCTCGTTCCGGGAACTCCATGCCGTTGCGACGAATAGTCGCTAGGCGGAACAGAACCATCATTACGATCCAACTACCCGTTAGCACATTCTCAGATAGAGACATAAATAGCTGACCAACCATGATGGCGACGATCCACACGCCGACTTTGCGGTTGGTCTTAATCATTTTCCAACCGGCCCCGAAGGTTGAGTAAAACATAGCCATAAAGAGCACACAGCCGACAATCCCGAGTTCGGCGCCAATGTCCAAAATGCCTTGGTGAGCGTGGGATGCCTCGAAACCGATCGATCGCCAAAGATCGGCTGTTCTTGGCAGCAACGGTTCACTCCAAAAAAGCCCATTCAGGCCATAGCCGAGAAATGGGCGTTCCAGAAAAGCCTCGAATGTGCTCGCCCAAATATCGGTCCGTCCGCTGAGACTAGCGTCCTTACCCGCCGCGCCTGTCACTGCCGAAATCGAGGCAACGCCTCCGATGATTGCTAGTAGTCCAAGGCCAAAGGTCGAAACGAAGAACATTACGCCGTTACGGTCATCTAATTGGGAAAAGTGTTCTAGCCACCACCACACGCCAAGCATTAATACAAACGCAAAAAGGCCGGTCCTCGAATCCGACATAAAAATCATGAACGTCAACCCGAGAACCGTGGGCCACCTTGTCCATTTATTGCGATCAAACATGGCTACCGTCATTGCTCCGAAACCAAAGAACGGCGCCATAAAGTTCTTGTGTGCGTACCAGCCATGCCAACCCGGTAGGTTTTCGTCCCCATACTGGGCTTCGCTGATGTGTTCCCGCGTCGCCGGGTCTATCGAGACTGCCAAAATCGTGGCCAACAGCGCAAACCTGATCGACCAAATCAACGCCTTCGAGAGGTCTTCGAACTTCAGCAGGCCGGCGACAATCGAAAAACTGATGATCAGGGGGACGCGACGTTGAAGATCAAAAATTGTGCCGGTGACATTATGTGACCATATTACCGAAAGCACTATCAAACCTAAAAAGGCCGTGAGTGATACCGAAAACGGCATCTTCTTTACTGCGTTTCGGGGTGCCAGAAACATGACGCCCACGGCTGACATAAGCAATACGTAAGGAAGTTGTCCGGGAATGTCCTTTATGGCGGGAAAGGCAATTAACATCCCGACGAAGACAACGGCCTGAGCACAAAACGTCGCGAAAGGTCCGAGCTCGTCGCCGTAGACTCCAAATTTCTCAAACGTCCTCACCGAGCTGGATTCTTTTCTTCGAAAGGTCGATGTGGTCATCGATGTTCCACTTTCACTCCGACTACACCTACTATCATGCCAACGGCTTCGGCAATCTTTGCAGCCGCAAACCGGAATTGTGGCGATTCGCCTGAGAAGATACGCCGGAATGTGCGAACAACTACCGCGACGAGCCGTTTAGATGCCCGCAAAAAGAGTCTCGGGCGCGATGCTGACCCACTTCGACGGTTGGTCACGCATTCGGTGTTGCCCATCCAATAACATCTCCGAAGTATCGCAGCAAACGTTGAACGCTCTGGCGGCTCTTCCCCGTGAGCCAATGCATCGAGGGCATAGTGTGCTTTTAGACCGGCGGCAACCGCAGCCATGTAAAACACCATGTCCTCGCCCCCCAGGGTTCCCAGGTCAGACCGGAAGCGTATAGATGGGTTATCTTCCAACCAGGCGGTCCTGATCATCGAGTTTCCGGTCGAACACACAGGAACTTGTGAACCATCAGGCCGTAGCTCGGCTTCGGTAATCGATCCAAAGGGCTGTTCAGTTATCCATGAAGGTGAGTCCTCCGGATAACGGAGCATTACAGGTCCGGTCACAGCGTCAGCGCCGACTCTTCTCTGAACCACAAAGAGCTCGCGAATCCAACCTTCAGTGACCGTTTCGTCATCGTCAACCATGGCAACCCAGTCCCCCAACCCGGTCGCCGCTTCCATACCCATATTTCGAGCAACGGAAATGTTTTGCGCTCCAGAATGTCGATAGTGCAGGCCACGCACGAATCGAGAACCATCGAAGGAATCAACTACGGCTCGAGCCCGCCCGTCTGGATTGTCGTCGACGACGACTACGGCCACCTCGATCGAAGGTTGCACAATATTGGCTGCTTTGACCAAAGAGTTAAGCAGTACTTCTAACGGACCGTTCCGGCGGTGAGTGCAGACATAAACGGCAACCGAAGTAGCTTCTGGCGCAGCACCAGCGCTTAACGTCATATCCGACGACTGCTCACCATCGTCTGAGGAGCTCAATTTGGGTATTCTCCCGACTAGTGTTCAATCCAAAATCATAGCATTCGGCGGCCCTGAATCAGCACTCAACGCGCCGAGCAATAGACCCCATAAACCAGCGCTATTGTTACTAGAGAACTACCGCCTCTTCGCCCAAGAGGACTCGTAGCTCAGGAATGAGGCCTTCAGAAGTGTCGACACAGTAGTCGTCAGCCAACTTCACAGCCTGACTTCCGTTGAGATGAATATATACCGGCGAGTCACCCTCATGTTCTGAAAGCACCATCCGTAAACGCTCCAAAACGACATCGGAAAGCTGGTCAGGGCGAACCTCGAGCCGCAGCGGCGGAGCGGCTCCCGCCATCTCGGCTTCGAACACTTCGATCGATTGAGCCATGATCTTCGGCTGATCATCTCGCTTGTCAACACGACCGCGAAGCACGATGACACGATCCTCTTGTAGAAGGTGCCCGTAATCGGCGAATGTTCTCGGGAAAACCATCGTTTCGATCGAATAGGCCAAGTCTTGAAGAACGAGGATCGCCATTAAGTCACCCTTTCGGGTCCACTTCTTTTGCAACGACGTCACGACGCCACCAACAACAACGATCGAACCGTCGTCGAGATCTTCTAGCTCAGCTAGTTCGTTCTCAACTTTACGCGACAACGCTGCCTCCATGCCCATTAGGGGGTGAGCTGACACGTAGAGGCCGAGCATTTCCTTCTCAAAAGCCAGTTTTTGCGACTTTTCGAATTCCTGATCGCCGATTTCGGGACGGTCGTCGAAACCGCCTTCTTCTGTTTCTTCCAACATGCCGAACAGCGTCATGACGCCCGAGTCATGGTCACGGCGAGAGGCGACGGTCTTCTCAATTATCTCCTCATAAACCAACAGCAGGCCTTGTCGCGGGTGGCCAAGACTGTCGAAGCCGCCTGCCTTGATAAGCGACTCGATCGTCCGTTTGTTCAGAACCGAATAGTCGACCCGCTCGCAAAAATCGACGAAATTCTCAAACCGACCACCGGCCTTCCGGGCCCTCAGTATCAGTTCAACAAGCCCTTCGCCCACGTTTCGAACTGCCGACATACCAAAGGGAATAGCGTTCAGCTCTCCACCGTCAGGGTCTGGTATCGAAGAAAAGTCGGTCTCAGACCGGTTCACGTCGGGCACCAAGACATTGATGCCCATCTGGCGGCACTCTCCTAAGTAGATCGCCGCCTTATCGAGGTTACTCTTGACACTCGTCAACAAACAAGCAAGGTATTCGACCGGATAGTTTGCCTTTAAATATGCGGTCTGATAGCTGACGAAACCGTAGCCATATGAATGGCTCTTATTGAACGCGTAATCGGCGAACGGTTCCATCGTGTCAAATAGTTCTTCACCCAGTTGACGGCCGTACCCCTGCTTTTCGCAACCGTCAACAAAACCTGCCCGTTCGGCCTGAATCTTTTCGCGAATCTTTTTGCCCATAGCCTTACGCAAGTTGTCGGCTTGTGCCAGGTCGTATCCTGCGAACTTTTGGGCTAACTGCATCAACTCTTCTTGGTAGATACACAGGCCGTAAGTGCCTCCAAGAATCTCTGTCGCATCCGGGTGGAACGGGGCAGCATCCTGACGACCATTTTTGCGGTCTGCATAGTCGTTGTGCATATTTGCTGCCATCGGGCCCGGGCGATATAGCGCAACCAACGCTGCGACATCTTCGAATTCGGTCGGTGCCATAGAACGCATGAGAGCACGCATCGGCGCAGACTCTAACTGAAACACGCCAATGGTCTGACCACGTTGAAGAAGCTCGAACGTCGTAGCATCTTCCAAGTCCACGGCGTCGATATCAACCTCGATGCCTTTCACTTGGTTGATCAATACCAACGTGTCGGAGATTACGTCGAGATTTCGAAGCCCGAGAAAGTCTAATTTGAGCAGGCCAAGATCTTCAACCCCGTGCATTTCGTACTGGGTGACTACCGGTGCGTCTTCAAGATCCTTCCCTGACTCAGGCTTACGTTGGATGGGAAGGTATTCGGTTAAAGGCTCCTTAGTAACCACCACTGCTGCTGCATGAATGCCATCTTGACGTCTCATGCCTTCCAGACCTTTGGCGACTTCGACCACTCGCGCTACGTCTCGGTCGTCTTCGACCATCTGACGGAGTTCGGCCGCCATCTTGTAGCCGTCCTTGTGTTTCGGTGTTTCTTCGAAACAGTACTTAAGCGGCGTATCGCGACCCATGACGAGTGGCGGCATCGCCTTCGCCACTTTGTCGCCGACGACATACGGATAGCCGAGAACACGAGCCGCGTCGCGAACCGCAGCCCGGGCCTTGATTTGACTAAACGTCACAATTTGGGCAACGTGGTCGCGTCCATACTGGTCAGCCATGTAGCGAATCATCTCGTCCCGGTAGCGAGAATCGAAGTCCATATCAATATCGGGCATCGAGACGCGTGACGGATTTAGGAAACGTTCGAACAGAAGATCGTATTTGATGGGGTCGAGATCGGTTATCCAAAGCGTGTAGGCCACTGCACAACCCGCAGCTGAGCCTCGCCCTGGCCCTACTCGTATGCCTTCCTTGCGAGCATACTTTATTAGGTCCCATGTGATGAGGAAATACGAACTGAAACCCATGTTCTTAATGACGTCGAGCTCGAAGACTAAACGTTCGGTGATTTCATCGGTGAGAGTATCACCCCAACGAAGTTTTGCGCCTTCCATCGTGAGATAAAGAAGGTAGTCGTCGGCGCCCTTGAACTCAGTCGGGATAGGAAAGTCGGGCAGTTGTGGGTTTCCAAATTCGATTTCGACCTCGGCTCGCTCTGCGATCCACAACGTGTTATCGCATGCTTCCGGCAGCTCGGACCAGTCGCTACGCATTTCGGCCGCCGACTTGAGATAATGTTGATCTCCACTGAATTTGAACCGGTCAGGGTCGCTCATCAATGACCCGGTCTGAACACACAAAAGCGCGTCGTGAGCCTCATGGTCACATTGATCGGTGTAATGCGAGTCGTTCGTGACCAACAATGGCGCCTTGATTTTGCGGGCTATTTCGATGAGCTGTGGATTGGTTTCGATCTGTTCAGGTATCCCATGGTCCTGAAGCTCAATAAACAAATTGTCGCGGCCGAAAATATCTTGTAGACGCGCCGCCTTCTTTAGCGCTCCCTCCTGATCGCCTTTCATAAGTGATTGAAGCACGTGACCGCCGAGGCAGCCCGTTGTGGCTATCACGCCTTTGCTATGTGCTTCCAATACTTCCCAGTCGACCCGAGGTTTGTAGTAATAGCCTTCCATAAACGCTCGGGAGGCAAGTTGGATGAGGTTTTTGTAACCCTCGTTGGTCTCGGCGAGTGCGGTGAGGTGGTAGTAAAGTTTCTTTCCGCCATCAGTCGATCCACCCGAGTCGTCGAGCCGACCGCGTCTCGATGGTCGCTCGAAACGCGAATCGTCGGCTTGGTATAGCTCAGTTCCGATGATTGGTTTTATACCCTGCTTATGACAAGCGCGGTAAAAGTCGAGCACACCGTACATATTTCCGTGGTCGGTGATTCCAAGGGCGGGCATTCCATCGGCAGCCGCTTTGGCGACCAAGTCATCGAGCCTCGAAGCTCCGTCGAGCATCGAGTATTCGGTGTGGACATGCAAGTGGGTGAAGGAAGACCCCACAGAGAACCTCTTTCCGACTTCGGAGCTAGGCGAATTTGTCTAGGCGTCCAAGATCAGAAAAATGTACCTGACTGTCTAGTGGCCCAACGACAGTCTAGCCAGACCGTCTACGATCTCGGCGTTAAACGGCGACGTCGGCCTGAAAGGATCGTAGATAGTCTGCTGGCGCCCAGCCCCAGACGATGAGATGATCTTTTGCTTCCATTTCTGCAAAGGGTTGAGAGGAAAAGTCCGTCCTCGAACGAAAGGAACCGGGGCCCATGTCCGCACTATCGAAACGGCTCGAACCATCATGACATTCCATTATCATTGATTTTCGGTCGAATTCAGCGGCCCGGAACCTTTTGGCTAGCCTGCTCCCCCAAGCACGCTCTTCTCCCCCGATCCGTCCACCGCCAACGGGGCACACGTCGTGTAAACCAGCAAATAACTGTAAATGTGATCTCTGGGTACAACGGGCTGCAATCAAGACGTCTTCGTCTGGAAACGAAATGCGGGCTCTACGTCGATACTCGTCGGCTAACACATTGAGAACGCTCGCCGGCTCCGGAGAGCCGGCAGTCGAAACAAGGCCGAACAACACAACAGGGGTGCCTCCGATCCGTTCCAGGCTTCCATACGCAAACCCAGCTAGGTGGTCTCCTGTCGTAACCTTGGACACCAAGGACCAGGCTTCAACTTCTTTTGTTAAAAACCCGACCGACCAGTCGGTCGAAGGAACCACAAGATCCCCGAAGAGGCCAGCCTCAAGATCGGTGAATTGTTCAGCATCTTTTGTGACGACGTTTAGTACCACGATGTTGCCTCCCAGGCTCTACCACCCGCACCAGGAAGTCTCCATCGAAATAATAGTCTACAAATAGACCCCGCCGCCGGATTCCTGACCAATTCCTTCTGGTGAAGGCAATACTTGGGTCTTCTGCATCTGCTCGAGCTGTTGTTTTGCGACATGCTGTTGAGCAAAGAGCGTCGCTTGGATGCCATGGAACAAGCCTTCGAGCCAACCGACGAGTTGCGCTTGGGCAACACGGAGTTCTGCTCCTGATGGAATGTCATCGTCTTCAAACGGGAGGGCCAAGCGCTGCAGCTCCTCTTGTAGATCTGGGGATAGCGACGAGGACAATTCGACGAGGGACGTCTCGTAGATTTCTTTAAGGCGATCGCGACCGGGCTCATCGAGCTCTGTAGATCGAACCTCTTCCAACAGTTGGCGAATCATGGTGCCGATGCGCATCACTTTCGCTGGTTCAGAAACCGTTTCGGAAGAGACTTCAGCCTCTGGGGCTGCATCTTCGGACGGCTCATCGACAATCTCTGGCTTAACTGCATCTTCTGCGTTACTCATAGTCTTAGTTTTACCGGCTCTGGCGAGCCAAACCTCACCTGCGTCATACCGAAGCGGTCACACAAGGCACAAGAACCTCGTCTTCGGTTAGCGATCCATGCCGACCCAACAATTCGTAAGGGCCCGTATCGGCTGGGTCAACGAAACCGGTCGGTTCGAATGGCAGTAGTGCAACATCTCCCATACGCTCGGCGGCGTCATCGGACACGTGGTGACCAAACCATCCCTGTGCGATCATCTCGTTCTTTGAGAAGACCCAAGCCTGATGACCGTGCCACTCTTTGGCTGCCGCTTCAACTCTTTCGAGATTGTCGGGTCTAGTGTGCAGCCAACGAAACCTCGCCTCCCCCGACATCGAGAGAACGTTTTCAGCCACCGCCGGATGAAGCTGTTCGATGTTTGTCCCACAATCGACATGGCCGTGGTCGGCGGTAACCAGCACCGTGGTTCCAACAGGTGATGCAGCTAGCAGGTCGTCAACCAGACGGTCGACGAATCGAAGCTCAGCTTCATATTCCGAGCCTAGGCCATACTCATGAGCCACCTTGTCGATACCGTCGTAGTAGCAATAGACAGCTTCTTCACCACTAGCCAACAATGAAGCCACATTGTGAACGAGCACCGCTGAAGTTCGGTAACCCTTGAGGCGCCCATTGCGCAAATGGGCGGTCGTAAACCCTGTTGTGCAGAATTCGCCTTTGGTGACAAAAGGTAGGTTGTGATCTAAAAACGGACTGAAAGGCTGAACCGTTTCTGGAGGAATACTTCTTCGCACGTCGCCTTGTTCATCGGTTTGCCACCTCAACGTATTCAGCACTTGGTCGTCGACGACCATTCGGTAACCGACAATGCCGTGTTCACCTGGACTAAGACCGGTCGTGATAGAGGTCAGAGCCACCGCTGTTGTAGTCGGTGCAACTGTCGTAATAGGCCCGCCCTGCATCGACGAAATAGTAGGTAGCAGATCGGCCTTAGCCTGAATTTGGTTCCATCCCAAGCCATCCAAGACCAACAAGACGCGCTGTGATGATGAACCGTAGTTGGCGGGCAGCTCTGAACCGTCACTGACACCACACAATGCAGGCATTAGCCCTGTAACACAGTCTTTACCGAAGGTCGGTAGAACCATTTTGACCATGTTGCCGCCTTTCAGCTTCATAGGCCGTTCTCAATACCGTAACGGCACAATGACCAACCGACGTAAATACTTACTTTGGAATAGTCCGCCCGTTAATTGAGCAGCCCAGCCGCAAAACCAACTCCGGCTGGATAGCCAATACTACAGCGGCTCGGGAGCCAGAACACGTCAGGTGATCGCCAGCGCAGCAAACTAGTCCAGCAACACGCAAATACCCGTCGAGACTAAAGACGATCTAGCCAAACTATGAAGGGCTTAAGCGGGTAGTGTGATTCTTTGTGAAGGTATCTACTCGAGGCGATTACGCAAGCAGGGCGTTGTTGTCGTTAGCGTTGCATAAAAAGGAGGAACGCCCGACAACTGTCGGCGAGATAGCGGAGCGAACAGCTCTCCCGCAACCGTACCTTGAACAAATTCTCCTGGCTCTCAAGGGGGCGGGACTCGTTAAGTCCAAACGCGGGGTCGGTGGAGGGTACCTTCTGTCTCGATCACCCGAAGAGATCAACCTAGCCGACATCGTAAGCGCAGTCGATGGACCCATTACGTTGGGGGACTTCCAAGATCCGCATTCTGAAGGTGCCTGCGACCATGAAGGTCAGTGTGTTTTACTAGCGGTCTGGAACTCGATCGGCGTGGACATTCGCAAACAGTTAGAAGCATACAAGTTGAGTGACTTGGTGCTGATGGCGGACGGAAAGACGGCCTGGCCCGAGCCGGTTAAAACTGACCCGATGGTTCAATAGAATTCCGGCGTGGAGCTTACTGACGCTATACGGCAACGCCAGATGGTCCGGTCCTTTACCAAACAAACCCTCCCTGGCGGCCTGGTCGAATCGTTGTGTGATCAGGCCAGGCATGCACCTTCGGCCGGACATACACAAGCGGTCTCGTTTCTGGTTTTAGATAGTCCAGGCGCCTGCAAACGCTATTGGGAAACAACACTTCCCCCAGGCAGGCGTCCTCACTTCTCATTTCCGCAATTACTCAACGCACCAGCGCTCGTCTTGGTTCTCGTGTCCCCTCAGGCCTACCTCGACAGGTATTCAGAACCAGACAAGCTAGAAACCGGGCGCGGGTCGTCGTTCGAAGCGTGGCCAGTGCCGTTTTGGTGGGTTGACAGTGGCGCTGCGGTCCAGAACCTTCTGTTGTTGGTTACCAACACTGGGTTGGGCGCATGTTTAGTTGGTCTGTTCGACAATGAGAAAGCCGTCCACGCCGAATTTGGGTTAGAGCCAGAACAGAGAATCGTTGCCGCTGTTGCCATTGGGTATCGGCTCGACGGCCCCTTTGGGCGTTCTTCTGGTCGTCCGTGGAAACCCGTTGATGAAGTCATCCGCCAAGCAAGAGCCGGTCAGCGTTAAATGGAGCCGACAGTACCTTAACCATCGTCCGAATCTCGGTAGCGACGGTTTCGATCGTGCCAGGCGTCGCGAACTGGGCCATCAAGTACTCGTTAAGAGTATCGAGTCCTCCAGTGTCAACAGAGTGAACGAGCCCGCCACGCCCAATCTGCTCAGCGCCTGGCGGCACGATAACCACCCCATCCGCCACCCCTCCCAATCTTCTGGTTTCATGACGTCGCCCAACGATTCCGGATGAAATCTAAGGTCAAAACTAACCTTGGAGATATCGCCCTCCCGCTTGATTGAGAGGTCCAAAACCCCTTCAGGCAAGAGTCGGTGGCATCGTCCGCTAGGGTCGTCTCAGCCTCTCGAAACGGCTCGGGGGTCCACCCAAGCATCGTAATGTCACCGTGTAACGCTGCTCAAGGTCGGCCAAAGACTCTGCGGTCTCAAACCCAACTTGCAAAACCGAGGCAAATTTTGGTGCCTCCGAGCCTTGCGTTTCTGTATCGAGGCCTTCGAGGCCGTAAAACTCGGCTGCAGCGTCTTCGGGAATGCTAAGGGGGAAAGAAGATACTTCTTCCAAAGATTTTTGAATCTCGTCCGACATCATGGTTGAACGCATAGTTGACCCCCACATAACACCGCCGCCACGAGCACCATGCTCGCCAAGAGTCTTGCCTTGCCCGCCATTGTTCTTCTACTCCAAAAACCGCCTGCCCGCAGATCCTAGTCGGAACCTGTCGCAACTTCTGTTCGGCCCGGGCTTTACGTCTGTAGGTTGAAACGCCGAGTTCAGCTGGCCGCATCGATCCAAACGGCGCAGACGGGTGCGAGCCTTCCGCCGAGAAGATCTCCAACGTGTCGGGTCATTTGAAATTGTCCAGGGAGGCCAGAACCGAAGCCAGGTCGCCGGGTAGCGGCGCCTCGAAAGCTAATTCTTCGCCTGTAACCGGGTGGGCGAACGAAAGACTCGCAGCATGCAAGAACGGACGATTCAGCAATTCGGTACTCCCCCCATATTTGGTGTCACCAACAATCGGCCTTCCGATGGATGAAAGATGCACACGAATCTGGTGGGTCCGCCCGGTCTCTAGACGGCAGAGTAGTTTGGTGACCACAAGCGGTTTCCCGAGCGGACCAGCGACCTGGTTAATCTTGGGCAAGTCGTAGGACTGTTGAACTTCATAGTGGGTCACGGCTTGTTGACCGTCCATCACGACCGCCTGTTTCGTCGCATCCCTTTGTGAGCGCCCAAGAGGGGCATCGATGGTCCCTGACTCTGACTCAAATGCCCCAAACGACAATGCGTAGTATTCACGACCAACCAGACGAGCCTTTAGCTGTTCAACGAGGTCGACATAGGCTTGCTCAGTCCGAGCCACCATTAACAGGCCCGACGTGTCTTTATCGAGCCGGTGAACGATACCTGGGCGACCTACCTGACCTACATCGGCAATTTCAGGGAACGTTGCCAGCAAGCCGTTTACCATTGTCTGGTCGCTGACGCCAGAACCAGGGTGAACAACCAACCCAACTGGTTTGTTGACCACGATTACGTCGGAATCTTCGTAAACCGTAGGAATTTTCACCGACGGGTCGCTAACTAGCGTGTCCGAGACAGCGGGAACCGAAACCTGAATAGTTGAACCCACGGGTAGCCGCCGCGAACCTTTGTTCGCCGCCACACCGTCGACGAGGACGTGGCCCTCCTTGATCAACTCGGTGGCTCGATTCCGACTAACGTCGGCTACGAGGCAAACCAGCCGATCTACTCGTTCGTTTTCTAAGGCAAGAGAAACTTCTTCTTCAAAGCGCTCAACCGACATTAAGCACTAGGTAACGACTTGTCGGATCGATCCTCATGGTCGAGCATGTTCAGATCGTCTTCGAGCGCCGCAGCAACACCTTCAAGCTCGGCTCCCTCATCAACGGTTGTATCGTCGGGCCCACCGTCTTCGGTAACACCGATATCTGGGTCTTTATCGGTTGATGCTTCTAGGTCAGGGTCCACATCGGAGTCGGGCTGGCCTTCATCTGGCGGAAAGAACATTGCCTGAACGAGCACTGCAATCACGCCAACAACAATTGCGGCATCTGCGACGTTAAAGATCGCAAAGAACTCAACCGGGCGAAGGAAGTCAATAACTGCGCCCGAGAGCGGACCTTCTTCAGCCCGAAATATACGGTCGCAGAGGTTTCCAACCGCTCCTCCTGCAATTACACCTAAGACCACTTGGCCATATCGGTCCTTGCGTTGATGTGCCAGCCAAAGCAGCAAACAGCTCATGCCAATAGCTATCAGACCAATAACTTGACCAAAGCTGGTCGCGCTGCTGAACGCTGCTCCCCGGTTGAAGTGCAAATGGAGCTGCGCTCCCCAACCAAGGTCGACGCGCTCTCCCTCTTCAACTAGTCGATTAATAGCCCAGTTCTTCGAAAGCTGATCTATCACAACTACTACTACCGCACTTAGAAGTGCTCGTTTCACTTCTACACTCCCCCAGCGACGGTCACATATGGAAATGCAGCGCCGCTAAAACATCGATGTCTTGTGTTCTACCCGAACCGATGCTTCGGGAATGGCTTCGAGCCTCGCCTTTGGAATCGGTTCTCCGCTCACTGTACAGATGCCATAGGACTTATCATCAAGCCGGGCCAGTGCTGCATCAATTTCGACCACTGCCTGACGAGCAGCCGCCGACAGTGCCAGATCTCGGTCACGTTCGACCGCAATCGTGTCACCTTCTCCTGATTCTTCATCGAACTGGACATCGCCTGGTTCGCGATCAGCCATTAGGGCTGCCGCCTCGGCGGCAAGCCGGTCAGCACTCGAAACGTATCGGACACGTTCTGCCTGAAGGGCATCACGTTGCCCATCGAGCCACTTTTTATTGGTCAGGTACTTGGGGAGCGCCTTCTTCTTTGCCGCATCTTTTGTTGCCATAGTCGTCTTTCGCCGTGATTCCAGAATTCTTGAGGAACTTTCTGTCAGAACCTACAATCTGATATCTCTGCCACTCGTTTCTTACTAGTTTGCTTGCGTAAAAAGTTACCTGCACCCACTCAATCCGGACGATTCTACGAATCAAACCAAGTTAGCCTCGTAGTCCAGGTTGCTACGCCTATCTAAGAGTTGAGGCAATGCTTACCAATATGGTCCACCAGGTCATGACGGCCCAATTTGACAAGTCGGGATATTCTAGCACCTCCCAACGAGACAAGATAATCGAGGCGGCAAATTATGTCCATTTAGGCAGGTACTCGCCTATAAATAGCTGACTTTTTCAAAAATATCCTCCGGAACTAGTTCATCCACGACCGCCCAACGCTTACATTTCCATGCCGTCGGCAATATTGGTCATCCCAACTGAAGAGCTAGCGCTAACCTATGGGCATGGTTTCTGCTGCTGATCGACCCCCGTACCCAGATGTTCCTCCTCGACCAAATTTTCCGAGACTCGAGGAGGAAATCCTCCAACGCTGGGAAGAGCAAGGAATATTTGTCAAATCGGTCGAACAACACAAGAGTCTCTCCGACGGCGGCGACGAATTCGTCTTCAACGACGGTCCGCCTTTCGCCAACGGGCTTCCCCACTATGGGCACCTTCTAACCGGCTATGTAAAGGACGTCATTCCTCGCTTTCAAACAATGCGAGGACACAGGGTCGAACGCCGTTTTGGCTGGGACTGCCACGGACTTCCTGCCGAGATGCATACCGAGAAGGAACTCGGCGTTTCGGGACGCAAGGCCATCGTTGACTATGGAATCGACAAATTCAACGATTCCTGCAGATCCTCGGTCCAACGCTACACCGAACAATGGGAGCAATACGTCCAGCGACAGGCCCGATGGGTCGACTTCGACAACGACTACAAGACCATGGATCTCGACTACATGGAGTCGGTGATCTGGGCATTCAAACAGCTGTACGACAAAGGTCTGTTATACGAGGCCGACCGAGTGATGCCCTATTCATGGGGGGCCGAAACACCCCTGGCAAACTTTGAGATTCGTCTCGACGACGCAACCCGGCCACGCCAAGACCCGGCACTGACCGTCAAGTTCAAACTGAACCCACTTGAGTCCGAAACAGAACCCACCTACCTCGCAGCGTGGACGACAACGCCCTGGACACTTCCATCAAACTTGGCACTCGCCGTCGGCCCAGACATCACCTATGTCGCCGCCAAAGACAGCTCCGATGACACGGTTCTGGTCGCACGGGAAGCCCTAGAGCGGTACAGCAAGGAACTCGAACAGATCGAACCCGAGATCAGCTTCACTGGCGCCGAAATCGCCGGTCGAACCTACACTCCTTTATTCCCATACTTCGCTGAACATGAAGGTGCCTTTAGAGTTCTCAATGCCGACTTCGTTGATACCGGTGACGGCACAGGTGTGGTCCACATAGCTCCCGGGTTTGGTGAGGACGACCAGAGAGTATGCGATGATGCCGGCATTTCGCTGGTTGTTCCCGTTGACGACGAAGGCCGGTTCACATCCGAGGTGACAGACTTCTCTGGCGAAAACGTGTTCGATGCCAACCCGATGGTCATAAAACACCTCAAGCAAAGCGGATCGGTGGTTCGTCACGAAACCTACGACCACAATTATCCGCATTGTTGGCGCACGGATACGCCCGTAATCTATCGTGCCATCAACTCTTGGTATCTACGCGTCACCGACCTCTCCGACCGACTCTTGGAGACCAACCAGTCGATCAACTGGATACCGGACCACGTAAAGGATGGAGCCTTCGGGCGATGGCTTGAAGGGGCCCGCGACTGGTCGATCAGCCGAAACCGTTTCTGGGGTGCACCAATACCTGTCTGGAAGAGCGACAACCCCGATTTTCCTCGGGTCGATGTTTATGGAAGCCTCGACGAGCTCGAAGGAGACTTTGGCGTCAGACCCACTAGCCTTCACCGGCCGTTCGTTGATGAACTCACCCGCCCAAATCCAGACGACCCAACGGGATCCTCGACGATGCGTCGGGTACCCGAGGTCCTGGATTGTTGGTTCGAGTCAGGCTCGATGCCCTACGCCCAACTTCACTACCCGTTCGAAAACAATGAGCGTTTCGATCGACACAACCCGGCAGATTTCATCGTCGAATACATCGCCCAGACACGCGGATGGTTTTACACCATGCATGTATTGTCCGTTGCCCTGTTCGACAAACCAGCATTCCAGAACGTGATCTGCCACGGCGTCGTATTAGACAACGAGGGCCGGAAGTTGTCCAAGAAGCTCAAAAACTACCCGGATCCTCTCGAAATATTTGACCAATACGGCTCCGACGCGCTGCGCTGGTTTCTGATGAGTTCCCCGATCCTTCGGGGCCAAGATCTACGCATCAGCCAAGACGGAACAGAAGTCCGAGATGTGGTCCGGCAAATCCTCAACCCCATCTGGAGTACCTTCAGCTTCTTCACGCTTTATGCCAACGCGGAAGCTTACTCCGCCAGTGAACGAACCGACTCGACCAACCTCCTCGATCGATACATTTTGGCCAAGGCGCACGAACTCGTGTCCGACACCGGCAACGCCCTCGACAGTTATGACTTAGCGGGCGCCTGTAGCGGGGTTCAGGGGTTCCTGGATGCCTTGACCAACTGGTACATTCGTCGAAGTCGGGAACGGTTCTGGAACACCGACAAAGAAGAAGGCGACACCTCTGTTGACGAAGATGCCCTCGATACCCTGTTTACGGTTCTAAGAACGCTCTCGAAGGTTATCGCCCCACTGGCCCCGATGTTAGCCGAGGAGATCTGGACCGGCCTAGATGACAAAGATTCGTCGGTTCATCTTCAACAGTGGCCGGCCAAGGAAGACCTTCCAGCAGACCCAGAGCTGGTCATGGCAATGGACCGGCTCCGAGATGTGGCGTCAACGGGACTTTCGTTGCGAGACGAACGTGGTCTGCGGATTCGTCTCCCGCTGACCAAGGTTACAGTTGCGGGGCCCTGGGTCGGAGCTATCGGCCCCTTCGTTGATCTTCTGACCGACGAACTCAATGTTAAGAAGGTTGAGCTTACCGACGACGTGGAAGCCTTCGGGACCTTCCGGCTTCGACCGAACGGTAGAGTCCTTGGGCCTCTCATTGGCGGCGATGTTCAAAAGGTTATCAAGGCCGCCAAGGCGGGAGATTGGACGTCTAACGATGATGGCTCGGTATCAGTTGCCGGGCACCGTTTGGTCGGAGATCAGTTTGAACTGGGTCTTGACCCAGCTGAAGGTGTCGCTGCGGCGCCACTGCCTGGCAACGACGCAGTTGTGGTTCTCGATACTGAATTGACCAGTGAGTTGGAGGCCGAAGGGCTTGCGCGCGACCTTGTCCGACTCGTTCAGCAAGAACGTAAAGATCGAAATCTAAACGTCGTCGACCGGATCCGTTTAGAAGTCAACTTGCCGCCGGGCCTCCAACCAGCTCTTGACCCTCACTTCGAGTGGATCGCTGGTCAAGTCTTGGCGACCGAACTCGTGCAGTCAAATACGACGTTGGCTACAACTGCAACCCTGGGCGACCAAGCAATCAGCATCGACCTAGCAGTCCAAGACACCTAAACATCGTTGCGGCTGAGAACTTAGAGGGCCCGACCTCTAACGAGGCCGGGCCCTTTGAAACTTATTTATTTAGCGTTCTGTTTCAGCCGGATCCCTTACTTCCGGCGGCCGAACCATCCTCCACCAGTGGCGTTCGAAGACTCATCTTCGAGGAAGTCGGTAATCGGGTCACCCTCGGTCGGGTCTTCGTTGGTGACTCTTCGAAGCTCGGCCAGAAACGGGTCTCCGCTGTTCAAGGCACCATCATCTGCATCGTCGGCAGCGGACTCGGAACCACCGACATTTTGAGCAACCTCGGGACTATCAACAGTGACGTCGTTTTCAAAGGCCTGAGCGGATTCGCCATTTGCTGGCGGAGCTGGCGGAGCCGGCGGAGCGCCTCTCGATTCGGCGTCATCGTCAGAAACTGGAGCCTGGTCCTCGGTCTCTGTTGCAAGACCTTGTTCTTCGGCTATTACCTCAACCCGTTCTTCTGCATCAACATCGTCGGCCAGAACATCTTCGTCGCTAGCGGCCTCCTCCACAACAGCGTCCGCATCGACTAGTTCAGCGTCGAGCTCGTCAAGCGTAGGAGAGTCTATGCCAATTTTCGGATAGTTGTCCTCATCGATCGGTTCCGTCTCCGCCGCCTCAGGCGGCTCAACTCGGCGAAGAGAGGTAGGATCTTCGACCATCGTATTGAGGTCGGTTATAGCAGCACGGA
The DNA here is from genome assembly GCA_964551835.1 of uncultured Acidimicrobiaceae bacterium. GTDB lineage: Bacteria > Actinomycetota > Acidimicrobiia > Acidimicrobiales > SZUA-35 > JAHDCC01. Next base: position 9,471 of record CAZKEM010000042.1, on the reverse strand, counting down.
TGGATTCACGTCGAGAGCTGAGATGTTCCTCAAACAGAGCAATGTCTTCCTCTAGAGAAGAATGCGTTTGTTTAAGGTCGGTAATCTGAGCCAGCAGGTTTGCCCGCTCCGTCTCATGTGCTTCCTCGAGCTCAGCTTCGATCGCCGATTTACGTTCTTCGAGTTGGCCCTTATATTGCTTCGACAGTTCGAGCCGTTCCTCCTCAGCCTCCGTCATCTTCTTGTCGCGATGGGCGACCGCCTCAGCGGTCATATCAGACGCCTGTTTACGGGCATCATCGAGTACTGCCGTCGACTGAAGCTCGGCTTCACTTTGAAGGCGGCTTGCTTCGTCCTGGGCCTGCTTGACCATTGTGTCAGCGGCCCGTTGAGCTGTGACCATCGTATTGCGAAGCGTTTCGTCGAAATCAGCGTTCGGAAGCGGCGGCACGACGTCGACTGGAGCGTTTGATGGGCTCCTAGCCTCTACCAACCGAGCTTCCGCTGATGCAGCTCGAGTCTCAGCCTCAGCGAGGCGAGCTTGAAGCCGCTCAACTTCCTCGTACAGCTGAGCCAGATTATCGAGAACCCGATTGACCTGCTCTTTGCTGTAACCTTTGGAGACTTCTTCGAACCGCAAATCAGGAATGCGTCGAAGGAGACGGAACTTATCATTTTGCGGAGCCATGCATTAAGACTACGGGTAGATGCGTGCTGAAACACCGTCATGCCAGTTCTGATCTGCCTAAATCTCCTAATTTGGGGCTATTCGGCCTACTAACAGCCGGTTCAGGCCAGGACGCGACCTCAAACTAGCAATAGTTCTGACTAACCTTGGATCACACTCGCGCAAACCATCTGGCTCACGATGACAATAATGAGCAGAACGATCAGCTCGGCGAACCCAAAACCACGCATTGCCCCCGGTACTGGCGGCATGATTCTTCGCACAGGAATGACGATTGGATCAGTAACTTTTACCGACAGGTCTCGGTACCGGCCGGCCATCGACGTCGACGAAAGCGGGAAGAAGGTGAGCACAAGGCGTGTCAAAAATACAAACTGAAATACTTGAAGCAACACACAAGGAACGATCACGCTATCGATCGTATCGGCGGGACGCCAAGAGTCGGCGATCCTCCGGACTCAAGACTGCTGCGTGAGGAGTCAACAAAAACACTCGTGACCTGATTCGTTCCATTTCGCCTCCAGCGACGTAACAAACCCCAGATGCAAAGTCGATCAGCCTCCGGGCAAGTTCTTGGTCAACGGACGTCAAATTCATCACAATAGGAATCTCGGCCTTAAAGCCGTCGGCGACCGTCTGAGCATCGGCGAACGAACGAGGTTTCACAATTTTAGGTCGAGCTTCTTGAAGCCCCATTGCCGGGTCTGGCTTTGCTCGTAGACGTTTCGAACTCGGTTCGTTGCGAGAGTCCGAACTCGAACCAGCACGCTGGCGCGTTTGCCTGTCTGGTCGCTTGGAACGTTTTCTTGGCCGTTCGGTCTCAATGATCCGAATTTCTTTGGAACCGTCTTCGAACGTTATCTCGACGCTTGCGTCCTCTTCGTTTTCATAACCGTAGTCATATTTTGACCCCTGGTCTCGCGCGGAACTATCCATGATTCCATGATCTGGCTCGTCAACATCCACCTCGACGTGGTCGTCGTCTTCTTCGTCTTCGTCTTCGAAGTACATCGCACCTGTGTCGTCATCTCTGAGCCCGAACTGGTATGTGTCGTCTTCACCCTCTTGAGGACTGTAACCCAAGAAAGCTCGAACGTTCTGCAAAACCGACATCTCACTCCCCCTTTGCTGGTTGTTGGCGATGGTCTTCTATGACTCGGCCGACCCGAGCTCCACCTAAGTCTACTCCCAAGCATGGTGTCAACATGTTGACCTAGGCCCGAACAGTGCCGAGCCAACCCGAACCATGGTGGAACCTTCAGCTAGGGCAACTTCAAAATCGGCACTCATGCCCATCGATAATTCTGCAACACCGACTTCGTCGGAGAGTTTTCGTAGCCGCTCAAAAGCTGGTGCCGGGTTCGATCGGTCCGTAGGCCCCATCGTCATCAGACCAGCAACCTCGAGGTCACAACTTCGAGCATGGTCGACCAGTGCCGCAGCGTCGTTGGGCGCGCAGCCTGACTTCTGTTGTTCCCCCGTCGTATTTACCTGAACCAAGATGCGGGCCCCCGGCGCCCTCTTGGCAATTTCGGTGACGAGCGTTTGCCTATCAACGGTTTGCCAAAGCGAGACCACCGAAGCCATCTTCTTTATTTTATTTCTCTGAAGTCGACCAACAAAATGCCAGTTGATCTCGTCCGGCCTCGAACCAATCTCGCCGAGTTCATCGTTCTTGGCAATTAGTTCCTGGGAGTAGTTTTCGCCCAGATCGACCAGGCCAGCGTCGAGGGCTTCGTTTACGGTCCCAACATCAAACTTCTTAGTCACCGCTACCAACGTAACCCGGTCGGGCGTAGGGGCACTGGCTGCGATGCGCTGGCGAACTTCATCGAGGCGAGCTGCGAAACTGGACAGCTCAGCCATCGATCCACGCCAATGTTGCTTGACGCTCCGATTCTTTTCGAATCCGATGGCTGAATCTATTTTGATCTGATGTACACGCCAACGGTGGGCTGGCACGAAACCCAAACCGGGCACACGCTAACTCAACGACCTTGGCCATATCGAGGGCTGGCGAGCCGTCGGTTGTCTCGCCGACGACATCAGCACCAAACCGATCTACGAACGGCGTTAGTTCTGCTAGGCCAAATTCGTATTTTGCGCTACTAATAGTCGGGCCAACAAACGCCGCAACGGGCGTTGACCCGTTAGACAGAAGCCGTGTAGCGGCTTCATCGATGATGCCAGTTAGAGCACCACGCCAACCAGCATGAACCACCGAAACACCGTTATTTGCTACCAGGACGACAGGCGAACAATCCGCCGTTGTAACCGACAGCGGGCACCCGGGAACCCTGGTAACCAGGCCATCAGCTTCGTGACCGCTGAATTCGCCTGGGCGCGTTACCGAGACCACATCGGCGGAATGAACTTGACGGAGCCATGTCCAGGGGCGATCGACCAACGCCGACCTTCGGTCGTCTATATCAGACGCCGGGTTGGCCACATTAAAATCGCCATCGGACCGGTCTGTGCAAACAATATGCACCGACCCTACATCGGTCTCGATAACAGATCGATACGCCATTAGTCGAAGCTAACGAAGAAACGACGGGACATCGAAGTCCTCGTCAAAGTCATCGTCATTGTCCTCTTCTGCTTCGAAAAGATCTACCGGACCCGTATTGTCCTCTTCTTCGAGCGAAATCGAGCGTACCGGCAGACGCTTCTCGTAGTCCGGACCGGAGTCAAACCTGTCGAAGCCAGCGGCAATAACCGTTACTCGGATCTCATCACCAAGATTTTCGTCAACGACGGTACCGAAGATGATATTGGCGTCTGGGTGGGCGACATCATGAATTATTTCGGCTGCTTCGTTAACTTCAAAAATACCGAGGTCGCTTGCACCCGCTATGGTCAACAGGATGCCTTGTGCGCCCTCGATTGACGCTTCGAGGAGTGGGCTTGCGATTGCCGCCCGCGCAGCTGCGAGCGCCCGTCCTTCACCTTCAGACTTACCGATTCCCATAAGGGCGCTTCCGGCATCATGCATAATCATCCGCACATCGGCAAAGTCGGTGTTGATGAGACCCGGAGTGGTAATTAGGTCTGCGATTCCGGAAACACCTTGAAGAAGGATTTCATCGGCCATCCGGAACGCATCGACCATCGACGTCTTTTCATCGGCGATAGAAAGTAGCCGATCGTTTGGAATGACGATCTGCGTGTCTACTTTTTCTCTTAGTTTCTTAATACCGGATTCAGCTTGTGAAGCGCGACGACGGCCTTCGAAGCCAAACGGCCTGGTAATTACGGCAATGGTCAGAGCGCCTTGACTCTTCGCCACTTCAGCAATTACTGGCGCAGCACCCGTTCCGGTTCCGCCGCCCTCACCGGCGGTGATAAAGACCATATCGGCACCGTCCAACGCGTCGCTGATCTCTTCGCGGTGTTCGTCCGCTGCCGCTTCACCCACCGATGGGTCGCTTCCCGCACCCAACCCACGGGTAAGTTCACGGCCGATATGGATCTTGGTTTCCGCATCGCTCATTAGCAATGCTTGCGCGTCGGTGTTGACCGCAACGAACTCGACGCCTCTGAGCCCTGCGTCGATCATGCGGTTCACCGCATTGCAGCCGCCACCGCCGACGCCGACGACTTTAACGTTGGCTACATAGTTCTGAGTATTCATCAGGTGGAAAGTCCTCTAAGCATAAGCTGATAGAAAGTCTGAGAGCTTCGTCTCGGTCACTACGGCCCTGAATAAGACGAACAATACGTTAACGTTAGCAGTCAACAAGGCCGGTTGGTAGCTTCTCCAATTTGGTCACAGCTGGAGTGCGCATAACTGTTGGTTTCGATGGCGATGAAAGGTCGACCCTCACGACACACGTCAGGTCAACTCGGACTAGCACGGTCTCCAGTGAAGCCATCTTTGCATCCAATTCTTGGTTGGTACCAAAGTTCGCCTCTATGGACGAACCCGCAGCAGCGAACTTCTGGCCGATTTGGGTCACGTCAAGTTGTGCGACCAAGCGGCCACTATCCAGGTTGATAGACGTCACCATCGGACGAACCTTAGGCGAAATCGACCCTATAAAGTTTGTCGCCTGCAACCCTGCCGCTGAGACGTCTTCACCGACGACTCCCGATACCTCGACGCCACTAACGGGAATCTGTGACTCCGGCGGACTCGCAACCTTTTCTAGTTGTCGACCGAAAGCGTCTACCAGGACGAAGCCAGTTGGTGACTCTAGTGCGGCGACTGCTTGACGTTCGGTAATCTCTATCGTGATTGAGCCATTCCAGCGTCGATCGATAGATGCAGTGGCAACCCATGGGACCTGCTCTATTTCCTCGGCAACCGCTTCATGCTCAACCTCCAATAGGTTCTGATCGATCTCGATGCCAGAAGCGGCAATGATCTCGTCGACACTTGTTTTCGATGTACCCGTCACTTCAATTGAAGTTACTCCAAACGCTGAACTGTTTACATACACGACCCCGCCGATCGCCACCAGAGATATTGCTGCTAGGGCCGCGATTAGTAAGACTCGCGTCCGACCTGAAGACCTGCGCTCAAAGCCTCGACGACTCGAGCTTCGTTCGCTACGCCGTCTCGTTCGTCGTAGTCTTCTGGAACCGGTTGTGCCGACGCGCCGTTGTTCTCTGCGCTCTCTCTTTAACTGTCGCTTTTGTTGTTTTGCAGCTTGTTCCTTCTTTTTTACCTGTCTCTTTGCCTTTACTAACGCCTTCTCAGCCGCTTTGCGTTCAGCCTGGGCTTTCGCCCGAGCCTTATCGGACTTGGCGGCCTGTTTGTTAGCCGCTTTGAGTTTCCGGCCGGTCGATTGACGAGAAGAACCTGGGCTAGGGCGTTTAGAAGTCCGGGCGGTACGAGTAGCCCGTTTTGATGTCGCTTCACTTTTGGTATCAAGCTGCCTGCTCGTCAACATCGAACCTTCTCCTAACCAAACCCAATAAGTCGGTTCTCAGGGTGCAATTGGATCCCTACTTCATCGCTAACTCGCTGCTGGACCGTCATGATGAGTTCGTACATATCGTTTGCAGAACCTTCAGGGTCGGCTTGAAAGAAATTCGCATGCTTGTCCGATACTTCGGCTGATCCGATTCTGAAGCCTTTCATACCGAGGCTTTCGATAATCCGGCCGGCCGAGTCGTCTTCTGGATTCCGAAAAACACTACCAGCATTTTGGCCACCGGGTTGGTGTTTCCGACGCCATTGGACGATCTCTGAGACCTCTTGTTTCGAGTCTGCTACGTCGCCGACATCGAGCTGGAAGGTCGATGATAGAACCACTTGGGTATTCGAAACATTGGAAGCCCGGTATGCCAGGTCTAGGTCGACTGCTCGAACCGTGGCCACTCCCTCACCGGCAAGGTCGATAAGGTCGACTTCGACGAGGTTGGCATTCATGTCGGACCCATGCCCGCCTGCGTTCATTCTGACCCCTCCTCCGATAGAGCCAGGAACCCCTACAGCCCATTCGAACCCGGTAAGCCCAGCGCTCGAAGAACGTCTTGCGGCCACGGGCATCAGGGCTGATGCGCCGCAACGTAGCTGCGCATTTTCGATATCGACCTCGATGGCGGAATACGCAGGACCCAATTGAACGACGATGCCATCGAAGCCTGAATCACTAACCAACAGATTTGACCCTCGGCCGACAACCAAGACGGCGGATCCCGTTTGAGACACTGCTTCCTGGACCGACAGCAGGTCGTCGACGGACTCGGCCTCAACAAATATTGCCGCTGAACCGCCAACCCTATAGGTACACAGTGGGGCCAAGGAATGATCGACTACTCCCAACGTTCCCAAGGTTGCTCGTATTGCGTCGAGATCACTACCCATCGCCGGCCCCCCTAGAAGCCAGGCCTGCCAGAACGTCGTCTGCAATATTCGTTAGGTCTCCAGCTCCAAGAGTCATGCAGAGATCTCCGGGCAATAACTCGTCGATTAACTCGGCTGTGACGTCACTCAATGACTCGACGTATCGAACGTCGAATTCTGGGTTGGCGTCCAGAACTGCGTTGGCGACTAGCTTTCCCGTAATCCCTTCTCTCGGAGCCTCGCCCGACGGGTAAATACCGGTTACGAACAGCACGTCAGAGTCGGTGAACGAACCTCCAAACGTCGACCACAGCTGTTCCGTTCGGGAGTAGCGGTGTGGTTGGAAAACGGCGATTAGGCGTTCGGGGGCGAGGCTCCGCCCAGCACTCAGGGCCGCTTCAACCTCGGTAGGGAGGTGAGCGTAATCATCGACTATTCCGATCCCGCCGAATTCGCCACGACGTTCGAAACGGCGTCCAACTCCACCGAAGCTGTTTAAGGCCTCTAGCGCAAGCGCGGGGTCTGCACCTAACGTGGTCGCGAGGACAAATGCTGCGGCTGCATTTCGAGCATTGTGCATGCCCGGCTGTTGCAACCTGAGCTCGTAGAGTTCTCCGCCACTGACGATTTGTGCAGAAATGCCTGCCGGTGTCGGCAGAGGGTTTGAGATTTTCCAATCCGCTTCATCCGATGTGCCGTAGGTAATTACCTCGATGCCACCGGAGCGCACGGCGGCAACTAACTCTGCGGCACCCGGATCGTCGACGCAAATTACCTTTGGTCCCGATGCTTGGCAAACGAATTGGATAAACGCCTTGCGCAGATTCTCAAACCCACCGTAGTGTTCCAGGTGGTCTGGTTCCACATTGGTTACTAGGACCGAGTGAGATTCGAGTTCGACAAAGGTGCCGTCGCTCTCATCTGCCTCAACAACAAGATATTCCCCGCTGCCAACCGAGGCCCCGTATCCGAGGTCGCACAAGTCGCCGCCGACGATGAAGGCTGGGTCAAGGTTCGCCCCACGAAGAGCAACGGTGAGCATGGCCGAGGTGGTCGTTTTCCCATGAGTTCCCGCCACCGATGCGGTTTTCCATACCCTCGAGATTGCCGCCAAAATTTCTGCTCGACGTAACACCGGCAAATTTCTTGCCTGTGCCTCGACGATCTCCGGGTTCGTCGATGGGATAGCCGTTGAGTGGGTCACGATATCGACGGCACCAACATTGTCGCTATCATGCCCGATCGAAACGTCAATCCCAGCTTGGCGAAGTCGATCTGCCACCCCGGAGTCGTTTAAGTCCGAGCCGGTTACGGTGTGGCCGGAGCCACGTAAGACTTCGGCGATGGCACTCATACCAGCGCCACCAATCCCGATAATGTGAATCGCCAACGGCGCCGACAGGTCAACGTTAGTGGCTGAGGTTTGCGGATCGACCCTATCCATCTATCTTTCCTGCTTTCAGAACAAGTCGGGCGACGTCGGCCGCTGCTTCCGGGCGCCCCACGGTCTTGGCGGCCTCTGCCATCTTTGCCCTTCGTTCCCAGTCCGATACCAAGCGATTGAGTTCAACACCTAGCGTTTGTGTGCTCAGGACGTCATCGGGCAATAGAACGGCTCCACCAACACTGACAAGTTCATCGGTGTTGGCCGTCTGGTGGTCCCGGGGAGCGTTAGGCAGCGGGACGAGAATCGAAGGCAAACCTGCGACTGAAAGCTCGGAAACCGTCGACGCTCCAGACCGACACACCGCTATGTCGGCACCGGATAGCAATGCCGCCATATCATGTTCGTATTCGACCGTGTTGTAGGCGAGCTTTCCTTGAAGAACCGCATCGGGAATTTGACCGAAAAGCTCCCAATCTCGCTTTCCGATTACATGGTGGATGGCAATATCTTCGCGGTCGGACCATCCTTCCGCTAGTTCCCGAACAGTCTTATTCAGCTTCGTTGCGCCAAGGGATCCCGCCCACACCGCAATCATCGTCTGGTTAGAACTCACTCCAAAGGAAGCCCTCGCTTCTTGACGGTCTGTCAAGGCAACGGCCTTTACGACGTCGGGACGAATCGGGTTTCCAGTAAGTACGCCCTTCGGCAAGTCGGTGTCTGGAAACGGTAAGGCTGAAGTCGAGGCGAACCTGCCCAATACTCTGTTTACAACCGAAGCACGGCTGTTTTGCTCAGAGATAACCAACGGGACTCGGAGAACCACAGCTGCAGCTGAGACGGCGAACGCCGCGTAGCCACCGAGACAAACAACGGCCTTCGGCCTCCGACGTAACAGTAGCTTGAACCCCTTGAAGAGTCCGAGAAACAGGTCGCGTGCAGATCGGAAGTTTTGGATACTCAACCTCCGTTGTAGACCACGTCCGGGAAGCAGATCGATCGAAAATCCGGCGTCTGACACCAGCTCTTTTTCGTTTCCACGGACGCCGCCGACAAAGTGAATGTCACTTGTCGCTATGCCCTGGGCGACAAGTGCCTGAGCAATAGCGATGCCAGGGTTGGTGTGGCCAGCCGTGCCACCGCCGGTAATTATCACTCTTGGTTTCATTCCCATTTCACACCTTTACACTCTTTCCGAATGACCTCATGGATCCGACCGCCGGGCCACACTTGCCAATATTCCAGCTGCCGCCATCACCGTCATCAGGCTTGACCCTCCGGCCGAAACGAACGGCAGCGGTTCTCCAGTCGTCGGGAGAACCGAGAGCACCATACCGATATTTAGGAAAGCTTGGACCAGGATCCAACAGGTAATTCCTGCAGCGAGAAGCATTCCGAATCGATCAGGAGCCGCCAAGGCAGTCCGGAAACCGAGTAGACCGATGAGAACAAAGCCGCCAATTAACGCACTCGCTCCAATAAGGCCGACCTCCTCGGCGACGACGGCAAAGATGAAGTCGGACTGGGCTGTCGGCAGAAAGCCCCATTTGGCCCGACTTGCACCGAGACCGACGCCAAACCACCCTCCGGAAGCAATACTCACTTGGCTTTGAATTACCTGATAAC
>CAZKEM010000041.1:0-11050 GCA_964551835.1 uncultured Acidimicrobiaceae bacterium | reverse complement strand
GCGCATGATTTTAAAGCTGTTCCACGCGAATGTTCCGATCACCACCATGAACATTACGCCAACCAACGCGGCAAGTGGGATTTGTTCGATAAGTGGCGAGGCTACCATAATAAACAAAAGCAAAAAGACCGCGGCGGCGATACCCGCGATCCGCGTGCGGCCGCCCGACTTCACGTTAATCATCGACTGGCCGATCATAGCGCAACCGGCCATTCCGCCGAGGAAACCGGTGGCGACGTTTGCGATACCTTGACCCGTTGACTCGACGTTTTTGTTTGAGTTGGTGTCGGTCAGATCATCAAGAAGTTGTGCCGTCAGCAGAGATTCGAGCAGACCGACCAGCGACAACGTCAACGCGTAAGGAGCGATAATGGTTAGCGTCTCGATTGTGAGTGGTACTTCCGGTAGCGCGAACCATGGCAGAGCCGATGGCAGGTCGCCCATATCGCCTACGGTCGGAAGGTCGAACCCCATGCCGATGACTACGCCTGATAGTACGACGATTGCGACCAAGGGTGACGGAATCGCTTTCGTCAAGCGAGGAAGTCCATAGATGATGGCAAGTCCAGCAGCGATAAAGAGGATGTTCATCTGCAGTTTACTTGCACCATTTGGGGTGTCTGAAAGTACTATGTGTGGAATTTGGGCGAGGAAGATAAGAATAGCCAAGGCGTTTACGAACCCAACCATCACGGTCCGGGGAACGAAACGCATGAGTTCACCGACTCGCAGGTAGCCAAACGCTATCTGAAAGAGGCCCGCTAGGATTGTTGCGGCGAACAAAAAACCGACTCCGTGGTCCTTCACTAGGTCGATGACGACCAACGCCATGGCTCCTGTAGCGGCCGAGATCATTCCGGGACGTCCGCCGGCTATCGAGATAATTATGGCGATCGAAAAGGAAGCGTAGAGGCCGACTTTGGGGTCAACGCCAGCGATGATTGAGAACGAAATCGCCTCGGGAATGAGAGCGAGGGCCACCACCATACCGGACAATAGGTCAGCCTTGGGATTAGACAACCAGGCCGCAGATAGGCTCGCTGGCTTTACACGCTGAACTAGCGCGGATGAAGTGAATGACATGTAGTGGCTCCTAGTGCCAGGCAACGCGCCCTGAAACGCAGAGCTTTTCGTCAGCATACGGTTTCCGTGGTCATGTCGGGACGTGCAGTGGTCACACCATCGGCAGAGGGTAGACCAACGTGAACGTGTGGAGATAGCGATACAGCCTCGACTTGATGGCGAAGCAGTACCGTTGTGTGCATGGCACATATCGACGTAGTCAAAGACAGTGCTCAGCGACTTGTTATTCGCCGCTTGTTCGGAGAGTACCAACGAGGCGTTGAACAGCTTTTACGGGGTACCGACGCCTGCCCGTGATTCAACGACATGGATGACGAGCTCGTGCAGCTCGCTACGATCTATGAAACTCCTGGGTTCGTACTTCTCGCCAACGATGACGACCAAACCCGGATGGGTTGCGTCGGTCTTCGATCGCTTGGAACGTTAGACGGCACCGCAACAGCCGAGATCCGTAGACTGTTTGTACGGCCTGACCAACGAGGCCAAGGGTTGGGCCAGAAGCTTTTAGAGACGCTCATGGAGCGAGCCCGCGTGAATGGGTTTGAACGCCTTGTGCTTAATACGTTGCCAGAGATGACCTCGGCATTGGCGCTCTACGGGAAACTCGGGTTTAAACCAAGCAAGGCCCATGTCGACGAACCGGCTGAAGGCACCCAATATTTCTCGCTGACGCTCGACTGAGTTCGAGGAGCTGCCAACAAGCGCGTCGCCTGCGTGAGTAATTGGGTTACGAATTGGGCCGAATTGACTGTGTTCAACCGAATCAAGTCGGTAGAAATTGTGTCGATCATTCTTATGACGCCCATTTCTTGTCGTTTTGGTTCGCTGGTGTGTGGAGAAAGAGCAGATTGCATGTCGTTGACGTTGGCAGAGGAACAGGTCCTGGCTGGCGACGTTCGGGGAACCCCCAAACGGGCGATTCGTCGACGGCTCATGGTCGCCAGCGCCGACATCGGTTCGCTTATTCTCGCCAATGTGTTGCTCCAAACGTTGACGTCCTGGTTTGTAGCGACGGTTGTCCTGTCGGTTCTGTTTGTGGGAGCCTTTTGGGGGTCGATTCTGCACAGTCGACTATACAACTCTCGTCTCGTCACCAACAGAAGCCAAGAACTTAGCCGAGTTGTTCGGTCTGGTGTTCGAGCGGTTCTACTGGTGGCGGTGACGGTGGCTATTGTCGGCTTGGAAACCGACATCCGTTCGTTGGTTGCCCTTTTGGCGTTGTCAGTCTTTTTGGTTCTGGTTGAACGCGAGTTTTTTAGAGTTTGGTTTAAGCGGCGCCGCCGGTCTGGTCGGAGTCTCTGGGGTACGGTTTTGGTGGCGGATGTAGAAGGTGGAAAGCAGCTTCAAGAATCGATGCATGCCAACCACACGATTCCTTACCAGCTGCTGGCCCGTGTCGAACCGGTCAGTTTTGGCGACCCGGAAGCGTTGCTGACCAACGTGTTAGCAACTGCCCGAGAAAATGATGCCACAGGTGTGATGATCGTCGAGTCGTCTCTAGATACGGCTTCGATCAATTCACTGGTCCGAGGTCTGTTAGAAGCGGGCTTCTATGTTGACTTGGCCTCAGGTTTGGCTGATATCGCGACGAACCGGCTAGCGACAAGAAGTCTCGGTCCGAGTATCGCCACGTGGATTGAGCCGCGGCCCCGTCACGGTTGGAGGGCACTTGCTAAACGGTCGTTTGACGTCGTCGTCGCTTCCACTGTTCTTCTAGCGGTGGCCCCGCTCTTTGTCGGTGTTGCCCTAGCCGTCAAGCTGACCTCACCCGGCCCGGTTTTTTTTCTGCAAGAACGGGTGGGACGAAACGGCGAACTGTTTCGAATGAGGAAGTTCCGTTCGATGGTGGTCGATGCCGAGGAGCGGCTCGCCAAATTGGAAGCGCAGAATGAGGGGGCGGGTCCGTTGTTTAAAATGAAGGACGATCCTCGTATCACCAGCGTGGGTAACTTCATTCGGAAGACTTCCCTCGACGAGCTTCCACAGCTAATCAACGTGTTGTTCAATGAGATGAGTCTCGTTGGGCCCCGTCCGGCGTTGGTCTCCGAAATGGTGCAGTGGGATTCCGACCTCTATGCCCGTCTCCATGTCCAGCCCGGAATCACCGGGATGTGGCAGGTCTCGGGTCGTAGCTCGACATCGTTCGATGAATACACTCGTCTCGATCTGTACTACGTACATAACTGGTCGCTGATCGAAGACCTAACTATCTTGGCTAAGACGATCCCGGCCGTCCTCAAGAGCGACGGTGCCTTCTAGAATAGATTGGGTCCGGCCTGTTCCTTGGTCAGACAAGCTAGGGAGTTGCCAGTAGGTCGTTCTGGGTCATCAGTCGCCAATTGTCAGAAGCATTAAGCGGCAATATGCGACTATAGTGCTATTCGAGTTACAATAGAGGTATGGGGATGTCTATTAAAGTGCGTTGCGGTGGTTGTGGGACGGTTTTGGTGTTTGAACCGGCTCAGGTTGGTGCTTCAGGCCCGTGCTTCCAATGCGGCTATATAGTCCAGGTGCCGTATGGGCAGGACACGCACGCCCAGGGTTATGAGGCTCCGCTGGAGTATGAGCAGGCGGAGCCGTATGCTTCGCAGTATGAGGGATCTCAGGAGTATGATCGACCGCTGGAGTATGGGCAGGCGGAGTCGTACGCTCAGCCTGCGCAAGCTGGACTTGAGTTTGTGGCGCCAGAAAAACACCATCAGAAAGTGATAGATGGGTTGACAAAAGAGGCTGATAAAGCTGGCTTTACCGTGGCCGGAAGTCGGGTCCTTGTCGTTGGCGAAGAAGTTAGCTTTGGAGAGTCGGTCGGTAGGGCAGTGGCGGTCCGGCTAAAATCATTCGGCACTTCGGTCCGGACGGACCGTTTGGTCCAAGTAAAGGTCCTGGGTGCATTAGCTCCCTACGTCGTTAGTGTTCCGTTCACAGGCGGGTCTCGACTTGGTCACGAGTTTGCATCGTGTTTGGATGTGTCACTGCCAACTAACCTCTTTTTGCTCCGTGGTGCCATGGGTTCGTGGAGTTTGGGCCGATTCGAAACGTCAGCCGGCGAGGAGGATCCGATCGCCGAAATGGCGGGGGAAGATCTCGGCGACGGAATCGAATGGAACATCGACGTTGGGAACGGCGTAGTGAAAATGAAGTGGGGCCTTCAGGCAGTTGGTGTCACGCCGGGTAGAACCATGCATGTGATCCAGACTGCGAAAATAGTTGGGCTTAGAAGTAAGTTCGGGGTTAGCTGGTATGGCAAGAGACAAAAAGCGTTTCTGAAATTTGCCGAGCTTCTGCCGGCCAAGTTTCCGGAACGGTACCAAGAGGCCTCGTCAGTCGAGCCGTTTGATTTCGAGCCGGCTGTTCCAATTTCGCTGGCGGCCGAAGACTGGCTTTTTTCGGGTAGCTAGCGTTTTGCGTATCCATTGATCATGAGGTGGGCGAACCGGTCGACGAATTGTTCGGCCGCCAAAATTGGATCCATTCCATCTTGGCGGACCATTGGCATGCTGGGAATGAGCTGGGCGAGACCGTGAACTGAAGACCACGTCAAAGCGGCGGCACCGTTGATGTCGAGGTCGGGGTTGTGGGTGGCCGCGAGGGCTTCGATTGCCGACAGCAGTTGGGCATAACAGCCCTTACTTGCCTCATCGAAGTCTGGGTCGTCTTGATCGACGAGGTCTTTATTGGCCATAACGGTGAAGTGGCCGGGACGTGACAGGGCGACAGAAACGTAGGCCTTGCCTAGGGCGGTCAGTCTGGCGACTGGGTCAATGATGCCTTCGCCTGCGTTGTCGAACGCGGCGGCGAGGTGCGTGTAACCTTCGGTCGCGACTGATGTCAGCAGTCCGGTGGTGGTTCCGAAGTGGTGGGCGGGCGCGGCATGAGAAACGCCGGCACGCCTTGCGACTTCACGCAGGCTAAAGCCACTGGGCCCTCGTTCGGCGATGAGTTCGGCTGACGCTGATCGCAGCGCGGCTGGGAGGTCGCCGTGGTGGTAGCTGTCCTTCATGTGTTGCTCATAGTCATGGAGTAATGGTAGCAAGAACGTTCTTGACAATGGAAAGATCGGCCAATATGATGAACTCATCTAGAACTTTACGTTGTCAACTTGGGAGTTGTTTGTTTGTTCGTGAAAGCGGGTGACGGTGACCCGAAAGAGTAGAACTGAAAGAAGGAACATGTATAAGACAATTGTTGCCGGCCAAGTTCGCAAAGTATTTGATGAGCTGTCGAAAGGCAACTGCGAAGCGCTCCTCTCAGGAATGGCGTCCGACGCAGTACATGCGATGGATGGAAAGCACGCGATGTCTGGGGTCCGTTCCACGCGTGAAGATATTGAGGCCTGGTACACCCGATTAATGCTACTCTTCCCCCAGCTATCGTTCGAGGTTCACGATGTTTTGGTCAAAGGGTTGCCTCCAAAGACAACTGCAGTCGCGATTTGGGAGGACTCATCACCAACTGTGCTTGACGAGCCATATAGGAATTTCGGTGTCAACGTGATCGAGCTTTCCTGGGGCAAGGTGCAGTCTGTTCGCGTCTACACCGATTCGCAGTACCTGTCGGACTACTTGGGTAAGCTCGGGTCCCTTCAGCCAGAAGCGATTGCCGAACCGATCGTTTCTTAGCCCACTGCACCTATTTGAAGTGTTTCAGCGCTTCTCGTTTGGTCAGCGTTGAGAGCCTGGTTTCGTTGTTGGCCACATACCGTTGGACAGCTTCGGGTTCGAATCGAGCGTACTGGCGGAGCGCCCAGCCGAGCGCTTTGCGAATAAAGAACTCGTCGTCGCCGCCCCGTAGGTCACAGTATCGAAACAGCCGGTCCCCGTCGGTTTCATCTTTGTACATGAGCTGATGCAGAATGGCCGCGCGAGTCAGCCAAGTGTCTTCGTCGGTCACCCATTGATCCATCAACGATGTCAGTTGCGGTTTCTTCTTCACAAGTGACCCAACGATATGTGGTCCTAGGAAGTCGACGGTATCCCACCAGGACTTGGTCGTGATCCACCGGTGCACATCTGTGATCGAACCGGTTGTCAACGTTGCGTGGTTCTTGCGTAGAACGTCGACGGCGCAATATTGAAATTCTCGTTGAGGCTGAGACCAGCACCGGTCTACAAATGCGACCAGTTCTGCTTCGGAAAGCTGTTGGGATGCTAGTAGGACCGGTTTCTGAGCAGCCCGCCGAGCGGGTGACTTGATGCCGAAGTATTTGAACTGGTTGCGTTGGTACGCTTCCATAGCGGGGGCAGCTTCAACGTCAGCCGCATCGTTGAGTGCACGGGTAAGCGTAGTGAAGAGTTCGGCTTCGCTCATTGCCTCCACCGTAGCAAACGTGACTGGTCGAACGCTCGGGTCAGCCACGGTAGACTCCAAGCGGTATGAGCACCGACGATACAGAGTGGATGCGGGTCGCCCTCGATGAGGCTCGTTCGGCGCTGCTACACGGTGACGTGCCGGTCGGTGCTGTTGTGGTCAAAGACGGCCGGATGGTTGCGGCTCGACACAACGAGCGTGAACTAACCAATGATCCAACAGCTCACGCGGAAGTCTTAGCGTTGCGTGACGCCGCAGAAGTTCTAGGGTCCTGGCGACTAGACCGATGTTCGTTGTTTGTGACCTTGGAGCCGTGCCTCATGTGTGGAGGTGCGCTCGTGAACTCCCGCATCGAACGTGTGGTCTATGGCGCAGCTGATGTTCAGGCAGGGGCGTGTTTGAGTCTGTATAACGTGGCCGACGACCCTCGCCTCAACCACCAGTTCGAGCTAGTCCGTGGAGTTCTGGCGGATGAGTGTTCGCAGATTTTGTTGGACTTCTTTCGTTCGGTCAGATCACGATGAAACTCGGCGTACGCAACGGTTGGGCGTCTCGACGGATCAAAGATAGTCTTCTACTGGTTTCGCCAAGGTCGGGGAATGAACCGCGGTGTTTGTTTGGCGTAGTCGGCGTAGCCAGGGTAGGTCTTGGCGAGCTGGTCTTCTTCCCACTGTGCCTTGATGTTGAAGAACCCGATAGTGGCTATAGCTACGCTGGCGGTTAGGAAACTTCCTGATCGAATGGTTACACCGACGATGGTGGCCAGAACTCCGGTATAGATCGGGTGCCGAACATACTGGTAAAGACCTTGGGTCTGTAACTCACCCGAATTCTTGGGGACAGGTGTTGGGGTTAGCGAACGTCCAAGCCGCAGTGCAGCGATGCCCATTATAGTAAATCCGACCACGAGGAAGCCGAGCCCTACTGCGGTAATCGAAACCGGTGTTGCCCAGTCGGCGCGACCGGGCAACAAGATGAGACCGATGATGAGGGCTGCCTGAACGGCGACAAATATCCATCCGGTCAGAGTCTTGTTCATAGGTCCCGGCTTTCTACCTTCTTCTTTTTCTTATGTCTTTGATACAAGACAGTGGCTATCAGTAGGAACGGAAGGCACAGCATTCCGGCAAGGGTGCCGTCTTTGAAACCTTTCATAAAAGAGCCGTCCAACTGGTCGTCGAGAGCCGCCCGGCCTAGGCCGGTCACCATGAAGGCAACGGCCGCCAGCCCTAATTGTCCACGACGGCGGCCTAGGTCACGCTTTTCGATGGTGTATTCTGCGCTGTTACGGGTCGCATATGAAAGGAGCACGGCAGCTGCGACGATCGTAGGAACGAGGACCACCACAGTGTACGGAAGAGCCTTGGCGCCGGCGATCCAGAGCACAAGCCCCATCGTCAGGTAATTGCCGATGAAAACCAGCTGAAACGCGATTGCCGATGACTCATACCAGACAAAGCGATGGCGTTCGTCATCGTAGAACGGGTGATCGAGATCGCCCACCCACCGGAGGGATCTATCGACCGCGCTTCGCTTGGGGTCGGTCGAAGGAATGGAATGGTCGCTCATTGGTTTGTTTCCTTTGGTATGGCGAACAGGTTCTCAACTGTGGTTCCAAGTGTCTCGGCGATGCGTAGCGCCAGATACACCGAGGGGGCGTAATCGCCGCCTTCGATCGAGACGATTGTCTGGCGGCTGACGCCGACCGAATCGGCTAACTCAGCCTGAGTGAATTCCATCATCCGTCGGATGCGCCGAACTCGGTTAACTGTTTCTGTCTTGGCAGCCACCTCCAAAATGTAAACTATTCCATACATAATGTCAACTATAATTTATCTTCTGTAAAGTGAAACTGTCAAAAAGGTGGCTCGCACAGTTCACCGTGGTAGATCATGACCTCGATATCTGTCGAGCTGTGTCTTCTTAAGGTGCATATCTAAATCGCCGATGATTTGGTGTGTCAGCGAGCGAAGCAGAATCGTTTAACGCCCAGGCGGATTCTTCTGCCGAGGCTGTGATCGAGACCCTTGCGTCCTTTCTTGGGTCTCAGTCCACAGATTTTGGTCCAGCCGACTTGCCGCGCCAACCCAAAGTCATCCAGAAACTTCTGGATGAACTGCCCTTGGGTGTTTTCTGGAAGGATCGCGACGCCCGCTTTCTTGGCGCTAACAAGATGGCGCTTGACCACTTCGAGGTGGCGATTGAGCAAGTTGTTGGTCGGCGCTACGAAGAATTCTTGGTAAATGATCAACTGTCAGTGTCGGCGAGCGACCGAAAGATTATGTCCACCGGCGTCGGCATGTACGACGCCGAAGTGCTTGGTAGTAAGTCCGGGGGGGCCCTGTCGATCATTCGTGTTACGAAGGTACCTATCTTCGACGACGCCAAACGAGTAGTCGGCGTGATGGGCTTCTTTAGCGATGTCTCTGAAAAGGCAAAGGCCCTCGCTGATCTTGAGGTCAGTGAGATGCGATACTCGTTGGCTGTGAGTGCGACGCGCGACGGGATTTGGGACCTTGACATGGTCCATGGCGAGTTCTACCTGTCCGACCGATGTCGCGAATTACTTGACTTACCCGGAGGTTTGGGACCTGTCAGTTGGCTCAGTGTGGCTCGTAAGGTCGGGTCTGACCAGTTAAAACTGGTAGTCGACAGGATTCGGGTAGCTGCCCTTGACCCACGCCCGGATAAACCCTTGCCTGTCGAAGTCGGCCTTGAGAGCGAAGATGGGTCGATGCGTTGGTTAAACGTGGTTGGCGCTCCGCTGTCCACCGACGGCAAACTTGCCAGAATAGTCGGAACAGTCGAGGACGTGACGGCTGATCGTCTTCGTGAGGACGAACTCATTTACAAAGCAACCCACGACCAGGTCACCGGCCTCCCAAACAGGCAAGCCTTGACCGAGCGGCTTGGAGAGGCGTTGGATCTCGAAGAGGACTTTGCGTTGTTAAATATCGACATCGACCAGTTCAGATTGACCAACGATTCGCTAGGTCGCGAGACCGGGAATCATATTCTGTCGGCTCTCGGCGACCGCGTCACCGAATGTGTAGGTGATTCCGGCTATATAGTTCGCTCTGGCGGTGACGAGTTCGGGGTGTTACTCGATGGCGACTCGAATGCGCCAGAAATCGCCGATTATTTGCTCGAGATTTTGAGTCAACCAATTGAAGTGGGTGACCTCGAGCTGTTTGTCAGCACAACTATAGGTGTCGTGCAGCGAGATGACGGGCACATTGTTGCTGCGGACGTATTGCGTGATGTCGACAACGCGCTCTACCGGGCGAAACAGGCCGGAAAAGGTACGTATTGTCTGTTCAAGACACATATGCGCCGCGAAGCCGAAGCCGAGCTGGAGTTGCAAACCCGAATCCGGCGAGCTGTGCGGGAGCAGGAATTCGAGCTCCTTTACCAGCCGCTGTTCTCAGCCGCAGAACGTAAGATGGTTGGGGTTGAAGCGCTGATTCGTTGGCGCCCCGATGGTCCAGACGGAAAACTTGTGCCGCCAGACGTCTTCCTGCCTTACCTTGAGAACAGTGGCCTAATTGTGGTAGTGGGCCGATGGGTAATCGAGCAGGCCTGCAGCCAGATGGCGCAATGGCGTCGGCTCGACCAGCGTATGGAGGAGGTGTCGATATCGGTCAATGTTTCTCGTGTTCAATTCCAAGGTGCCCAGCTCTCCCGATATCTGTCAAACGCCCTCACCCAACACAGCATTCCGGCGTCTGACCTCTCTATCGAAGTAACCGAAACAATGGTCGCCCTTTCGATGGATGAACTCATCGATCAGCTCTTAGACATACGGGGATCAGGTGTGCGAATTGCGCTTGACGACTTCGGCGTTGGTCAATCATCGCTTAGTATTTTGTATAAATTGCCGGTTGACGTCGTTAAGATCGACCGCAGCTTCGTCGATCGTATTCGACTAGATGAAAACGAACCAGTAACCGAAGCGGCGCTCGAAATAGCACGGTCGATGGGCTTAGGGACAGTAGCTGAAGGCGTCGAGACTGTCGATCAGGCTACTTGGCTGAGTTCTTCTGGTTGCAACATTTTGCAGGGCTTCTTGCTCTCTCGGCCAGTACCTGCTTCTGAGGTTTTGGGCTATCTCGATAATTAGATTCTTGCTGGAAGTAACTAGCGAGGACCGATTGTTTCAAACTTGGCTATAAACCGGGGATGAGTAACGCGGCCTCATCCCGAGACTTGCAGAATTGCTCGCGCCGAGCGGCGTGTGTTTGGATGTTCTGGCTGGGGGCCGGAACTCTGTTAGTGGACGAAGCGAGCGGCGTGTGTTTGGATGTTCTGGCTGGGGGCCGGAACTCTGTTAGTGAGCGAAGCGACCGGCGCGTGTTTGGATGTTCTGGCTGGGGGCCGGAACTCTGTTAGTGAGCGAAGCGAACGGCGCGTGTTTGGATGTTCTGGCTGGGGGCCGGAACTCTGTTAGTGAGCGAAGCGAACGGCGCGTGGTTGGATGTTCTGGCTGGGGGCCGGGACTCTGTTAGTGAGCGAAGCGAACGGCGCGGAGGAGGTGGGATTCGAACCCACGGAAGGTTGCCCTTCACACGCTTTCCAAGCGTGCCGATTCGGCCGCTCTCGCACTCCTCCAGAACTAAAAAATATTAAGTTCGGCTACGAACTCTACCGCTATCGGGGTCAA
>CAZKEM010000040.1:0-23701 GCA_964551835.1 uncultured Acidimicrobiaceae bacterium | reverse complement strand
GCCGAAGTCACCCGCCAGTTTCAAATATTGGGGAATTCCGCGTGAAACAAACAACCCTACGAGTCGGCCTGATTGGTTCGGGCTACATGGGTAAGAGTTTCGCTCTAGCTTTTGGTTCGGTCCCTACGCTGTTCAACCTTCCCGTCACGCTCGTCAAACATGTCGTCGCGACGTCTAATGAGGTTTCGGCGAAAGCGGCCGCCGACGAGCTGCACTTCGAGCGATGGTCGGCCGATTGGCGTGAGGTGGTCAACGACCCGGCCGTCGATGTGATCGTCAATTGTACGCCCAACCATCTTCACAAAGAGATCGCCCTAGCGGCGTTGGCTGCCGGTAAACCTATTTTGTCTGAGAAGCCGCTGGGCCGATCTAAGGCAGAAGCGTTTGAGATGGTTCAAGCCGCCCAGCAAAGCTCGGTCACCAACATGGTGGGCTACACGTACATGAAAAACCCGGCGACCACGCTGGCTAAAGACATGCTCGATGCGGGCGAAATCGGCGATGTCGTCCACTTCCGCGGTACCCATATCGAAGACTATTTGAGCGACCCTTCACTGCCGATCAGTTGGCGGCTACAGAAAGCTCAAGCGGGGTCGGGGGCCATAGGCGATCTTTGCCACATCATCAACATGGCCCACTACCTGTGCGGCGAAATCGAACAAGTCGTCGCCGACTCGAATATTGTGGTAACCGAACGCCCCGACGGTAACGGCGGCCTTGCCGCCGTCGACACCGACGACCAGACCCACCTTCTCTGCCGATTCACGTCTGGTGCGTTAGGGTATCTGGAGCTTAGTCGCATCGCCCCTGGCCAAAAGATGGGTCTTGGCTATGAGATCACGGGTACCAAAGGTACCATCATTTTCGATCAGTCCAGGCTGTCTGAGTTGAAGATATTTTCGACATCTGACGCAGCAGACCGACAAGGTTTCCGCACTATCCTTCTGAGTCCTGAGCATCGAGATTACGGCTCGTTCAACAATGGCCCCGGCCACGGACTCGGCTACAACGACATGGTCGCCATCGAAGTGCGAGACTTCATTTTGGGGACACTCGGTGAGCCGGTATGGCCAGATTTCGCCGACGCGTACCATACCGAAGAAGTGCTCGACGCTTCCATACAATCCACGCGAACGGGTGCGTGGGTCTCGGTTCGTTAGCTCTCATCTGCAAACGACATTTCGATGACGTCATCGCCAACGACAAGCGGCGCTTCGGTTTTGTCTACGATTTCGTCAACTGACACACCGGGGGCCCGCTCAAGCAGGTGGACTTCTTCGTTCTCTATACGCAAGTACGCAAGGTCGGTTATTACATCACGCACACACCCGACGCCGGTCAGAGGAAGCGAACACTCGCGAAGAATTTTCGACTCACCTCGTTTGTTTGCGTGAGTCATCGTGACGATAATATTTTGAGCTCCCGCTACCAAGTCCATGGCTCCACCCATGCCCTTGATGAGTTTTCCTGGGATCATCCACGAAGCGATGCTGCCAAACCGGTCGACTTCGAACGCTCCAAGAACGGTAAGGTCGACATGGCCGCCGCGGATCATGGCAAAGCTGTCGGCGGATGAGAAAAATGCCGCGCCGTCGACGGCTGTGACTGTTTGTTTACCCGCATTGATAAGGTCGGCGTCCAACGCTTCTTCGGTTGGGAACTGACCCATACCCAACAGACCATTCTCGGACTGCAGCATGATCTTAATATCATCAGGAATGTAGTTGGCGACGAGGGTAGGGATTCCAATCCCTAGGTTTACGTAGTCCCCGTCGTTGATCTCCTGTGCGACGCGTTGTGCTATTTGTTCCCTGGACAAGCTCATTGGTTTCCGCCTTTCGAGGTACTAACCGTTGGCCGTTCGATCCGTTTTTCGAACGTTCCTTGAATTACTCGGTCGACATAAATGCCGGGTGTGTGGATCATATTTGGATCTAAGGTTCCGGCTGGAACAATCTCTTCGACTTCTACTACTGTTACCGATCCGGCGGTTGCCATCATCGGGTTAAAGTTACGAGCGGTATGGCGATAGATCACATTGCCGTACGTGTCGGCCTTCCACCCTTTGATGAGCGAAAAGTCAGCGACCAACGAAGGTTCAAGCACATACATCCGTCCGTCGATCTCTCGGGTTTCTTTACCCTCTGCTACCTGGGTGCCGTATCCAGTCGCGGTGAAGAAAGCGGGTATTCCTGCTCCGCCAGCGCGAATTTTTTCGGCGAGGTTTCCTTGAGGCGTGAGGATCACTTCCATCTCACCCGACAACGTCAGCTCTTCGAATAGTTCGTTTTCACCTACATACGACCCGATCATCGTCGCGACCTGCCGTTGTTCAAGCCACTTACCTAAACCAAACCCATCGACGCCAGCGTTGTTGGAAATGCAGGTCAACCCTGTGGGGCCCATCAATTTGACTTGGTCGATTAGGCCTTCAGGTATACCACAAAGGCCAAAGCCTCCGACCATTAGTGTCATGCCATCTGTTACCCCATCCAGGGCACTTGGATAGTCCTCGACGACCTTATGTAAACCGTTCATAAAACACCTACTTCTAGTTACTAGAGAACCTCTATTGAACCAATGTCAACTGGTTTTGACGTACGTATCGATTCTAGGGCGGCGAGGCCGATGACCAAGGGGGCACGACCATCGGCGCCGGTCACCGACATATCGCCGGACTCTAAGCCCGCAACAAATGAACGCCATTCGGCCATGAAGCTGGCCTCGTACCGTTCAATAAAAAAATAGGGTACTGGCGTGAGACTGGTGCCGTCGGCTCGATGGATCTCAGTGGTGTGCTGACGCACATTCTCTGACTTCGCCATACCTTCGGAACCAAAGACCTCAACGCGTTGATCGTAACCGTAAACGGCCTGCCGACTGTTATCAATCGTGGTGATAGTTCCATCTTCGTGGGTGAGAACGGCAACTGCAGTATCGACGTCGCCCGCATTACCTATGGCTGGGTCGACTCGTACAGCCGCTGCGGCATAAACCTGTGAGACTTCGCTGCCGACCACAAACCGGGCCATGTCGAAATCGTGGATCATCATGTCGAGAAAGATCCCACCTGACACCTTGATGTACTCGATTGGTGGCGGCGCAGGGTCCCGACTTGTGATCTTTACCAGCTGGACATCACCGATGTCACCGGAGGCCACAGCCTCTTGCACCGCTGCGTGGGATGGGTCAAAACGACGGTTGAATCCAACTTGTAGCGGCACCGATGCCTTTGAAACTGCTGCGAGGGCTCGGTCGATGTCCGAAAGGTTCAGCGAGACCGGCTTTTCTAGGAATATTGCTTTCCCAGCCTCAGCGGCCGCGACGGTCAGCTCGACGTGGGTATCGGTTGAGGTACAGATTGCGACTGCATCGACGTCGCTGGTTAGAACTTCATCGAGGTTTCCGGCCACCGGCACGTTGAGTTGCTGACCTACTTCGACTGCCGTTGATTGAACAGCGTCAAATACCAAACCTACTTCAAGTCCGTCTACCCGATGCGAGATCATTTCGGCATGCATCCGGCCTATTCGGCCGAGACCCATAATTGCGATCTTCTTCGTCATAGCAATCCCTTTCTATCGTCGGGCCTAGACAAGCCTAGCCTTGTGTTAAAGGGTGTACGATTTTCGCGGCGTGGGCAATCGCGCTTTCGACATCGCCGGAGCGTGGATATAACAAGGATCGCCCGATAACCAATCCGCGCACGTGCGGCACGGCTAGAGCCCGCTTCCAACTTTCGAAGGCGTCAGATATGTTCTCGCTCGGAGCACCACCCAGAATCAATCCGGGCAGCGTAGTGGCATTCATCATTCGGTCAACGTCTCCCACCGCCGGCAACTTAAGCCAAGTGTAGGCCGACGTAGAACCTAGACCCGAGGCGACAGTTATTGCCCTCATCTGTTTTTCTTCGTCCGTATCGAGCGATCCATTCTTGTATGGAAGTGGTTCGACCAAGGCCATGAGTGAGGCGGCCCCGAGCTGTTCGACGGCTTCGGCACACGCTTCGATCGTCCTGAGCGAACCGGCGTCGGAGTCATCGATCCGTAGCAACATTTTGCCACCGTCGAGACCGAACCGCGTTAACCCTTCGACCGTGTAGGCCGTCATCGGGTCATCTAACTCCCATATTGCGCCACCAAGACCGCCTCGGTTCATCGTGCCAATCGCAAGCTTGTTTTCCAGACTTCCCAACATTAGAAGGTCATCGAGAATGTCGGCCGACGCCAGGACTCCATCGACTCCGGGATTGGCTAAGGCAGTGACGAGACGACCCAGCAGGTCTGTCCTGTTAGCCATTGCCGCGGGCTCATCACCGACGGCGAGAGCCCCTCTGGCGGGATGATCCGCTGCTACAAGAAAGAGGTTCTTGTCTGGTCCAAGCAACTGACGGCGACGGCGTTGCTTCCAGCCAGCAGCCACTGAGCCCGGGTCAGTTACGCGAACAGCCAGCAACTTGGCGATCTGGTTCTCTGAAATCACGAGCCAGCTCGACTGGCTAGAAGCTCATGAATGTCTTTCTCGGTTGGCATATCGTCGGCACACATCAAACGACTAGTAACTATAGCTCCGGCGGCGTTGCCCCATGTAATGATTTTCTCAGGGTCCCACCCTCGTAACAGTCCGTGACAGAACGCTCCACCAAAAGCATCACCAGCACCCAGCCCACAAACTGCGTCGACCCAGAAGGGTTCGACCGAGACCCGCACACCGTCTTGGGTTGCGATCATTACGCCCTCTGCCCCAAGTTTGATCACAGCCATCTCTAGCCCTTCCTCAAGCAGACGGTCAGCTGCTTGTTCGGGGTCTTCAGTTCCAACGGCGATGGCGCACTCCTCTCGATTTCCGATAGCGATCGAAAACCGTTGGAGCATAGGGCGAATTTTCTGACTGGCGTCCGCTGGAGAGGACCAGAAGGACGGACGCCAGTCGAGATCGAGAACCGTGTGGGCCTTACGGCCTCTGATTTGGAGGAAATGACTAACGCAGCGGTGTGAACGTTCGTCGGAAAACCGAGATGCTGGCAGCCAAAGAATAGGAACCTCGCGAATTACATCAGCTTCGACGTCGTCTGGGTCGAGGTTGAGGTCGGGGGCCCGAGGCTCACGATAGAAAATAATGTCAGGATCGGCCGGCGGGTCCAGAACCGCAAAGGCAAGCGGCGTCTTTAAGTCTTGATCGACGCTTACGAAGCGAGGGTCGACCCCGAACTGGCTTTCTAACGCATGGGTGACGTAGTCGCCAAAGGCATCGTCGCCGACTTTGGTCGCTAGAGCCGCTCTGTTTCCTAGTCGAGCAGCCGCAACCGCAACGTTTGTTGCGGTGCCGCCAATCGACTTCCGAAAAGAGGAGACTTCACGCATAGGTTTGCCTAATTGCTCGGCGAACAAATCGACGCTCACCCTGCCGATCGTTAAGAGCTCAGGCGTTGTCACTACGCCGGCGCCACATCGTCGGCCGGGATCCCAGCGATCGCATCTTCTAGTTCTTTCTGCAGTTCTTTCAGCTCAGCGCCGCCCGCCATCAACTGAGACAATTCTTCAATCGAAATGGCAGACTTTTCGTAATTGCCAAGACCTTGGCCACGGTTGAGAATCACAAACCGGTCACCTACCGGGTAGGCGTGTTGAGGGTTGTGGGTAATAAAGACAACTCCCAGACCTCTGTTACGAGCCTCAACAATATATTTGAGAACAACACCGGACTGTTTCACGCCAAGCGCCGACGTTGGTTCGTCCAGAATCAACACTTTGGCACCGAAATACACCGCTCTGGCAATAGCGACTGATTGCCGCTCACCACCTGATAGTGTTCCGACTGGCTGTTCTGGGTCTCTTATATCAATGCCCATTTTTGCCATCTCGCCGACAACTGTATTCTTGGCGTTTTGAACGTCGAGCCGTTTGAAAATCCCTTTGCCACTGGTGAGTTCGGCACCCATAAAGAAGTTGCGCCAGATCGACATAAGCGGGATCATGGCTAGATCTTGATAGACGGTGGCGATTCCTCGTTCTAAGGCGTCACGGGGTGAGTCGAATCGGACCGACTCTCCCTCAACGAGGTACTCTCCACTGGTTTGCTGGTGGTAACCAGCCAAGATTTTGATGAAGGTAGACTTACCAGCACCGTTGTCACCCAAAACACACGTGACTTCACCGGGGTTGACACTGGCGTCTACGTCGCGGAGGGCCAGGATATTGCCGTAGCTTTTCCCGATCTTTCTAACTTCTATCAGTGGACTTATTGGGCCGTTTTCTATTCGTGGTCTCATTTGGCCGTCTCCTGTGCCTTCTTGCGTACCCAATTATTGAGAAGGACGGCCATCAGGAGCAAGGCTCCGAAGAAGCTTAACCGCCAGTCGGGTTCCCAGCCAATGGTAGGGATCCCTATAAATACCATGGCCATGATCAAAGCTCCGACCGCGGCGCCCGCCGCCGAACCAAAGCCACCGGTCAGCAGACATCCGCCAACAACTGCGGCGATGATGTACTGGAATTCTTCGCCTCGGCCGAGTGATGATTGGGTAGACGTGAGCCGGACGATGCTGGTCACCCCGATCAACCACGCACTGAACGATACGTACATAAAGAGGCCGGTTTTGGTTTTTTCGACCGGGACACCGACACTGCGCGCAGATGTAGAGTCGCCTCCTACCGCAAATATCCAGTTGCCAATTCGTGTCCGTAGCAGAACCCATGAGGCGGCGGCGGTAATACCAAGCGCCCAAAGAATGATGACGCGAAAGTCTTCGGGCGGCTCACCAACGCTTTTAGAAAGTATCCATCGTACTGGCTCGTAACCAGCCACTTCGTCAAGGCCTTCGACCCTGACTGTACCGACCATCGCGCTCGTCAAACCGACGTTGGCGCCGAGCAGAATAAACATTGTGCCGAGGGTGATAATGAAGCTCGGCAATTTTGTTCGAAGCACCAGCTGAGCGTTGGTAAAGCCAATCAGCAAGGCAAAAATCAGGCTCAAAAACATCGCCACTAGTAGGTGTAGGTTTGCCTCGGTGGCAAGAATGCCGGTAAGCAATGAAGAGCTTCCGACGAGTGCTCCCGATGATAGGTCGAATTCTCCACCGATCATGAGGAGTGCTACGGCCACGGCCATGATTGTCAGTGGTGCCGCGAAATCGAGATAACGAGCAGCGGTTGCTAACTTCCAGAACTGAGAGTCGACAAGCCCGAAGAAGACAAAGATACCGATCGCACCTACGATCGCTCCAAGTTCGGGCCGGGCGAACAACTTCCGCCAGAAAGAGAGAGAAGACAACCGTTCATCGGCCACCTCAGTCTCAGATTTGTTCACGTTTACAGTTGTCACAGTAGATTCCTAGTTGATGCGGGGCCAGGCATAAAGCCTGGCCCCGCTACGTCCCTTATTTCTATCGAGTTCCCGCTTCCGCCTTTGCGGCAACCTCTTCAACATTGTCTTGAGTGATGAAACCTGGACCGGTGTTTACCGGCTGGCCCCCGCCCACGACGTTGAGGTTTGTTCGCTGAAGGTTGAAGAACACCATTGGCAGGTAGCCCTGCAAGTAGGGCTGTTGATCAATAGCAAACACGATATCTCCGGCCGCGATCGCGTCCGAAACTTCGCCGCTGTTATCGAAGGTTGCCAAGATCGCATCCGACCCTGCGCCCTCTTTCGCGTTTACAGCCGCAATCGCCACGTTGGGATTTAGGGCAAGAATGCCATCGAAACTGTCATCGGCTTGGAGTTTCGCCTGAATCTCGTTTTGAGTTGCGGTGACATCTTCTGTACCGGTGACTTGAAGCTCTTCGATCTCCACGCTTTCAGCCACACCGTTACAGCGGTCAGCTAGAGAAGTGTTACCTTCTTCGTGAACGATACATAGGACTTTAGTAGCCCCAGCTGCCTCGAGTTGGACACCCGCACCTTGACCAGCCACAACCTCGCTCTGACCTACGTGAGTTAGGGTTCCCAATCCATTGATGTCAGATGCACCGTTGATCGTGATCACCGGGACGCCAGCTGCAATTGCGTTTTCAATTTCTTCTCGAAGACCGTCGAGGTCAGCAGTCGAAACCGCAATCCCGTCCGAGCCTTCGCCGACCGCGGTAGCGATCAATGCAGCTTGGTTCTGAACGTCGGCATCATTCGAGTATTTAACGACGACACCCAAATCGTTAGCAGCATCTTCGCCGCCCGTCTTAACGATGTCCCAAAACCCGTCGCCAGGATTGGCGTGGGTAATCAAGTGATAGGTCGCTGAGCCCGAATCGCCACCGTCGCTATTATCTGATTCACCGCCAGAGTTCGACGAGTCCGAATCTCCTTCAGACCCCTCTGACGTACTTGAACCTGATGAACACGCCGCAGCTACAAACGCCAGCGCAAACATCATGGCCAATAGTTTCTTAAACTTCATGCACTTCCCCTCTCAAATTGACTATGTATCTCTTTACTGCTCTCGACAGTACTTTGGTCGCAAAGCCTGATTGGCGTTGTGCCTTGATGCATACCGTTGAGATCTTCCAAGCGTGGCCAATTCGGCGCTGGGTGTCGGCTGGCTGAGTGTTCGTATTGATCCCCGCCGTAACACCGTCGAGAGCTAAAGCTCATCGATCCCGCTTTTTGTAAACCTTGTGCGCCACAATCTTTTGACTGAGAGCAAGGTTGGGCTGCCACCATCGTCGACGTCGATACAAGACGCAACGCTATGGATTTTGATTCAACTGCATAGTTCAGCATTACCGCAACTCCTCTCATTCTGAGATTCGACCTAAATCGAGAAAGTAGAGCGCTCTACTCCGTGACCAACTTCATAGTAAACTTGATTCCGCAATTATGCAACCACTCAGAGTCCCAACAAACTACTAAACGCACCATTTCTGACGGGACTACGAGTATCCCCTGTCTTATTTCACTTGTGTTAAGATGACGAAATTCACGCGCTCCACTATACGATAGATAACCTGATGGCGGACCGACCAACGATGGATGACGTAGCAGCAAGGGCGGGGGTCTCTAGGTCTCTTGTATCACTCGTGATGAGTAGCTCGCCCAGAGTCAGCGATCAGAGCAAGGCCAAGGTCGTCAATGCCGCCGAGGAACTCGGTTATCGCCCAAACCTGTGGGCGCGCAGTTTGGCCAGTGGCCGAACAATGACCGTCGGGGTCATGCTAAATGACCTCCACAACCCCTTTTTCACCGAAATGGCCGAAGGGGTCGCCGAAGCCGCCATCGAAACGGGTCTAGAAGTTCTGATAACCTCGGGCTGGCAACGAGAATCAGGCGAACGAGCCGCAATTGATTCGCTGCTAAACCTGCGAGTCGACGGCATCGTTCTCGGAAGTGCCCGACTCTCTACCGCACTATTAGAAGACTATGGTTCCCAAATACCATTGGTGGGTGTAAACGCATTCGCCGAGCCCAGCACCTGCGACACCGTGACAAACCACGAGACCCACGGAGCAGAACTAGCCGTCGAACACCTGGCTGCACTTGGCCACAAACAAATAGCCCACATCAACTCAGGCAACGGGGCCGGAGCACCCGAACGCCGCAGCGCGTTCACTAAAGCAATGATGAACCGCGGCCTCGCCCCGATCGTCGTTGATGGCGACTTTAATGAAACAGCTGGCTACGAGGCCGCCAAGCAAATCTTCAACCTCACAGACCCACCAACTGCGGTCTTTGCTGGCAATGACCTTTCGGCTATTGGCGTGATGACTTACCTAAACGAAATAGGTATGGACGTCCCCGGCGATGTTTCGATCGTCGGCTACGACGACAGTATCCTGGCGGCTATCGGTACTGTAAGCCTCACGACTATCCATCAGCCCCGTGAACAACTCGGGCGCCGAGCTATGGAATTACTGTCTGAACGAATCGATGGCAGAACCGAAACCGTCCACGAGTTCGTCGAACCACATTTGGTCACTCGAGCTTCAACTGCCCAAGCCGCCGAACGAAAGTAACCGACATATCCCCATTGGTCTTTGCCCGGGGTGACCACGTGAAAGGCACATCATGACCACTATCAATCATTGGGTCAACGGAAAATCGACACCTCTTAGTTCGACTCGAACAAACGACGTCTGCAACCCAGCCAAAGGCGTAACAACAGCGCAGGTAATGTTGGCGGAGATCAGCGATGTTAACGAAACAGTCGCAGCCGCCAAAGCAGCCTTTTTATCGTGGTCCCAGCTCTCGATTACTCGGCGAACCACCATCATGTTCCGCTACCGAGAACTCCTGGACCAGAACCGGCTAGAACTCGCACAGATGGTCTCGGCCGAACACGGCAAGGTTCTCGCTGATGCACTTGGCGAGGTCGGGCGTGGCATCGAAGTAGCCGACTACGCCTGTGGCATTGGACAGCTCCTCCAGTCACCCCACTCGGAGGACGTTTCGACCGCCGTCGACAGCTACACCGTGCGGCAAGCTCTCGGCGTCGTTGCTGGCATTACGCCGTTCAACTTCCCCGTCATGGTTCCAATGTGGATGTTCCCCATCGCGATTGCCTGCGGCAACACATTCATTCTCAAACCGTCGGAAAAAGACCCGACGGTCTGTGTCCGTTTGGCGGAACTGTTCACCGAAGCCGGGCTTCCCGATGGGGTTTTCAACGTTCTGCAAGGCGACGCCGTCGCGGTCAACGGCCTGTTAGAACACCCCGACGTTGATGCAGTCAGCTTCGTCGGCTCAACTCCAATCGCCCGCCACGTCTATTCAACCGGAACCACCGCGGGCAAAAGAGTACAAGCGCTGGGCGGAGCGAAGAACCACATGGTTGTACTCCCCGATGCCGATCTAGGCCAGGCAGCCGACGCTGCTGTTTCGGCCGGTTTTGGTTCGGCGGGCGAACGATGCATGGCGATCTCAGTCGTCGTCACCGTCGGCGATATCGCCGATGATCTCGTTGGCGAGATCAACTCCAGAATTGAGAACCTAAAGATCGGCCCGGGCCTAAGCGAAGACCCAATGGATATGGGAGCGCTCGTCACTCAGGAGCACCGCGATCGAGTCGCCGCCTACATCACGACAGGTGTCGATGAAGGCGCCACCCTGGTAGCCGACGGGCGGGACCATAAGGTAGCCGATCATCCCGACGGGTTTTGGTTAGGAGCCAGCCTGTTCGACCACGTTCAGGCCGACATGAAAATCTACACCGATGAGATCTTCGGTCCAGTACTCTGCGTCGTTCGCTGCGACTCCTACGATCAAGCACTCGAACTACTCAACGCGTCACCCTATGGCAACGGGACGGCCATTTTCACCAACGACGGCGGCGCTGCTCGCCATTTCAGACGCAACGTCCAGGCCGGGATGGTCGGTATCAACGTACCGATTCCTGTGCCGATGGCCTACCACTCGTTCGGCGGCTGGAAAGACTCGCTGTTTGGCGACACCCACGTGCATGGCTCGGAGGGCGTCCTGTTTTACACCCGGAACAAGGTCGTGACCGAGCGCTGGCCCGACCCGCATGAGCGAGGCGTAAACCTCGGCTTCCCAACGAACGACTGATCGTCATGTCGGACGATCAAGACAGCCAATCCGGCCCATACCTCCGCCGGTTCAACCCACCGTCCGATAATACCGAAGAGTTTGAGGCCGTGCTCGCTCGACGAACTGACGTTGCCAACGTCTGCCATGCGCGCACGACCGTTGAAGAGGTGCCGATATATTCGGCGCCAGATCTTCGACAGCGACGCATCGCAGAAGATGACTGGGCCGAGGTGTTAGACGAATGGGCCGGAGTTCTAAAGACAGGGGCCGGCGTGTTTGTGGTCGAGCAAGCCTACGAAGACCACGCAGTTCTGGACGAAACGACCGAGATCTTTCAACAGATCATCAGTGAGGAAAACCAACAAAATCTGGGTGGAGACCATTTCGCCGAACCGGGCACAAACGACCGTATTTGGAATGCCTTAGAAAAACTTGGGCGCGAAGACCCACATGTTTTTGCTCGGTACTACGCCAACGATATTGTCGCCCTGGCCAGCGAGGCGTGGCTTGGACCAAACTATCAGGTGACCTCACAGGTCAATGTCGTACGACCTGGAGCCTCCGCTCAACAAGCCCACCGAGACTATCACCTCGGCTTTCAAACCGTCGAGGACGCGATCGGTTACCCGCGACATGTTCACGAACTTTCGATGGCGTTGACTCTCCAAGGCGGGATTGCCCACTGTGACGTGCCGCTTGAAAGTGGCCCAACTCGACTGTTACCTTTTTCTCAACGGTTCGAAGCCGGGTACCTCACCTACCGGCTAGGGAGCTACCAGCAATTATTTGCCGAACGCCACGTCGCTCTGCCGCTATCGAAAGGCGACGCTCTGTTCTTCAACCCAGCGCTTTACCATGCGGCTGGGTCGAACCAGACGGCGGACTGCAATCGAATGCTGAACCTCCTCCAGGTCTCATCTGCGTTCGGGCGAGCCATGGAAACGGTCGACCGGGTCGAACTTTGCAACGTGTTATACCCAGCTTTACTAGCACTTACCGAGACAAACCAGCTATCACCGATAGATGCGAAGAGAGCCGTTCGGTGCGCAGCGGATGGCTATCCATTCCCTACCAACCTCGACACCAACCCACCCGTAGATGGGTTAGCACCGACAACCCTGGCGAACTTAATGATCGACGCCTTAGACAACCGGCTCGACTTCCACCAGTTCCATAGTCAGATGGTTGAGCGCCAGCAAACAGGCTAGTTTTGCCAGACGAAGCACCTACCGATAAGGTTATGTAGGTAGCGGCAACCTGTGTTGCGGGACCGCCCAACTCTGCGTACTACGTTGGCGAACGGGTTGGGCCATGAGTAAATCGAAAATGGACGACCCGGACAGTGTCCTCAACTCAACATCACTGAGTAACGCCGTTGCGTACCGGATTCACCAAATAAATCTGGAGTCATCGAACGCCAAGACGACCCAGCTGACCGGCGCAGCTGTGTTCTCACGCTTTCCGAATAGGGCCAAGACCTCGCAGACGAACTTCATAAACGCGCTGTTCTTGAACGTCAACAGGTGTTCGGCGACTTCACTTCGTTAGAACTGAAGACTCTGGTCCAGACTCTGGAACAACTCGATACCGTCTTGAAACCCCTTCTCGTTAAAGGTCGTTCTTCATGAACATACGTTCAACGAAGCTGCGCTGCTACTTGTTGTACCCATCGGGAAAGGCCGTGTTCGGGTTTTCCTTTAACCACTCGCCTACCGGGACCTCTTCGCTTTCCTCATAGTCCGACGGCATCAGAATGAGACCTTCAGAAGTTTGGAAGTAGACCTCCCAGCCGTGGTAGGCGTAATAGCTCCGCTCGTCCACGCGTAGAACGTCTGCGTAGGCCTTCACCGCGTCAACGTAGAATTGAGAATTGTTGTAGCCGAGAATTGCTTTATCCATATCTGATGGTCCGCCACGATCGGTCAAGTATTTGGCCGCACCCCTGATGGCATCGGAAGTATTCGTTGGATCACCTTCGCAACATTCGTTCCATGTCGTCGGGAGAAACTGCATCGGGCCGACCGCTCCCGCCGTCGATACGCCCTCTATTCGACCCATCCTGGTTTCGACCAGGTTGATCGCGGCTACATACTCCCAATCGATTCCAGTCGCCCCTTCAGCAGCCTTATAGTGACCTAGCAATTCGTCGGCCGGGTCGGGCTCGACAAGCCGCCACGCAGGTAGCGAACTGTGGACCCTCTCAGTGCCCACCAACGACGTCAGGGCTTGTTTAGCTTGCCAATTTTGGTCGAACACCGTTTTGAGGGTTGGGTCGATTCCAGCTTCGACTTCGGGAACCCAGTCTCGCTGAATATCGAGCAACTGGTACAGGGCTTGTTGACGGCGGCCCAAAGAACTCAACTGTTCGACAGGAGTTTCAGGGTCGACAATGGCCAGCTCTACCTCACTGATCTGCTGGGCTAGTTCTGCGGCAGAGCCGGGAAGCGGCAACTCGTTTAGGTCAACCTCAGCGGTCGTTTCGGTAGTGTTCGGAGCCGCAGAAGTTGGGGCCGGTGAAGGTGCTGTGGTTTCGGCGCTGATCACGGGTAATTGGGTCGAATCGCCAGCGGATGTCTGATTACCAGAACAAGCCGAAGTCAGGGTCAGCGCCAAAAACAGGGCCGTAGAGCGCCAGGCAACGGGTCGTTTAGGGAGCTGGAGAATTGAGCATAGCATTGGCAACCACAATATCGGTAAATCTTTGGGCCCAACCAAACCATTCGAGCCCGCGAACAGACCACCCTGCCGTACGGTGCTGCCGGAGATGACCGACTAGCAACATGACACCTCACCACGAACACTACCTGGCGATCAGTCGAGTCTGCGACTACCGACTAGACTAAGCACAGCGTTAGACCAGACTTTCGGAGACCTCATGTTCACCCTGCAAACGATCAAATCCCGTTCCTTCCTCTATCCGATAGCCGTTATTGTTTCGTTAGCCCTCCTCACTAGCGCATGTTCTTCCGAGGGCGAAACTGTAACGGCAGAGGTAACCATCGAAGGCGAAGCCTTACCCGCATGGACCTCCGACGGCGAAGACGCCGCCGTTGGTCAGGTCGCCCCCGAAATCACCGGTACAGACATGAACGGCGAGCCAGCAGCAATCAAGGCAGACGGCCGAGCAAAAGCAATATACTTCATCGCCCACTGGTGCCGGCACTGCCAAGACGAAGTGCCGGTCGTCGCCGACCTGATAGAGAAAGGCGAGCAGCCGGCCGAACTCGATATCTACGCCATCTCAACTGATGTACGAGGTAACCAAGGCAACTTCCCTCCGTCTGAATGGCTCGAAAAAGAAGGCTTCCAACCACCAACGATTAGCGACAACGGGGACAACGACGCACTAGCCTCGTACGGTTCGGGCCCATTCCCCTACGTCGTATATCTCGATGCCGACCATAAGGTCGTCGCTCGTTCAGCTGGCCAACTCA
The DNA here is from genome assembly GCA_964551835.1 of uncultured Acidimicrobiaceae bacterium. GTDB lineage: Bacteria > Actinomycetota > Acidimicrobiia > Acidimicrobiales > SZUA-35 > JAHDCC01. The sequence goes on along the minus strand of CAZKEM010000040.1, from coordinate 8,789 downwards.
GCCCGGACGAGATCGTCGACATGTGGACAAAGACGGCCGGATGACCATCTCCTGAAATCTGGTCTTTCATACAGTAGGATCCTAAAGGTCACAAGGATTCGGATGTGAACACGCTGCCGTGGATACGACCCCGGGTGGACTTCTTGCCCCAGCGTGGGTGAACCCAATTGGATGTCCGCAATCTCGGATACGCCCAGAAGTCATAAGGAAAGACCCGGTTTGATTATGGAAAACGCAACTGATCTCCAAAAGACCGCCCTCAATGCCCTCCATACGGAATTAGGAGGACGGCTTGTTCCATTCGCCGGTTGGGAGCTCCCGATTCAGTACGAGGGCGTCGTCGCCGAACATCGCTGGTGCCGCAGTTCAGCAGCACTGTTCGACGTTTCACACATGGCCATACACGACATCGTTGACAACGAGACCAACGTAGCGGTTATCGAACGTCTCACCCCGACCAATATCGCGGCGGTCAAACCAGGACGTAGTCGTTACGGCCTGTTCACAACGTTGGATGGTGGTGTGCTCGACGACTTCATCGTCTCTCGACTTGAGTCAAAGATTAGGATCGTTTCCAACGCAGCTCGACGGGCAACGGTGGCACGTATCCTGTCAAAAGAATTCGACGCAAGCCAGCTTACAGAGGTGACCGACTCTGCTCTACTCGCTCTGCAGGGGCCAGCCGCAGCCGCAGTCGTCGGCAAGCTAAGCCAAGCGGCGACCCAGATCAACTTCATGGGCACAGTGGAAACAGAGCTAGCCGGTATACGGGTCCTGGTTAGCCGCAGCGGCTACACGGGTGAGGCTGGATTCGAACTGTCAGTGCCGAACGCCGATGCCGAGGCGCTCGCACGCACCCTTCTCGAATTTGATCAGGTCAAACCCGCTGGGCTCGGTGCCCGAGATAGCCTGCGACTCGAGGCCGGTTTATGCCTCTACGGAAACGACCTAGACGAATCGACTACTCCTATCGAGGCCGGCTTGGCATGGACCATCGGGAAAGCCCGACGAGAACGAGCAGATTTTCCCGGAGCGAAAATAATACTCGACCAGCTCGAAAACGGTCCACGACGAATCCGTGTCGGGGTTCTCGCTCAAGGGCGTCGACCGATCCGAGACAAAACGAAGTTGACGAACCTCGAGGGGGACCAAGTCGGCGTAATTAGCAGCGGAGGCTACGGACCAACATTGGATTCTCCCGTCGCGATGGCATACATTGATCGTTCGGCCGCTGAAATCCACACAAAATTGAATGCCATCGTCAGGGACAACGTCGTACCTTGCGTAGTCACTGAGCTTCCGCACTCGCCCACTAACTATTTTAAAGGCCGACCATGACCGACCAGTTCCGCAACCGACACATCGGCATCTCGACTCCTGAACAGGAGAAGATGTTGGCTAGTCTCGGATTTGCCAGCCTTGACGATTTGACCGAAGCCGCCGTTCCGGAGTCAATACTTGACCGAAACCCGCTCAATCTGGCTCCGGCGCTAAGCGAACAGGAGGCTCAAGCACAGCTGCGGTCGTTGGCCAACCAAAACCAGGTAGTTGATTCGTTGATCGGAATGGGTTGGAACGACTCCTTCACCCCCCCAGTCATCCGGCGGAACATGCTCGAAAACCCGGCCTGGTACACCGCCTACACCCCGTACCAGCCCGAAATTAGTCAGGGCCGGCTGGAAATGATTCTAACGTTCCAAACAATGGTGGCAGATCTGACTGGCTGCGAACTCGCGAATGCTTCTATGTTGGATGAAGCCACAGCGGCTGCCGAAGCGATGACGATGATCCGTCGCAACTACAAAGGCGACCAAAGCCGGTTCTTTGTGGACGCCAGCGTACACCCTCAAACATTGGCTGTCATCCAAACCCGTTCGCAGCCCTTAGGGATCGAACTCGTCGTCGGCTCACCTGAGACCGATCTCGACCCGTCTAACATTTTTGGGGCGCTGTTCGCGTCGCCTACCACAGACGGAACAATCCGCGACTTGGGCCCGCACGTCAAACAATGCCACGATCACGGCGTTTTGACTGCGGCAACCACAGACCTGCTTGCCTGTTGCTTGCTAACCCCACCAGGAGACCAAGGCATCGATATTGTTGTCGGATCCGCCCAACGGTTCGGCGTACCGATGGGCTTCGGAGGCCCCCATGCGGGCTTCATCGCGACCTCGAAAAAGTTCGCTCGCTCGCTTCCCGGCCGACTCGTCGGCGTGTCTGTCGATTCAAACGGCAACCCGGCCCACCGGCTAGCGCTACAAACACGCGAACAACATATCCGGCGAGAAAAAGCTACGTCAAACATTTGCACAGCACAGGTTTTGTTGGCCAATGTTGCTGCCGCTTACGTGGCGTGGCACGGCCCAGAGGGTTTGCGCGATATAGCGTTGCGGACCCATTGGTTAGCGAACGTTACGGGCGAAGAGTTACGCCTCGCCGGGTTGGAGACTACATTGGGTTTCTTCGACACTTTTGTCGTCACCATTGAAGGTCAGGCCAAACAGATAGTCGAGAAGTTCGCCGAAGGCATTCCGTCAGGGGTTCGGATGAATCTGCGTTTAGTCGACAACGACCACGTCGGAATCTCCTTCGACGAGACGTCGACACCAGACCATGCCGAAACTTTAGTACGAGGTTTTAGCGAACTCACCAACAACGAGCTTGACGAAAGATCCATCGATGCCCTTCGGGATCGCCTCGGAGACATTCCCAAGAGCGCCAGCGGGATTGCCCCTCAGATGCATCGCCAGTCGGGTTTCTTGGCGCACGAAAACTTCAATTCGTACCACACCGAGGCTAAGATGACCCGTTGGCTCCGTTCACTGTCAGACATGGACCTGGCACTCGACCGGACGATGATTCCCCTCGGCAGCTGCACGATGAAACTGAACGCAGCAGCGGAGATGGAACCAATTTCGTGGCCCGAGTTCGCGTCGATCCATCCGTTCAGCCCGGAGTCCCAGACGCTCGGATACCGCAAGCTGATATCCGAGCTCGAAAACGACCTCGCCGAAATTACCGGATACCACCAAGTCTCACTTCAACCAAATGCAGGTAGCCAAGGTGAGTATGCTGGCTTGTTAGCGATACAAGCGTTTCACGAAAGTAACGGCGATCAGCATCGAACGGTCTGTCTTGTCCCATCATCGGCTCACGGCACTAATGCCGCATCGGCGGTTATGGCAGGGCTCAACGTTGTCGTCGTCGACTGTGACGACGATGGCAATATAGACATTGCGGACCTAGAAACCAAAGTAGCAACCCACCGCGAAGTCCTCTCAGCTCTGATGATTACGTACCCGTCGACCCACGGCGTGTACGAAGAGACCGTCGAACAGGTTTGCGAGATGGTTCATGCAGCCGGAGGTCAGGTTTACACCGACGGCGCCAATCTCAACGCCCTGGTTGGGGTGGCCAAACCTGGAGCGTTCGGTTCTGATGTCAGTCACCTAAACCTGCATAAAACGTTCTGTATACCTCATGGCGGCGGCGGACCGGGTGTCGGTCCAGTAGCGGTCGCAGAACACCTAGCCCCCTTCTTACCTAGCCATCCGGTGGTTTCGACTGGCTCCGAAGCCGGCCCTGTAATTTCGGGCGCCCCCTTTGGCTCGGCTGGCATTCTTCCGATCTCTTGGATGTATATCCGCATGATGGGTTCGGCAGGTCTACGAGCAGCCACGGGCGTGGCTGTTCTGTCCGCCAACTACATCGCGGCCCAGCTACGGCAACACTATCCCATTTTATATACCGGCAATAACGGCCTAGTCGCGCACGAGTGTATTATCGACATCCGCGATATCACTAAGTTGTCTGGCATTACCAATGACGATGTAGCCAAACGTCTCGTCGACTATGGATTCCATGCGCCCACAATGTCGTTTCCAGTCAATGGGACCTTGATGATCGAACCGACCGAGTCGGAAAGCCCTGCCGAGCTCAACCGGTTCTGCGATGCGATGATCAGCATTAGACAAGAGATCCAAGAAGTCATCGACGGGTCCGTTACAGCCGAAGACAGCGTTCTGCGCCACGCCCCTCACACCGCTGAGCTGTTGGTCGCCAACAGTTGGGACCGAAAATACAGCCGAGAAAAAGCAGCCTTCCCTATATCTTCGCTACGAACGTCAAAATACTTCCCACCGGTTGGACGTGTTGACAATGCCCATGGCGACAAGAACCTTAGCTGCAGCTGCCCACCTCTGAGCGCCTATAACTAAGTGAGCTAACTTCGCGGATTATCCAGTCGTGGCCCGAAAGGCTCTCGACAAAAGCGGTGATGTCGCTTGTAGTTCTTCTGGTTCGTCGTCGTCGAACTGGTGATGCCATGGGAACTTGTCGCCACTGTCGTCTTCGACTTCAACGTCTCGACGGCGGGCTGGTCTCGATTCAGGTCCCGCTTCGATCACTTCGGCCGGCTCCTCCTGAGCGGTATGGGCAACCGGATCGAGATCGATCCTAATCTCAACTGTATTCCCGGAATCTTCCGGCACCGTGGCGACGGCTTCTTTGGTCGGCCTTGGGTTAGCTTGACCGGACGGGACGCTCGGTCGCTTCGAACCTTTCCGACGCTTAAGTTCTTTGGTGTCTCCGTCTAGATCCCCCGATGAAGGGCGACTTCGGGGTGGAGTTCGGGTAATCGTTGGCTGGTTCTGTTCGGGGACCGGCGCCAGCTTGCGGTTGCTTCGAAGATCGTTCATCGCCCACCCCATTGGTGGCGTAGTCAGATCGGCGTGGCGGTCACAAAGCGGCACCCCGTCGCGACTAATCCTAGGGTCGACCAAACTAACCGTCGATGACGGTGTATCTATTTGCAGGGTGGCCGTAGATTCCCTTCCACACCCTGGTCGTCCGCAAAGAAATAGCACATCACCAAATTTAGCACTAATTTCGCCTTAACCGAAGCCGTTAAGCTGTATAGCCCTGTTTAAGAGCAAAATGAACGCGGCAGACTACATTGTCTGCCAGATTTAGCCGATGAAGGCCTTGATGATGACGCACACGCCAACGATCCCCGAATACCCAAAAGTTACGCCGTACGGAGCGCCGGTAAAGGTCCCTAACGGCCTTTCAGCCAAAGCGCGCTCCAAAGCTCAGACAGTATTGCGCCGCTTTGGGATGGCTACCTCCCGACTCCGCTTACTGCCTGATTATCTTATAATCGGCACGAAACGGGGCGGAACGACGTCGTTGGCCCGTTGGGTTCTTGAACATCCAGACATTCGACCGTTGTTTCCTGCGCCTGAGAAAAGAAAAGGGGCCTACTACTTTGATGTGAACTACGGTCGAGGCGAACAGTGGTACCGGTCCCATTTCCCAACTCGGGCCGCGCACAACCTACGGTGCCGCCAAGCCGGGCGCAAATTGTTAGTAGGTGAAGCCACCCCTTACTACCTCTATCATCCGCACGCCGCGTTGCGGGCTCGCCGCATGACCCCAAACTCCAAAGTCATCGTCCTGCTGCGAAACCCGATCGACCGGGCGTTCGGCCATTGGGGTGAACGAACCCGCCAGGGTATCGAAACCCTCGGTTTCGAAGCGGCCCTTGATGCCGAACGCCACCGTTGCGAAGGCGAAGAAGGCATGATGCTTCACGACCCTAGCTACGTCAGTTTCCCTCATCAGCACTACTCCTATGTTGACCAAGGCCGATACAGCCGTGGTCTCAAACGTTGGATGGATGCCTACCCACCACAACAACTGTTGGTACTTCGTAGTGAAGACATGTACGAGGACCCAGCAGCTATCTACCAACAGGTCGTCGATTTCTTGGGAATCAGCGACTATTCGCCGAAAGCATTTGCTGCATGGAACAACAAGAGCAACGATTCACTCGAACCTGCGCTTCGGCGACGACTCGCCGCCGAACTAGCTGAAGATATTGCCGCTACCGAAGCCTTGGTCGGACGTCCGATGGGTTGGGTATGATGACGTCGAAACCTACGACCGGTCGAGCGGCGTTAACTTCGCGGAACGATACGACAGCCTCACCACCGACAAAAGTACTTTTCATCGGCGGCCTGGGACGGTCTGGCTCTACTCTGATCGAAAAACTCGTCAACGAACTTCCAACCACCCGTTCTATCGGCGAAACGCGATTCCTGTGGGAGCGAGGGATCGTCGCTCAAGACCGGTGCGGGTGCGGCGACCCATTTGACGAATGTGCATTCTGGTCTGCGGTCGGAGCCAAAGCGTTTGACGGCTGGGAAAACGTGGACGTCGATCGAGTCATCGAAATGCGACAAAAGCTCGATCGCTCCAGGCGGTTCGGTTCGATCTTGAAGGCTGTTCGCAACAAACAACTAGACTGTAGCCAAGAAAAATATATGTCTCACTACCACCGTCTACTCGACGCGGCCGCTTCGGTTACGTTAAACCACCAAGACGGCCGTCAACCAATATTGCTCGAGTCTTCTAAACATGTAAGTACCGCAGGGCTTCTCGCCGCTGGTCAACATCTAGACGTCCGAATACTCCACGTAGTTCGCGACCCTAGAGGCGTCGCCCATTCCTGGACGAAGAGCGTTGAACGACCAGAGGCGGCGGGCGAACTAATGCCCCGTTACCGCCCGTCCCGCACAGCACTTCGGTGGGTTACCGACAATACCGCGTTCGACGTCCTGGGTCGAAGCGTCCCCACCCTTAGAATGCGCTACGAAACGTTTCTTGAAGGCCCAATCCAAAGCCTGATCCAGATAGCAGATTTTGTCGAGCTGGAGCTCAAACCCGGCGACCTTGACTTTGTCGACGGCACAACAGTCCAGTTATCGCAAACTATGCATTCCGCATCGGGCAACCCGATGAGATTTAGCAGCGGGGACTCGTTAACCCTCAGACAAGACGAGGCTTGGAGATTAAAAATGTCACCAACAGGCAAAGCGCTGGTAGCCGCTATAACATTGCCGTCATTACTCCGATACGGATACCCAGTCAGGTAGGAAATCGGTCGGCGACCTGCGATCATCACACCCATGAGCAGGACTGATTTCAGTGGTCATCACGGCGGCGACGGGCGGCGTGTCGTAGCCCGACTCGGGCTGGACCCGAGCCAGGTCCTGGATTTGAGCGCCAGCCTGAACCCGTTCGCTCCGGCGGTGTCGGACCTGTTGGTGAGGCATACCCAACTCGTCTCCCACTATCCGGACGCACACCATTGCACCGCTTTGATCGCGGCGGAAATAGGGGTCGACGCTGACCGTATCATCTTGACAAATGGCGGTTCGGAGGCGATCGCCCTAACAGCCGGACTGCTGCGTTCGGGCTCGATCAGCGACCCCGAATTCTCGCTGTACCGACGTCATCTGAATTCGGTTTCCGACGTTTCGCCAAGCGAACCCGCCGACGACCGATGGCGTTCGAACCCTAATAACCCAACTGGCGAACTCGCTCGGCCAATGGAAACCGCTCTCGTGTGGGATGAAGCGTTTTACCCGCTTGCGACTGGTCTGTGGACTCGCTCGGACGAGGCTTCTTGGAGGCTGGGTTCATTAACGAAACTTTGGGCCTGCCCGGGTCTTCGCTTGGGTTATGTGATCGCCCCGACCGTCGATCAAGCGAACCTAGTCCGTCAGAATCAGCCCAGATGGGCCGTAAATGGGATGGCGTTGGGCCTGATTCCCGATCTCTTAGCGCGGACAGATCTGCCGGGCTGGGCCGACAAAATCGGGACACTGCGAAGTCGGTTTGTTGACGAGCTGCAAGCGCTCGGCCTCGATGTCACCCCGTCGGCAGCCAACTGGGTGCTGGTCAGCGAGACATCGAACCTCAAGGAACGATTGGCGCCGCTTGGCATCGTCATCCGGGACTGCGCCAGCTTCGGCCTCTCCGACACGTACCGGATCGCATTGCCGACCGCAAAAAACCTTGACCGCGTCCTGGCGGCAATTAGCCAAGTGAGCCACTGATGGTCGACCCCTTGGTGTCCCGGTGCTTGGGAACTCTGGCTGGCACGATCATTGACCGTCTGAGCGCAGAACCTCCCGATGCTTACCATCCGGTTGCATGGCTTGGCAAGGGTCTAGAACAGCTCGAAGCCTTGACATACGCCGACTCTCGGATCGTTGGAGTGGGACATGCCGCGATGTCGATGGCGGGGTCTTTGATCACCACAGCGACCCTCGGCCGGGCCTTGACACCGCTACCGGGTGCGGACATCCTAAACACCACTGCATTTGTTGCGGCAAGCAGCGGGGGGAAAATGCTCGGCGAAACGGCGTTGCAAATCAAGACATTTCTGGATGCCGACGACCTAACGAGCGCACGCCAGCTCCTTCCCCACTTGGTCGGACGGGATGCCACCGACCTGTCGGCTACCGAAGTCGCGCGTGCAGTAATCGAGTCGGTGGCTGAAAACACGGTCGACGCCGCTACTTCGGTCGTCACCTTTGGGGTCGTTTCTGGTGCATCTGGCGTGTGGCTTCATCGGACGATCAACACCCTCGACGCGATGGTTGGGCATCACAATGAGCGCTACGAGAACTTCGGTTGGGCTTCAGCCAAGCTCGACGACATCGCCAACTGGATGCCAGCTCGACTTTCGGTAGTAGCTACCGGAGCAGCATCGGCATCGCTCGTCGGGTTCGACCAACCGCCGGCCCAAATTGTGGCGACCGCGTTCAGCCACGGAAAGAACCACCCATCGCCTAATGGAGGCATTATCGAAGCTGCTTTTGCTGAAGCTTTGGGCGTCACCCTTGGCGGCACCAACCGCTACGAAGGCCGGACCGAAAATCGAGGAACCCTCGGCACAGGTCGGACTCCGAACCCGGACGACATCGCTCGTTGTGTCGCTC
>CAZKEM010000039.1:0-20763 GCA_964551835.1 uncultured Acidimicrobiaceae bacterium | reverse complement strand
GTTCCATATCTGCGACCGGATGGAAAGACCCAAGTCACGTTCGACTACGAGAATGGTAAACCGGTTCGGCTTCGCACCGTTGTAATTTCGACCCAGCACGACGAAGGCATCGATCGTGACAACATGATCCGCCCCGATCTGATCGATCACGTAATCAGACCTGTTATTCCGGAGCAGTTTATCGATGACGACTACCAGGTTCTGGTAAATCCAACAGGGCGTTTCGTGATCGGTGGTCCAGTTGGTGATGCTGGTTTGACTGGTCGTAAGATCATTGTTGACACCTACGGGGGAGCTGCCCGTCACGGCGGTGGAGCCTTTTCTGGCAAAGACCCATCGAAGGTAGACCGTTCAGCCGCCTACGCCACAAGATGGGTGGCGAAAAACTTGGTTGCCGCCGGCGTCGCAGAACAATGTGAAGTTCAGGTCGCATACGCGATTGGCGTCGCTAGCCCCGTATCTGTTCTGGTTGAAACTTTCGGAACCGAGACCGTCGACCCCAGTAAAGTTGAGACAGCGGTCTCGGAAATATTTGACCTACGTCCGGGAGCTATTCTGGACCAGCTCGACCTACGGAGGCCTATCTTCGCCGAGACTGCAGCCTACGGCCACTTTGGCCGAGCAGCAGGTAGTTCGTTCACATGGGAGAAGACTGACAAGGTGGCTGAACTTACGTCAGCGCTTGGTCTGTAGTCCGTCTCAACTTTCTCGAAAGGTAAGAGCGCGTTGTGGCATCAGATCAGCGGCTGTTTGATGTTCTAGATCTCGAAGCGAGCGGCGACGTACCGGATAGTCCAGTAGATCCTGCCGCCGAACCTGGTTCTCGAATAGTACGCGTCCTGGTTGATGTTTCTGGCATCGATAAGACCTTCGACTACGTAGTCCCAGCTCGCTGGGCAGAAACCGTTGAGGTCGGGACTATAGTTGCCGTCAAACTCCATGGCAATCGAGTAGAAGCTTGGATCACCGAGCTCGACGTCGCGCTCGATACTTCGTTCGTTTTGCGACCGATTGAACGCATCTTGTCAGTCGGACCACCTGAGGAGGTAGTAGATCTGGCCGTGTGGGCGGCGTCGAGGTGGGCTGGGCGCCGACGTTCAACGTTGCGGTCCGCCTCACCTCCGAGACGCGTCTCGCATTGGCCAACGGCACAATATCGCCAACCCTCCAATCCGGTTCCCGAGAGGAATCCGGCCGCGTCGAACGATTTCGTTTCCCGAGTGTTGGATAGCCCTCAGGTCGTCGGCGTAGTGACCGGGGCGTCGCAACCCACATTGGAAATTTTAGGACCGTTAGTTGCCTCTGGTCAAGGGTTGGTCGTGGTTCCCACGGTGCAACGAGCCCGGTTTTTGGCGGGTCAGCTCTCTAGAAATGGCATCAGGACACATCAATACCCCAGAAGTTGGTCGTCGGGCATGACCGGCGGCGTTGTCGTAGGTCAACGTTCTAGTGTTTGGGCGCCGCTGGCCGAAAGCGCCGACACGTTCGTTGTTGTCGATGAACACGATGAAGGGCTGCAAGATGAACGCAATCCGACATGGCACGCACGCGACATCGTCGTCGAACGAGCTCGTCGACGTGGCGCCAGGTGCTTTCTGCTGTCTCCATGTCTGTCGCTGGCAGCAAGAGCTCAGGTAGACCGGGTAGTTGAACCGTCAAGAGACCAGCAACGGTCCAACTGGCCTGTTGTCGACGTGATCGATCGGCGAAAGGAAGAACCAGGAAGATACGGTCTATTTTCGCCCGAGGTGGTCGACACACTAAGAGAAGCGGCATCGGGGGTAGCGATTCTGAACCGAAAGGGCCGTTCGGTTATGTTGGCCTGCCGAACATGTGGCGAACTGGTCAAGACCGACGATGGTGAACGCCTAATGGTTGAGGCCGATGGTGGTCTGATTTGTAGGGCGACAGGCGAAACCAGACCGATGGTTTGTACGCAGTGCGGGGGAACAACGCTCAAACGACTGAGACTCGGGATAGGTCGGGCGGCTGAAGAACTGTCGGCATTGCTCGGAGAGCCGGTGTCTGACGTCAGCCAAGATGACGGCGACGTCAACCCCACGAGGGTCTCGATCGGGACAGAAGCGGCCCTATACCGGTTGCGAGCCACCGACGTAGTCGTGTTCTTAGACTTTGATCAAGAATTACTTGCGCCAAGGTACCGGGCAGCGGAACAGGCGATGGCGCTGTTGGTACGGTCAGCCAGGCTGACCCGGGGAAGGTCAGCCAATTCGAATGGCCGGTTGATGGTGCAGACTAGAACACCGGAGCATCGGGTCCTAACAGCGGCAGTCCGGGCCGAGGTGGGTCGGCTTGTAGAACCGGAACTCGAGCTTCGGTCGGGGCTTGGCTTCCCGCCGTTGGGTGCGTTAGCCGAACTCAGCCAGAGTGGGGCAGAGGTCTTGGCGGGCTCAATACGTGAACTTGCGGCGCAGAACCCAGGTCGTTGGCCGAATCTCTCGGTAATGGGCCCAAGACAGGATGGACATTATCTGGTTAGGTCTGAAACCCCAGACCAGCTTGGGGAGGTCCTGGCGATGGCCCCACGCCCGGTTGACCGGGTAAGAATTGCCGTTGACCCGCCTCGAGCTTAGGGCCTGGCGTTCTGCCTGAGAGCTTCGTAGAGGGCTATCGACGCGGCGTGCGCTACGTTTAATGACCCGACCTTACCCAGTTGTGGAATGAAGGCGACGTCGTCGACCAACGCAAGTGTCGACTTGGCGACACCTCGTTCTTCATGGCCGACGACGAGACAGATAGGCCGTTGAAGATCGAGCTCGAATATGGGCCGGGCGTTTGTTGCAAGTTCAACAGCGACCGTGGCAAAGCCGGCTTCCTTGGCGGCAGAAACGGCTTCATCGGAAGTTTCAACCTGGGTCCAATTGACCAGGCGGTCGCACCCCAATGCCGTCTTCGCTACCTTCTGGTCGGACATCTTTGGGCTCGGCGGCACAAGCCAAACGTGCTCTGCCTTGTACGCTGCCGCCGACCGGGCGATAGACCCGATGTTGTAGGGCTTTTGAACGCCATCAAGTATCAACGAAATGCGCGCGTCGGACGATCTTCGCCATTCCCGGTGAAGCCGTTTAAGCTCGGTCGGTGTGAGCGACTTCGGTTGGTTCATCAACTATTTTCCTTGGCTTATTTGACGTGGTCGGACGGCTAACAGCCGGTAGGCCTTTTGGGATCGGTATCGCTCGGTCTTGTAACCGTTGGTTGTTAGCCAACGCTGAAGACTGTCAGCCCCGAGGTGTTTCTGTACCACCATATTGGCGTGGCCGGCGGCGTGCAGCCGTCGGAGCCATTTCAAAAGCAGTTCGTGGAGCGCAGCTTTCCCGATGCGGATAGGCGGGTTAGACCAGATCTGGGAAAAACGGACGTCGTCTGGAACTTGGTCGGGGGCTACGACTTCTATATTGGCCAGCTTGGCGCTCTTGGCGTTGGTTCGGCACAAGTCCCTAGCCCGAGAGTTTACTTCGACCGCCCAAATTGTTGTATCGGGGTTTCTGTGAGCCAACGATAAGGCAATTGGGCCGTATCCTGCGCCAAGATCGAGCAAATGGCTACCTGGCTCGGGCGATAGTTGCGCTGCCGGGGGCTCGGTTAACAGCAGGAGTTTGGTGCCGACGTCGACGTGCTCGCGAGCAAAAACCCCCCGATCCGAGGTGAGAGTGAAAGACACGTCGGGTAGCAGTAGTTCAACCGAATTTGGGTCGGATGGCTTCGCGGGCTCTGAATTAAAGTACTGGGAGGCTTCGGTTGCAGGTGGCACGTCCAATGACGGTAACCTGAAACCATGACATCTCCTTACTCAATCCGAGTCTTTGGCGATCCAGTCCTACGCAACGTAGCCGAAGACATCGCTGACATAGATAGTAAGTTGGTCAAATTGGCCGATGACATGCTCGACACCATGTACGCCGAGCCTGGAATTGGCCTAGCGGCTCCTCAAGTCGGTGTTCAACGGCGTCTGTTTGTCTATGACGTTGGTGATGGTCCGCACACGCTGATCAATCCAGTTGTAAAAGAGTCAGACGGGGAGTGGGAGTTCGAGGAAGGTTGCCTGTCGGTCCCGGATTTGGCGTGGAACATCATTCGTCCCAAACAGATCCACCTCGTTGGTTATGACCTCGATGGCAACGAAGTGTCGATCGAAGCCGATGAACTTCTCGCTCGACTGTTTCAACACGAACTCGATCATTTAGACGGTGTGTTACTTCTCGATCACCTGGATAGTGATACGCGCAAACAAGCTATGAAGACCCTGCGCGAACGTTCCGAGCAGCTGAACCAAGCCCAGGTCGGTAACGACCTCGGGTTTGCGCCGCAGGGCTCCGGCGGGTTGACGCTTCCATAACAGAGTTTTGTAACGGCGAATCGGCGTTGTTTGTTGATACATTCAGCTTCGATGGTTACAGATCTAGCGGTACCCAAACACCCAATTACTTCGATCGTCTATTGTGGAACTCCCGAGGTTGCCGTACCTCCACTTCGAGCACTCCACGCCGCAGGGTTTGATATCCCACTTGTAATTACCGGCGAAGATAAACGACGAGGTCGCGGATCGAAGGCAACCGCGTCGCCGGTCAAACGAGCAGCTCTCGAGTTGGGCCTGGCCGTTGGCCATGATCCGGAAGAACTGGCTGCCATCGATGTTGACTTGGGCGTTGTAATTGCTTATGGTCGCATTATCAAGACATCGACCCTGACGAAGTTGGCGATGGTGAACCTGCATTTCTCTCTGCTTCCGCGATGGCGCGGCGCCGCTCCTGTCGAGCGCGCGATTCTGGCCGGAGATGACGAGACTGGTGTTTGTCTCATGGCGGTCGCTCCGAAGCTTGATACAGGAGCGATCTACCGACAACAAGTTATGCCGATCGATACGTCGATTATGTTGGATGAGCTTCGTTCTCGTCTGGTTGAGACTGGTTCAACCATGTTAGTAGAGGCCTTACGGTCAGGCTTAGGGGAGCCCGTCGACCAGGTTGGTGAGGCGACCTATGCCACTAAGTTAGAACCCGCCGAATACGAACTGAACTTTGATCGTCCCGCTATCGAGCAGCACCGCATGGTTCGACTCGGGTCAGCGTGGACCACGTTCCGTGGTAAACGTCTCAAGGTGCTATCTGCTGAGGTCGTTGGATTGGCCGATGATCGATCTGAACCGGGAACCTACGATGGCGAAGCAATAGCGACGCCTGAGGGGGCGCTACGGCTGGTCAGCGTGCAACCATCTGGGAAGAGAGTAATGGATGCAGCGGCCTGGTTCAATGGCGTTCAACCGAAGGTCGGTGAGCGTTTTGGCCAATAATGAGGCGGCCCGAAACTCGCCGACGGCCAGCAGCGGTAGTCTATCGAAAAAGGGCGAAACGAAGTCTGGCCTTGCCGCGAGAAAAGTCGCACTTGCGGCCCTCCTCCGGATCGAGAAAGATGGTGCCTACTCCAACCTGGTTCTACCGGAAATTTTGGAGAAGAGCGACCTGAGTCCTGAAGATCGTCGGTTTGTGACCGAAATGGTCTACGGAACGACGCGTATGCGGAGAGTCTGCGATTTTTAGTCGACCGGTACCTTCTTGGCGAGGCGGATCATCAGGTCAGAGCGGCCCTCCGTCTCGGGGCATATCAACTACATTTCATGCGAACACCAGCTCATGCCGCAGTCGACGCTACGGTTGGCGCGGTGAAGGGTCGGGGCGGCTCGCTTGTCAACGCGGTTTTGCGAAAAGTTGCGGTCGAAGAAGCAATTACGTTTCCGTCGCTCGGTGTTGAGTTGAGTTACCCTGACTGGGTCGTCGACCGTTTGGTTTCCGACTTGGGCGAAGCTGACGCATTGGCCTCGCTGAGGGCGATGAACGAAGCTGCGTCAACCTCGGTCCGAGATGATGGTTATGTCCAAGACCCAGCATCGCAGCAGGTGGTCGACATCGTTGATGCGAAGGCCGGCGAACGTATCATCGACCTATGCGCGGCGCCTGGAGGAAAAGCAACAGGAATGGCTACCTCCGGTGCCTTTGTGGTCGCATCAGACTTGCGGAAGAACCGCAGCCGCCTCATCGCACGTAACATCGCCAAGCTAGGCTCCGACGTACAGCCGGTGGCCGCTGACGGCACAAAACCGCCATTTATGCCAGCGTCGGTCGACAAAGTCCTAATCGATGCCCCATGTTCGGGTTTGGGTAGTCTTCGACGTCGAGCCGACGCCCGTTGGCGTGTCGACTCAGGAGCCCCAAAACGACTAGCCACCCTCCAAACCGACCTGGTTCTCGCTGGGCTTGAACTGTTGAAGCCGGGCGGGGTACTTACCTATAGCGTGTGTACCTTGGCGGCAGTCGAAGGCCTAGGCGTTTTGCAGCAAGTATGCGCCCAACGGCCAGAACTTGAGGTTGTTACATCTGTTCCTGAGAGTTGGCAGCTAGCCAACGGGGTAGGGCTACTGCTCCCGGCCGAGGCAGATGGAATGATGCTCTGGCAGGTCAAGGTTCAGTCGAGTCTCGACCCACTTTTATCTGGGGCTACGCCTGAGACCTATGAGATCATCAACTGTTGGACATAGATTTGTCGATCGGTTGGGGACCTAACCATTTTCCTTCTGAAATGTTGCCATGAAGTCTGCCAGAGCGTACACGGCTTCATCTGGGAGTCCGTGGTAGACGCTGGCACGAATCCCTCCGACCGAACGGTGACCTTTTAGGTTCACCATATTTTTTTCGGCGGCTTCGGCGATAAATTTCGCTTCGAGATCTTCGGAACCAAGCGTAAACACAATGTTGGAATGTGAGCGGTCGGCGACCCGTACCGGGTTCACATAAAAGCCGTCGCTGTCGTCGATGGCGGTGTATAGCTTGTTCGAACGAGTCTCAGCTCGCTTCTCCATGGCCGTTAACCCGCCAGCATTCTCAATCCAGCGGAGCATTTTGTTCATCGCCCAGATGGCAAATACTGGAGGCGTGTTCGACAGGCTATTGGCCTTTGCGTGTGTTGCATACCTGAGATACGATGGCATCTCGGTCGGGGCCGAGTCGATGATGTTCTGTCGAACAAAAACCGCCGTGACGCCCGCCGGGCCTGCGTTTTTTTGAGCGCCCCCGTACACGATGTCGAAACGGTCCCATGGAATAGGGCGGCTTAGAAGTTCAGAGGACATGTCGGCGATCGTCGGGACGCCGTAGTCGGCGAACTCGGCCATCCGGAGACCGCCGATTGTCTCGTTCGAGACGAGGTGAACGTAGCTTGTACCTTCTTCGACGTTGACTTCGTCAGGTGTAGGCATCCGGGTGAAGTTGGTATCTTCGCCGCTCCAGGCAACGTAGGCGTCGCCGATGATCTTTGCGTCGGCGATTGCTTTCTTTGCCCAGGCTCCAGAATTGATGTAGGCGGCGCGAGTTCCAGAAGCCAATGCGTTGAGTGGAACCATCGCATACTGAAGCGAAGCTCCTCCTTGGAGAAGAAGGACCGAGACGTCCTCTGGAACCGCATAAAGTGTGGTCAACCGGCGGATCGTGTCTTCATGAACCTCGGAATACTCGGCGCTACGGTGGCTCATCTCGATCAGGGACATGCCGGCGTCGTTGAATTCTGGCAGCTCGGCTCCGAGTTCGTCAACGACAGATGTTGGCAATGTGCACGGGCCGGGGGAGAAGTTATATACGCGAGTCATGAGGATCAAATTCCTTTATGTTCTTCAGGCCGGCTTCGGGGGACAATCTTTGGGCCCGGACCACATTGTACGCAGTTCTAGGAGGAAGACACTCTGGATTTCTACACCGTGGCGCCTTCTGCCTCTAGTCGTTGTCCTGGGAATCCTCCAGGACTGCGCGAAGCCAGGCCAATTCACCGTCGGCAACCTCTTCGAGCCCATCCTCAAGGTCCGTTAGGTCGATGTCCGATGTTAGATCGCCTTCGGTGCGTTCCTCGATGACATCAATAGCGGCGAGTCGGTTAACGATGCCATGTGTCATTTCTCGTCCGACTTCTCCATCGACGATACCGCTAAAGACCGCTTCGTTGAGAGCGCTACGTTCGGCGGAAAGAGCGTCACGGCGGGCCTGAAATAGCATGGCCGATTCGACTTCAGGGAAGGTTCGAGTATGTTCGACCATTCCGGCGATTTCGGTCGAAATATCTTTCTGGTAGGCGCGAGTTAGGGCCTCGGCCATGTGATCGTCGACCACACCGTCGGCTCCGAGTTTCCCCATCTCGGTCTGCCCAGCCCGCTTCATCACAACGCGGGATTGGAATCGCTGCTGTTCGAGGACCTTGTCATCTTTGCCGGCCAAGCCCAGACGCCGGATCAGAGCTGCGATAGTTGTGCCCTGAACCAGAAGGGTAAATAACACGACGCCAAACGTCATTACCCTCACAGTTTGGGCTGTCTCGCTGTCAAAGACCTGCTCGGTGACAGTTAAGGCGAGAGCCAGCGAAATAGCGCCGCGCAGCCCTCCCCATAGCATTACGTGTTGATAGAACATTGGGATACTGCGTTGTGGGCGAATCTTGCCCGACACGAAACTGAGTCCGTAGGTCAATATGAACCGCATGGCCAAGACGCCTACGATGGCAATTGCGACGGCGTCGAGCTCAGCGATCAGATCAGCTGGGCGAATAGTGAGGCCGATGAACAAGAACACCATTGAGTTGACCAGGAATGTGATGAGTTCCCAGGAGTGCTCGAGCGTCTCCCGGGTGCTTGGGGAGGTGTTTTGGACGCCTAAATTTCCCTGCACGAGTCCCGCCGTCACCACTGCCAGAATTCCGGAGAAGTGTAGGTCATCGCGCCCGATAATTGCCCCGAACTCCTCGGCGAGAAGGAACGAGCCAAACGCAAGAGCAATAGTGGTAGTGGTTTCGATCAGTCCGTCATCGAGTCGAGCGAGAACGACTTCGCTGACGACGTAACCCAGCAACAACCCTACCGCAATACCGCCGATCGAAATAATGAGGAAGTCACCAAACGCTGAACTAACGGAGAACCCTTTGCCGCTAGCGGCACTGATAGCTAAGCCGAAAGCCACGACCGCTACTGCATCATTGAAGAGCGACTCACCTTCAACCAAGACACTTAGCCTTTTGGGCGTGCCGAGCGACTTGAAGAAGGCGATGACGGCTACCGGGTCGGTGGCCGAAATCAGCGCACCGAAAGCAAACGCAGCCTCCCATGGAAGTCCTAACGTGTAATGAACCAAGGCGCCGATAGCCATCGTTCCAATGAAGGTCCCTAACAATGCCTGGTTCAACACCGGGAAGAGGTCGGCTCTGAGCTTGGCCCACGGCAGGTGAAGCGTCGCTTCGAACAGCAGCGGCGGCACCAGCAGGAACAGGATGAGGTCTGGTGAGACATCGACTTGGACAACCTCACCAAGAGCGGTTGCCCCGAACCCAGCAATAACCAACGCCACGGTGGAGGGGAACTGGAAGCGTCGGGCCGCCACCGCAACCGCTGCTGCGATAGCGATCAAGATCACGGCAGCGACCTCGGTCTTGACCAATTTCGACGTCTCGGTTGCTTCGGCCGCCACGATAAAGAAGCTAGATATGTCACTCGAGATCGTATGAGTTACGCTGTTCATAGGGCCTAGCCTAGGTCTGTGACCAGCAGCGATGACACAACATATTGGAGATATTGTATGACCGTAGGTTATGCCTGCGGATGGAACCGAGGCGGCTAAGTACTGACGCACAGTCAAATGCTGGCCCGGAGTACAAAGAATGCTCCTGTCAGTGGCACACTACAGAATATGGATGTTGACTTACACGTAAAGTTGGTAACCGTTTCGGACGGCGTGATTGCAGGAACCCGTCAAGATACCTCTGGCGATACCGTCGCTACGTTGTTGGAGGACTTGGGGTGGTCTGTTGATGAGCGCCGCCAAATACCAGACGGCGTCGAATCGGTGCGTGACTGCCTAATAGAGTTGGCCGAAGGGTTCAACGGTCTGATCGTGACGACTGGGGGAACCGGGTTCGGGCCCCGTGATCTAACACCAGAAGGCACCAGGGAATCGCTCGAACGAGAGGCGCCAGGGATCGCGGAGGCGATGCGGCTCGTAAATCCGAACGGGTTAGGTCGGCTTAGCCGTGCCGTCGCTGGAACACGCGGCAAGGCTCTAATCCTGAATACGCCAGGCTCGACCAAGGGCGCCTGTGAAACCTTAGAAGCCGTCATCGACGTTGCCCCCCACGCGATCGAGCTCTTGGCCGGGCGCCAGCCTCACTAATGAATGTGGTTAAGGAACACAAGCCAGCTGACGCCGACCTAATGGACCTGGCCATCGCCCAGGCCGAACATGGCCGGCTTTTAGCGCCGCCTAACCCTTGGGTTGGCGCCGTTGTGGTCACCGAGACAGGAACTGTCTATCCGGGATATACCCAGAGGCCCGGTGATGAGCACGCCGAACGAGTGGCCTTGCGACGTGCTGGTAGGGCAGCTGAGGGCGCAACCCTGTTTGTTACCCTGGAGCCGTGTAGTCACCAAGGTCGTACACCACCATGTGTCGGACCTATTGTCGCTAGCAAGGTCAGTAGAGTAGTTGTCGGCATCGCCGACCCGGATAGTAACGTCTCAGGGTCCGGAATCGAACAGCTCCGCCATGCGGGCATTGATGTAGAAGTGGGTGTTGGTTCCGATGCGATCGAAATCCAACTGGCGTCGTACTTGCATCACCGGCGAACGGGTCAGCCCTATGTGGTGTTGAAGTCGGCCGCGACGATGGATGGACGCACCGCAGCTCCTGACCAGACGAGCCAGTGGATTACCGGCGACGAAGCTCGAGCAGACGCTCACCGGTTACGAGCGATGAGTGACGCAATTGTGGTCGGTGCCGGAACAGTACGGGCCGACAATCCAAGCCTAACCGTCCGTGGGGTGATAGCGGCTGATAACAAGCCGCCACGAGAACCGTTGCGGGTAGTGCTTGGGGAAGCTCCCCCCGACGCTGAAGTTCGCCCTTGTCTTGAACATAGTGGCACCATCGGTGACCTTCTGGTTCGGCTCGGAGCCGATGGAGTGGTTTCTGTCCTCGTCGAAGGAGGGGCGGAGGTAGCCGCTCAGTTTCATCGGGCTGGTGTCGTCAATCGATACGTAATGTATTTTGCCCCTGCCTTGATGGGTGGCGATGATGGTCGAGCTATCTTTGCAGGTTTGGGTTCGAGCACGATAAGCGACGTTTTTCGCGGCACACTGGACAGGGTACAACAACTAGGAAACGACGTACGGATCGATATTCTTCCGACGGTCGTTCCAGACGAGGTCTGATGTTTACCGGGATAGTAGAAGAACGAGGCAACGTTGCGATCCGTGACGGAGCGAAGCTTCGCCTGTCATGTCAAAAGGTTCTCGACGATGCAGAATTGGGGGCTTCGATTGCCGTCAACGGCTGCTGCCTTACCATTGTGGCGTGGGACGCTAACGAGGGTTGGTTCGAAGCTGATGTATCCGAAGAATCATATAGTCGCACCCAGCTCGGCGATCTTGAGCCCGGCGACTACGTCAACCTTGAACGTCCAGTTCGTTTGGCCGATCGACTTGGAGGTCATCTCGTCCAAGGCCACGTCGATGGGGTCGGGGTTATCGTCGACCCAGTTCCTGAACTGCGAATCAGAGTTGAGGCCGAGATTCAGAAGTATTTGGTCGAAAAAGGGTCGGTCACGGTTGACGGGGTTTCGTTGACGGTCGTGAAACCCGAGGTTGACACGTTTACGGTTGCGGTCATTCCTCACACATCTGAGGTGACAACGTTGGGCGTTAAAAGAAAAGGTGATCTAGTAAATATTGAGGTTGATGTGATGGCCAAGTATGCGGAGCGACTGTTGGTTGGATACGAAGGTGAGGTCTAAAGCAATGGTGACGCAGACGAGTCAACGGGAGACGCCTTCGTTCGACGCCATCGAAGACGCCGTGGCAGCAATCGGGCGTGGTGAGATCATTGTTGTAGTCGATGATGAGGACCGCGAAAACGAGGGAGACCTCATCATGGCGGCCGAGTTCGCCACCGAAGAGACCATAGCATTCTTTGTGAACCACACCTCGGGCCTTATCTGTGCGCCGATTAGCGATGAGAGAGCTGACGAGCTGGATCTCCCGTTGATGGTCGAACGCAACACAGAGATCTTGCGTACTGCGTTCACCGTTTCGATCGACTTGGCTAAAGGAACCTCGACCGGAATTTCCGCCGCTGATCGAGCGCTGACTATTCGTTCACTCGTCGACGACGTTACCACTGCAGCAGACTACAACAGGCCTGGACATGTCTTTCCCCTGCGGGCAAGAGCTGGAGGTGTTCTCAAACGTGCCGGTCATACCGAAGCAGCCCTTGACCTTACGGCGCTAGCTGGTCTATCGGCGGGTGGGGTTTTGTGTGAGGTAGTTAACGAAGATGGCACAATGGCACGTGTCCCAGATCTCCTCGAATTTTGCAAGACTCATGACCTGGTTATGATTTCGATTGCTGATCTCATTCGCTATCGCCGCCAAAGCGAGAAGCTCGTCAAACAGGTTTCGCACGCGACGATCCCGACCCGACATGGGGACTTCCGCTCGGTCGTGTACGAACCGACGTTAGGCGGCGAGCAGCACGTCGCATTTGTAATGGGCGAGCCTTCCGATATTGAAAATATACTTGTACGAGTGCATTCGGAATGCCTTACCGGCGACATTTTCGGATCACTTCGTTGCGACTGCGGCCCCCAGCTAGAGATGGCGCTGGAGCTAATAGCAAAGGAAGGCCAAGGTGTGTTGGTGTACCTTCGAGGCCACGAAGGGCGCGGTATCGGCATCGGTCACAAAATTCGGGCCTATAACTTGCAAGAAGAGGGTCTTGACACAGTCGAGGCGAACCTGAGATTGGGTCTTCCCGCTGATAGCAGAGAATACGGGATAGGGGCTCAAATTCTGGTAGACCTAGGGGTTACCTCAATGCGGCTGATCACCAACAATCCAGCAAAGTACGGCGGTCTCGACGGGTATGGTCTTCGAATCGTCGATCGGGTTCCGATCGAAACGATGCCAACCGATGAGAACTTGGCCTACCTGAAAACCAAGCGAGAACGAATGGGGCACTTATTGAGCTTCGAAGACGATACCGACTCCTCGGTTTAGTGTGGCATAAATAGCCGACGATCTATTCCCGATTCCGCTACCGTTCATTCAATGCTCAAAATTGTCCTACCCAAAGGTTCGCTCGAAAAGGCGACGATGGCGTTATTTGAATCCGCTGATCTGGCGGTTCACCGCTCTTCATCTGTTCAATATTCGGCGTCGATCAACGATCCCAGGGTTGAGGATGTGCGAATTCTACGCCCTCAGGAAATACCGGTCTATGTCGCTGAGGGAATGTTTGATGTGGGAATTACCGGGCGTGACTGGATCGAGGAAACATCAAGTGATGTTGTTTCGATGGGCGAGCTCAAATATTCGAAGGTCACCGCTAAACCGGTTCGGATTGTCGTCGCAGTAGCGGAAGACTCCCCAATCGAGTCGGTAAGCGACCTTCCAGACGGTGTCCGTGTCTCAACTGAATACCCGAACCTCACCAGGCGCTACTTTGCTGAACAGGGTGTCGACGCCGATATCAGGCTTTCCTATGGTGCGACTGAGGCAAAGGTTCCCGACATCGTTGAGGTAGCGGTCGACATCACCGAGACCGGTCGGGCGCTTCGGGCAGCTGGTCTGCGTATCGTGGATACCATTCTCACGAGCTATACAGAGTTCATTGTCAACCCAGAAGCCTACGATAACGACGAGAAACGTCACGCTCTTCAACAGCTCCTAACCCTTCTCCAGGGCACCTTGACCGCTCGGACCAAGGTTCTTGTCAAACTAAACGTTGCCGATGCAGCTACTCGCGACAGGGTCATCGACAAGCTCCCTTCGATGATGTCGCCGACGGTAAACGAGCTTTACGACAGCTCCGGTTTCGCCATCGAAACCGTGGTCGCCAAAAACGAGATCAACGTGTTGATTCCAAACCTCAAAGATGCTGGAGCCACCGACATTATTGAGCTACCACTGTCAAAAATTATTGAGTGACAATGACTAACTCCGATGGTCCAACAACAATTGGTGCCCGCCACGATGGGACGGTGATAGATTTCGACGTCGAGGTAGGATTAGGCGGAATCGAGACCTCGTCAGGGCAACGTTGGATTTTCCATTGCACGCAAATCGCCGATGGGTCCCGAAACATAGATGTGGGCCGCAAGGTAACATTTGTAATCGGCGCCGGTGCCCCTGGACAGTGGGAAGCCTTCGATATTGACCCGAGTCAGGCCGGTTAACACCTTCGGAACCCTCTCTAACTATCGCTTAATAGTAGTTGTGGGCATGTCGATAGTGGAGAGGTGGATGATGAAGCAGAGCACTCTGTCTTAGACACAGCTGACCTCGACCGCCGTCGAGGGGCATGGGTCTCGTATGTCGCAGCAGCTGTAGTAGCCTTCGTCTCCATCATCGTCTGGTGGGGTGTGCGCACCAATGAAGTCCGTCTGGCGGAAGTGGCTAACGAGCAGCAGGTGGCGACGGAGATTTTTGTTCTGCAGAGCCGGCTCGAACGAGTAGAGGAAGCTATCGGCAAAATCGAGTCGGCGCTGAACGAACTCGACGACCCGCAGGTCGTTGTCGAACTTCAAACCACCCGATTCGCCCAGTTCGCTATCATTGAGTCGACTGGTAGTAACCAGCCAAAGTTGGCGTTCAGCGCCGATGATTTCGAACTTCCAGCTGGTCTGATCGACACCGAGTCGGTCTTCGAACGCCAACCAGATGGTCGTTCGTCGGTCTCGACGGTCGGCGAATCCTCATCGGCTGTTGCCATCAGCAAGCCGGTCGAGAGTCAGATCGGAGGCCTAAATCGGTCGTCAACTGCTGTTGTAGCGTTAGTATCGTTAACTTCAGAACCGTTGAGCAGTGAGGTCCCGTCAACGTCGGCCAGCCCATATCTGATCGAGGTCGACGGAGCCCAGCTGAACTCGGGCGCTGGTGGGCCTGGGACCTCGTCAGACTCGGTCCCGAAACGATTTTCGGTTGGTCAACACCAATGGTCGGTCAAACCTGTACTGGTAACCAACACGGCGTCGCATCTTGGATCGAACGTCATGTGGGCTGCTGGTGTCGCCCTGAGCGCCCTGGTGTTCATCGTGCTTCGACGACCAGAGGGTATCGAGAGTAGCCGAGACGACTTGATGCACCGTTTCTACCAATTGACGGACCCAGTGACGGGGTACCTAAACGCTGAAGGTGTCCGGCGAGAACTTGACAT
This sequence comes from uncultured Acidimicrobiaceae bacterium, assembly GCA_964551835.1. Taxonomy (GTDB): domain Bacteria; phylum Actinomycetota; class Acidimicrobiia; order Acidimicrobiales; family SZUA-35; genus JAHDCC01. The sequence goes on along the minus strand of CAZKEM010000039.1, from coordinate 5,512 downwards.
CCGACTGCGCCGACGGCGAAGGACAGACCAAGTTGGGGTTCTACTCTGCAACATGGACCGTTACGAAAGTATCAAGAAGAGCTTTGGAACGACGATGGCAGACGATGTCATTCGGATGGCCTTCGCCAGAATTCAAGGGCTGTTGGTAGGCAGTGACTCGTGCGGTCGATTTGGTGAGTCTCAAATTCTAGTCATGTCTAATGGGCTTGCGGCCGTGAAAGACTTGGAGGATCTGGCTGAAAAGATTAGTGCTGAATTCATCGACCCGCTTGAATTGTCGGATGGAACGATTTGTCACGTATCTTTTGCGATTGGGATTGCGTTGACTCGGTCGGCTGAGACGACCACACCAAGGCTGCTAGCCGATGTTGCGTTGGCGCAAGGCGCCGCGGACCGCAACGGCACTGGTTGGTTTGTTTTTTCAGAGAGCCAGCGATTACAAGAAGAGGTTCGAAGAGGTCTCGTAACTGAACTATTGGATGCTCTTTCTCAAGAACAGTTGACCGTCTATTATCAGCCCGTAGTGCCTTTGGATACCGTCTCCGGCGTTACGCTCCCGGCTGAAAAGGTCGAAGCGTTTGTTCGATGGCCTCATCCGGTTCGAGGCATGGTTCATCCTGGGTCGTTTTTGCCGCTTGCGGTCGAGGTGGGTGTGGATCTCAAGTTAACGGAGATGGTGTTAACCGACGCTTGTAGACAAGCTCTGTTCTGGACGAAGAGCTCCGGGCGGCCGATCTCTGTCGTGGTAAACGTCGGTGAACGTCAGTTGATCGACCTTCGCCTGGTGGGGGTTGTTCGAGAGGTCTTACGGTCCACTGGCTTAGCTGCTGGCCAACTCGAACTAGACATTCCCGAAGAACTGATCGTTGGAACCAACATCGAGACTCGGGAGGTCGTACAACAGTTGGCTCAAGCTGGCGTAAGAATCTCGCTCGATGACTTTGGAGCATCGAGTGGCTCACTCCAAAAGCTAGCGGCGACAAGTATTATCTCAACCGTGAAGATCGATAGGGTATTCGTCGAAGACATAGCGACGAATGAAGTCAACCAGAAGGTGATCTCCGCAGTGGTGTCAATGGCTGAGCAACGTGGCATCAGCGTTGTTGCAGAAGGAGTCGAAACCCACCACGAGTTGGATGCCCTCCATTCCTTGGGCGTCGAAGAGGTGCAGGGGTTTCTATTTGCCCGCCCGAGCCCACCATCCGATATTCTCAAGTTCTTGACTACTGCGGAAGGTCTGGAGGTGTGATAGATCACCTCAAGCCGCGACGCTGCGGCCTAACCAATTATTCCTCTTCGGGCGACGGCTTCTCAGCGTCTGAGCGAGCAGCCTCGTTGGCCGAAGCGCTCCGTTGGACAAACCCCATGCGTAACTGGTGAAGCCCGTCTTTTAACGTTGGCTCTGCTTCGCCAAGTTGGCCAGCTAGTCCTTCGACGAGAGCAGCGACAGCGTCGATCGCAAGTTTAGTCTCGTCGAGCTTCGGAGGTTCGGCGGTTAGGTGAATGGCTGCTAGCTCGTAGAGCCCGAAACAGTGGTTAGCTACGACAGTGGAAACTTCGGTTTCCATTAGTCGGACACGTGTGTCGGCAAGTTCCTTTGCCATCTCACGAGCCTGCTCCTCTTGTTCGGGGGTCAACTGAGGCTGGTCGTCCGCTGCGTCTGTTGCTGGGTTTGTTGCGCCGTCTGATTTCGTCATACCAGTTTAACTTATCAAGCCAAGCCTTTGTCCAAACTCTGTATCAGCCGGTAAATTTGGTCGTTGGCGCCGAAGCCAGCCCACTTGACGTGGACAGACTACCTCGAACGAGGCTGGAATGGAATTTCATTGTGTTAGCTTGTTGCTTAAGGTCTGCCGTGTGCATGCTCTTGGGTCCGCTTGAGGCGATGCATTGATTCGTAGGTGAAGAGTTGGATATTTCGATGAACTGCGTACGGCGGTATTTCGCCAGCAAGTGGGACACCTCGGCGGTCAGTCTTGGCGGCCTAGTGGCTAACGGGTTAGGCATGCTGGCCGCCGCTCTAATTGCTCTACCGATTATGGGTTCGGACGGGGCTCCTGGTACCGACGGAATGTTCCACGTGATTCGCGCCGAGCATGCATTGGATTTACTCAAGCATGGCCGGCTCGATGGTTGGATGCCTCACTTCTTCAGCGGACATGAGGCGTTTCTCTTTAATAGCGGTGGCCTTCCCCTCGTAACGGCGTTTCTGTCGCTGCTTTCTTTTGGCCTATTCTCACCGCTCGATATCACCATGTTGTTGCTCTTTGTGTCGTTTGTGGCTTTGCCTCCGGCCGTTGCCTACCTGGCACGTTCGTTTGGAATGTCAGGCTTAGCTGGTGGGATCGCTGGCGCACTAGCCCTGTTGGTTGACCACTATCTCGGTTTTGGAACGAGTGGCGTCTTTGATATCGGACTACTAGCCCACCAGGTCGCTTCTCCGCTTTGGGCGATTTCGTTGGGCCTGATCATTCGATCCGTAGACACCGACGACAGAGTCGTCCATCTGCGTGCCGCGCTTGCAGTGACCGTAACGTGCCTGGTATCGCCGGTGACCGTTGAGATCATCGGGTTCCATTCGCTAATTGTTTTGCCGCTCCTATTCGCGGCAAACCCCGCCGAAATTTCAATGGCCATTAAGCGCATTGTGCCTGTATTTTTCTTGACTCTTACAGGAACGGCAATGTGGTGGCTGCCAGCATGGGCGAATCGAGAGCTAGTCGGTAGTCGGACAACCGGCGAAGAACCGTCGGTCTTCGAGCGGTCTAGACAAGTCCTCGCAGGCGAAACTGGTTTGCCGGGGGGCTTTCTCATACTGGTCGTTGTTGCTATAGCGCTCGTGATGATTCCGCAATGGAAGCTTCCTAACCGGGCGGCGCTCGCTTTTAGTGGAGTCGTTGCGTTGGTCGGGGGTCATCTGGTCGGGCAGTCAGGATGGCTTGTACTCCTATTGGGTCACCTCCCTAACCGGGCCCTTACCCATGGACTGGTCCTGTCGATGCTGCCGTTAGCAGCAGCGCTCGCTTGGGCGGGAACAACTATCGATGCCGGTACGAGAGGGAGAGGCACCATGCGGCTTATGGCGCCCTTAGCGGGAGTCGCCGCCCTAATAGCTTTGGTCTGGCCGTCCTTTGGATTTGGAGCTGCTCGCACCCCGGCCCCAACGAGTGACTTCTTTGAGGTCGCCCGCTTTCTTAACGAAGAAACAGCTAAGGGGTCACGTTTTGGGGTTGTCGACCAATTCGGGGTCATGGCGGTCACCGGCGTGCCAGCTCCAAATCTGTGGCTTAGCGAGGCGAGCGGGGTTCCGGTAGCGACAGGCCTGGGCTTCGAGTCGACGAACACATGGATCGCCTTCGATGCTGCGTCAAACGTCAGCGGCTCCGCCGCATCCGCTTCGCTCCAAGTGAGAGCGGGTGTCACACATCTCGTAACTATCTCGGATTCCGATTCCGAACTCGCGAACTCGCCCCGTTATGGCCTGGTAGCGCAATCGGGAGAACTTGTCGTTTGGCAGGTCTTTCCCGACGAATCGATGACGCCGCCACCACGCCTCGTCGCGTCCTCATCTTCCCATCAGACCTACACCTACCGTGTTGGTGAAGATGCTCAATCCGACATCGACTTGCCAGTGGCTCATTCACCGAAGTGGAAGGCCTTCGACGAGCAAGGAAATCGTTTGGATGTCTCTCGAACCAACGACGGGCTCCTTCGAGTTTCGCCAGCCACGAGTGACTCATTGTTGACCATCCACTTCACCGCTGACCGATATGACCATCTAGGCGAATTTTTGACGCTCTTCAGTGTGGTCATGACGACGATCTTTGGCTTCGGCTGGCCTATCTACAAACGACGGTCAACCAGTGAACGATCCTAAATATCTCAATTTTGCATGAACTGTAGGCCTTATTGGGAATTAGCGTTAGTATTGCGTAGTCACATGAAGAGGGTTTCAACCCCACCTGGCCATGGCTTCAAATCGGAAGATTTGCGAAAATGCGCCCAGGTCCATTGAGAGCAATGTTTGGGGTAGGCCCCAACGATTGCTCGCAGATGCGCCGGTCGGCTCACCTCTTTGTTTGGCACCACACCAATCTAAAACAAGGAGAATGCATCTGCATGAGGGGTGAACAGTCATAGCTAGGCCACCAGAGCCACGGATAAATGATCGTATCCGTGCCCGCGAGGTCCGAGTAATTGGTCCAGAAGGCGAGAAGTTTGGGGTAACACCATTACCACAAGCCCTTACGCTCGCTCGAGATTTAGATCTTGATCTAGTAGAAGTGGCGGAGGATGCTCGGCCACCGGTTTGCAAGATCATGGACTACGGCAAACACAAGTACGAGAATGAACAACGTGCTAAAGAGGCCCGTAAAAAGGCCAGCAACGTCGTAGTTAAAGAAATGAAGTACCGACCGAAGATTTCTAGCGGTGATTTTGAAACAAAGACCCGTAAGGTCGAAAAGTTTCTCGGCAATGGTAACAAGGTGAAGGTCACCATTATGTTCCGAGGTCGTGAGGTAACTCACCCAGAACTCGGTCGCAAAATCCTTGACGACATTATCGCCCGGGTCGATGACTATGCCCAAGTTGAGGCTTATCCCCGTCTTGATGGACGGAACATGACTATGGTACTTGGGCCGGACACAAAGAAGAAGAAGAAGTTGGAGCAACAACAGCGGCAGCAGGCAAAAAAAGAAGCGGCTGAGGCAGCGAGGCGAGCCGAGACCTCCGAAGGCGCTGAAGAAGCAACACCTGCTGAGGCTTCGGAGCCGGCAGAGACAACTGAGTCAGAGCAGATAGAGACAACCACCACCGAGTGATGTCGCAATAGAAGATTAGAAAACCGAACGCCTCTTCCGAGTGGGACGCAGGCATGCAGGTAGGAGCAAGTATGGCAAAAATGAAAACTCACAAAGGTGCGAAGAAGCGCTTCAAGGTGACTGGGACAGGCAAGCTAAAACGTCGCAGCAAGAACCTTAACCACTTTCTGGAGAAGAAGTCCAGTAAGCGGAAGCGTCGTCTCAGCGGCGAAAGTGTCGTATCTGATGCAGACACGCCACGTATAAAGAAGCTTCTGTCTAGCTGATTCAGCTAGTGGACCGGTCAGAGAACGAGAACAGGATAAAGGAGTTACAAAATGGCACGAGTAAAGCGCGCCGTTCACTCAAAGAAGCGTCGTAAGGCGACGCTGAAAAAAGCGAAGGGCTACTACGGTAACAAGAGCCGATCCCTACGCGCAGCGAACGAACAAGTAATGCACTCGGGGAACTACGCGTTTCGCGACCGGCGGGCTCGCAAAGGCGAATTTCGTCGACTTTGGATCCAACGGATCAACGCTGCATGCCGGGAAAACGGCACCAGTTACAGTCGCTTCATTAATGGTTTGAAGAATGCTGAGATCGAAGTGGATCGAAAGATCCTGGCGGAACTGGCTGTTAGCGACCCGGCAGCGTTTTCGGCTCTCGTAGAAGCGGCATCTTCGGCCGAGGCTGCATAAGTAGCTCGACTT
>CAZKEM010000038.1:0-10895 GCA_964551835.1 uncultured Acidimicrobiaceae bacterium | reverse complement strand
CGATCCAGACGCTAAGCATTATCGCTCTGTACGCGGTGACGTTGTCGCTAGTCGGTCAGCTCGAATCTCTGCTGAAGGCAGAACTTCGTGATTATCTGACCGACACCAACACAAACAAAGACGACGTGTCAACGGGTCAAGGTATTGGAAACGTCGACACCTGTTTCCTCGGCGGAATGGCTGGTTGGGGTATGATCGGCCAGTCGATGATCAACTTCCGTTCTGGTGGTCGGACCAGACTGTCTACGATGGCCTCGGGAGTGTTTCTGCTAATTCTCATCCTGGTTCTGGGAGATTTCGTGGCGCAAATTCCGATGGCAGCCCTCGTCGCCGTGATGATCATGGTTGCGGTCGGAACATTTGACTGGGGTTCGATCAAGCCAGAGTCAATCAAGTCGATGCCTCGAACAGAAACAGCCGTCATGCTCGCAACCGTCGCCATCGTCGTACTGACCCACAACCTGGCCTACGGCGTTTTTGCTGGCGTTGTCCTATCTGCGGTGTTCTTCGTCCGTCACGTCTCTCACGTCGTTCGAGTGACAAGCGTCGTCGACCCTGACAATGTCGAACGACTATTCGCCGTCAGTGGTGAACTGTTCTTCGCATCGACCAACGATCTCGTCCACTCGTTCGACTACGATTCAGTCAAAGTTAAGCGCGTCGAGATCGACCTTAGCAATGCCCACATTTGGGACTCTTCGGCCGTGGTAGCGCTCGATACGGTAGTAAAGAAATTCGCAGAACGAGACATCGATGCCCATCTCGTCGGACTCGACGACGGCTCGCAACGTCTCCATCTGCGAACCTCTGGACGCCTGGTCGACGCACACTAGAATTCAGACCCGGAGGCGGGCTTGCTGAATGGCGAAGAACGCTACCGCGCCAGCCGAACCAACGTTAATGGAATCGACTGCTCCCGACATCGGGATACGAACCCGACGGCTGGCGACCCGCTTCGCCTCGTCGGTTAACCCTGGACCCTCTGCTCCCAACATCAACGCGACCTTAGCTTGTGGGTCCACAGATAGCTGTCCAAGGTCTTCGGCTTGGGAGTCCGGCGTCAAAGCCCACGTCTCGAACCCCGCAGCACGAAGCTCAGCCAGGCCTGACGGCCACTGCTCAAACCGAGCGTATGGCAACGCGAACGCTTCGCCCATCGAAACCCGGGCCGACCGCCGATAAAGCGGATCACAACATCGCTGATCTAGAAAGAACGCTTCGACGCCTAACGCTGCGGCACATCGAAGAATCACACCCATATTGGTGGGGTTATTGACCCCTTCGATGACCAGAACAGTCGAAGCAACCGAAAGTCCAGCAATGACCTCGCTGGCACTGGAAACTTCAGGACGCCGGAAACATGCCAATACTCCTCGATGCTGGTGGTAGCCGGTGACGCGCTGCAACACTTCAGGCCCGGCAGCAAACAATGGGACCCCGTCCGGCACAGTTACCGGCAACGGTTTGGTTCGACGAGCGTCAGCCAACATCGATTCCAACCGGTAGCCGGCCGCGAGCGCCCGTTCGACCACGATGTCCCCTTCGCAAATGAACACGCCAGCCATATCACCGTCGGGCAGTTCACGTTTTTGTCGAAGAACGTGGTCGCGTAGACCTTGAAACACTTCAATCTGTGGATCTTCCGGGTCAGAGACATCGATTCTCATGGAAATCTAACCTTATAGGCCAACCGAACTAAGAGTCGCTTCTAACTTTCTCGTATCGTGCGGGCTACCGCTTCATCGAACCTACAAACAGCCGATAGTAAGAGTGATGGAAAGGTTCAGAAAGCTAAGGCTGACACTGGGCAAACTTGACCGAGCGCGAACGCTGCTGCTTCTCGGGTTACTTCCCGTGCTCGGGATTTCGGCGCTATCCGCGATTTTCGTCACGATGACCAACAAAGAGCTCGAAGATACTAACAACGAGATCAGCTATTTGCTGTTGTCCGGTCAGCTCCTGGAAGTCGAATCCAAATTATCGCAGGCGACAACTTCCTCCAGGGTCCCCCTGCCCGGATCAAACCCAGCTACTGACAAAGCCGCAGCAGACCGTCAAGTTGCTTTCGACGCCATCGCAGACTTTCGCTCAGAGGCAGCGGATGCCCCCGAACTCCTAACGCCGATCTTAGGGGGCGGAGACCCAGAAGCCTTGGCCGCTACCCTAGACCAACAACTAGCGGACGCTCAGACGATTCTTCAGATGGAAACCGACGGAGACTTCTCAGCTGAACTCGATCGGCTGGAAACCCTAACCAATAGGATGCAGCCACTATGGGAGGCTTCGGCCGATGTTGCAACAACTGTCAGTCCCGATCCCTGGTCAAGATACGACCAGCTCTATCTGAGTTACGCAAAGTACGAACAATCATGGATATTGGAACGACGAGTCACTTTGGACGAGTATCGAGGCTTAGAGAGCGACGGAGCTGAATTCCATCAGCGAGAACGAAGAGCCGCATTCCGATCAATTCTCGAGTTCGACGAACCCGCAGCTCACAATAGCCAGCTGCTAGCTAACAGCCGTATCGACCAAGCCTCAGTTTTGGCGGGATCGACACCTACTGGCGAAACCACAATACGCCGTTGGCTGACCGATGCGACTGAAATATCTGAACTGACGCGAGCCGACATCAGCCAATCAATCCAGAAGTCCGTCGAGGCACGGGATGAATACGTCGAACAGCTTCGAGACCGGCGTCGGCTAATTGTTGCGGGCTCGGTCTTCGTCTTGATTCTCGCCGTGATTCTCTTCTTGGTGTGGAGAAGTGAAATTCGGTATCGTCGGTCAGTGGAAAAAGCCCACGGAGAAGCTCTCGACTCCTTAGACGATCGATCTAGGAGAGATCCCGCAACTGGTATGTGGAACCGCCGGCAACTTAACGATGAACTCGAACGTTGTCTAGATCGCCAACATTCACACGGACCCGTACTTCTTCTTTATATAGACCTCGACGAGTTCAAACCGATCAACGATATTTGGGGCCACGCGATGGGCGACCGGATCCTCCAGGTCGTCTCCGACCGGCTTCGGGGAACGACCTTGCAAGAGTATTCGGCTATCAGATTCGGGGGCGATGAGTTCATTCTGTTCGGCAACAAACAAGGCGCAACTGTGAGCTCCGCTCTTGAACTGGGCGAACAGGTGATAGAGATTCTAAGCCGACCAATCGCACTCGGTAATCACAAGTTTAATGTGTCGGCAACCGCTGGTGTGACCGTATCGGATGCTTCCAGCACCTCCGAAGAGCTTTTACTTGAGGCTGACACCGTTCTCATAGTCACCAAGCGATCGGCTCGCGGCACCGCCAACTCTTACGATCGGGCGACCACTCGATCATCAGAGCTACTCAAGGCGCTTCCCGGTGCGTTGGAAAGTGGGGAGATCACATGTCACTTCCAACCGATCTCTGACCTGTCGACCGGCAAGCTTCACCATCTCGAAGCACTCGCTCGATGGATTCCCCTCGACGGCGACCCGATCCCTCCATCGGAATTTATTCCTATCGTCGAGCTGTTTGGGCTCACGACGGACCTTATGTCACGGGTCATTTCGGATATTGCAGAGTTTATGCACCACCCTAAGTTCCCGTCTGACGTAGATATCTGGTTTAACATTTCGGCCAAGCAGTTCGAACAAGCTGAACTCGCTAGCCAAGTATTGGACAAAATCCAGTCACATAACCTCGACCCTCGTCGCCTTGGTGTCGAGGTTAGTGCGACGTCGACTATTGAAAGTAGTCAGAACTTCAACGTTGTTAGCTCGAAATTGCGCAACAACGGCATGGGTGTAGCGCTCGACAACTTCGGTCTAAGACCTAGCCCCCTGAGCATCCTGTTCGATCTGGAAATCGATGCGGTAAAAATTGACCGTCAGCTTGTTCTCAACATAGATAAGGACCAAAAGTTTGCTTACATGGTGCAGGGCATCGTCTCAGCGCTTCAACATGGCCCAAACAACGTGAAAGTCATCGCAGATGGCGTCGAAACAGTCGAACAGCTTCGATGGCTTAAGGATTCAGGCGTCGACTATGTCCAGGGGTTCTTGTCCTCTGGACCGCACCCCAAAGAGCAGTACATCGACTCGTGGAAGAACCGACCAAGCGATCGACAGACCCATCACCCAGAGAACCAAATTACGCGACCATAGAGGAACTATTCTCTCGGTTGGGTCAGTTTGAGAAAGTGGGTCACCGCTTGGCTGGAATGCTGTGCTGCTTGCTCGTCGCTAAGGGGCTTTACTCCAAGCAGGGCCAGTATCTGCAAGTCGGCTAGTACTAGTCCGTAGAGGGTTCTGAAGGCTTTGGCCGGGTCGTCGATTTCAATCACTCCCTCACCGTTCAAGTGGCTCAAATATTCTTCAACGATCGGGCCGACCCGATAACGGCCGTGTTCTAAGAGAATCTCTGACAGCTCCGGCGAGGTCATCGCGGCCCGGTTTAACGCCACCGACCTATCGCCGGTGAGCAACGTCAGTAACGAATCGGCGAAGCCAACTAAAACCTGTTTGGGCTCGGCCTTGGTGTCGAGGGCGTTTTGGGCGCTTTCTGCAGCCTTGGTCCCGTTGTCTTGGATAAGGGCTGTGAAGAGGCCTTCGCGATTCCCGAACCAGTTGTAAAGGGTTTCCTTGGAAGAGCTAGCTCGCTGAGCGATACCGAGCATGGTCACGTTCTTGTAACCATGTTCGACCAGTTCGATGAGGGCTGCATCTAGAACGGCTTGGCGCCGGGCTTCTTTATCGGCAGATTTCGGCCGTCCTCGTCGCGACGTTGATGGTGGTTCGGCGGTCATGTTGTTAATCGTACTCGGTGGTACTTATAATAAACGTACCAATGAGTACGATTATTGGAGCGTTAGATGACAACAACAACCGAGCAAAAAATCGGCACCGAAAGAGCCGCCGCAATCCGGCTAGATATAGCGGCAAGTACCCTGCTGGCCGCAACCATCCTGAGCGGATTATTCGCCGGATTTTTCGGAACATATACATTCTCGGTCACCCGCGGCCTGGCCGAGGTCGACGATGCCACCTACGTCGAGAGTTTTCAGGCGATCAATAACACAATAAGAAACCCATGGTTCGCCCTGGTATTCTTCGGATCAGCGCCGGCGACCCTGCTCGCCCTCATGGTGGTCCGCAAAACACATCGACGTTGCACGGCGCTACTCGCCGCCGGACTAGGGCTACTTGTTTTAACTATGGCCATTACCTTTGCGGGCAGCATTCCGCTCAACGACTCGTTAGGCCTAGTTGATGCAAGCAGTCAACAGGCGGCAGGCGAAGCCCGCGGCGACTTCGAAGACGAATGGAATACCCTCAATTCAGCCCGAACCGTAACCTCGGTCTTAGGCTTTGCCTGCATCGCCATCGCCAGTCAACTTCGAGCCAAACTCCCGAGACGGTGATCGATCTGAGACCATCTCGCCCAGAACTCCAAATCACGCAACGATAGACCCGTCGCAGTCAATGGAACTCTGGGCATCAGATATGTTTGCTAACAGGTCTGTTTGAACTGCGACCGCTGACCCGCAGCCGTAAAGGCTGACTTTGAGCTCGGACTCGAATCGAAGCGCCAGTTATATTTGGGCGTGGACTCAAAGTGAACGGTGGCCTTTAACCTTGGTTCCGACTCGATGTAGTTGGCAGCGTTATCGTACCACTGACCTTTTCGGCCCGGGTTATTCGGGTCTTCTACCGAACCCCACTCTCCCAACATCCACGGCTTATCAACCCCTCGGGTGTCCACCCAATTGGTGAAGCCGACCATTAGTTCGTCTAAGTCTCGCCAAGTCTTGCCGCCGTGGAAGAAATTGTACGGATCAAGACCTACCCAGTCAACGTATTCGTCGCCCGGGTACATCCGATCAGCAAAGCTCGCATCACCGGCGAACGGCGTACGGGTCATGATCCAAGCCCAACTTACGTTGGTCACGCCTTGCTCGGCAAAGAGGTCGTGGACATGTTGCCAGGCGGCCACAAATTCAGCCTCGGACCCTGCCTTGATAGTGTTGTGGGCGTCAGTTGACTTCTCAGGCGAGAACTTCCCAACACGGCCGTTAGCCTCGTGGTCAAATACCATAAACACCGGGACGCCAAGCGACTTGACTGTTTGAGCGTTTTCCCTGATCATGGCGTCGTATTTGCCTTCCCCAATGGCCTTCCAAGAAACATTGGTGTTGTCTGCCATCACCGGCTTCCATGAAAGAAACGGGATACGCCCCTCACGTACTGTCGTATTGATGTAGTGCTTGACGTTGTGGTCCGATGCAAAATTGTCCCAACGGTAAAACTGGTGATCGATATCGAAGGTTCGCCCGATTTGATCTTCGACGCTGTTAATCGCGCGGAGTTTGGCCTGCGCATCGTCGCCACCACCATGTAGTCGTGAGTTAACGTAGCTGCCCCAGTACGCTCCACACGCTGGGACTGGCACTGGACCTGAGGCTTGTACCGGTTTCGGGTTTGGAGAAGGTACAACTGCCCCGCTATCGGAACCTGAGTCACTTGGTTTCGATCCTGGCGAAGGGTTTTCGCTTGGGTCTTCGGGGTTAGTCCGCTCGGGCACGACGCCCTTATCCGCTGGTCCGTCATCGATCGATCCTGTAGTCAATTCACATGACCTTACGCCCGACTTTGTGCCGTCAGCCCTTCGAGTGTACACCCGAATCTCGTAGCTGTCTTGTGGACGCAACGTACTGTCGGTGTATGTGATGGCGGGTGCGGGGGCTCTGCCCGTCCAATACCAGCGACCCTTGTTACGGCGACGCTCAACGATGTAGCGATCAGCATTGTCGTTGTTCGCCGACGTCCAATCGACCCTGACCGCAGTGCCATCAAGCGACCGTACGGCGCTACAAGTCGATGGGGCTACAGGCAACGCCGAAGAGGCGAAGACTTTCTGCGGAATGACGATCAGCAATACGCCAAACAACGAAAGTGCCAACAAAATGTTGCGCATCTTCTTCGAAACTAACTTCATGTTCACCCGTTTTGTCTGTTCGCCGTATTGGTTTTAGGGAATTTGACCTATCCCAATCACGAACACTAAACAACAATTACCCAAGATGCAACGACCCTGGACTTCGACGGTGTCGGGTCACGGTCATATCTTTTGCGTTTGTCCAGCTAGGCGGGGTTGCCAGCGATACTAAAGTATTTTGTCACTAATTGCACAAGACTGGCGCCAACCACTATTCGACTAGTTAGGCGATCGATCAAATTTCAGTCGACCCAACCGACGCCGACCTGTAGCCACGTTCGGGCCATTCGTCGGCTACCGTTCACACGATGAGTATCCCATCAACGGAGGCTAAAAGACGGCGTTCGTTCGCCATAATTTCGCATCCGGACGCCGGTAAAACGACCCTGACAGAGAAGTTCCTCCTCTATGGGGGAGCGTTGGCAAAAGAGGCAGGCACTGTCAAGGCCCGCCAGGGTCGCAAGTCAGTGACCTCAGACTGGATGGACCTCGAACAACAGCGTGGTATTTCGATCACCTCAGCGGCCCTTCAATTCGAATATCGAGACTGTGTCGTCAATCTATTGGACACTCCAGGCCACCGGGACTTCTCCGAAGATACCTACCGGGTGCTGGCCGCCGCAGACGCTGCGGTCATGGTCCTCGACGCGGCGAAAGGAATCGAAGCCCAAACGTTGAAGCTATTTGAAGTATGCCGAGAGCGTGAAATCCCGTTCATGACCTTCATAAACAAATTTGACAGGCCCGGTAAGTCACCGCTCGAACTACTCGACGAGATCGAAGAAACGCTAATAGTAGAACCGACACCAGTTACGTGGCCGGTCGGCATCCCGGGAGACTTCCGAGGCGTGATCCATCGTGACACTGGGGATTACACCCGTTTCGAACGCACCGCTCGGGGCTCGACAATTGCCCCCGAGCAAATCGTGAGCCCCGAACAGGCTGAAGGTGATGAACAACCCCTGTTGGCCGAAGCCAAAGAAGAGGTTGCGTTATTAGACGAACTTGGGCGTGGTGTTGATACAGAAACTTTCTTAGCGGGCGAATCAACACCCGTCTTTTTTGGTTCGGCGCTCACCAACTTTGGGGTTCGGTTCCTCCTAGACGGCGTAGTCGACCTCGTCCCTGCTCCTAGCCCACGGCTAATGGCCGATGGCGAACGGCGACCGTTAGACGCCCCATTTTCCGGTTTAGTGTTCAAAATTCAAGCCGGGATGGATAAGAAACACCGCGACCGCATCGCATTCGTACGCGTCTGTTCGGGCCGTTTCGAACGTGGCATCGTGGCCATAGCTGAGCGAACCGGCCGACAGTTCTCAACCAAGTACGCCCAAACGTTGTTCGGACAAGACCGCGACACGGTAGAGGAGGCATTCCCTGGCGACATTTTGGGTCTCGTGAACGCCAACGACTTGCGGGCCGGCGACGCCGTCTATGTCGACGAACCAGCCAAGTTCCCCACCTTACCCGCCTTCGCCCCAGAGCATTTCATGCGGGCCCGCGTAAAAGACACATCCAAGTTTAAGCAGTTCCGCAAAGGCATAGACCAGCTGGATGAAGAGGGCGCAATCCAAGTCCTACGCGACGCCGATCTTGGGGACCAGGCACCGGTTCTAGCGGCAGTCGGCCCGATGCAGTTCGAAGTCGCCTCTCACCGGCTCGAAAACGACTTCGGAGCCCCGATGGAACTTACCGCAACTAACTACACGATCGCACGAAGTACCGATAAGGACAGCGAAACCAAACTCGGTTCGATGCAAGGAGTCGCCGTCCTCGCCCGTAAAGACGGTTCACTGCTAGCCCTTTTCGAAAGTTCTTACTGGATGGACCGTGTCCTAGCCGATCATCCGGAGCTGACACTCGACCGCATGGTAGCCGAGGGTGGCCTCACCTAGCTCGACGTAGGCAAGACGAATCAAACTCCTTGTCGTGATGTTGCAGACCCACCGGGTTGCGATCCAATCACGGCACAATGGTGGGTAGTGGAGATTAAACGGCGAGTTCTTCCATCTTGGACCACGGGCGCGATGTTTTGTGCATTGGCGGCTATTGGCGCGGTTGAAACTCACACTCGATTCGACGATCTATTGGAAACTAAAGCAGCCGAAGCCTCCCAGCTAGTCGGACCCGATGATGACTTCGCCGAGTTCCCGGATGGTCCTGTAACCGTCGACGGTTCTGGGTCTTCGCTCGAACCTATCGACCCTGCGCTTCGAACCGAGTCGACCAAAGACCCTAACGTTCCGTGGGTTCTTCCCGAAAGTGCGGGAACACCCTGGAGTGCACAAGACAAGTCCGATGGACTCTTAACGTTCCGAGGCAACCCGACCCGGACGTTCTATGGGTCAGGACCGATTCCCGAAAGCCCTCAACTTGCGTGGTCAACAACTATCGGATGCTCGACATCAGCGGTTGGTACGGAAGCCAAAAATTGGTGCGGTACCGGTTGGACTGGACAACCTGCAATTTTTCGGCCGCCAGGTCAAACCAACGGTTGGTGGCTTGCCGTTGGTGGCTATAACAAGGCCGTCAACTTTTACGACCCTAGAACCGGCGAAGAGGTTTATGACAAGTATGTCACGGGGGACATCATCAAGGGTTCCGTAGCCGCAGACCCCGACGGCTTTCCGCTCCTCTACACGGGTAGCCGCGACGGGTTCTTCCATATCGTCGCAACGGACCAGGATGAACCGACGGTTCTTTGGAAACTTTCGGCCGATGCGATCCAGCCGACGAAATGGAACAACGACTGGGACTCATCGGCTCTGGTATTAGAAGATTTCTTATTTGTCGGGGGTGAGAACTCTCGGTTCTTTATTGTCAAACTCAACCGAAATTTCGACGACAACGACAACGTCATCGTCAACCCTGAAGTCGTCTTCAGTGCACCATCTTGGGATGACCAAATTCTGGCAGAAGTGGGCGACGAAGAAATGTCGATCGAGAACTCGGTCGCTATTAGTGGCGACGTCGTCTACTTCGCAAACTCTGCGGGCCTCGTTCAAGGTTGGAGTATTAAGGGACTCGAGGCTGGCGTCGAACCGGAACAGGTTTTTCGCTACTGGACAGGTGACGATACTGATGCCTCGATCGTAATTGACGAAGAAGGCATGCTCTACGTTGGCTCGGAGTTCGAGCGTGACACAACCCGCTCTCGTGAACTTGGGCAAGTATTTAAGCTAGATCCCTCGAACCCGGACGACCCACTGGTCTGGAGCCGGGAGGCCAACAACGGCGTAGAGTCAGGAGTGTGGGCGACGCCCGCCTTGTATGAAGATTTGGTCGTCGTTAGCACCAACGACGGTCGGGTTCTTGGCTTGGATCGAGTGACCGGCGACGAACTCTGGGTCCTGAATTTGCCTGGTCCACTGTGGTCGTCACCTATCGTGATCGACGGAGTTCTACTCCAAGGCGACTGTGCTGGCTTTCTACATGCATTCAAATTGGTGCCCGACGGGGCGCCTGAAGAGATGTGGGCGTTCGAAGTCGAAGGCTGTATCGAGTCGACACCTGCGGTTTGGGGTGGCGAAATCTTCGTCGGAACCCGGGGCGGCGACTTCTACGCCATCAATGACTAAGTCGCCTGAACATCTTTAAGCTGATATAAATACGCTTATCGTTTCAAGACGACTTGAAACGCCTCTCAAGACGCGTAAGATTGCATAAAGTAGAAACACCGCTGTTCCGAAGGTGGGAAATGCCTATGCTGTCGAAACCTCTAGCTAGCTTTGGCTGGGCGATGCTGTCGGTCGCATCCATTGGCCTACTACTCGCCGGGTGCAGCAGTTCTGACTCGGACCCATCAGCCAAGTCCGACACCGACGGCGTGGCTCTCGCCAAGTCGCCCCTCGCACCGCGCGAAGACGCCGCAACCATTATGATCGACGACGAGATGTTTGTGTGGGGTGGCGTGTTC
>CAZKEM010000037.1:0-55625 GCA_964551835.1 uncultured Acidimicrobiaceae bacterium | reverse complement strand
GTTGTCGTCTCGATCATGGACCCGTCGAACGGTAGCACAGGCGGCTTGTCTTGGTTTGATACCACCACTGGAGCCAATACGGCAGACCTGCAGCTCTACTCAGGCACAACCACCGCCAGCTAGTTGGGCAAGGCTGCTGGTATTGGTGATGTTGAGGGTTGTGACCTACCGGTCGCGTTGGGCGATTACGTATGGCTTGATCTCGACGAAGACGGTGTCCAAGACCCGGGCGAGCAGCCGCTTGCTGGGGTGACCGTCACCATCACCGGCGGCTCACTGTCGGCTCCGTTAGTGTTGACGACCGACGCCAACGGCCAGTGGGAAGCCACCGCCCTCGACGGTCTTTTGCACGGCGAGGCGTACACCATCGTGATCGACCCGACCTCGACCACCAACCTGCCAGCAGGTGTGGCCGTGGCGGACTTGATGCCCACCACCCAAGACGCCACCGCCGGGACCGACCTCAACGATTCCGATATCGACCCTGACACGCTGACCATGACCGCCGCGGCGCTAGCTCCTGGTGAAACCAACCACAGCTACGACGCCGGGTTTACCATCCCAGCCTTCTACGACCTCGCCCTAGTCAAAACCGTAGCGTCCGGTGATGAGGTAATCGCCCCCGGCGAAGACGTCACATTCACCATCACCGTCACCAACCAAGGCACCCTCGACGCCACAACGTTCACCATCACCGACTACATCCCAACCGGGTTCACACTCAACGATTCGGACTGGACCGCTAACGGCACCACCCCAACCTATACCGCCGGACCGTTACCAGCCGGTGACAGCGTCGATATCGACATCACGTTAACCGCCGACGCCGACATAACGCCCGGCGATCACGTCAACTGGGCCGAAATATCAGCCGATGACGGCGACGACGTCGACTCAACCCCCAACGACACCCAAACCGACGACAACCAACCCGAAAACCCCGGCGACCCAACCGACGACGTCATTGACAACACCGACGAAGACGAAGACGACCACGACCCCGCCCTCGTAACCGTCGCTAACTTCGACCTCGCCCTACGCAAAACACTCCAAGACGGTTCAAACCCAACAGTAGCCATCGGTGACACCGTCACCTGGACCATCACCGTGTTCAACCAAGGCAACGTCAACGCCACCAACATCAACATCATCGACTACCTACCAACCGGGCTCACACTCAACGACACAACCTGGACCGCCGGAACAAACGGCACCGCGACCATCAACATCGCGGGCCCAATCACCCCCGGAACCTCAACCACAGTCGACATCACAACCACCGTCATCGACGGATCCGACCTCACCAACCTCGCCGAAATCGAATCAGCCGACCCAACCGACCAAACCGGAGCCCTGATCCGCCTACCTAACGGCGACCCACTAACCGACACCGACTCAACCCCCGACGGAACAAACACCGAAAACCCAACCGACAACGAAATCGGCAACGCTAACGGCGACGAGGACGACCACGACCTCGCCAGCATCACCCTCACCCCAACCCCCAGCTCAAACCCAAGCTCAAGCTCAAGCTCAAGCTCAACCCCAGGGCTAGCATTCACCGGAAACTCAACCCTACCCCTCGGACTCGCAGCACTCGGCCTATTCCTCGCCGGAGCCACACTCCTCTACATCAGAAACAGAAAAGAAAAACAAACCCTCAACCAACCAACCTAAAACACACCACAACAAACACCCACCACACTCCTGACCCGGGATAATCACCAACCACCCGGCACGACTCAAGGTTCGGTGTTCCGATCTGAGACCTAGCCGTCACGGCTTGATCGATCGAGAAAAACCCCTCGCTCGGTGGCTCCTCGGAATCTGGCATCGCGGGATTGCGATCCACAGTGACCATCGCAAACCGTGCCAACGATCGCGTCAATGGGTCACCGCCGGGTACGGGCCGCCAGATCGCCACAATATGAACAATGGGGAAGGATCTTTCTAACGATCTCGGCTACTATTAGACCGATAAAGAAAGGGGTCAAGATGTTATCACCCGCGGACATTGCCGCCGAGTTGCATGCGCTCTACCGGGCAGGAGAGAGGTTTCCGGCCGGCCTCGGAGGTGGGTTGACGATAGAAGAAGCCTACAAGGTGCAATTTGCTCTCCTTGAATGTCGCAAAGATGATGGTGAGCAATTGGCGGGCTGGAAAGTCGGGTTAACGTCACCGGCCATGCAGGAACAACAGGGCGTTCACGAGCCCTGTATGGGACATCTACTCGTGTCCGCCCATTGTGATAACAGCGTGCAATTCCCGTTCGATGACATGGTGTCTCCTGGCATTGAAAACGAGCTCTGCGTTCAGGTTGGCAAGCGCCTTGAAGGAAAAAACGTCTCTTTTAAGGAGGCTATGGCCAGCATCAAAGCCGTCGCTCCTGCTCTTGAAGTCATCGAGAAACGCAGCGTATTTGGCTCGGACTTCCCGGTGGCCGTTGCCGGAAACGTTCAGCAAAGTGCCTATGTGACGGGGCCTTTTGTTGCCTTTACCCCAGAGGTAGACCTCTCAACAGTCAAGGTAGCAGTCGAGGTCAACGGCAAATTTGCCGAAGAGGCTTCAGGAGAAGAAGTCCTCGGCAACCCAGCCAATTCCCTAATCTGGCTTGCCGGTTTCCTTTCCGACTATGACCTAGCGATCGAACCGGAAATGCAGGTAATGACTGGCTCGTTTACCAAGCAATACGCGGTGTCAAAGGGAGATAGAATAAGGTCGAACTTCACCCACTTCGGTGACGTAACAGCAAGGTTTGGGTGAACCACGGAGATCGACCTTTCAGGACGTAAAGCGATTGTTTGCGGCGCCAGTCGAGGCCTCGGGTATGAGTGCGCCCGGGCGTTGGCAACGTACCATGCTGATGTCGTTGTTGTCGCGCGCACTCAGTCAACGTTGGACGAGGCTGCGGCGAAATTGGCTACTCTCGGCAACGGCGCAATTACCGCTGTGTCAGCGGACGTACGCAGTGACGAAGGGCAACGTTCCATCCAAGCAGCCTGCCCCGAACCGGACATACTGGTAACGAACCTGGAAGGTCCGCCAGCCGGAGACTTCAGAGATTGGGGGAAAGAAGAGTGGCACGCTGCGATCGATGCCAACATGCTGACCCCTATAGGACTCATCAAGAACACAATTGATGGAATGATTGGTCGAAAGTATGGTCGGATTATCAACATCACATCTTCAGCGGTAAAATCGCCGATCGGAGTGCTTGGTTTATCAAACGGAGCACGTGGCGGACTAACCGGTTTCGTTGCCGGTCTTGCCCGTGATGTAGCCAGACACAACGTGACGATCAACAACATTCTCCCAGGACCGTTTGAAACTCGGCGCCTGCAAAATGTACTCGAAGCCCAGGCAAGGATGCAGTCGCGTTCGCTGGAAGAAGTACGCACCGAATGGCTTGAAGGTATACCGTCTGGGCGTTTTGGTCAACCCGAAGAAGTTGGCATGACGTGCCTGTTTCTATGCGTGACTGGACATATGACCGGTCAGAACCTGCTGCTTGACGGCGGACAATTCCCCGGGGTTTTCTGAGCGGTCAGCTCCCATGGCGTATCTCCGCCACGGCAGAACCCCTAACCCATGCTAGAGTCGTCTTCTTGCGAGGTAAAACTACCACTTCTTCTGCTATCGGCGTCAAAAGAACCACCCGACTATGGTTCCTGGCAATTGTCAACTGCTTAGGGTTTTTGGCGGCAGCGTGCTCATCGGACCAAGCCGCGATCGAAACCACTACAACCCAACCGCCACCACCCGAAATACCGGCATTGGCGCTGGATGCCTATGCCAAACTTGGCACACCATGTCAGGGAGTTGACTGGGCGCTTCTAGCTGGCATCGGCAAGGTCGAGTCTGACCATGGGCGAATCTTTGGAGGAACCATCGAACCCGATGGAACCGTTAGCCCGATCGTCCTCGGCCCTCCCCTTGATGGGAGCGGGGTCGGGGGAAATACCACCCCGATGCCGGTCGGGGAATGGGTCGGACAGTATGGGATCGCAGGGGAATGGCTTCAAGCCGTCGGTCCAATGCAGTTTTTACCCGGTTCGTTCGAGATTCACGGCGCCGATGGCAACAATGACGGCGTTCAAGACCCCCACAATCTGTACGACGCTGCAGCGGCCGCCGCCAACCTTTTGTGCTCGCAGACGTTAGCCGAAGGTGCCGACCCCAACGACGTGATACTGGCCTACAACCAGTCGACCGAGTATCAGGAAGAGGTCTTACTATGGGCCAACCGCTATCGGTCCGGACGACTCGAACTCGCCCGATAGACTCCTATAAGGAAACGATCGCCTTCGGCAACAAGGCCATGTCGCAAATTTCAACCGTTGTGGCTCCGGTTGGGATTGAAAGCGTCAACGGATTGTACAGAACAGCCCGCATGCCGGCAGCTTCAGCCGCCACCACCCCAACAGCTGAATCTTCGACTACCAAACACTGCGCTGGTTCAAAGCCCATATCGCGAACCGCGTGGAGGAACAGGTCAGGGTCTGGCTTCCAACGTTCAACGTCATATGCGCTGTAAAGACGACCGCCAAAGAATTTTCCCAAGCCAGTGACCCGAAGGCACAGTTCGACCTTTTCGACCGGAGCGTTCGATGCGACACACTTGACTTGGGACAACGCCGCCAACGACTCTGCGATATTCGGCACTGGCTTTAACTGAGCTTCCAAGTAGTTGGCCAGCCGCATCCGAAACCGGCCTACGAAACCGTCGTCGATTACAATACCCGATTCGGTTTCTATCGTTTGGAGTTGGACAGCCAGGTTCCAACCTCGAAACCGTTCGCTCAACGTTTCGGGAGCAATGTCGATACCAAGGCGGCGCAGTTCATCACCCATGGCGCTGTGCTGAACAAGCTCGGAGTCGACGAGGGTCCCGTCATTGTCGAATATCAGACATGCTGGATCAGGTAAACTCACGTCGCCAACTAGCCTAACCTATGGTGGGTCAACAACTCCTAGAGTTGGTTTAGTGAACCAACTCTTCGGAAGGACTGTCCAAAAGCTCGACACCCACGTCTGGCATGTTCCAGACTGGCTCGACCAAGACGCTCAGCATTCGCTGGCTAAGCTCTGCCACCTGTGGACTCCAGCCGGGTTCCAACGCACACAATTGCCAAACAAAAAGTGGATGAGTGTCGAAACTGCGTGTCTAGGCTGGCACTGGTACCCGTACGGTTACTCCAGGTTCGTCGACACCAAACAAACCCAACCGGTCCCGGCGTTTCCTAATGAACTGCAGGCCTTGGCCTCGCAGGCAATTGCAGATACATACGGCTACGACATCGACTACTCCCCCGATACGGCGTTGCTCAACAAATACAACAACGACGCTCGACAAGGAATGCATCAAGACAGTGACGAACGTTGTGACGCTCCCGTGGTTTCGATCAGTCTGGGAGCGACCGCAACCTTTCGTTTCGGGAACACAACTAACAGAAACAAGCCATGGCAAGACATCGAACTTCGTAGTGGCGACCTGTTTGTGTTTGGCGGTAGTCGTCGCTTCTCGTACCACGGCGTTCCCAAAGTCCACGATGACGGCGGAACAACCCTAACGCCCGGCACTCGTCTTAACATCACAATTCGCCAAGTCGAGCCGTCGAAGACGCCAAAACGCTAATTCGCTGTTACGCCGCCACGCGTAGGTCGGCTGAGCTCAACCTCGGGTAAGTCGCTTTCGCCCGGAGCCCAACTCGCCGCCCTAATCGTTGATGCGGCGATGTCTTTAGTGGTAAGCACAAAGTAAAGAGCCCACGCTAGAACTCCGAGGAACTTTCCGCCATCTTCCACCATAAGCGAGGCGGTTCCCGTGAGGCCAAATCCGGCGTCGACGACGAGTGACACGGCAAACGATCCAAGAGCGCTAGCTATCAGCAGCCAACGGGTACGAATCAAATCTCGAAAGAACACAAAGATCCAAATCGCAGTCGGAACGACGATCAGTATCTGTGCAACAGACTTGACGATCCCGAGTTTTGGCAACCAGGCGGCGTGGATCTGGAACAGGTCGTCAAATAAGAGCACAACCGTCGCTGCCGAACCCACCAACAAAAAGTTCGAAGCCGGCAACCGGCCGGTTTGTTTCGCTACCCAAGAGCCACCAACTGCCGCTGTACCCGCTACAGCCCAACACAAAATCCCGATGTTCGATAAGAGTCCCGTGTACCACGGGCTTCCAGTTAGAGCCGCTGGATCTAAAAACAGTTGTCGAAGCGGCGCCTCGTTCTGAAGTCCCGCGGCGGCTAGAACACAGAGCCCGGTCAACCACAAGAAGAAGAGGGGAGCCGCGTCCCGAAGTTGGCGTTGAGGGTCGAACCCCAGCCTGCGATCAGCCATCCAGTACATATCGGCGCCAACCGACCCCAACTAAACCCTTATTTGGGAATGGTTAGTCAGCCAAGCTAGGCCCGGGCGGCCAACTTCTCGACTCGTTTGACCAGATCGGGAGCATCAAATACAACCGCCATTTTGGCCAACTCGTCACCCGGGCCACTCCAGGCCAACTCGTCGACGTTATCGACGGTCGGGGCATCGACGGCCAGCGTGGCCAACTTCTTAAACAACAGTGCATCGGCGATGCCGGCTTTTAAGGTGTCAGCCAACCTTGTGCTACCCCGAACCGTGATATCCCATTTCCCAGCCGCGGTCGGGATCTGTTCGATGGTTTTATATCGGGCCAACAATGTCGCAGACGTCTTTGCCCCCCAGCCGCTCAGTCCGGGGAACCCATCGGCAGAATCTCCCATCAACGCAAGGTAGTCGGGAATCGACGCCGGTTCGACACCATACTTTTTGACGACTGCCGCGGAATTCAGAACTCTGTTATTACGCCGGTCGAATTGAACGACACGGTCGCCGTCAACGCATTGCGCCAGATCTTTGTCAGGGGTACAGAGCAGAACTTTGTTAACTCGGTCATCGGTCGATGCGACCGAGGCTATGGCCGCCATTGCATCATCTGCCTCGTATTCAACCATGGGAAACGTTGCCAAACCAACAGCTCGAAGTCCGTCTTCTAACGGTTCGAACTGAGCCTTAATGACCGGGTCCATACCTTCACCCGTTTTGTAGCCATCATAGAGATCGTTTCGGAACGACTCAACCACATGATCGGTGGCAACTCCAATATGAGTGGCACCGTCTTCTAACAACGAAACCATCGACCTGACTACCGCCCTTGCGGCCCCAATGTCGAGACCATCTGCGTTCACATGGGAAGGTCGGGCAAAGAAGTGTCGAAACAGTTCGTACGTTCCATCGACAACGTGAACGATCATTACTCGGTCTCCCTCGGTCGAAGCCAGCATAACCAAGGCGGGCTTCGCTCGTTGACCTTGCCGACAAGTTGACGGGGTCAATTCGGCTAAGAGGAGGCGCCCTGCGCTAACAACACGACGGTCCCAAGCCACGCGCCGAGTAAGATAATTGCTTCAACCCGGTGGAGCCGTCGGCGAGTGACGATGAAGATTGATGCAAGTGAACTGATGAACACCATCGCGATGATGCCGACCGTCCGGATCGACTCATCGTCGATAAGACCTGGTCCCAATATTGCGATAACACCACCGACGGCCAAACTATTGAACATGTTCGAGCCCAACAGGTTACCCATGATAAGGTCGGTCTGACTCTTACGAGCCGCCGCAATCGCAGTAACCAATTCAGGCAAGGACGTTCCCAGTGCCACCAGGGTAAACCCGACGAAACCTCCGGTTAAGCCATACTCGTCGGCCACTGTGGTCGCTCCGGTTACAAGGAACTGGGCACCAAGCACAGTTCCCGCTAAACCAACTAGCGTAATTACGGCGTTGACCAGCAATGAACTGTCGTCATCTTCGTCTTCGGTATCGTCGGAATCGGTTTGTCCCGTATCGGCTTGGACGCCCGAATCACGTGCCCCATTCATCGTCCAGATCAGCATGGCGACGAGGACGCCAAGCATCACCAGGCCTTCCCAAATCGCAAACCCACCAATGGTGAAGAACGCAAAAAGTAGCGTAGACCCCAACGAAATCGGGACCTCTTTAACCAGCAATGGTCGTAAGGCTAAGACTGGAATGATAAAGGCGGCCGCCCCCAGCACAAGGGTCAGGTTTGCGACGTTAGAACCAACGACGTTTCCGACGCCAAGATCAAGGTCGCCATTGGAAGCGGCTATACCAGACACCAGCAACTCTGGGGCGCTCGTGCCGAACCCGACAATGACGGCGCCGACAGCTACCGGAGAAATCCGTGCCACTCGGGCGATCCCAACCGCACCGTCGACGAACTTATCGGCAGCAAACGTGAGCAGAAGTAGCCCGACGACGAGTTCGATCAATGCTACTGGGAGTGTAGGTTCAAGAAGGAAATTCACGCCGCCGCCGAGGTCAAGAGAATAAACATCGTTCTAATTGTAAGCCGCCGGCGGCATTTACCGACACCGCTAAGCGGTTGCCAGATGCGCAAATGCCGTTAGACGGGCGATCATGAATTCTTCGCAACTTTCGGAGCCGAATTCTCAGCCAAATCTTCATTTTTGCGTTAGCGTTCTACCTACGATGAACGATTCTGAGTCGACCCTGATGACAAAGTGGCGAGAAGATGAGGAACTGGCCGAGGCCATGATTCCGCTGATCGGCCGCCTCTACCGTGAACGAGACGCGATTGTCCACGTCTACGGCCGCAAGCTCGTTCGCCAATCAGCGATCGACATTCTCAGAGCTCACCGTTTCGGACGACAAGTAACGGGAGAGAACCTTTCAATAAAGGCAAGTTTCCCAATCGTTGAGGCTCTCGCTGAGATGAACCTCGATGCGGTGCGCGTCGACCTCGGGCAGCTAACAACTCAGTACGAACAAGCCTCCGACCAAAGCATCGACGAGTTCTTGGCGTCGGCTCTAGAAACCGTAACGACCGGACGCGGTCATCTCCTCAACGAACCAACCGACGTCGTTCTATACGGGTTCGGTCGGATCGGGCGTCTGTTGGCCCGTATCCTTATCGACCGGACGGGCAGTGGCGCCAAGCTTCGACTGCGCGGCATTGTGGTCCGTCCAGGCAAAGCAAACGACCTCGAAAAACGTGCGAGCCTCCTTCGACGAGACTCGGTCCATGGCCCATTCGACGGCACGATCCAGATCGACGCTGAAAAGAAGCAGATCATCGCCAACGGCAACCCAATCCAACTGATCTACGCAACGAGTCCCGACTCGATCGACTACGGAACCTACGGGATCGACGATGCGATCGTCATCGACAATACCGGTATTTGGCGAGACGACGAATCCTTGGGCCAGCACCTTCAGTCCAAGGGCGTGAGGCAGGTACTGTTGACCGCTCCAGCCAAGGGCAGCGTCAAGAACATCATCTACGGTGTAAATGATCACGTAATCGGTCCCGACGACACGATCTTGTCTGCGGCGAGCTGCACCACCAATGCCATCGTTCCAACGCTTAAAGTCATCAACGACACATTCGGCATCGAGACCGGTCACGTCGAGACAGTCCACGCTTACACCAACGACCAGAACCTGACCGACAATTTCCACCTCAAAGAGCGCCGCGGCCGAAGCGCCCCCCTAAACATGGTGGTCACCGAAACGGGCGCAGCTAAAGCGGCGGTCAAAGCTCTACCAGAGCTCGAAGGAAAGATCACCGGCAATGCTATCCGTGTCCCAATACCGAACGTCTCCTTGGCAATCCTAAACCTGAACTTAACTCGCGAGGCCTCCGAGGACGAGATCAATTCGACACTTCGCGAGGCGTCGTTAGGTTCCGACCTTCGAGAACAGATCGACTATACGTCTTCGACCGAACTGGTTTCGAGCGATCTAGTCGGATCTGAACACGCAGGCATTATCGATAGCGCAGCCACAATTTCAAACGGTCGACAATGCGTGCTCTACGTCTGGTACGACAACGAAGCTGGCTACAGCTACCAGGTTGCCCGAATTGTGCAGAGCATCGCTGGTCTTACCTACCCGAGTATTCCATAGAGTGACACCCGGGCAAGCTGCGACCGTTCCGCTGGCTTCAAACGGATAAACCCGGCCAAGCAGACAACACATTCCACTTGGCCGGGAGGCCTATTTAGAACCTTACGGATCCTTCCAACGTCATCTGTTGAGGTCCTTGACCCTGGTTCGTACAAGAGAAGGTGTTGTAGATGGAATTCACGGTGTTGTTCCAAAGCATCCGTAGACACCTGCCCATCGCTATCTGACCATAGGCGTTGGGGTGCATTGATTCCTGGAGCGTCCCTTGGATTTCGGCGACCATACGGACCCACTCATGTTCGGCTGGGAGATTCCCTTCGCCGTTCCGCACATTTCGAACGTCTTTGTGGCACAGTTCTTTGCCGACAAAGGCTTCTTTGAGTGAAAGGAACTCGACTGGTTGGTTGTAGCCCTTTAACGCAACCTCTTCAAGCCCTTTGTCAAAGCCGGGAACGAAGTCCTGATTCGACCATTGCCCAAGTTTGTCGGAGAATGGGCAACCATTGCTCAACCGATTAATTCCGGACCGGAAGTCGCCAGCTTTGGGAAGAAGGGTCGGGTAGGACTGAAGAACAAACCGATAGTCGGTTTCACCAGCGGCGGCCAGAGTTTTTTGAACCTCATTTATCGTCAGCTCGACGTTTGCCAGAGTACCAGCCATTCTGTCGTCGATCTTTCGCTGTGTGCTGTCGGTGCAGTCGTTTTGGTTGCCAAGGCCACGCAAGTAGCAACTCTTAATCAGATCTGAGAAACCCAAGTCGTTCCCGCCGATCGACAGTACTACCAATTTGATATTGTGTCTCGAAGCAACGTACTCAAGCTGTTCCGTTTGTGGAGGCGTTTTTCCATCTCGATCGGCACTTGAGTGGACGTTGGCCGTTGTCGCACCTGAACAGGCAAGGTTAATGGCCGTGACACCAGGGACCGGGCTTGAACCCGGGTTTAAGGCATTGTCATTCGGCCAACTACTAGAAGGAAAAGCCGCGTGGATCGGTGCTGTGTCACCTCGATGACAGCTGCCTCCGGTGTAGACTCGGTCCTGGTCATAAGGCAACGTAAGCCCACTCCTGTAAGCTCGATCGGTTTGATTTCGCGATCCTACGATCCGGGATGAATTTCCTTTCCAGCGGGCAGCTTCACCCGAGATAAACGAATCGCCAATTGAGACAACTGCGTCAGGCAGGCCTGCCTTCGGGTCGGGTACAACTGGTGCGCTGTCTCCGCTGCACTGCCACCCATCAGTAGGTTTCGAAACCCAACTGCAGCTATGACCAAGCTGGTCGTTATAGTCATGCCCGCAGAATTTGCCGAAGCTTTTTTGTGCCGCGAGCAGTGCTCTACCCCCATAGGCGTCGGTAGTAAAAAGTCCACCTTTGCAATTTCCTGCCGCCGCTGCTGGCGTTGGCGACATCGTCACCACCCCGGCGACGAACATCAGCATCGCTACTAGGGGCAGCAACATTCGACCGCCATGTCTCTTTAATATTCTCATTAACATCTCCCTGTCAGTTCGTCTGAGAATGCTTCCGCTCGACTTCTGGACGGATCGCATCCTGTATACGACATATAAAACCGATGGTGGCCGCATTTCGGGGGACAGAAACACAAGAGTTTTTATAATCCCTTTTCACCACGGTCCACCCTCAATCTCAGCGATCGACAGCGTGTCTGCTCGTGAGCATTGCCCGGCTACCTCCGGGTTTCATGTCACCGCCAATTCGAGAACCTGGTCCGCCCGGACGAGGACGTCTTCGGAATGGGACGAAACGATGGCGGCTCGCCCCTCATCTCGCCACGTCCAGAGGAGTTCTCAAAAACGTTGGGCACTTTTGTTGTCGAAACCCTGGTAAGGCTCATCCAGAAGCAGTACATCGGGTTGCCCGAGCGCTGCCAGAATAAGGCTCAATTTTTGTGCCGTACCTCCAGACAACTCGCCGGCGGTTGGTTGATCGGAAATAGTCCAATCGAGCTGATTAGCTAGTCTCTTCCCATCCGAGATTGCCCCCGAAACCGGCACCAAAGAGTTCCAGGTGTTCGATTGGCCTTAGGTTTGGGTTGATACCGCCGTCTTGCGGGCAGTAGCCAATAGATGCCGATGTAACAACAGTCCCGCTATCAGGCCTAATCAGCCCCGCCAAAATCTTGAGCAACGTGGTTTTGCCTGAGCCGTTGGGTCCGATCAATGCCAGTATTTGCCCCTTCAGCGCCGAAACAACCGATGCTGCGTAGTCCGATGGGAAACCAAATTGTTCAAGAGGTCGAGCGCCGCTCTCGTCAACAAACCCTGCTGTCTCTACGACTACTTCCGAACGCTGTTTGACATCGAGTCCGCGAGACTCGAGCTCGAACGAAAGTTTCTGTAACCAAATCTCGGCCTTCATGGTCGTCCTTCCTGTTCGAGGATACGTTGCACCGAATTAGAGAACCTTTTCCACTCGTCGGCGTTGTGGGTGAGTTGGTTTGCGCCCTGACCAGTCAGCCGGTAGTACTTCCGACCAGGGCCGCCATCACCGGCTTTCCACTTAGAAGAAATTAGCCCGCCCTTTTCGAGGCGTAGCAACGCCGGGTAGAGAGACCCGCCGGGAACAGTCCCCAATCCTGCCTCCGCCAATAGGGCGCTCAGTTCGTACCCGTAGCGTTCGTCGCTGCTAAGCAGAGCCAGCAGGCAGGGTTCGAGTACACCTCGAAGCCAGTTTTTGGGGGGTTCGTGAACTAAAGATTCAACCATAAGTAGCTAGTCTATCTAGTAAGATTATCTACTTACGACCCTCAACCTTCTCCTGGCCGCGACGAATAGAGGGTTCCCATCAACCCTGTGAACGCCAGTCGACCACTTGGGGACTCGGTGCTGCTACTGCTCCAAAAGAAGTTTGACTTCGACGGTTCCTTCGTCTCGGACGGCGACGAACGGATTCGACGGGTTATCGATGCCATAGTCGGCAAACGTAACGTCGATCGATCCAACGAGCTCAATCTTTCCGTCCAAAATTTGGGCTTCGATATCGAACTCCACGGGTTGTGTGGAGTCGCGCAGCGTCAATTCGCCGACGACCGCTGCGGTTATAACCTCGCCCGGAGCCGGCACCGAACCGAAGTCAGCCGCTTCGGTCAACACAAACGATGCGGTCGGGAATTCTGCGGCGTTCATGATGTCAGAGCCGGTAAAAGCTCCGTCACGTTTATCACTGTCAGAAACGATCGAGGCGACATCAATTTCGAAGGAGGCATCAGTGACTGCTGTCCCTTCAACAGTAACCGAACCCGAAACCTGGTCTGTTCGGCCAACTGCCTCGAAGTCATTGATGCCTTGCAAGTCTTCTACGACTCGGTATCCAGCTTCTGAACCTTCGGCAACAGTCCAAGTTCCTTCGACGCTGTCCAACACATCATCATCAGGGGAGCTCGGAGAAGTACCATCGCTTGTGCCGGTACCCGTTGTCGACTCGGCCGAACCCTCAAGAGTGTCTTCGGTCAAGCTGAACTCTTCGGGTCCCTCATCGCGCAAGAAATTCAGCCAGATCAGCGCACCCGCAATAATCGCTACCACGACGGCGGCACCTACTAAGAGTTTACGGTTCATGGTTGTCCTTAAAGGTTTACGTATTCTGAACAGAAGTCTAACTAAAATGACGGAACATCGATACGAAATACTTCAGCATCCTGTCCACACGAGCCACTATCGCTATTGAAGTAGACTCGACTAAAGTCTCTGTTCACCACTGCATGAGTTTCGGTCCAGTATTGATTCCCGCAGTTGTAGGTATGCGCCAGGTTTACGATTTGCCCCTCGGAAACCAGTTCAACCGCGAACACTTTATTACATGTCCAGGCCCCTTCAACTTTGCAGTTGTAGGTCGACACTAATGCCCAACCAGGCCTGTCGTAGCTTTTGGCTGACACATGAATAGAGCTGTTGCCATCATCGTAGATATCGAAAACCTTTGTCCGTTCGAGCGTTTCCAAGTCGACCGAAACCAGCCATCCAGAAGTCTCGCTGGTAACGGAAAAATCTGCATAAATATAGGCGTCATCGCCATCGATGTCATAGCCTAAATCGGCGTGGTCAGATGCTTCGGTTACAAGCCGCCGATCAGACAAATCAGCATCATAGACATAGGTCCCAGATTCACCGCTGACAACTACGTACTCTCCAGACGCCGACATCGAAACCCAATCGATCAGCGGTACTTCAGCACTAGTGTCGAGATCGATGACGCCCAGAATCGTGTCACTCGCCAGATCGTAAGAAACGATGCCAATCGGCTGGTCCAGCTGATTAAATACCATCCACGCATAGCGGTTGCCATCGCCGCTCGGCGACCCTTCAGCCCAATCAGACAGATACTTCGCGGTTGGTACTAGTCTCGTAACACGCCCGGTCAAGTCGGCGACCGTCTCGGTCGTTCCCGCGATAACGTCCGTTTCTTGAACCCTCAGCGAACCGACAGACGAATTCGACCCTGTGGTGTGTCGCAGTATCGTGGGATTCCTCGAATGCCACTGAGGTTCGCCGTCGGGATGAATCTCGAGCTCGGCGACCAGTTCGTTGGTGCATACTTCATAGACATGATACTGAGCGCTGCCATGGTACGTCAGAAACAAAGAGCCATCTGAATTCTCCGTCTGACGGCGACTGTAGGGGTTCCGATTGAAACGATCATCGCCCGCTGAAGTAACCCTCGTCAGTCGCGTCCCATACGACGGGTCCAGATAGGTAAACCCGAGTTCGGGTTTAGTCCAACCCAAGGAAGGGGTGGTCTCATCTTTGCCGAGTACCAGTGGTTCAGGGCCGATCGTCGGATCGCCGCAGTAGTTCGAGTCGGCAGGGGCGACCACTTGCCCCTCCGGCGCCGAACTATAGGACCTGTTTGGAGAGGCTGCCGAAGTAGAACTCGAAGGAGACCTAACTCCAGCCTGGTGCTCACCGGAATAAAAGGTCCCCGCAAAGACCATGGCCGCAAGTACCAAAAGGCAACCCCAACTACCGGAGACCCCACTCGATCCCATTTTCTCAGCCCGACAGAATATAAGGACTAGAGGTCGCACCATCCCAGTCGCTGGCAAAGACCACGACTGCGAGTTGTGGGCGGAGCGATGCGTGTGGGCCAGACCAAGCCACGTCATCGACGTTTCGTCTCGTGCTTCGATGATGCGCTAGTCGTCTTATTGCAGGCGTTTCGTCATCGAAGTCGACAGTCATAATTTCGCCCGTCATAGCGCCAGACGTTTCGTCCCAGCCTGTCGCAAACAGCACCCGTCCATCATTTGCGACCGAGGTCGTCATACCACCACCCGATGGCGGGTATGGGTAGCCATCGACTTGGCCACCGATGATAGTACGAAACCCGTCGTCGAGATCGAATGTGACAATCAAACCAGCCTCGCTCTCGTCAGCTGCGAAGCTCATCGTTACGAGCAGATCTTGTCCATTGGAGGTCTCGACCAGAACGTAATCGTCCGATCCGGCATCGAAGGTGACCCCGGTTGGCTGAAGTTGACTGTCAAGAACAGTGACGTTGCCATCGGAGTCAGAGGCTACGTAGCGCCCGCTCGATGGTGTCGGTTGAGGAGATCCCAAGCCGTCAGCGGGCTGGGTCAACACATCGCCGGTCTCCACATTCACACTCACCATAAACTCACCCTCACCGGCCGTGCATTTCTGGCCAAGGAGCAACGTCTCGGCTGAAATACGATGGGAATCGACCCCACGAACCATACTGCAGCCCGCGTAGGTGTGAACGGTTACAGCGTCGCCTGTTTCGACGTCTATCAACTTCAACTCGAACCCTCCGTTGGCTGAGCCGTCGACGAAGTACAACAATTTGGGGTCGCTTGGATGCCAATAGACCTCTTCGATGTCGACCGGATCGATTGCCAGCGCCTGAACCTCGGTTAGCGTTGTCGCATCCACCAGAGAAAACCCGTCGCCACCGCGGTACATCAATATATTGGAGCCGTCGGCGTTGAATGCGGGACGCACTTGCAATGGCATAAACGATGTGGAGGCGGAGGTATTCTCAACTGCCTCGATTGTGGTACCGAAGGTCGGATCGACGACATGTCGACCGAATTTCGGCGCCACCAATTCGATTTCGGTCAGGGCTTCTGGGCCGTCTACCCCATTTTGCCAGGTATCACCATCAGGCCACTGATGTTCCGGCGAGGTTATCTCGTTCGTGACGTCGATACCACGAACCGAACCGCTAGTTCCGTCATCTTCGGTGAGCTTGATGGCTGCTGCAGCTCCGGCTGCGATCAGCACAACAGACGCCGCAACCGAAAAGATCCTGTTTGCCGACTTTCGCTGTTCTGATGGGGCGTCCGCAAGGGTCGTCACTGATTCAGCTGCTGGACGGGTAGCGGCCATTTCTGGTCCCACTGGGGCTTCGAATGGTGGAATATCGATGCTATCGACGGCACATCGGAGGTCGTCGGTAGCCTTGTTGAGTTCGTCGTCAATCATCTAGAAAAGCCACCTCTTCTTTCGAGGCTATCGTCGAGTTTGACGTCAAAACCCGTTCCCTTACCCTCGAGTTGCCGGGCTAACGTTACTTTCGCCCGACTCAGGTGAGTTTTGACGGTCTCAGTACCGCAATCAAGGGTTTCCGCTATCTGACGAATAGTCAGGTCGTTCCAAAATCTTAGTGCAATAACTTGGGCTTGTCGCTTTGGAAGAGCTCGCACCGCCGCCCAGACTTCTTCAGAACGAGGAGGGAGTTCAACGACTGGGACTCGTTGACGACGCAACAGGTCGGTTGCCTTATTTTCGGTGCCCAACCGCCGGAAGTTGGTGTTCTTCTGATTGACCAATACCCGACGAACCCACGCCTCTGGATTGTCGTAGGTTTCCACTTCAGCCCATCGTTGATGCGCTTTGGCGAACGCCTCTTGGGCGAGGTCTTCGGCTCCACCATGAGGCCCAACTAGCACGTAGGCCAAGCCGAGCACAGAGCGGAATTCCTGTTGGTAGAAGGCTTCAAAAGTCATGGCTGCACTGTTCAAATTAGGAGTCCGCCATGTTGCGGCGTCAGGACCATCGGTCCGACGCCAACCTTCAACTGTGACGCTAGGCCAGAAAGGACTTTCCCGGACATGAACGCATTGGACTCCTACTCTCATAGGTGTATAACGGTTGGGAAGACCCCAATGGGGGACAAATTTTCGGATTGTTCAATCGACCAAGGCTAAAAAGTGCATGCCTAAAACAACGATGCCGTCATATTCAGCCACCTTCTAGCCAACTAGCTCTGACTCAGAGCCAGGGAGGTTTGAGAAACTTCGTAGTCGTGGATGTCTTTCGTTGGCGGAGGTTGATGTTCTTAGTGAGAGGTTAGTGGCTGCAATCCGACACTTTCAAGTCAGCCCTGACCTGATCACCCCCAAACCTATGACTCTGGCCTCGCAGCTAGAGCCGCGACCCGGCAGTATCTTTCAAGGCGGCCTACCCCGACGTGTCCAACGCCTCACGTTGCAGAAAGTACAGGTTCATAACCAGGTCGTCCCCGTCATGGAAGCCAGCCATCGCATCGTTCAGCTCGGTCAACGCAGTCGCCGACGGAGATCGGGCGCCGGCAAGTTCTGCGTCTACCTGTTCGCCGTCGTAGCCGAATTCTCGGACCTGAACATCTTGTCCAGCGGCCCACGTTTCGACGAAGCGCATCATCTGTTCTTCGATCTGATCGACTGGGGTTGGGTCGTTGTCACCGGGCCGAATAGTCTCGCGCTGTGTCCAGTTCAAACTAGGCGACAATGGCTGACCGATCTTTTCTTCAAGAAGCGAGTCAAGGTCATCGATCGATGGAGGTTGACCGGCACCGGCAGCATCGATGCGTACCACCTCTCCCTCAACACTTACTTCTTCGATTTCGTAGTCTGAACCACCGGCATCAAGCCATTCAACAACGACTGGTTCTACTTCGTCTGCTAGCTCGATGTCCGGGTCAGCTGGGGTGGTGGTTGTCGTCGTTATTTGCTCTGGGCGGACCCACTCCAGTAGTACTTCAGAATCGGGAAACAACGCGCTGAGGTCCTCTTTTAACAGATCTTCCGGAGGTGGCGGTTCAAAACCTCGCAAAGCAACGATTATTTTGGATCCGTCGATATCTACATCGGACTGAAGGTCGACATCGCCTAGCCATTTCCCCACTGCGTCTTCGGCGGCGATCTGACTCTCGGTTGCGCTGACCGAATTGACCGACGCCTGGTAGAGCGGATACGAGATGACGGCGACCAGGGCGGCGAGGCCGAGCTTGGCGATTGAAACGCCCTTGATGGTTGACGCGATCCGTCGAGGCGGCACAAACCCGGTAACAACAAAAACCGAGATACTGGCAAAGATGATGGCCGACAAGTTTGTGGTGTAGAGCAGCATGGCACCTTTAGCGAATGTGCCTTCACCTGCTTCCAAAGTCACACCGACGGCAGCGAGCGGTGGCACCAAGGCGACCGCTACGGCGACACCTGGTAGACCACTTGATGCGTCTTCTCGAACGGTGGCGTAGGCACCGGCGACGCCAGCGGCCAATGCGACGACGAGGTCTTTAATGTCGGGTTGGGTCCGAGCCAAGACTTCGGGTGTTAACTGTTGATCCGGAAAGATCTTGGACAAGAAAAACCCGATCGCTATGCACCACATGGTCGCCGCTACGACCTTGAGAAAGGCGTTAGCCGACTTTTTGTAGAGCGCCATAGACAGGCATGCTCCGGTGGCTAACACAGGTTGCATCAACGGGGCTATCAGCATGGCACCTATGACAACGGCCGCCGAATTAAGCGACAAGCCCATGACTGCGACTACGACCGACAGGGTCAGCATGACCGTAAACGGAAATATCTTGCGATCGCCACGCCGCAGGGCCAGGTCGTTCATTACCCGACGCCGTTCTTCGGGATCCAGGTGACGGTGCCACCAATCCCGTTTTCGAACCGGTTCTACGTTTTCTTCAATGGATTTTTCGGTGTCTGTACCGGGGTCGCTCACCGCTTGATTCTAGGCCGAAACTAATGCCGAGCGGCCCTACAAACT
Source organism: uncultured Acidimicrobiaceae bacterium (assembly GCA_964551835.1). Taxonomy (GTDB): domain Bacteria; phylum Actinomycetota; class Acidimicrobiia; order Acidimicrobiales; family SZUA-35; genus JAHDCC01. The sequence continues at coordinate 36,608 of CAZKEM010000037.1, read as the reverse complement.
TTCTGTGACATCTCTAGCATTGCTGCTTAAAGTGCGGCCGGTTCGAAATTTCGACGAAACTCTCCTTGGAGGACTGGCTCGAGTCGTACAGCCAGTTGTTTTCGGGTGAAGAATCAAAATGGACTATCGCTTTAAGCCGATACTCGGACTCGAAGTAATCTGCGGTGTTGTGGAGCCATTCGGCTTTTCGGCCCTGTTGGTTTGGGTCTTCGACCGTGCCCCACTCCCCCAATATCCACGGCTTGTCGATTTCTCTACTGTCGACCCACGCCGTGAAGCCGGACATCAAGTCCTCCATTTCGCGCCAGTTCTGTTGGTTGTGGAAGAAGTTGTACGGGTCAAGGCCTATCCAGTCGACGTAGTCGTCTCCCGGATAAAGCAGGTCGGCTTGATCGGCGTCGCCTTCGAACGGAGCCCGAGTCATGATCCAAGCCCAGCTAACGTTGGTAACTTCTTCTTCGGCAAACAGATCATGGATGTGTCGCCATGCCGCCACGAAGTCTTCAGCCGAACCGGCTTTGGAATCGACATGCCCTCCGTTGACTGTGGCTAGGGGCTCGAACTCACCGATTCGACCATTGGCTTCGTGGCCAAATACTAACAGGACCGGCTGATCCAAGGCGGCGACCCGGCCAGCCTTGTCTCTTACTAGCTCGTCGTGGTCTCCCGCAGCGATCGACGACCAAGCGATGTTGGTGCCGTCTTCATACACGGGTTTCCATGAGAGGAACTGTGTCCGCCTTTCTGCTATGGACGGCTCAACATGGTTCTCGGTACTAAAGTCGCTCAGGAAATTGTCCCAACGATAAAAGTGATGGTCGATGTCGAACGTTCGGGCCAGTTCTGCCTCGACCATTCGGAGCGCTTCGAGGCGGGCCGCCGCGTTGTTGCGACCAGTGCGAATTTCGGCGTTTACGTAGGCGCCCCAGAAAGCGCCACACTCTGGAACACCCACAGCGCCACCTGAAGAAATCGGACGCCTGAGACTCGTTCCCGCCGTCGAGTCTGCCGAATCACGTTCGTTGTTTGAGCACCCCGAAATGATAAGAAATGCCGCCATCAACGATGCAACGCCCTTGACCCAAAATGGTCGGGAGACATATGGTTCTGTTCCTGCCGTCATGTCATCTGCCATTCGTTACTATCATGCCTTATCGGCAGATCCGACGCCATACACAAAGCTACATAGCCGACGGCGTCAACGGCCGACGGTTAAACGGCGATTCTGGCATAGAGTTCGGCGTAGAGTCCCCCGTCTGATAGCAGTGACGTGTGGGTTCCCGTCTCGACTAAACGACCCTCGTCGAGTACGAGGATCCGGTCGGCGGCGACGACGGTCGACAAGCGGTGAGCGATCACGAGCGACGTTCGACCGAGCAGGACCTTCGAGAGCGCCTGCTGAACTAGGGCTTCGTTTTCGGAGTCAAGGTGCGAAGTCGCCTCGTCGAGAATTACAATCGCCGGGTCCTTTAGTAACATCCGGGCAATCGACAGTCGCTGCTTTTCACCGCCTGACATTCGGTAACCTCGCTCACCGACCACTGTGTCGAAACCGTTCGGCAACGCACTCATGGTTTCATAAATTTGAGCTGCTTTACAAGCTCCGATCAACTCCAACTCGGTTGCCTCTGGCTTGGCGTAAAGAAGGTTGTCTCGAATCGACTCGTGAAACAGGTGCGGGTCCTGCGCCACCACTCCAATGGCGGAACGCAACGACTCTTGGGTGATCGAACGGACGTCTTCGCCGTCGACCTTCACGGTGCCGCCTCCAACGTCGTACAGGCGAGGCACGAGAGACGTCAAAGTGGTTTTACCAGCCCCGGACGGTCCGACTACCGCAACGAACTCCCCGGGCTCGACGACAAAGGAAACATCGTCGAGGATTTGGGCGTCGGTCTGCTTAAGCGACTCCTCGGGACCGGCGTCGGCGCTCGGCTTTGCTATCACCTCCAACGCTGGGACGATCAGCTCAGACGCATTCGGATACCTAAAGCTGACATTGGTAAATTCGATCCGACCCTTAGGATTGGCCAGTTCGATGGCGTCGACGGCGTCGGTGAGCGGTGAAACCGAGTCGAGAATTTCGAAGACGCGGTCGAACGAAACCATGGCGGTCAGCACATCGATCCGGGCGTTGGTCAAACCGGTCAACGGAGCGTAGATCCGGCCGACCAAGAGCCCCATCGCCGCTAGCTGGCCGACGGTGAACGACCCCGAAATTACTAGCCATCCGCCAAGCCCATACACCAAGGCCGTTCCGACCGCGCCGAGCACAGTCAACACGGTCAAAAAGCCGCGAGTGAACAACGCCGATCGGATACCGATTTTGCGTACCTCGACAGCTCGACTTTCAAACAAGTCGAGTTCGGCCTGCTGACGGCCAAACAACTTTACAAGTAGGGCCCCCGAGACGTTAAACCTCTCGGTCATCGTCGTGTTCATCGCCGCATTGTGGTCCATGCCGTCTCGGGTGATCGTTTGCTGGATACCACCGACCCGGCGATACGGCAGAATAAAAATGGGGGCGAGGACTAGGGCCAACAACGTCAGCCGCCACTCGAGAAACGACATCGCGACGAGGGTAACTACCAGGCTGATGATGTTGTTTACGACCGTGCCCAGGGTGGCGGTGAGCGCCCGTTGTGCTCCTAAGACGTCGCTATTGAGTCGGCTGGTCAACGTTCCCGTTTGCACTCGGGTAAAGAATGCCAACGGCAATCGTTGAACATGGTCGAACAGGGCCACACGTAGGTCGTAGATGACGCCTTCACCGATGCGGGACGACCAGTATCGTTCGAACAGGCCAACGATTGCCGAGACGATGGCGACACCTACGACGATCAACGCGAGAGTCACCACCTGGTTCCGGTCGTCATTTGGAATAGCCGAATCGATTATCCGGCCGAACAGCAACGGAGGAACGATCGCTAACGCCGCTTGAACCATCCCGCTAAGAAGGAAGGCTATTATCGGGAGCCGGTAGGGCCGGGCGAACTCCCACACCCGTTTCGCGGCTTGGCGTTCGATCTTGGCACCAGCTACCCGTTCGCGATCTCGAGGCCAGATATCTCGTCTAGGTAACATAGAAGTCTAAGGCTACGTGGTTATGACGCCAGCTCAATAGTTGTCTGGTCGAGCTCTCTTCTCGCAAGTCAGCGCGAACGACAGCCCCGAAGCTGTTGTTCTGGACGACGCAAAGGGCGAGCAGGCTCTACCGTTACACAAAACCACGGCGAGCCTGCCCGATTACGTCGACGTCTAACCTCTTATCAACTCCAGAGGCGAACGCTTAGCCGCGCGCCATGCCGGAACCGCTGACGCAAGCACGCTGGCTATCGAGGCAACGACGACGAGGGCAACAATTTGACCCAGCGGGACCTCCACCGAATCGGCGATAGTCGAAGGTATCGCCGCCACCGAACCGATGCCAAAGGCAATGCCCAACCCCACACCGACTAACGAGCCAAAGAGAGAGATCAATAACGCCTCATACCGTAAGGCTTGCCGCAACGATCGGCGGCGCATGCCGACAGCTCGTAGCAGCCCCATCTCTTTCGTTCGTTCCGAGATGGACAACGCCAACGTGTTAGTGATCCCGAGAAAGGAAATTAAGATCGCGAGAAACGTCAACGCATTGATTGTTTGAAGCGCTGTGTTGATTGACTGTTCAGTAGATTCAACAAAGTCTTCGATTGTTTCCACCTTGACCTGTGCGTTCGATGCTTCAAACCGTTCCATCGCAGCAGCGAATTCTGTTTCACTTACATCGTCGGCCGATTGGACCGCCACAATGTCGGCCGTTGTTTGGTTTGTCTGTTCAAACCAGGTACTTCGGTCGATGTAGTAACTGTTGCCGCCGGCGGTGTTGTTGCGATTGATTCCAACAACAGTGAGCTCGACTACCTCGCCGTTAAAGAACTGCGTGGTGAGTTGATCGCCTAGACCAACGCCTTTTTCGGTTGCTTCAGCCTCGGTCACCACCACCGGGTTGGCTACTTGCTCGGAGAAACCGACGCCTTCGACAATCTCAAAGTCCACCAGATCTCCCGCCGTTTTTTGCTCAGCGATCGTGAGGTACTGCACCTCGCCGTCGATCTCGGCCAGGTCAGTCGAAATAGCGACCGTCTGATCAACCTCGGGCAGAGCCTGCAACTTATCGGCGACGGCAACCGGGTATTTGTAGCCCCACTGATTGACGACGATGTTGTCGGATGAATAGGCCGAATCGGTGCCCTCGGCCAAGGTGGCCTTGAAGGATTCGCCGACCACAAGCACTAGTGAAACGAGCGCCAACCCGATCATGAGAGCGGCAGCCGTTGAGGCGCTACGTGACCGGTTCCGGCCGATATTGTCGCGAGCTAGCCGCCCGGCGACACCTCTCAATCTCACAAGTGGGGCGGCCAGTATCCGTGAACACTGGGCAATCCACAACGAGTTAAGCAACGCTACGCCAATGAAGATCGCCATAGCTCCCGCAGCGAGGGCCATCATGGTTGACTGCACCTTCATGTCGGCAAATAGCCCGATGCTAGTTCCAATCAGCCCAGCGACGGCCAACAGCGACCCGATGACAAAGCGCAGCTTCGATGGTCGTCGAGTCGCCCCTTGACCATCACGAACCGCCGCGATTACCGGAATCCGACATGCCTTGCGTGCGGGCGCGGTCACGGCAACCAGGGTTGCCCCTGTTCCCACGATCAGGCTCAAGCCGACGGTTAGAGGTGTCAACGCTAAATCGGGCCGGGGTAGGCCGCCCGATGCATGGAACATTTCAGACAGGCCGTAACTGATACCAAGCCCTGCCCCGACCCCGATGATCGAGCAGGCCAAACCAAGTGCGACAGCTTCGATCTGTATTGACGTTCGTATCTGGCGAGGGCTTGCGCCTACCGCTCGTAGCAGACCCAGCTCGCGGGTTCGTTGTTGCATGAGAACCGAAAAGGTGTTGTAGATAATAAAACAAGCCACAAACAGCGACAGAACGCCGAAACCGATAAGACCACCGGATATCCCTTGAGCGAACGGAGCGACCAGCTCCCGCAACGAGGCTTTGGCTTCGTCCTGAGTAAGCACTACCAGATCGTCGGGCAGAACTCCCTCAAGCGACGCGACGACGGTGGCCGGATCAGTCCCTTCGTCGACGTCAACATGAATGTTTACGTACCCGGGCTGGCCGAGTTCGGCTTGCAGTTCGTCTAGTGAAATCGTCTGAACGACCTGGCCGACGGTTGTCCCGCCCGCTTCGCCGTACCGAGTGGTGCCGGCGAGACGCAACGATTTCGTTTCTGTCGGCGTTGCCATTTCGTAGGTCTCGCCGATCTCGTACCCGTATGTTTCGGCTGTTTCGAAGTCGAGGGTGAATTCGCCGGCTTCAGGGGCAGATCCTTCGTCGATGACGAGGTTCGAACCATCGACCCAACCATAGGTAGTGACGGTAAATTTGTCGTCGACCAGGTCGCCGTTTGGTTCAGCTGGTCGGAACAAGAAATTGCTCCAAAGGACAGGCCGAGCATCGGCGACTCCATCGACCGAGCCTACGAGGTCGACCGTTTTGTCATCGACGCGGGCCGGGCTGACTTCAAAGTTCTTTGGGGCGAACGGAGCCTCGGGTTCGACGACAAGGTCAAGCCCGCCTGCTTGGGTTTCGCCCCAGCCGAAGATCACTTCGCTCATTCCGGTACCCAGGGTGAACGAAGCCGAAACGAACCCAACAGAAATAATGATGGCAACAGAAGTGAGGCCAAGCCGAATCTTATTGGCTACTAGTTGTCTAAATCCGTGTCGTACAAGTTTGGTATCCATCTGTCTGCTCCTTAACCGTCTAGGCGGTTCATGGCCGCTAGCACTTGGTCTACTCGCGGGTTTAGTATCTCGTTTTCGATTGTTCCGTCTTGCAGGAAGACAACGCGGTCGGCGTAGGTGGCTGCAACCGGGTCGTGCGTGACCATGATGATTGTCTGCCCAAATTCGGCTACCGCATTTTTAAGGAATGACAGAATCGCTTTACCTGTTCGCGAGTCGAGATTGCCAGTCGGTTCATCGGCAAAAATTACGTCTGGTTTACCAACCATCGCCCGTGCAACTGCGACTCGCTGTTGTTGGCCGCCCGACAATTCGCTTGGCCGGTGATCGAGCCGACCCGCCAGGCCGACCGAATCGACGACGATCTCAAACCATTCGGCGTCTGGCTTTGTCCCAGCCAGGTCGAGCGGCAAGGTTATGTTCTCCCGTGCCGTCATCGTCGGAATGAGGTTGAACGCTTGAAAGACGAAGCCAATATGGTCTCGGCGTAAATCGGTCAGCTGTTGTTGGCTGAGGGTCGAAAGGTCGGTGCCACCGAACCAGATATGACCACTGGTCAACTGGTCAAGTCCAGCAAGACAATGCATTAGCGTCGACTTGCCTGATCCCGATGGCCCCATGATCGACGTGAACTGTCCGGCGTTAAAGTCAATGTCAATATTGCCTAACGCTCGGACGAGTGTGTCGGCATCGCTATCGCTATCGCCATAGTGTTTAGTCGCATTCGAGGCTCGTACGGCGACGGCGGGTGCCTCCGCTGGGCGGTCTGGTAGTTCGGTTTGGGTTGTCATAGATCTAACTATTGCCCAAGCCCCCGACACAGACATCGGGCGAAACGTCAATGTCGATCGGCCGAATAGTCGAAATTCAGCTCGTTCTTTTGGGCGATACATCGAGCTTCGATGTTGCGTACAATATGGCTATGGTCAAGAACTTAGCCATCTCGTTGTGGAACGAACCACGCGTCGCCAATGCTCCGGTGAGAGTGTGGCGCGACTGGGTTCTTGTCGCCGCGGTCGCTCCGGTCGCAACGGTCGAAGCCGTCATACGGGACGAACTAGAATGGCGCCTTCTAGGTGTGGTGCTATGTGCGGCTCTAGCTTCTTCGTTGCTATGGCGTCGAACGAGACCACTGTTGATGGTCGCCCTCACCTTTGGCGCGATGACAACAACGAACATCGCCAACTTGGCGGGCCTTGCCGACATAACGCCGTTCTTTACCTACGCCTACATCATGGTGTTGGTGTACGCGCTGTTTAGGTGGGGACCTGGACGCGACGCCATCATTGGGCTAGGAATCGTTCTAGTCACCAATATTACGACTGAGATGGTACATTACTCGGGCTTAGACGACAGCATCTTTTCGTTTGCCTTTGCTGTACTTCCCGCAGTTATTGGTTTAGCTATACGGTTTCGGGTAAGTTCTCAGGCTGCTCGAATAAGCCAGTTACGACTCCAAGAGCGAGAACTCCTGGCTCGTGAACTCCATGACACCGTCGCCCACCACGTGTCAGCTATCGCGGTCCAAGCCCAAGCTGGCCAGGCGGTGGCCGAGACGCAACCCAAACTGGCAGCCGAGGTTCTGGGCACTATCGAAGATGCAGCGTCGCGAGCGCTTGAAGATATGCGCTTGATAGTCGGCTCTCTTCGAACCGGGGAAGACGCGGCCCGTGTTCCGCAACGGTCCACGGCCGATATCGGCCGACTTGTCGATGACTTAGACCCGTCGGTGCCCGTCGATATTCGAACATCGGGTGATCTCAACGACCTGCAACCCGTGGTCGACGCGGCCATCTACCGGCTAGCCCAAGAGTCGATCACTAATGCCTTACGTCATGCGGTAGATGCTACGTTCATTCGAGTTTCAGTTATAGGCGACGGTGACACGGTTCGGTTAGCGGTTCGAGATGACGGCACGGCAACGGGCGGCAGCAGGTCATCGGACGGTTTCGGTCTAGTGGGTATGGCTGAACGCGCAACCCTGCTCGGAGGCACATTTAACGCAGGCCCCAACCCCGACACCGGTTGGACGGTCACGGCATCGGTTCCCAAAGCTGGCGTCGCGGTATGACGATTACCGTACTGGTTGCCGACGACCAAGATTTGGTTAGAACCGGTCTGACGATGATCATCAATTCACGACCGAACTTAAAGGTCGTTGGAGAAGCCTGCGACGGCCGCGAAGCGGTTGAGCTTGCCCGGAGTCTACGTCCAGACGTGTGTTTGTTCGATATTCGGATGCCGGACCTCGACGGCATCGAGGCTACCCGCCTTTTAGCGGGCCCTGAAGCAAACGACCCGATGGCCGTTGTGGTCATCACTACATTCGACCTCGACGACTATGTTCATAAAGCACTGAAGGCGGGAGCTCGAGGGTTTTTGTTGAAAGACGCTGGCCCTGATCTCTTAGCCCAAGCAATAGAGGCGGCGGCGGCGGGGGATGCGTTGATCGCTCCAAGCATTACCGTCCGCCTGCTGGAAGCATTCTCTAATCAGGAACAACCGGCCGAGCCTCACCAACCGATCGACCCTCTGACTAACAGGGAAGAGGAAGTTCTTTTGACCGTCGCCGCCGGTCACACAAACGCTGAAATTGCTGACCAGTTGCATGTGAGTCTTAGCACTGTGAAGACTCATCTGGCTAGCCTGATGAATAAACTCGGCGCCCGAAACCGGGTGGAGATCGCAATGTGGGCCTACGAAACAGACCGGGTCGGGTGAACACTTTCGACCAAAGCTGGAAACAGGCATTATCCAAACTTAATTCACCTATCGTGATAGGTGTCGCCAGCGAAGACTGCCAGGAGAACTTCAGTGAGATCGTCAATTCGACACTTAGCAACAGTCGTCGTTGCAACCGTGCTCGTAACGACTTCTTGCACCAGCGGATCCGACCCTTCAGAATCAGAAGGCCCCGACGTTTCGACTGGGGACGAATCGCCGGCCCGGATCGCCCCAGCCAACGCGATCAACGAAATAGACCCCAACAGAACCGACTATTTCCGTGTCTCACAAACCGGCGGCGAGGCCATCGAAGCAGCACCTAACTGCGCTTCGGAACCGGATAACCGGCTGGTTATCGGAGGCCTCCTACCCCAAACTGGTAAACTGAGTTACCTCGAACCGGCCCAGAGCGCGGCCATCGAGCTGGCCCTCGACGACATTAGTAAATCAGTGAACTCGTCCGGGCGAGAAGTCGTATACCTTCCCGGCGACTCCGGTTCTAGTGATTCGGTCCTAAAGACGACCCAGGCCCACATCGACAACGGGGCCGATGTTATTTTTGGGCCGCCTTCCTCGACATTATCTAAACAGATCACGACCGAAGTGACCGGAGCTTGTCGAATCCAAATGTCCGCCGCCAACACCGCTATCGGCTTCAACGCAATCGAGGAAAATCAACTGTACTTCCGGACCGCACCTTCAGACCAACTCCAAGGTCAGGCATTGTCCGACCTCGTTGCCAAAAGCGGGGCGAGGAACGTTGCGATAATCTCCGAGCAAGGCCAATACGGAGACGCCCTTGCCGGCTACACGGCCGCTGCATTTAACTTGGCCAATATCGCAGTGGTCCAAACCACCTACGACCCAAAGGCCGTGGATTTCAACACGGTAACCGATGTCGCCACAAAGGGTGACCCAGATGCGTTTGTCATTATCGGGTTCGAGGAATCTGGCCAAATATTGAAGGAGCTGCTCGACAGGGGCACACCGACCGACATGATCTACCTGTCAGATGGAAACGCTGGAAACGCCCTCGGCGAGAATTTCACCGTAGCCAACGAACTTGACGGTATTCGGGGCGTCCTACCAGGCGCCGAAGTTACCTCCAAATTCAAACGTGAACTGACTCAACTGGACGAGGATATCGCCGACTTTAGTTTTAGCCCAGAGACCTACGACGCCATCATCATCATCGCTCTTGCCGCCGAGTTGGCCCAGTCGGACGCCGCTCCCGCCATCGCAAGTAAGATCAACGGAGTTACCAGCGGGGGAGCCCGTTGCACATCATTTGCCCAGTGCGAAGGACTGATTCTAAGCGGCGAAACCGACATCGACTATGACGGCATTTCAGGTCCTCTTTCGTTTAGCTCGGCTGGCCAACCAACCGTGGCAACTTTCTCCGTCGTCGAGTTCGGCTGAAGCCGCTACAAGAACCGAAGCCCAGACGAGTGGACCCCACTGTTGTAAATCTCACCGACAGCGACCAGACTGACCGGATGGAGCTTGGAGCGTTTTCAATTAGTCTGACAGTAAAGGACCTCGAGGTTTCTCGAGAGTTTTACGAGAAACTGGGTTTCACAAAAACCGGTGGGGATGAGGGACGCTACTTGATAATGGCCAATGGGACCACACTCATTGGGCTGTTCCAAGACATGTTCGACAAGAACATTCTCACCTTTAACCCTGGACTCAATAACTCGAAGGAACAGATTCCGGGCTTTACCGACATTCGAGAAATTCAGACACTGCTCGAAGCTAGAGGACTCGAACTCGACACCAAGGTCGATATGGTAAGCGCTGGAGCCGGTTCTCTAACCCTGCGAGATCCCGACGGCAACCCAATTCTGATCGACCAGTTCTTCTAAGGAAACGCCCAGCTGTGACCTGTCGATGCGGGGTGGGGTGACTTGCATCCCAATCGCCGAGTTGCGACACTTAGCCTACGTTCCCCAGTTCGTTCACGCTTATCGCAGTCGGCGGGGCAGGCGAAGAGTTCCTAGAAGGCAGGCAAATGACGAAACGATCCGGTTTGAAGTGCGTTCTTCTTGCGGTAGTTCTATTTCTCACCAGTTGCACCGCGCTAAATGGCACGGCAACTGGGGGCGAGCAAGGCGGCGGTGGCGACGGGCAAGGCGATTCTGGCAATTCTGGCGAGTCCGGCATCCCAAGCGAATTGATTAGCGAGACAGACTCATCGGTCACGGTAGCCGCCGTCGCATCCGGATTGGATCCCGAACGGACACTAATCAGCACCCAGTTTGACTGCTTCTTGTATAGCCAACTCGATATTCGCGAGCCAGCCTATACCTTACAGGTCGACGGATCGACGTTCAGTATTCAACAGTTCGAGGGAACAGATGTTCAGTCAGGGTCGATAAGTCAGCTCGAGACCCGAAAGTTCTATGACGACGAAGTCGCCTTTTCGGGTGGCCCGTTTGACCAAGCAGAAGCGAAAGTACGCTTCGACTCCTACGGACAGGAGTTCAGCGCCGACATTACCAACAGTCAAGGGCGGTTGGAGCCGCTCTCCTGCTACCAGTCGGGTGCCAAGTCCGAGCGGGAACGGGCCGCTATTTTGGCGAACGTGCCTGAACCTGGGACCTTCATCTGTGTTAGCCCGGAAGATAATACCTCCCATGAACTCACGATTGCCTCGGACCTAACGTATACGACTCCGGCCGGCGGTGGTACGTTCATCTTTAGCGAACTCCTCGAAAAATCATCCAAGTTAGGATTTGCCGGGGGTCCGCTTGATGGCGAGAGGACTAGTTATTCCGAGGACCCTGATACTGGTGTCCAGTCGTTCTCGCTTACCACATCGACGGGTTTTTTGACGACCGTAGCTTCGGAGCTCCGATTCGTATGTTCGAAGACCAGGGAACCTCGGCCTTTCAAAGTCTACGGTTCAGCCGCCGCTCCAACCCCGCCAACACCATCCCAGAAACTCACAGGTCTCTACTACGTCGCCGACATCCTGGTGTCCCCCAACGAGTCGGGGGCAAATGCCTCATACTACAGCTTCTCCGAAAACGGATATATCTACAGAGGGACACCAACAGCCACGTCCGGGGACTGCTCGAGAACCGCCCCCAACGGACTGCCGTACTGCCGCTCTTACACAATCGAAGGAGGCGAAATAGTCCTCGGACCGGAACCCTTCGAACCGGCGGAGGAACCAGCGAGGCTTCCCATCGAAGTCAACGGAGACGCACCGATACGTATCGACGGGAAGGAAATGCAACCGGTAACCGCGGTCGACCCGGCCGGCGTCGTCGGGATTTGGGAGAACAATTCGTTTTCAAGTAGCGGGTTCGGCACCGCTACTTCGAGTAAGCGCCAATACGCGTTCGACTCCAGCGGCATCTTCGCAGTTGATGTGACGAGCCTTTCAACAAGCGACCTCGATACCGGCCTTGGGAGGTCACTTGGGTCGATAAACACAGGATCGAATCAGCGGGGGACCTACCAGGTAGACGGAAACCGCCTGATACTGACCTTTGAAAGCGGGACGGTAGAGACCAGGTTTCTTTTCTTGAGTAACACAGGCGGCCTTGCAATCGAGGGCATTCTCTTCCTGAAGGTCGGCTAACAATTGCGATGGTTCACCGAGGGCGTCGTTGTGCGTACTTGGTAGAACCAAGCGGTAAAGTCGATTGGATAATGGCACCATTAACCGACTGGAATCCGATATTACGCGCCGAATTTGCCAAGCCTTACTGGTCTGAACTTCAGTCGTTTGTCGAAGAAGAACGCTCGACGCATCCCGTTTACCCACCTCGTGACGAGGTCTTCGCAGCGCTACATTTGACCGCCTATCGCGACGTAAAAGTAGTAGTCCTCGGACAAGACCCGTACCACGGACCGAAACAGGCTAACGGGCTTTGTTTCTCGGTGAAACCTCCGGTCAAACCGCCACCATCTTTAGCAAATATTTTCAAAGAGCTGGAGACCGATGTCGGCGTTAGCAGGCCCAATCACGGCTCTCTTGAAGCATGGGCTAGACGAGGTGTTCTACTACTCAACACGACGCTGACCGTTCGAGCCCACGAAGCCGCCTCCCACCAACGCAAAGGTTGGGAGACTTTTACCGATGAAGTGATCAGTTCGGTCAATCAGAAAACCGAGCGCGTAGTTTTTGTCTTGTGGGGCGCCTCGGCACGAAAGAAAAAGAGCTTGATCGACACCACAACTCACGCCGTCGTCGAGTCGGCGCACCCGTCGCCTCTGTCAGCGCACAGAGGTTTCTTCGGGTCCAAGCCGTTCTCTCAAGTGAATGCCCAACTTGCGGCCGCGGGACGTGAACCAATCGATTGGGCTATAGCCGACCGCTAATCAATGCCACAGGTTTCGAGCCCGGCGGTGAACTCGGGGGGCTCCGGATCGCCGCGTTCTGAGGCGATCATCAGATCGACCATCGCGTCTTTACCACCCACTTGGTCCGTAATACAATCAGCGCCGTCGGGTTCAAGCTCGGCAGAAGCTATAAGGAAGGCTCTGTACTCTTCGTCGGTCATGCAACCAAAGACCGAGACCTGGGCGAGGATTGAGCTATCTTCGTCCTCGAACAAGGTGTCGACCAAGGGGCGAAGATCGCGACTAACTACAAGATATTCTGAGAAGTTCTCTTCGGTAATTTCTGCGAGTTGTTCAGCATCAGCTTCACCCAAGGCAGATTCGACGAAGCAATCGAGCGTTTCATCTGAAATAGGGGCTGGGAGGTGGCCGACCATAAAATTCCTATACGCGCCCTCAGCCCCCGAGGTGTCAGGCAAAACCGTGGTAGGGGTCGTTTCTTCCGGAACCGGGGCCGTGGTAGGGGTTGAGTCCCCGGCACCACGGGTGCTGCCACTCGCTTCACCAGCGACCGTCCCGCTGTCGGCGGACGAACCTCCGCTAGAACACGCCGCTAACACAAAGACCGAAACTACAAGACCTACCAGCAATGACTTCATGGGAAATATGGTATCCGTGTGAACTTAGTAATCGGTGATGGAGGTTTGTCCAAGCGCTCAAGCGGAGTCTAGAATCCGCAGGCTTGACTCGCCGCTGCGAACTCGGGAGGCTCGGAGCCATCGCCAAGCTCAGATTCGATTAGCAAGTCGATGAAGCCATCTTGGCCCCCGAGTTCGCCCAAGGCACAGTCGACCTCTTCAGGTTCACCACCTGACGAAACTAAGAACATTTTGAACTCCTCATCGGTCAAGCACCTGAAAGCCGAGAACTGAGCGACCGCCGAAGCGTCTTCGTCTTCAAACAGGGTGTCGACTAGGTCACCGTTGCTTGCGACATAGTCCGAGAAGTTCTCTTCGGTTATTTCGGCGAGTTGTTCAGCGTCAGCTTCACCCAAGGCGGCTTCGACCATGCAGTCGAGGGTTTCATCTGAGATCGTCTCTAGGAAATTTTCGGCTATGTACTTTTTGTACTCGGCCTGAGCAACTGAAGTATCCTGCGGCAAAACCGCCGGAGCTGAAGTTTCTTCCGGAACCGGGGCCGTGGTAGGGGTTGAGTCCCCGGCACCACGGGTGCTGCCACTCGCTTCACCAGCGACCGTCCCGCTGTCGGCGGACGAACCTCCGCTAGAACACGCCGCCAACACAAAGACCGAAACTACAAGACCTACCAGCAATGACTTCATGGGAAACAACATAACTTGTTTCAACCGCTTGGCCGATACGAACCGGGACTTATTTACGTATATGTAGTCTTACCCAGGCGACGGCAACGACCCGAAACAGGCCTCACCTGCCGCCGTCAGCAACAGCTTATATCAATCAAACAAAATCGGAAGCAGATTTGAATCCTCGAGGAGTTCAGAAGACCTTAGTCTCGTTCGTCGAGCGGGTTCAGGTCGATGATTCCCATACGGACAGCGCTCAGAATGGTGTGAGTCATCGATTGGGTGTCGAGCTTACGGTAAATCGTATTGAGGTGATTGTGAACCGTTTTTCGCGTAATCCCAAGATGACGCCCCGCCTGCTTGACAGTCATGCCGTCTGCGATGGCCTGCAGAATTTCGATCTGGCGATCGGACAGAACACTCTGAACATTCGGCGCTGACGCCGTGTTGACCATAGCGCCAGCCAACGCTGGCGACATCACGGTGTCTCCCTCAACTACTCGGATCAACGTTTCACGGACATCGGTAAAAGAAGTTCCTTTACTTAGATAGGCCCTCGCCCCGGCCTCGATTGCTTCACGAGTCTTTTCGACGTCGTCGTGCATCGTCAACACCGCAACCCGGGCTCCGGGGGCTTCGGCCATGATGTTCCTGGTAGCTTCGATGCCGTCCATGACAGGCATCGAAATGTCCATCAAAATAACTTCGGGTTGTAGAGCCTTAGCTAGCTTTACGGCCTCTTCACCGTTTGCAGCTTCGCCGACTACTACGTCGCCCGCTGACTCGAACGACTTACGTAGACCTTCCCGCATCAACTTATGGTCATCTGCCAACAAAATCTTAATCATTGTTCACCTATATGTGGGTTGTATGGTTTGTACCGTAATGGCAGTCCCAGCTCCTGGTCTACTAGCGATTTCAAGAACTGCGCCGATAGCGGCCGCACGTTCCTTCATACCTACCAGACCATACGCATTTCCACGGATACCTTTACCCGTGTCGAAACCTCGACCATTGTCTTGTATTACCAACACGCCACGTCCTTCTTCGACCGACCATGCAAGATGCACTCTGGTCGCAGCGGCATGTTTTTCAATGTTATTTAGCGCCTCTTGAGAGATACGTAATAATTCGTTTTCTACCAACGAAGGTAGCCGGGCCGCGGTGGTAGGCACAACTAGGTCGATTTCTAAGGAGCTCCGTTTACGGAACCGTTCAACCACTTCACCAAGCACCACTGACAACGGCCGCTCTGGAGTGACCGAAGTTCGGAGCTCGATTAGCGTGTCCCGAAATTCCCCAATAGCGCCTTGAACATCCTTGTGCAACTCGGTCAGATCCTCCGACGGCTGCGATTTGGCGTTGTTAATTCGTTCAAGCTCGAGAGCGATGTACGTGAGGTACTGGCCAAGCCGGTCATGCAGATCACGGGCGATACGGGTACGTTCTTCGGCAGCCGCCAAAGAACGAAGTCGGCGAAACGCTCTCGCATTCGCCAACGTCAGTGCCAAAACGTCAGAGGTTCCTCGTAGTAGTTCAACGTCTGCCTTTTTGTAAAATCGAGTTTCCCGATGCTCGATAGCGACCAGTCCCGTATCGGAACCATTTACCAAAAGACGACTGTACAACCCACTACCGTTCCCGCCAAATGGGGTCAGGTCTGGCAACAATTGAAGGTCGCTCGCACCTGCCGCTTGGGCTAGCGCAGGTGGTAGCTCACGTGTTGTTAGCTCGGGTCGAAGTGAAAAACCCTCTTGAATGAGCGGAGACCACTTGCCGTCCTCGTAAGAAAGCAGCACAAGTCGAGTCGCCCGGAATGTCGTCATCAGCTGGGTTCTGGTCGCTTTTAAAACGTCGGAGAGGTCCAACGATGACGGCAACGAACGGGCCAGTTCGTTCAGGGCCTCTAAGAGCTGGTTGGTTTCGGCTAGGCGATCACGTTGAAAGGCGACAACGCGGCGCCGCTCTTCCATTTCGATTAGACGATCTAGCGCAACACCTGGCAAGACGGCGACTGCTGCAAGAGCCATGATAGTCAAGGGGTTATCAAGGCTAAAACTTCGGGCCAGGACAGCGATAGTCCATCCGTCGGCCACCAAATAACTTGTCAGTGACGAAACTATCAACGCGACAACAGCACCGATCAAACCGGGTCGCAAACCCCAACCAAACGCAGCAGTCGCCACCGCCACGTACAAACAGCCAACAAAAGGACTGGACAGGCCGCCGCTCCCGTTCAGTCCAACGGCGACAGCCAACACCAAAACATCGACGATCGACCAGGCCACGCTCCGACGCCCAGGGTCGCCGAGCCTTATGGGCTGGATAGTTCGCCAAGAGGTGACGAATACCGACACCGCAAGCGTCGATACCAACGTTGGAGTGATAAGGTTGTCGCCGTCGAGGTTAGTCCGCTGAGTTGCGTCGTAACTCAACCACGCCATACCCGTCAACAATGCACCCCACCGCAAAACAAGGACAACGGTCGCCAAAGGCGAAATCACCGTAGGGCTCAGCTGGAACGAAAGCGGCGATGACGAACCTTGTTGCCGTGCTGCCCGTAGTGCGTAGACGAACTCGCCAGTGGTATCGGGAGAGAATTCTCCGGTCACGAGCGGCGAGAATTCACCGGTTACGAACGCAGACAGCGGCGACTGTTTGGCAGCCTTCTTGCGATTGAGAGACCTTGACCGCTTGTTTTTAAGTGCAAACATAGTCACCGATCCAAGACGGACACATCAGACGTTCCGAGATGCCACATACTGGGCGAATGACAACAGGGCTTGTTTTGCCTCTGTCGAATACGGCATTGCTTCGAGCACCCTCTCAGCGGAACCAACTAAGCTATCTATCTCATCTTCCACATATCCTACGGCGCCAGTCGCACGAATCACCTCAGAGATCGCGGCAATATCGGAACCCGACAGATCTGAAGACCCAACCCTCGACAACAGGAGCTTCTGGGAATTGTCGGCCCTTTGCAGCGCATACGCCATCATCTCGGTCGGCTTCGCCTCCCGCAGATCGTCGCCGATGGGTTTGCCCAGCTGTTCCTCATCACCGAAAATACCTAGATAGTCGTCTCGAAGTTGGAAGGCCCTGCCGAGCGGTTTACTAAAGTTGCGAACCTGTTCACGCATCTCTGACGTAACATTCGACGACATGACGAGGCCGAGTTGCATCGGTTGATACACGGTATACAGGGCCGATTTGTACCAGGCGACTTGTCTCGCTGTGCTGAAGTCTAGGTCTAATGCAGCAGCAGACCGTAGGTCGAGATACTGGCCAAGGTTTGCCTCGGTTCGAAGATCCATCCAAACCATCCGGGCCTCAAGTGGAGCGTTAGCCATTAGCCCATCGCTATAGACATGGGCTAAATTTCCGACCAAAATCGCTACGCTTTCACCAAACCTTCGAGATTCTCCCGTCCAGCCTTGATCGACGAAACGTTGAATCTGCTGCTTGTGTACCGTTGTTTGGCCCCGTCGCATTCCCGAGTCGTCCATAATGTCATCGTGGACTAACGCAAATACATGCAGCAACTCGAGAGCTGCGCAAACATCGATTATCTCGGCGAGTTCATCCGGGTGGTCGGACGGCACGAACTCAGGGGTTTCGACTGTCTTTGCCCCATACCAAGACCAGTAGCAAAATAATGCACGCAGTCTCTTTCCACCGCTGCCGACAACAGCCTGAAGATACGAAACGATCTCGGCCATTCGACTATCGATTTCGAGCCATTTCTTATTCTCTTCTGCCAAGAACGTAAAGAGTCGATCGTCAACCAAATTTGTGACGGTATTGACCTCTTTGGGTTGCGACTCGCTCATCTGCACTCACTCACACTTAGCTCGGCACTCATGCCAACCATCGACTCTTTCACTGCTCATCTGAACGATGGCCAAAAAACGTTTCTAGGGATCTAACGTAGCCGCCCCAATTTAAGTTTGTCCCATCCCCGCACGCGGCGGGCTGAGTGACTACAGTTCCTTGGAGTAATGTCGACCGGCGGGCCGATCAAAGGCAACTACGTGACTCAGGGACCAAGTTCGCTTCCCGACAATCAATCCGAGCGAGATACCACGATAGGTGGCGCCGACCGAACCCGGTTCAGGTCTTCGGAGACCGACGAAGTTCCGGCTCTTGGCGAGATACGAACGAACGAGGCAACTGGTCCTCGGCTTGAAGAGTTGAGGCTGAGCGGCGACTCCGAAATTTATTGCGAGACCCAAGCCGACGACGGGGAAGCATCGATTGACCTCAGTCTCGTCGGCGACGGACACGAACTGCCTCAGGCCGCGGAAGCCGGCGAAATAAACTTGGTGGACGCTACTGGGATAACTGACTCTTCCTCTAGTGATGACGGACAGTCGATACTTGATGCCATTGATTTAGCGAGACCAGAAACCTGGGAGCTGAACGAGAGGCCCGCAGCTCCCATCGCCGGGGCGGTCGTGTTCTTCGCAACGTCGAATAGCTGTGAGGCCAATATCGTCTATGTAAACGACGGCCTAGCCGAAACACTCGGCTTAAGTACATCTACTCTGCTAGGCGAACCGCTCGAGCTACTAATTGCACCTCGTAGCCTTGAGGAGACTCGGGAGTCGCTCATTCAAGTCGTGCTCGATGGATCAGTCGGCGAGCAGTACCGGCCGTGTACGCTCCGTGGAGGCGACGCCGAACGTTCAGCATTGATGAGTTTGTCGACTATTCCAACGTTGCACTCAGACGCGAGTTACGTAATGGCGCTGTTTCGGATCGAGGCGAATGATCTACCCGGTGCTACAAGCCGTACGCAACATCGAGGCCTGACCGACTCAGCGGGCCTTGGCAGCGGCCTTGGTTCGCTCTGCCACGACGTCGCCGAACATGTCACGAAACAACTCGGACCGAGCAGCCAGTGTTGGATAGGTATCTCCAGCGATACCGGTGGTGGCAATTCGTTGGAACCCGTCGTTACGATGAGAGCGCGTGAAGGACTGGTGAAACGACTACTCAACGCCATGTTCGACACCGATGACAAAGTCAGCGCTCGGTGCACTCTGGTCGCAGGCCTTCCAGCCGATCTCCGAGAGCTAACTGCTAACGAGTCGGTCGAGACTCTTTGGGGTTTCCCGGCGGTCGACAACGACGGAAACGTGAATTGTGCAATCATTGTCGCACTGCCAGGTACCGACGAGCCAACGATCGCTCAACAAAAGGCAATGCGCGAGTTCGCCTCCCTCATTTCACGAACCGAAGAACGACAAACCACCCAGGCCTACCTCAACCCGGCTAACTCGGCTGCGCTCTATGATCAGCTGACTCGCCTTCCCAACAGATCCTTGCTGCTAGACCGACTTGAGCAGGCTACCGCTCGCTTAGGCCGCGATAGCTCTCCGTTGGCTGTGCTGATGATCGACATCGATAACTTTCGCTCAATAAATACCACCTATGGGGCGGCGTTGGGTGACGAAATTCTAATCGAAGTTGCGGCGAGAATACACAACTCAGTCCGCCTCGGCGATACTGTCGGGCGCATTGGGGGCGACCAGTTCGTTCTCGTGTGCGTTGCGACAAACGGCGACCACGACGTCGCCGGACTCGCCCGCCGCATCTCCCGGTCAATCTCGGAGCCAATCGAACTCGACGACAATGCCGAATTGTTCCTTACCGCCTCGATCGGTGTCGTTGTCGTGGACGACGCCCAAGAAGACCCAACCGAGATCGTCAGCAAAGCCGAATCGGCCATGTTGACCGCCATGCAAAGCGGTCGTGGGCAGTTCGCTATGTTCGACTCAGAACTTCAACGCAGCAGCGCCGCCTCGCAAAACCTGGAACAAGCGCTACACCGGGCCATCATGGACGAGGAGCTCCTCCTCCACTACCAGCCAGTGTTTGGTTTAGAGACTGGGCAAATGGTCGGGGCCGAGGCGTTGGTTCGATGGACCCACCCAGAAGACGGTTTGATTAGCCCTGCAGCATTTATGGACCTCGCTGAAGAGAGCGGCCTAATCATTCCAATGGGAGATTGGATAATAAACAAGGCGGCCGAAGCCGCAGCGTCATGGCCTCAGGTCAATGACCGGTTCCCTATCGTCACCATCAACCTGTCGGCACGACAAATGGCCGATGCAGGTCTGGTCACCACCATCGAAGAAGCGCTGCGCCGCTTCAATCTTCCAGCCAACAGGCTTGGCTTCGAAATCACAGAATCCGCCCAAATCAATGACCTCGACAAGGCCAGCGAAACCCTTCGACAAATCACGGAGCTGGGCTGCCGGGTGGCTATTGACGATTTTGGTATCGGACATGCCACGCTGGACTACCTACGACGATTCTCGATGGCGAGTGCCATTAAGATCGATCGGTCGTTTACCAGTGGTTTGGCCACCGCACGAGAAGATACCGCCATCGTGGCGGCGTCAATTGCCATGGCCACGTCACTTGGTATGCAAGTCGTGGCTGAAGGGGTTGAAAGCCAAGATCAGCTTCGTGAGTTACGCCGGCTTGGCTGTCACTACGCTCAGGGTTTCCTGCTGAGTCGACCTGTATCGATTGAGGTCGCGCAAAAGATTTGGCTCATCGACGCCGATGAGGACGCCGTAGCAACATCCGTTTAAGGGGCCAGCGTAGGCAAGATTGCCCGAACTCGCTAGAATTCGACATAGTCCAACCGTTCGTTTTAGTACTAAATACGGACCTATTTGGATGTGTGAACCCTTCAAGGGCTAGTCTGGATACCGGACTGCCCTCTCGTAGGGCAGGCGGGCGAAATAGGGATTCGAGCTGTCACCAAGTCGGTGACACGGTTTAGGAGTTCGGAGTGGTAATGACCCCCGAGGCAATCGAAAAGGCGGAGTTTAATCCGGCACTACGCGGATACGACAAGCAGCAGGTACGTCTGTACCTACAGCAACTTGGTCGGGAGTATGGCGCGCTGGAAAAGAAACTCCGCGATGCACAGGCCGAGATTGCGACGCTTTCAGCGGCGAACCAACCTCTCGAGAGTCTCAGTTCAGCCCAGGCTCAGGAACCCATCGACATCGGCAATGGCGATCTAGTCGACACGTTCGACTCTGACAAGTTTGACCAGTTCGGTCTTCAGATCGCTGGTCTACTTCGGGACGCCCGCGACTCGGCGTCGCAAACGAAATCGCAAGCTGACCTCGAGTCGCAAGCCGTGGTCGAAGACGCCCGTACCGCAGCGGAGAAACAGCTACTGGCTGCAAAGAACGAGGCTGCGCAGATTATTCAGGCGGCGAATAACAAAACAAAGCAGGCCGATTTTGATGCCAAGGCGCTAACCGAGGCCGCACAAGCCGAAGCTAATCGAATGAAAGCAGCAGCTGAAGCCGAAATCACAGAGATCGCACAGAAATGTGAAATCGAAACTAGAGAACGGTACGAAGCCTCTGAAAAGATCTTGGCTGACAGACAAATAGAAGCCGATGAACTTTGGAACTCAGCCGAGTCAGAGGCTTACAAAGTGAGGGAGACAAGCCGCTCGGAATCAGCTGAAATAGTGCGCCTTGCGGAACAGCAACGGTCTGAAACCTTAGCCTCGATAGAGAGTGAGACTGAAGCGATTCGAGTGAAATGTGACGAAGAGGTAGCCGCGCTCCGCCAGCAAGCTGCTGAGGAAGCCGAACGGAATCGTCTCGAGAATGAGGTTCAATGCAAGGAACGGCTTGTCGAGGCCGAACAGACCTTGGCTGATCATCAGAACCAGGCGACCGAAATTTTGGCCCACGCCAACGGTGAGGCCGAACGGCTCATGGTGGATGCGTTCGCTGAAGTCGATCGCATCCGCCTCGATGGTGAAACGTCGGCTATGCAACTCCGCTCGCAAGCTGACGAACAGATCGCGGCAAAGCACGAAGAAGCCGATGCGTACGTTGCGACGATGACCAAAGAAGGCGACGACTATGTTGAAGCTCGCCGAACTGAAGCAGACGACTTCTACGAGAAACGCTACGAAGAAGCTGAGGTCTATGTCGCCGAACGACAGGGTCAAGTCTTCAAAGACGCCGAAGAGGCTCAAGAGGCTCGAGACCAGGCATTTGTCGAGGTCTCCGATGCTCGCAGCCAAGTCGCTGAGCTACTAGAACAAGCACGAGCGCAAAGCGAGTTTATTCGTCAAGAGGCTGAAGAGGTTATTCGGGCCAAGGTTCGAGCCAACATCGACCAGGCTGAACGTCGAATCTCTCGACTACGAGTTACTGAACAGGCGTCTCGGGATAGAATCCTCGCAGCCCAGAAAGAACTACAGAGTGCCATCGTTCGTCTCGACAACGAGCCGATTGTCGAACTGGGCGACGGCACCAGCGAAATTGTCATTACTGAAGCCCGTGAGCGAGTACTCGAATCTGGAAACGATCTGGACACCGATGCTGAAATCACCGCTATCTCCGACGCGGACTATGGCTCAGGGCACGCAAACCCAGAAACGGGCATTGCGGATGAAGACATCGATATCGATGCCGACATCGACTATGACGATTCGGAGCCGCAGGTCCCAATTGATGCGGTCATCACCGCAGACCAACCAGACCTTTTAACTAAGCCACCAATGCCGCCTCCAGCTGGGGCTGTGCCGGCGGCGGCGCCACCGGACCTACAAGGCCTGGACGGACACGGCAACGCTACGCTCGATAGCCAAACAGCCATTAACCCTGACAATGACATCGAGAAAGTCTTGGCCGAACCGGCGATTGAACCACAGGACGAGGACGCCCTTTCTCGCCTTGTTCAAGAAGCGATGAAGCGAGCCGTCGACAGTGCTAAGGGTGGCTCCGAATCTAACAACTGACCCACTAACAGGCGCAAGCTTCTTAGTACGTAGGTAACGAATCATGGCTGTAATTTCCGCCGTGGTCGTATTGTTTGCATCTCGTAGACGAGGGTCAGGCCAACCTGGACAGCACAACAGGTTACTTCGGTTCTGGAACGTAGCAACCTATAACTGAGCGGTTCCTATAGGGACCCGACAACCGATTCTTTGGACGATGGTTTACGATATGAATGCTCGGCTATGAGCACAACTCGTAAAACGAAGGACGATGAGGATGGCCATACAAAAAAGCCCAGCTTCGCTAGCCAACGACACACCACAACCCAACCCACACTCGCCACCACAAGCTCCGATAATTTCATCCAACTCTGGGACGTGTAACTGGGACCATCAGCGGTTTGCATCCATAGGCAGACCCACCCATGAGTACCAGAGGTAGGCCAACTAGGTAACACCACTGCGTAAGCTGATTCGATGAAAGAGTTGGTTTACAAGGTCCAGCATTTCTTAGGCCAGGTTCTTTTATACGCCGTCTCTGCTCTCGTCGTCGTGTTGTCCATCGTCTCAGTTGCCGGCTACTTTTACGGCTTAGGCTGGCAAATTGAATTATTGAGCAGTCATCGCCCGTTGTACATCTTGATCGCCGCTATCGCTGGAATAGGCTTCTTGGTCCGTAAGCACCGAACTATGGCAGTTCTTTCGGCTATGGTTATCCTGTTCAACGCGATCGTTATTGGACCGCACTTTTTGCCGGCCGACCATTCTGGACGGACGGCTGGCAACTTTACCCTTCTACATCTCAATACCAACGAAGGCAAAGCCGATCTAGAGGAGATCCGATCCGACGGCGCTGACATTGTCCTTCTTCAAGAAGTAACCCCAGGTTTAGATGCTGACCTGGACGGGCTGGATAACTACACGGTTCTTGAGCGCAACCCTGAAGAAGGAGAAGGAGGATCAGCAATTCTGATAAAAGACGATTCTGACCTTAGCGTCGTTGCTACCGAATCGTTTAACTGTCGTTGACGACCGCGAAATGTTGGCTCTCGAGGTAACGGTCAATGAGCGGACCATTTCGATCTTGAGTGCCCACGCCACCAACCCAACAGACTCGGACGCCAACAGTAGTCAAGAAGCTGAACTAGAGATGATTGCGACATGGAGCCAAGAAGTGCGCGCATCTGGTAACGCTGTGCTGGTGGTCGGCGATATGAACGTGACCCCCTGGTCTCCTCGCTACAAACGCATGCTCGATGATGGCAGCCTCGTTGAATCCATGGATGGCTACGGGCTTCAGAACACTTGGCCAACGGGTGCTCCAGCCTTAGTAAGGCTGCCGAAGGACAACGCAGCTCACAGTGTCGGTATTGATTTGTGGAGCCGATCGACGTTCTCGGTCGAGGGTTCTGACCATTCCGCTCTACGTTTCAAAGTGGTCGTCCGACCGTAGCTTCTATGCCGAAGCGCCGAAACCCTGTTCCAGGTCGGCGATTATGTCTTCAGTCGTTTCAAGCCCCACCGATAGGCGAACCAAACCCGCTGGAACACCTGACGATTCCTGTTCTTCGGGTGAGAGTTGTGAGTGAGTAGTTGTCGCTGGGTGAATTACCAAGCTGCGAACGTCACCAATATTGGCGACATGGCTGTGCAAACTTAGGCCTTCTACGAATTTCTTACCCGCTTCAGCGCCGCCAGAGATTACAAACGCCGGGACCGAGCCGTAGCCTCTGTCTTTGCCATACCGCTTTAGACGTTCATGCCACGGACTGTCCGCCAGTCCGGCCCATTGGATCGATTCGACTTGTTTTTGATTCGCCAAGAAATCGACAACTGCTTTGGTGTTTGCACTGTGGCGCTCCATCCTCATACTCAACGTTTCGAGCCCCTGCAGAAAGTAGAAGGCGTTGTGTGGTGTGACCGCGGGACCCAAATCTCTGAGCATCTGAACACGAGCTTTGATAATGAAGGACCCGTGACCTAATGCCGGCCAATATGCCAGGCCGTGGTAGCTCGGGTCGGGCTCGGTGAAATTGGGGAACCGACCGCTTGCGCCATAGTCGAAGGTGCCGCCGTCAACGATTACGCCACCTATCGAATTCCCGTGCCCGCCAATAAATTTGGTCATCGAGTGAAGGACAATGTCAGCACCGAGCTCAAACGGGTTAAACAGCCATGGCGTTGCAACAGTGTTGTCAACAATCAGGGGAACGCCAACTTCGTGAGCGATCTTTGAGATGCCTTCAACGTCCAAACAGTTGTTCTTCGGGTTGCCGATGCCTTCGCCGTAGAACACTTTGGTGTTGTCTTTTGCCGCTGCTTGCCACGCATCCAGATCATCTGGGTCTTCGATGAAGCTAACTTCGATACCCATTTTCGGCAATGTGTAGTGGAGCAAGTTGTAGGTTCCGCCGTAGAGCGCAGACGAAGCAACGATATGGTCTCCCGCTTCGGCCAAGGTCAGGATTGCTACGGTTTCGGCAGCCTGCCCCGAACTAACCGCCAATGCTCCCGGGATTCCAATCGCGGTTTCGGTAGCTCCTTCGAGGGCCGCTATGCGGGCCTCTAGGACCCCCTGGGTTGGATTCATGATGCGGGTATAGATATTTCCGACTTCGGCTAACCCAAATAGGTTTGCTGCATGTTCGGTGTCTCGGAAGACGTAGGCAGTAGTTTGGTGGATTGGCACTGTTCGTGATCCAGTTTCGTCTGGAACCTGACCTGCATGTATTTGGCGGGTTTCGAAACCCCAGTTCGACTCGCTCACGACATCCTCCAAAATGTTTGTGTAGTTGGACGATAGCGGTTCCCGGGTAGGGCGAGACCGACCACCTAGAACACCAATACATCGACCGCCGGAATATGACAGCAGTCTTTGCGCCAAATAGTTCGACATTGTCACGCCGCTACACAAAATGTGTGCTATTTTGGCTGTTCAGCGACATTTTTTGACTAGAAGCGGAGAACCACTTGTCATTGGATCGTTATTGTTGTAACATAAAGGCAACACAATGCGACGCTCCAGTGACTGGTTTACCCATACCGCCCGCGCCACAGTCACTTGGGCGTCGCATTGAACGAACTGAGTCGATGTACCCTCTCCCCGTCGGCTCGGATCAAAATAGCTAGCAAGGTACTTGCTCTCTCCGAACAAACCTTGTAACCCTGAAGATCAAGAGCTGCCGCAAGCACACTCTTGATCTTTAGGTGTTTTTACAGCCCGAACTGCTGACAGACTAGTGCCAATGGAATCTCCGGCATTTTATGTTCAGATGTGTAACGCCTGCTGTTGCGGCACAACGGAAAAACATCCAACCATCGACCATGAACGCCAACGCAACGAGCTGGCTGCGGCTGCCGAGGCGGGAAGAGGCACTTCAAGAGTCGTCGACTGCCTCGGCGAATGTCATGCATCGAACGTCGTCGTCGTTTTACAAAGTGGGCGGAAGGCTGACTGGCTTGGATGGATCGTCGACGACACGATTCTGGGTGACGTCTGCGACTGGCTCCGTGACGGTGCCCCCACGGTACCTCAGCACATCGAGCCGCATCGGATAGACCGAAGTCGGCCGGGCTAACCCTACAAGCTTTGTCGACCTTGAAGCGCTCGACCCAACGTCAGTTCATCGGCGTACTCGAGGTCGCCTCCGACCGGCAGTCCCGAAGCCAAACGCGTCACGTTCACATCGAAGGGTTCAAGAACTTTCTGCGCTATGAACGCTGCGGTTGTTTCGCCTTCAAGGTTTGGGTTCGTACACAAAATTACTTCTGCGATGTCTTCGTCGGCTACACGGTGAGCCAGCTCCCGAATCTTCAACTTGTCGGGGCCGATACCTTCAAGCGGGTTGATGCTTCCCAACAGTACGTGATATCGACCATTAAACGAGCCGGTTCGTTCAATTGCTGAAATGTCTTTGGGTTCCTCGACAACGCACAAAACTGTGCTGTCACGTTGCGGGTTGCGACAAATTCGGCATTCTTGTTCAATCGCTACATTAAAGCAGCGGGTGCAGAACGAGACAGATTCTTTCAAATCTGTCAACGCGTCAGTGAGGCGTCGAACGTCGACTGTCTCAGCCTTTAGAAGATGAAACGCTATTCGTTGAGCGGACTTCGGCCCTACGCCAGGTAAACGACCCAACTCGTCGATCAAGACCTCAACTGGCTTTGCGTAGACGCTCATCTATCGGCCACCGAGTTCGTCTTACCCACCCAGCATTCCGTCCAAGTCAGGCATGTCGAGACCACCCATTGCCTCTTCTTGATATTCAGCCATCTTTGTGTTGGCGTCACCTAAAGCTACTAGGAGCAGGTCTTCGAGCATTTCTATGTCGTCGACATCCACCACCTCGGGATCTATCTTGAGGCCGGTGTATTCGTGGTCGCCGGTTACTTCCACCGTCACTTTGCCGCCGGCGGATGAACCGGTGAACCTCTCTTCAGCGATCCGCTGTTGAGCGTCATCGACCTGAGACTTCATGGCTTGGGCTTGTTGAATTAGGGCACCGAAATCTAGATTACCGAGACCGTCTTCGTTAGAGGTATCGCTCATTGTGTTCTCCTGTCCAATTACTCGTGTTCGATTACTTTTGACCCGGGAAAAGCCTTTGTAAGTCGATCGACTCCCGTTGATGCGGTGTCATCGGCGTCGGCGAGTTCTGATACCGGCCCGACTTCTTCGGCCGTCTCAGGCTTCGTTATCTCCGAACGGTCGATCTTTGTGGGGTCGATGATTGTTGACCCTAACGCGTCGCCGTCAACGACAACATCGACCGTGATTGAAGTGCCGAAGTGTGCCGAGAGGGCAGCTTCGACGTCGTGGGTAACTTCAGAGCAACGATCGCGGTGAATCTGGTTTGGTGCTGCGAAGACCACGGTAGAACCGTTGACGGCATTGACCGTCCCGCCTTTAAACCTGACGCGAGCTTTTTGGCTTATCTGATCAAGACTTTTGGATAGTGCATGTCGGGCTGAGTCAACGGTCAGTTTCTGGTTTGATGCAGGTCCAGGGTCGATGTTTTCGGGAGCCGTCGAAGATTGTGGTGCCGGTGCGGCTGCCGGCGTCGGGGTTGGCGCAGCTGGTTGGGGTTGGTCTCTTACTGGTTCTGGTTCGGTCGGTTCGCTAGCGATGACTTGGGCGGGCTGCGAAGTCGGTGCAGCTGGCCGTTTAGAGCGGGGCGAGCGGGGCCTGCGAGCGGGAGGCGACGCTGGTCGGGCAACATCGGAACCATCGACGTTAGCGTCTGACTTTTCAACTTGGGACGGTGTTTCTGGCGTTGGTTCGACCACGGCAGCCTGTTCGGCAAGGAATGAAGCAGCCGGCGTCGCGTCAGGCGCCGGGGCTGTCGCTACGCCCGATTCCAATTTGGCCTCTAAAGCTTCGATCCGCTGCAGTAGACCATCTGTGTCGGTTCCGTCTCTTCGAGCGAGTCGCAACACGGCTACCTCAAGGGGAACCCGTGGGTCTGGGGCCTGACGAATTTCGACCAACGCCTGACCTATCAGCTCCATAGAACGGGTCAGCGTCGCTGGCTTCAGTTCGTTCGCCAGACCCTCGATATCGGCCTGTGCCGTATCACTCAAATGTTCAAGACTTGCACCCATCACGGCCAAGAACGTGTCGCGAATCGTGTTGAGTGTCTGCTCCCCTATCAACCGAGGCTGTAGCCCGTTCACCAACGCTTCTTGGATCAGTCCAATCGAAGCGGCTGCGTCGCCAGCACCGATAGCTCGAACCAAATCGATTCCGACGTTCGAACCGGCGGGAACACCACCGGCAGCCGCAACCAAGTCGAGCGCCGACAACGTGTCACGAGCCGACCCACCTCCTTGAGCTAAGGCGTATTCGATGCCGTCAGCGTCCACATCGAGGCCAGCGTCTTGTACAACGAATGCAACGTGTTCGGCGAGTTCGTCAGCTGGCAGCAAGTGGAATTCGAAGTGTTGCGTCCGGCTCCGTATCGTCGGCACAACTTTGTGTGGTTCGGTGGTGGCCAAAACAAACACAACATGGTCTGGCGGCTCTTCAAGAGTCTTGAGTAGGGCGTTCTCTGCCCCGGTGCTGAGCATGTGAACCTCATCCAAGATATATACCTTGGTTCGCCCTGGCGATCCGAGCTGTACTTTGGCTATGAGGTCTCGAATGTCGTCGACCTTATTATTGCTGGCAGCATCCAACTCGTGAAGGTCAAACGACTTACCTTGATCGATCGATACACAACTGTCGCAGACTCCGCACGGCTCGCCGTCGACGACGCTTTCACAGTTCAATGCTTTGGCCAAAACCCTCGCCGACGAGGTCTTACCGGTCCCTCGGGGTCCGCTGAATAGATAAGCGTGACCGTAGCGACCTTCAGCCACCGCGGTACGCAAGGCCGAAGTTACATGTGGTTGCCCTTTGATTTCTGCAAAGTTTTTAGACCGATAACGCCGGTAGAGCGATTGATAAGCCACGGTTTCCGATCCTACCGCAGATGACGGTCAGCGGCTTCTCGCAGACCGATTGAATTGCAGAATCGGCCCGTTGTTGGTTCAGCCAACGAGACGTGTCCAATTGGACTCGAATAGCATTATTACGATCTTTGTGTCTTGAAGGTGCTACGCTTTTGCCGAGAATGTCAAACCAACCAACGTGATTGATGTAGCCGCTCAACCTCGCAGCTTTCGCCAACTATTAGCCGATAAGGTTTTTGGGCCGTTCTTTTTTGCCAACTCGTTGAGCAACACGGGTAACTGGTTCCAGAACGTTGCCGCGGCCATAGTGGTGTTTGACTTGACCGGTTCGAATACCGCCGTCGGGGCAGTCTCGATGCTTCAGTTCCTAGCGACAATGCTGTTGACCCCCTGGATGGGTTCACTAACCGATCGGGTCAACCGTAGGCGAATGCTCCTTAGCGGCCAAACCATCGCCTTTGCTGGTGCGGGGGTCCTGGCGGTCGCCGTTTTTGTACGGGACGTAAACGGCTTGGGCGGGCCTTGGCTCATCTTCGCAACGACTGCGATACTCGGCTTGGGTTCTTCAATCAATCTTCCATCGCTCCAGGCTCTCGTTCCGGCCTTGGTTCCCAAAGCTGACTTACGGTCAGCGATAACGCTCAGTTCAATGACGTTCAACGTCGCCCGAAGTATCGGCCCAGTCGCTGCCGGAGCCGTCATAGCGGGGTTCGGCGCCAAATGGGCATTCGGAATTAATGCAGTCAGTTTCTTGCCCCTCCTGGTAGTACTGCTCTTTGTCTCACCACCAGGCCGGGTTGATCCCGAGCCGAACGCTCGTAGCACGGTCAAAGACGGACTCATATGGATCTGGCAGCACAGGCCAATCGCCGTCGTCATAACGACAACCGTCGTCGTTGGCTGGACCTCCGACCCGTTCACCACATTGATGCCAGCGTTAGCCAAAGAGCTCGGTGGTGGCGAGCGAACCGTAGGTCTACTAGTGGGAGCCTTCGGTCTCGGTGCGGCGGTAACGGCACCGTTGTCAAACCAGATACGGCGAATCGTCGGGGCTGCCCGGTTTGTGCCAGCAGGTCTTTGTCTTATTTCGACCGGCATAGCCGTGCTGGCTTTTGCGCCCGTTGTCGAGGTCGCTCTGGTCGCTTCGACTATCGCCGGTTCCGGGTTTCTTCTTGGGGTGACTGGCACAAACGCTGAACTTCAGCAAGTCATTCCCGACGCATTACGAGGCCGAATTATGGCTTGGTGGTCGGTGGCCTTTCTTGGTTGTCGACCGCTGGCAGCGCTCTTTGATGGAGGAATCGCCGACGCCATCAATGTTCGAACTGCTCTGGGAATATCGGCGTCAATTGCCGGAACGGCTGGGTTGACACTCTGGTTTCGTGGTTTGACAACCAACGTCGACATGAGTCGCCCGACGGCGGACAGTGCTAGCTCGGGCGACTCTCGTCGTCAGTCTGGTCAAAGGTCGTAGCCGCCTTCAGTCCGATCCGAGGACGGATACGCTGCGCCACAGCCAGACGATGGTTGACACTACGGCAATCCCGGAGACGATCAGCAGATGGGGTTGGCCGTCTCCTAGGTCGAGCCAAGGTTCTTGGATCGAGCGAATCGCGTGGGTCAACGGCAGCCAATCGGCCATGGAACGCATAGTTCCGGTCAGCGATTCAAGCGGAGGGCCACCTCCAGCAAGCAAAAACATCGGGAAGAACAACGTGAGACCAAGACCTTGGGCGGCCTTCGCGTTCGGCAGAAGCATTCCGAGCGCCACCCCAATACTGATAAACGCCAACGTGCTTACAACTAACCCCACCACCATCCGGGCGGGGTCATCGACCGAAGGCAGACCGTTGGCTAGAGTCGCTGTGATTATAAGCGAGCCAAACCCCAGAACCGCAAACGTGGCGCCGCTCAAGAATTGGGCGACCGCAAAGGACCAAAAGGGCATCCCCGAGGTGTTGAAGCGACGAAGTACACCTCGCTCGCGGTACCCGGCAATATGGGCGGGAAGCATAATCAAACCGATCGAGCAAAGAACAATGCCGAAATACGCGACGCTGTAATAATCTGTGGGGCTAGTGAACTCGAAACCCTCTTGCCCGGTGTCGGTTCCGAAAACTCCGCTCAATACCAGCATCGTCACGACCGGAAATCCGAAGACGAAGATCAAGACATTTGTTTCGCGGCTAAAGAGCCGGAGTTCGTTTAGGTAGAGGCGCACCGTTTGGTTTAACGGATTCGGTTTAGCAACCCCGACCCGAGTTCGGTTCGCTGCGATTGACTGGGTCATAGTGAACCTTTCTTGCCCGCCAAAATCGGCAGCAGTGCGTCTTCAAGATTTGGTTGTTCGACCCGGATCGAGGAAGGCACGGAGTCCCGTTCGATCATTGCGGCACCGACATGGGCAATCATGGCAGAATCAGCTCCGCGTACTTCGGTTTCTTTCCCGACGGTACGGGTCTCTTCGACGCCTGGGATGTTCGCCAACCAGGATGAGTTCGTCGCCATGGACGCAAAGCGCATCCTAACGCCGCCGCCATGGCGGTCGATCAACTCTGCCGGTGTGCCTTCGTCAACCAATCGACCGTCGACCATCACGGCAACTCGGTCGCATAGAACCTCGGCCTCTTCCAAAAAGTGGGTCACGAGCACAACGGTCGTACCCGTATCACGGACATCTTCTATCAACTGCCAGACTAGACGGCGCGCACTCGGATCTAAGCCTTGGGTCAACTCGTCGAGAAACACAATCTGGGGCTGGTTGAGCAAAGCCAACGCAAGAAAAAGACGCTGTTTCTGTCCGCCTGAAAGTCGACCAAACGCCGTTTTGTTGATTTCTCCCAAATCCCACTCAGCCATCGCCGTTTGGGCTCGAGCCTTCGAATCAGCAAATAGGCTAACCGCTTCGCCCACTCTCATCCGCTCAGGAAGGTTCGACTCTTGGAGCTGACTACCAACTCGGGAACGCAGTTTCGTTCTATCGCCAATCGGGTCGAGCCCGAGAATCCGAACTTCGCCGGAGTCGGGTTGACGAAGGCCTTGGGCGCATTCGACCGCAGTCGTTTTGCCGGCCCCGTTCGTCCCGATGATTCCGAAGATCTCTCCAGGCTGCACGACTAAGTGTAGGTCATCGACGGCCTCGGTGGGACCATATGCCTTCGAGAGGCCCTGGATCTTTAACGCTGGGTGTTCTGTATATGTCATGGGTTCAACGCTAAACCACCTACATACTGGCGTCGCCAACCCCCGGGAGGGTTGTGAAACTCCTACTCAGGGCTGAATCCGGGACGGTCATTCTGGAATGACTAAACCCGTTTGGTAGGCGTAAACAATTGCGCCAGCTCGGTCCCGAACTCCGAGTTTCGAGAAAATTGAACTGATGTGGGATTTGACCGTGGCGATGCCCACGATTAACTCTTCGGCTATTTCGGCGTTGGTATGACCTTGAGCCATAGCAATTAGAACGTCGTTTTCCCGTGCTGTGAGGCTTGTTGCTCTCGCGATTTCTTTTGCGCGCGGAAGAGTGGTTTGTCGGTGCTGTGCCAACACTCTTGGAGTTACCTCCGGGTCAAGCCACGAACCGCCGCTCCCAACTGCGATGACGGCTCGAATGAGGTCTCCGGCGCTGGCCTCTTTTAGGATAAATCCGGCAGCTCCCGCCTCGATAGCCCCCCACAACACCTCGTCTTCATCAAAGGTCGTAAGGACCAACACCGGCGGGCCATCTGTTGCTCGAACCTGTCGGGTAGCTTCGACCCCGTCCATGCCTCTCATGCGGATGTCCATCACGATCACATCGACATGTAGCTCATTGAGTTGCTGCAGCGCTTCGTTGCCGTCCGACGCTTCGCCGACAATCACTAGTTCTTCTTCGCTGCTTAAAATGCGGTGCATGCCGGCCCGCACAAGCGGCTGGTCATCGACCAGTAATACCTTTGTTGGAGGTGGTCCGCTCAAGTTCTCAACCCGACAGTTGATATCGGGAGTACGGCTTCTACCGTCCACCCATCTGCCATTGGCCCGGCGATGCAAACCCCACCCACCGAGCGGGCTCGCTCCGTCATCGACGTGATTCCAAACCCCGCCCCTTTTTGATTGCCAACATCGCCGCCGACGTTCGTGATCGATAGTCGACAATCGTTCTGCCGTAGATCTACGTCAACCTGAACCGAAGAGTCCGGTCGGTGTCGCGAAGCATTAGTTAGTGCTTCTTGCACAATTCGGTAGCCCGCCAATGCCGCGGGCTTGTCGACGGTGGAGACATCCCCGTCGATGCTGAGACTAACGTCGATACCGGCCATTGCGTATTGGGCCACAAGCTCCTCAATATCGCGAAGGTCCGGCGACGGTTGAGCGGGTGCGTCACCATCGGCGTCAGTTTTGAGTAACTCCATGGTTCCACGAATTTCTGACAGAGCAGAGCGGCCTGCACCTTCGGCTTGCTCCAGTGCTCGTTCAGCTTCGTCGGGGTCGCTACGGATGATGTGTCGAGCTCCAGTTACATGTAACAATACAACCGATAACGAATGACCGACGAGGTCGTGGATGTCCCTAGCTATTCGATTTCTTTCCTCGGCGACTGCCCTCTCGGCTGCGAGCGCTCGTGTTTGCTGAAGTTCGGTGATGATGAGGTGGTAGCGGAAGACGACCTCACCAAACCCCCAGGCGAATGCCGCGCCGATTAGCCAGTTGGCCACGCCGACGTTTTCCCACCCTCTCGCCAAGGTCAGCACCAGAATGACAGCAGCGAAAACCATTGTGGCGGCTCCCGCCAGCCAGCGCTGAGCTACGCTACTCGAAATTAGACAAATGGCGGTAATCGCAAAGAAGAACGACACCTCGTGCTTGGAGGTGACAAGGTTGAGAACTACCGGCACTGTTAACGCTGGCACGGCTACGGTCCATATTGGCAGCCACGTCGCCCAAATCTGGATCCATGCGAGAAGAACAACGCTCAGAACTAGAGGCCAAGTAACCCAAGGATCTGTTCTGCTCAGCACTGTTGCGATCCCAACCATCGTCGTCACGGCGGCAAACAACATCCGGCGTTCAGGACCGTTCGGAGACCAGGTTGGAGACGCGACCATACTACGAGGCTACCGGATAGGCCACGTCCCGTCGTCCGCCTACGGGGGGATCAGGCCTCTACGTCCTGAGGTGGGGTAAGCCTTCGGCCATTTCGTAAACTTCGGCGCCAACCCGGGATAGTCGCATTTCCGTTACCTAATTCAGCGTCTTTACCATGTGGAGCTGATGAGCTGATTCGGGTTTCGAAAGGGCTTGGAGCGCCAACTCAAAGTCGGGGATCAAGTACACGCCGCCGTCATCATTGATCATGACGAACCGGTCCATTCGTTCCAGAAATGTCCGGTCGTGGCTGACCGCTACAACGGTGCCGACAAATCCATCGAGGGCCTGTTCGAGCGCTTCGGACGACTCGATGTCGAGGTTATCGGTCGGTTCGTCTAGGAGTAAAACGTTGTGGCCTTCGAGTTCCAGGCACAGCACTTCGAGTCGAGCTTTCTGACCACCGGACAGGGTTTCGAACTCGTGGCGAGCATGATTGGATAGCCCATATCGAGCCAGCGACTTCATGGCTTTTTCGTCGTCCCGTACCCGGCCTCGAACAATATCAAACGCTTCCTGACCGAGAAAGTCGGGGCGGTCGTTGATCTGAGTGAACGTGCCGATCGATGTGCGTGGTCCGAGTTTTATTGAACCTTCTGTTGGTTCGGTTTCCTGGGCGAGGGCACGAAGCAGATGGGTTTTCCCGGTCCCGTTCGGACCGATCAGCCCGACCCGTTCCCCGAAGTGAACTTCGTCGGAGAACGCTAGAAACAAATCGTCAATAGCCACGTTGGCAATGTCGAGAACTCGGCGGGCCGAATCGGCTCCCCGCAGCCCTACTTGGATCTTCTGATCAGCGACGGGAGGAGGCGGCGGCCCAGCGGCGACAAACTTTTCCCACCTGGTTTCGGCGCCGTTGGCTTTGGTCGCGTTCTTAAAATTTTGGGCGGCACGAGTTTTCATTACCTTCATATGGGCGTGCAGCCGCCGCTCTTCCGCTTTCCACCGTTTAAGGGCATCACCGAGCTGAGCCTGGCGCACGTCACGGGCTTCAGGGAAGGTTGCATATGAACCACCGTGGACCCAACAACCCGAGCCCTCAAGCACTACTACCTTTGTTGCGGTCCGTTCCAAAAGCGAACGGTCATGGCTAACCATTAGAATCGTGCTCGAGCACTTGCCGATTTGTTCTTCCAGCCAGACTCGAGTCGGGATGTCGAGATAGTTGTCGGGCTCATCGAGCAACAAGATGTCGGCACCCGACGTGAGTAAAAGGTCGAGGACGAGGCGCTTCCGTTCACCCCCTGAAAGTTCGCCAACGAGGCGAGTCGAGAAGTCATCGATTGGGGTCTTGACGCTTCGCTCCGCCGCGGCAGCCCACTGCGATTCCAGTTCGTACCCTCCAAGCTCTCCCCACGCGATGATGGCGTTGGCGTAACCCATGCCATCGTCGGTGCCGGCGGCCATGGCGTTTTCAGCTTCGACCAATGTCTGGCCAGCGACTTTGAGTTCGGGGACCGCCACATCGAGCAACATGTCGCGTAGCGGGTCGTTGGGTCGACTCATGCCCACATCTTGGCTCATCGTCAGCACCGTCCCGCCGAGCGAGAACTCGCCGTCATCCGCTTCGAGCTGGTTCGACAAGATCCGCAAAATTGTGCTTTTGCCAGCACCGTTTGGGCCGACTATCGCCGCGTGCTCGCCAGCACCAACTCCGAATGAGATATCGAAGAAGAGGGATTCTCCACCAGGTGGCGCGTAGCCGAGATCGGAAACAACGATAGAACTCATGAGAACGTAAACCCTTACTGGTCCGAACGTCGTTCTAGACAACAAAAAGGCCGCAAACTGTGCCACCTACTCTCGCAAGTGATGGCCAGGCGATCTGCGGCACACATAGGATTCCGCTGAGAGCTGCTGCCTTCCGGCCCTGACTCGATTCACGAGCCGATGTTGCACAGGACCCGACCATCACCTGCCAAAGCAGATAACACAGTTTTACGACTTGACGTATCCTAGCGAATGATCATGAGATTGACCCCGATAGCGGTAGAGTTCGTAGCCGAACTTAATATTTTTTAGTTCTGGAGGAGTGCGAGAGCGGCCGAATCGGCACGCTTGGAAAGCGTGTGAAGGGCAACCTTCCGTGGGTTCGAATCCCACCTCCTCCGCGCC
>CAZKEM010000036.1:0-4025 GCA_964551835.1 uncultured Acidimicrobiaceae bacterium | reverse complement strand
GCGCACTGCGGTCGAGATCGAGGCCGCGGCGTTACGCGAAGATGTTGGCGCTTCGGTTCGCGTTGACTGGAGGGCATCAACAATCGAAGATGCGGCCAAGAAACATCTGGTGTTGCGGCTAGCCCAAGAGATGATGGCGACGGCGGCTCGAGAAACCGAGCCAACCAAGCTCGTGGTCGAAGGTGAAGACGAACTTTCGTTGCGTATCGAGCTCGATAGCGAGGCCGACGATTCGGTAATTACGCTGTCGCCGCCAAAGATCGATAGCGACGTAGTTGACATCTCGTCGGACCGGGGTTTGATAGTAACCCTTCGCTCGACCGAAGAGTCGACGGCCGCTGCATCTGAAGCTACCGCCGACGTTGCCGAGGCTACTGACGCCGTTTAGAACGGTCTGATCTACAGTGTTCTCATCACCAAGATTGTGATGGTGGTATTGGTTCTAACGCGCGTACCAACAGCTGGCGTGGTGCCTCTAACCAGGCCCGCCAAACTTGGGTTTAGGGTCAGGACCTGCCTGACTCGTACCCTGAACCCGGCAGCCGCTAACTGAGCGCTCGCCGCTTCAGAGGTCTTGCCAACCACGTTGGGAACAGCAGCAAATTCTGGCACCGTCGTCGGTGGGATGGTCGTGGTGGGAGCAATCGTGGTTGTTGGAGCAGCTGTCGTAGGTACCACCGTCGTATTTGGTCTGCGGCTTGCCGGAGATGGGGAAGGTCCAGCCGTATCGACTGCTGTTTCGTCGGTGACGGCTGGGGCGACCTTACGCTGGATAGTAGTTGGGGGTGAGGTTGTAGCCGGTGCCAATGTTGTCATATCGCCTGCCGCAGTTACTCCTGCTGGGTCATCATTGCGAAGCACGACGATGCCAATGGCGATAAGTAAGATGACCGAGATGGCAGTCAGAATAATGACCTTGCTCAATCGGGCGCTTCGGGCCGGTTCCGGTGCGGGAGTTCGGGGGGCACGTGTGGAGTACCGGACGGGAGCGTCTTTGGCGAAGCTGGACTCGGAGGCCGAGACGGAGACGGGGACGGTCTCGAATCGTTCAGTTATTTGGGACGGTTTCTCAGCCGGAAATCGGCTTGCGAGCGCGTCCGACAACGAGTCATCTTTGGTGGTGGAAAGGACAACCGAAGGGGTTTCTGAAGGGGTCGAGTTAGCCTCGATAGAAATGTCCTTCGCTGCTTGGACGTCGGCCGGGTCGAGCGCCGTCGTCTGAGCGACACGGTCTATGATGCTGAGAGTTCCGTTGCCGTTGCTTACAGGAGACGACGTGTCTGGAAGGCTTGAACTGGTATCGGGAGACGATGAGCCAGTTTCGTCGGTTTCTTCTGATTCGATTTCTTCCGATTCGGACTCTATTGTTTCAGGTTCTTGGGGTCCGGGTTTTTCTGATTCGGAGTTCGTCGTATCATCAGCGGAACTTGGCGGGTCGCCGTCTTCCGATGGTTGGGTCTTCGGGTCGACGTCTATGGTCGCAAAAGTTTCAGTGTTGTCGTCACCACTTTTAGCCGCAGGACTGTCGCTTTCGAGGTCAATAAGAGTCCCCTCTGAGGCCAAGTTTGAAATGGTCTGGGCTTTTTGGTCTAACGGAGCGATAAAAAAGGGAACTGACGAGTACAGGGGTACGCCCGTCCCGAGCTTCTTGCGATGTTCACTACATATGGGACAGTCTTCGAGATGATCCGTGATGAGGGTCGATATCGCATCGTTGAAGTTTTTGAGATCTTTCACCAGACGAGCGAGAGAGTCGCATTCAGACTGGCCGGTCTTCCAAAGAAAGAAAGAAATAACGACTCGTTCAACATCGTTTTTTAGTTTCGACAGTTCATCATACGCTTCGGTTGGTTCGACATCTAGTTCGAGAGCTAGCTCTCGGGCCGTGAGCCCATACCGGATGTTAAGGTCGGCGATACTAGCTCGTGCGTTACCGAGTACCGATGAAACCGCCCAAATGATCTCCTGCTGGGACCGAGGGTCAGTGAAGCCAACCAACGGTGATTTTGAATCACTCAGCGTTGGAAAGGTAACGTCTGATTTGTGCCAGGTTCCTTCTATGTCGTTGGAATTTTCTACCGCCTCAAGGCTGTCGTCAGAAAGTTTCAACGCTTTCCGTCGGCACAGACCTAAGACTTGTGGGCCGAACGTGTCTTCGTCGTGTTGGTCGGACTCTTGAGCGATCTGAAGAAAGGCGGCGGAAGTTGCTTCGGTGGCCGCCTCGTCATCACGGGTTATCGACTTTGCGATATTCCACGTCTGTTCAAACCATCGGTGAAACAAATGGTCGAACGAGACTCCGTCAGGCTTGTCGGCGTCGGATAGAAGATCACTGTCATCGTCATTCTTTGTTGACCCATCTCCAACCATAGGAAATAGACTAGCAGCTCCGGTGGCAAGATCTAGAGCACAGAACCGGCACACGGCCGCAATATGTGACTAAGGTCATTTTTGTTGTTGTCTTGGGTGGGTAGAAACTACGGCATCGACCGTGCCGGCTTCAGAATGGCAAATTTTGGTCGTTATATAGTAATGATATGGACTTTACTGAGGGCCCCGCTAACCGGCCACCCGCCTACCCCGATGGAGGCCAGCCGCCAGCAGCGTTTGTTCCCGATTCTCCGGATGCTTCCAATTCTGAACCCGGGTTTCTAGACCGGCTCCGCTTCCTTCCAGAGCCGCCCTGGGACAGAGCAACCGGACTGCTGCAAGTTGTTGTTGTCGTGGCGTTGGCGTTGGGACTCAGCGTAGTCGGAACAATTCTTGGTTTAGTCATCGACTTTTTCTTTACCGAGTCAGCCGATCTTAACCTTGACGTGTCGTCTGCTGACCTCAACGAACAAATGGTCGCGCTTATTGAAAAGTTGCCAGCCACGTTGGTGCTTGGAGCCATTTTCCAGCAACTAGGTCAGGGAGGGTCAGCTTTTCTGATTAGCAAATTCTGGAAAGGTTACGGGGTTGCCCGTGACTGGGGCCTTGCCTTTAAATGGGTCGATGTGCCGATCGGTGCTGGGCTGGCCCTCGTCGGTTTTGCGCTTTCCCAGGGTGTCAGCTTCGCACTGTCGCCTCTGCTTGGAGTCGACGATGCGTCTGAGGCTGACAACGGTGTTATCGTGTCGGGTTTTGAAGATTCACTATGGCTGTACCCGATGTTGGTGGTCGTTGTGATCGGCGCCCCATTTTCAGAAGAGATCGCCTTTAGAGGAATCCTCCAGCGGGCACTCGCCCGATTCGGCGGACCGGTGTCGGGTATTGTCTTGTCTTCACTGGTATTTTCGCTAGTGCATATTGGGGGCTCGTCGTTCGGGGGCCAACTAGCGCTTTGGGCGGCCATCTTTGTTCTAGGCATCGTGTTCGCTACGGCGGCGGCGTATTTCAAGCGCCTAGGCCCGAGTATCGTGGCCCATTTGATCACAAACCTCGGCGCATCAATAGTGTTGCTAACGCAAGGCTAGAACGTCGTAGAAGTGGCCGACCCTACCCAGGCTTGCCATGTATGGGTCAGCAACAGTCCACAAAAACATGTAGTAGACGCCAGTATGATCTCATCATGATACGCCAGGCATAAGAATTACTAGAATGCGCTAGTCGGCGAAACCGGTAGGCTGTCAAGAACTACGAGGGTTGACGTTTACCTTGTCGAGAGAGGCTGGAACATTGGCATGTATAAAACTATAGTTGCGGGCAAAGTTAGGGACGTCTTTGCCGAGCTTTCGAACGGCAAGTGCGAGTTGCTGGTAGAGGGCTTGGCCCCCGACGCCGTCCACACAGTCGACGGAAGTCACGCCCTATCCGGTGTTCGTTCTACCCCGGAAGACATCAAGGCCTGGTACACACGCCTCGGGCTTCTCTTCCCCGACCTGACATTTGATGTCCACGAGGTCGTGGTGAAAGGGCTTCCTTGGAAGACCACGGCCATCGCCGTTTGGAACGACTCTTCATCGACCGAGCTCGATGAACCATTTCAAAATGCTGGCGTCAATGTGATCGAGCTGGCCTGGGGTAAGGTGCAGGCCATCCGCGTC
>CAZKEM010000035.1:0-2808 GCA_964551835.1 uncultured Acidimicrobiaceae bacterium | reverse complement strand
AAGCTGATGATACGGGTTCGAGTCCCGTCACTCGCTCAACAAAATGACCAGGTAAACGTCTAGCGGCGCCCTGGTCATTTGCGTTGTACACCCATGAGCAAGCGAACAACACGTCGGGCACTAGGACTCAGCCCCAACCAGCAGCACTACGTCCCCGAACGAATGGATATCGAAAATCCACTATCTACCGTCTGTTGGCTAGCTCCACTATCAACCATATATGTGCTACCGCTAGAGACCCGTCGTGTTAAGTAGGCCATATTCGAATAAGATCGTTTCTGGGCCGACGGGGGTTGGCGGCTTCTCGGTTAAACCGATGTACAACGGCGGAAAGTGAATATGGAAGACCTTCATGTCAAACCACAACGTCAATTCTTCTCGACGAGTAAGTTCCTTTGGACCTCGCTCTGTGCGATTCTAATTGCGTTTGTTCTTTTGTTAACCATCTTGCACCTAAGTAAGTATGAGATATTCCCGTTTGGCGCAGACAGCAACGAGTCCGATCAGCTACCGATAATCGACTCGGCTGATGTCGCCGAGGACAATGGCATTTCTGGACAGGGCCCTA
This sequence comes from uncultured Acidimicrobiaceae bacterium, assembly GCA_964551835.1. Taxonomy (GTDB): domain Bacteria; phylum Actinomycetota; class Acidimicrobiia; order Acidimicrobiales; family SZUA-35; genus JAHDCC01. The sequence goes on along the minus strand of CAZKEM010000035.1, from coordinate 2,240 downwards.
ATCTGTCAGCTTTGACTTCTGAGCTCGACACAGATGATGGACCCTGGTTGGCTGCAGGCCACGAGAACTACCAATTTACAATTAGCGGGGTTGTCCCCAATGAGGAAACGAAACAAAAGATATCTCGGTCTGTGAACGTAATATTCGCACGCTACAACACGCTGGCGATTGAGATCGACCCTGATGTTGGCTCTACAGCGTGGACGGACAACCCCGAGGATGGCATAATCCCGATGCTTCGGGCTCTGGCCTTTCGCACTATCGAGGCTCAGTTCGTCGTAAACAAAGACGTATTTCGCTTCAAAGGTACCGCACCCAATGTCACGTTGGATGGACTTGCCTATGCGGATGCGCCGAAGCAGGTCGTTGCCAATGCCACAACCCTGCCTAGCTTCGAACAAGAGATCACCATAGTCGAAGAAGTCAGCAAGACAATAGAACTAAAGGCCGCCTACGACGGTGATTCCATTGTCTTTTCTGGTGCGGTCCCTCAGCGAGAACTGTTCGAAGAGATTGCCGCCGATTCCCGCCTTGTCCTCGGTGGTGTCGAAGTCGTCGATGCAGTGGCTATCGACCAACAGGTTTTTGCTCCTTTCCCAGCCATAAATTTTCACCAATACATCCAAGCATTCGCACTTTCCCGAGAGTTTGACATTGGAGTCCAAAACGGACAATTTACCGGTTCGATTGTCTACGGGATCCAGTTCGAGGAGAATTCATCGGAGTTGCCAGAACAGGTGAAAAGTTCGCTTAAGAACTTCGTCGTACTCCTACGACGCGCTCCATTCCCGGTCGAAATCATTGGCCACACTGATTCGGTAGGTTCTGCTGAAGCCAACTCTGCCCTCAGCAAAGCTCGGGCAGAAGCAGTTCGCCAGTACTTACTCGACGAGGGTGACCTCAGCCCCCAACGCTCCGAGAACATAACGGCCACCGGCAAAGGTGCTGAAGAGCCAGTCGGCTCTAACGACACCGCAGAAGGTCGAAACTTAAACCGCCGGGTCGAGTTGAGTGTTGCCGACGGTAAACCAATCTAGTCAACGGGCGGACAGCGCTGCTGATCCTGCCAATCTACCCTTAGGGCAACGTTTGGGTCCGCCCAAACGTTGCCTAACGAACAGCCAGCGCTGGTGATTAGCCAGCCACCAGTGGATGGCCTGCCTGCGACCTCAGACGTCTCTAGGGTTCAACCCGCATGCCGTCTTCGCCAAACAAGTGCACGGGCCCATCGACGGCCACCTTCACGTTGTCGCCTCGCCCAACATTAGCGTCGCCGGTCGTTCGTACCACCATCCGGGCGACGGTGTTCTGATGACTAACGTCAATGTGAACATATGACTCGGAACCCAGTTCTTCTGCCAGCTTAACCTCAGCTGGAATGCCGTCGCTTGCCAGTCGAAGATGCTCGGGTCGAATCCCGACGGTAAAGTTCCTACTGGCGTTGGATTGAAGGCTCTTGGCAACTTCGGGGATTTGAGCCATTTTAAGATTGGCCAGCTGCAACTGGTTCCCCTCTCGCTCAACCGTCACAAGGTTCATCGCCGGTGAGCCGATAAAGCTCGCAACAAACCGATTTACTGGCCGATGATATAACGTCTTCGGCGCGTCGACCTGCTGCAAGATACCGTCTTTGAGAACCGCTACTCGATGTCCCATGGTCATTGCTTCGATCTGGTCGTGCGTCACGTAGACGGTCGTGACGCCGAGCCGCGCCTGTAGATCCGAAAGCTCGGCCCGTGTCTGCACTCGCAACTTAGCGTCGAGGTTGGATAATGGCTCGTCCATAAGGAACACTTTGGGCTGTCGGACAATCGCCCGACCCATCGCCACCCGTTGGCGCTGGCCACCTGACAAGTTCTTGGGTTTCCGGTCGAGATACGGCTCTAGATCGAGAATGCGAGCTGCTTCTTCGACTTTGGCGCGGCGCTCCGCCTTCGGCACTTTTTTCTGTTTGAGAGCGAACGCCATGTTCTCGGCCACCGTCATTTGTGGATAAAGGGCGTAGTTCTGAAATACCATCGCGATGTCGCGCTTTTGGGGCTCAAGGTTGGTGACGTCCCTACCGTCGATGTGTATCGAACCGGCGTCGACCGGCTCGAGCCCGGCGAGAAGCCGCAAAGCCGACGATTTGCCCGACCCTGATGAAACCACCAACACCAACCATTCGCCACTGGCGACATCAAGGCTTAACTCGTTGACCGCCGGGTAATCGGAGCCTGGATAGATACGACTCGCCCTGT
>CAZKEM010000034.1:0-11783 GCA_964551835.1 uncultured Acidimicrobiaceae bacterium | reverse complement strand
GACGTGGTTAGATCACCGTCTGAGCGTTCCTCGATGACGTCAAGGGCAGCCAGCCGGTTGATGATCTCGTGCGTCATTTCGCGACCGATTTCACCGTCGACGATACCGCTAAAGACAGCCTCGTTCAGAGCGCTTCGCTCAGCCGACAACGCGTCACGTCGGGCCTGAAACAACATGGCCGATTCGACTTCGGGAAATGTTCGGGTGTGTTCCACCATTCCGGCGATCTCGGTAGATATATCGTCCTGGTAGGCTCGGCCCAACGCGTCTGCCATGTCGTCGTCGACCACGCCATCGGCACCTAACTTGGCCACCTCGGTCTGGCCGGCCCGCTTCATGACCACGCGTGACTGGAAACGCTGTTGTTCGAGCACCTTGTCGTCCTTGCCAGCGAGGCCTAATCGACGGATCAACGCAGCGATGGTAGTGCCCTGTACCAGCAAGGTAAATAGCACAACACCAAACGTCATTACCCGGACGGTCTGAGCTGTCTCGGCGTCGAACACTGCTTCCGAAACCGTCAAGGCCAAGGCCAAGGATATGGCACCCCGCAGTCCGCCCCAAAGCATCACGTGTTGGTAGAACATTGGGATGGTTCGCTGAGGCCGGATGGTGCCGGAGATAAAGCTGAGGCCGTAGGTCAGAATGACTCGCATCGCCAACACGCCAACGACGGCAATGGCGACGGCGTCGAGTTCGGCGAGGAGGTCCGACGGCCTGATGGTGAGGCCGATAAAGAGGAACACCATCGAGTTGACCAAGAAGGTAATTAGTTCCCAGGAGTGTTCGAGGGTCTCTCGGGTACTCGGCGATGTGTTGTGAACACCCAGATTGCCCTGTACCAGGCCAGCGGTTACGACCGCTAAGATTCCGGAGAAGTGAAGGTCGTCGCGCCCGATGAGAGCACCGAACTCTTCGGCCAACAGAAACGAACCAAAGGCCAACGCAATCGTAGTAGTGGTTTCGATCAGGCCATCGTCGAGCCGAGCAAGAACGACCTCGCTGACCACGTAACCGAGCGCCAACCCAACGGCAATCCCACCAAGCGAGATAATTAGGAAGTCACCAAACGCAGAGCTAGCCGAGAAACCAGCACCGCTGGCGGCGCTGATAGCGAGCCCAAACGCTACGACGGCGACCGCATCGTTAAAGAGCGACTCGCCTTCGACTAAAACGCTAAGCCGTTTAGGGGTGCCAAGTGATTTAAAGAAGGCAATTACGGCAACCGGGTCAGTGGCCGATATCAAGGCCCCAAACGCAAAAGCCGCCTCCCACTGAAGATCTAGCGTGTAGTGCACCAACGCGCCGATAGTCATAGTCCCGACGAACGTACCGAGAAGCGCCTGGTTTAATACCGGGAAGAGGTCGGCTTTTAGCTTCGCCCACGGCAGGTGAAGGGTGGCTTCGAAAAGCAGTGGAGGGACCAGTAGAAAGAGGATCAGATCGGGTGATACGTTTACCTGTACCACCTCCCCCAATGCGGTCGCCCCAAACCCAGCGATGACGAGGGCCACGGTCGACGGGAACTGAAACCGTCGGGCCGCCACAGCGACCGCAGCGGCGATAGCGATCAGGATGACCGCGGCCACCTCGGTCTTCACCAATGTGGAGGTCTCCGACTCTTCAGCGGCCAAGATGAAGAAGCTAGAAAGGTTGTCCGACGACATACGAGGCAGGCTGAGCATAGGAAACAGCCTAGGACGCTGACCAGCCGCGACGGCAAAACCCAGGCAAGATATACAAACTGCGCTATTTGATATCTACGGTTTGATACCAAACCCCTCTTCCAGGCCAACGTCGGGGATTCTTAGGTCCCGGCTAGCTGGAAACGACTTTTGCACCTTTGGCCGATACCGACCCTGAACCATCGCCCAACGAGCCGAGCCGCCAAAAGGGCACCACAAACAGCAAAAGGTACCCGACGTTAAATATCAAGTTAAGGGGTGCCCCGGCAGCCACCGAACCGACGCAATCGAATACAAACCATGCTCCGATAGATGTCAGAAAGACCCTGCGGACGGCGACCGGGTCGGTCTCGAGCATCGAGGCCAACCCCCAGTAGACGACGCCCCAGCCAATCATTACCCCGCCCAGAACAGCGCTGAAGAGCCGACCTTCTTTGGTCACCTGAACATCATCGTCCAAGGGCCAGAAAAGCAGATCGCCCCAAAGTTTTACCCCGGCGCTCGTCTTGTCGTATGCGCCAAGCAGAATTAGGGCGCCTGAAGCGATGACGATGCCACTCGCTAGTTGTAACTGTCGAATAGTCGTTCTCATACCTGCATTGTCGCCAGCGGACGTAACCTATCCAATTACCTGTCAGGTAAGTGATGGACGGACCTCCAGCTACTACTCTGGCGCAATATGAAGATGGTATTTGGCACTGAACTCAAGAAATGGCGAGCTGCCCGGCGACTCAGCCAACTAGATCTCGGTTCGCAAGCCGGTGTATCTTCTCGACATATCTCATTTCTCGAATCCGGGCGGTCAAAGCCGAGTAAGGAAATGGTCGTTCACCTAGCCGAAGCGTTAGATATTCCTCGTTCGGAGCGGAACCGGCTTCTCAACGCTGCCGGGTTTGCGTCCCGGTATGTTGCCAACGATCTTTCCAGCGAAGCCATGGCGCCTATCCGCTCTGCTCTTTCTTGGACGTTAGACCGCCACAACCCCTACCCGGCTATGGTCTTGGGGCGCCACTGGGACGTGATCGAGGCCAACGCCGCTGCCCTGGCGATGTTTAAACTAATGAATCAGCCCAGCGACGTCAGCATGATCGAGCTACTACTCGGCGATTCCGGCGTTCGAGATTGCGTCAAGAACTGGGGCGACGTGAGCACGTATCTGATGGCTCGGTTTAAGACCGAAAGCGCCTTCCTCGGAGGTGACCCGGTTTTTGAAGATGCTATCCAAAGACTCGAACCACTCTTACCGATACGTCGTTCGCCGTCAGAGGCCGGGCCTAACCCTCTCGTTACCGTCGACCTCGCGATTGGTGGTTTGGATTTTTCGATGCTCAGCTCAATTGCCCAGTTCGGCGCCGCCGACGACTTCGCTCTGGCCGATTTGAAGGTCGAGCTGTTTTTCCCGGCCGATGACTCGACCAGGTTGTTCTTCGAGTCGCTAACTGCTGGGTAAAGCACTAAACCAGTTGGTTTGCTTCAGCCAGCGTAGTTATGAGATTAACGGCTACTCACACGGATCGCCGTAGTACGAGTCACACGGAAACGGAAGATACAACGGCAACCCAAAATCATTCCGCACAACATCATCATCAACCGGATCAACAGGCACCGGCCCAACGGTTACCGGCTCACACGGATCGCCATAATACGAATCACACGGAAACGGAAGATACAACGGCAACCCAAAATCATTCCGCACAACATCATCGGGGACTTGCGCCTGGGCCGTAGATGGCCCTCCAATAAATGAGGCCAAGCTCAACATGGCGCCAAGCCCGAATGCCGCTAACACGAGAACTGCCCTCTTGGACTTTCCAGCCAAGCGGCTGGGGGCAGGTGGGTCTAATTTATTGACATTTTTCATCGAGGTAACAACGCCTTATATTAGTAGATCGAACGACATACATGAAGCTAATTCACCATGCAACTTCTGTCAAAATGTCAACGAAAATTTCACAGGCACCTGGCAACTGGGTAAAGATCACACTAACCTCTACCGTCTTACCTAGAACCACGACCCAAGAGCTCTAAGCACGGCAAACGAACGGTTGATGACGCGTTCGACGTCGGCGTTTCCGACGATAAGAGGGTCTTCGGGCCCGAACCACCCGGTCTCAATACTCTCATCGTTGGCGCGTACCACTGCATTCGGTGGACTGAGAACGATGAATCGTACATCGTAGTGAAGGTGCTCGGGGTCTGACCCGTGAGCGGGAATCGGATGAATGTCAAGATCGACAGATGGCAGTAAGATCTTCAATCCGTCAATTCCCGTCTCTTCGAAAGCCTCCCGCCAAGCTACATGAGCTAGGTTTCCGTCGCCGTCAGCATGACCGCCAGGTTGGAGCCACCGGCCCAACTTTTTGTGCAGAAGCAGCAATGTCTTGTTCCGTTTGGGGTCGACCACACAGGCCGAAGCGGTTACGTGCCCGGGTCGACACGAGCGTACCAGGCAGTCATCGTGGCTATCCATAAACGTTCTGAACCTAGTCGAGAGCTGACGTTGACCCTCATCGGCTAGTTGAGCTTCGTCTAACAACCTGCGGGCTAAGCCCACATCTCCGCTGGATTCGACCAACTCAAGCGCGTCCAACAAATCGACTGCCGGTGTCATAGTGTTAGTGAGATTGCCGTATTCACGGCGCCAGTCTAACCCATGTTTATTGAGCCAACCGCCCCGTCGGGAAGACCTTACGTAAGTTCTTGATCTGCCTACGAGTCCGCTAGTCTTCCCACACCATTGTGAAAATGACTAGCGAACAAGGTAGGTGCCTAGCTAGATAACGCTGCTGCTACAGCTTGTTGGGTTCGCCTGGCTCGGCAGCATCTGCAGTGAAGCCATATTCGAGCACGATCTCCTCCAACTCACCGCTCTCACGGAGAGCAACGACGCCATCGTCCAGCGCCACTAAGAGTTCCTTGTTGTCCTTGCTTACAGGGAAATTAGTCTGGCCTGGTTTCTTTGTTGATTCCACAAGATCCGATGGCGGAGGCACAACAAAATTTAGATCATCTATCGGAGTGTTTTCGAGCACCGATTGAGCACTCGGGTAGGTGTCGACGATGACGTCAATTCGACCAGCAGCAAGGTCCGCGTACATAGCCTGGCCCGAGTCATACTCTGACACATCTTGGCCGAGGAAGTCTTTCAATTCTTCATTCCAGAGGAAACCTAGAACCGAACCGACCTTTTTTCCTTCAAGATCTTCAATTGTTTCGACATCTTGAGCTGTCACCAAAGTTAACCGATCAACAATCACCGGTGTGCCTAAGGCGATTACCTTCTCACGTTCCTCGGTTCGGTACCAGCTGCCCAACGTCGTGTCCGCTCGACCATTTTCGATCGACGGAATCATTGCTGCGGCATCGCCTTCGACCACCTTGATTTCTAGACATTCCTTTTCTGCAATTCTCGTAAGAATCTCACCTTCGGCTCCAGTAAGTTTGTTACCGTCATCAACGATTGAGAACGGTGGATAGGTATAGGCAGCTACAGTCAAGTAGCCTTCCTCTATAGTAGAAAATTCATGCTCTGGCTCACATTCACTGCTGCCGGTATCAGAACCACCATTACCAGAACCACCATTATCAGAACTAGACTCTGAACTACTCCCGCAAGAGGCGAGTATCAAGGCAGTCACTGCGAGAAAGATTCCCCAATGTCTTAGTATGCTCTTCAATTTTCTCTCCTTTTTAGTCTATTGATCTAATTGCACTAACTAACGCCAAATCAGAATGTTGACTCAGCGCCTTCCTTTTGAAAGCCGCTTTTCTAGCTTTCTTACAAAGAATGAAGCAGGAACTGTCACAGATGCATAAATGCAGGCAGCGACGATAAAGACTTGCAGAGTCTCGAACGTTTCTGCAGAGGTTGACTTTGCCCGTTGCATGACTTCTGAGACAGTAACCAAATAGGCGAGTGAGGTTAGCTGGAACATCTGAATAGCCAGGCTCATCAACGGAGGTAACGCGATTCGTATTGCCTGCGGGAAGACAATGTACCTGAACGCGTCGATGTCCCTCATTCCGATGGCGGTGGCAACTTCGCGCTGGCCTGCAGGGACGGCAGCGACTGATGATCGAAGCATTTCGGTCGAGTACGCTGCTGCTGAAAAAGCAAACGCAGCTACAGCAGACGCCATCGGGCCGGGTCTAAATCCCGCCTGTGGGAAACCTCGGTAGACCAATAAGAGAAGTACTAGGAGCGGAAACCCACGCCCCAGCTCGACCAACGCTATCGTCGCCACCCTGACAGGCAATTGTCGCGATGCTGAGAGAGACGCAAAGACAAGACCCAGCGGATAGCCAATCAACAATGAAAGCAGCGTTAACTGCAACGCTGGGAATAACCCACCCGCCAAACTCGGAACGTGCCCGAATAATTGCAAAACATACTCGATCATAGTTACCCCTGGGTCGACCTTTGACGGCTATCAAACCAACGAGAAATAAATGCTAGGGGCAAACTAAGCAGCAAGTAAATCACACCAATGAAGCTGAACAACGTTAACCCCTTACCAGTCAACTGAACCTCTGTACCGGCCCTAAATGCAAGTTCCAAGACGCCTATCGTTGAAGCTAGTGCAGAGTCCTTCAACAGACCTATTCCATATGTAGCGATCGATGGGCCACTCACTTTCAACACCTGGGGTGCGACCACAAGCCGTCCAGTCGTAAATGCCGGCAAACCCAGTGCCCTGCTAGCCTCAAGTTGACCGATGCCTAGAGCAGAAATACCACTCCGATATATTTCGGCAAGATAGCACGACGCAATCGCGGTGAAACTGATGATTGAAGCCGCAATTGGCGAGAATTTAAACCACGAACTCAACTGAGGTAAGCCGAAGAAAACTAGGAACAGCCAGACGAGTGGTGGAACTGCCCGAATCGCTTCGATATACGTCGTGGATAAACCTCGAAGCAGTACCGACTTTGACCGCCGAGCCAAAGTCACTGGGACCGCCAGGATAGAACCCAGGAACAATGAGACGAAGGTAATCACAAGGGTCCCTTGTATTCCAAGTAGAACGTACCTGAACGTCTCCCCACTCATCGACCTAAGACCGCCCCGAGAAACTGCTTTGTTCGTGGATTCTGAGGGGCAACCATCACCTGCTCTGGTGGCCCCTGTTCAACGACAGCCCCATCGACCATCACGAGAACTCGATCCGAAACCTCCTGGGCAAAGGCCATTTCGTGAGTAACGACGACCATTGTCATTCCTCCGGCGGCAAGATCCCTCATGACCGACAAGACCTCTACTCCTACCTCTGGGTCCAGCGCTGAGGTGGGCTCGTCAAATAGCATCACATCCGGTTCCACGGCTAGTGCCCTGGCAATCGCTATCCGCTGTTGCTGGCCCCCCGAACACCTCGAGGGGTAGCTTAGAGCTTTTTCTGCGAGGCCGACCCGCTCAAGAAGATCCATCGACCGCTTATCAGATTCTGCCTTCGACCTACCTAAGACCTTCTGCTGCGGCAAGGACACATTTTTGAGTGCTGTGAGGTGGGGGAACAAGTGAAACGCCTGAAACACCATGCCAACATTGCGGCGAAGTTGGGCCAGTCGTTTCCGTGACGGATCTTTTTGCCCTTCTTGGATCTCGATTTCATGTTTGCCGACCTGCACCAGGCCCGACGTCGGGATCTCAAGGAAATTGATACAACGGAGAAACGTGCTCTTACCTGCACCTGACGGCCCAATAATCGAGACAACCTCGCCCTGGGCTATCTCGACGCTCACAGAGTCGACGGCAACAAAATCACCATAGCGTTTGACTACATCACGGGTACAAACCGCAAAAGGCACCAACCCCTCCGACGTATTATTGTCAATCGACATGGTCAGTCCTCCACTCCCCTACGAGCAGCTATTGCTTCAATTTCAATGCGCTTTTCACCCCGGAAACGAGCAACCTGGACAGTAGTTCTCGGAGGGAGAGTCATCCCATCAAATTTGGACACATAGGCTTTGTTGTACTCGTCAAACTCATCGAGGTCGGCCAAATATACCGTTAGCCGAAGTACGCAGTCCAGCGCCGACCCCGACTCGACAAGAGCACGTTCCAGGTTGTCCAGACATAGACTCACCTGCTCACCAATACTGCTCGGAACGTCGCCTTTTCTATCGACTGGCACTTGGCCGCATACGTAAACAGTTTCGTTCCAAACCGCTGAGAGCGTATATGGCCTTGCTTGGCCGTCTTTATGGTCAACGCGTAAGACTTTCATTATTCCTCCACGAATATTTTCGTTGATGCTTTACAGAGCAAGTCAAAAGACCTCCCATCGACGACCACACCTTGCCTTGCACTATGCTCCATTTTCGCATCTACTAACGCCTGTAGTTCCCGGACAACTCGGGGAAGCTCAGATTCCGATGGCGCTGACGAAGGTTGATAAAGATAGATACCCTCACCGACCAGGTCATAGCCGTCGATAATCGCAGGCACTTCAGCAGAACGCAGCCGGCCACCGACCACTTCAAGCGCTTCCTCTTCCCCCGACTCAGTATTGCGGCCAGCGATCCCTAGGGGTAGTCTTACGCTCCCCCAGTGGATCACTAGATACGGCACTGCAAAAGGATGGAGATGGGCGTTCGGGAGAAACAGAGGCCTCGATTCGTGCGCCTGCATCGAAGTCACGTATGTCCCAACGCTGGCAAGAATAACGAGAATTGGGCGCCTCTCAGGATCATCTACGAGGTCGGGGGAGCCGGATCTAATATCGATTGGCGCCCGATACAAGCCGTTCCACTCGAGCGCGCGTTCCACCATGTGCAGGCCAGCACCGTATATGACTTCCGCGCAAGCAGCTAACTCAGCGGCGAGGGCTGCTTCGCCAGGCGACACTCCTCTAGCCGTCAGAGCTCTTCTTGTACCCTCTCGTAGCTCTCTAACAGAGACCCGGATGGTGGCCTTTGTGTTGCCGTCACTGCTTGCCGATCGAGTCACGTCGTGTCAGCTCCCGGGAATACTTCTTCGAAATACCTCAGCCAATTCCTGCCTAAGATATTTCTTGCGTCCTCTTCGCTGAAGCCAACTTCAACAAGCCCTTCAGCTAGGTGCGGAAAGTCTTCCGGTGTGCGGTACCAATCGGGCCACGCTGGCCATTTCGGCTTTGATTCGCTCCGTGCCCTGGGACGCCAGCGACCGTTTCGAAGAAAGTCGACCTGGTCGTCCCCCCAGCCCCGAACGCTGTCTGAGCTTATCGCTACGTGGGCGACGCCGATTTCTTCGGCGACCGTGGCGACCATCTCACAGAACTCCCGCCTGGTGGTCGACTCACCCCCGATTATGTTCGGGTACAAACAACAACCAAGGATGCCACCTTCATTTGCCAGGGCAGAAATTACATCTGCAGGCTTGTTACGCGGCGACGTGCAAAACCAGTTTGGATTGGCATGGGTCATAGCGACGGGTTGTCTTGATGCCTCTATCGCATCTCGACAAGTTCTGTCGCCAACATGGGAAAGGTCGATCACCATTCCAAGCCGATTCATTTCAGAGACTACCGTTCGGCCGAACGCTGTTAGGCCCGAGTCATTGTCATCGTAGCAAGAGCCGCCAACATGGTTCTGGATATTGTAGGTGAGTTGTACAATTCGAACGCCTAGCCGGTAAAAGACTTCAACCAACGAGAAATCATCAGCAAACGGTGAAGCGTTTTGGAAGCCCATCAAAACTGCTACCTGCCCGGCCTCCTTTGCCTCAAGGATGTCTTCGACTGTCAACGCAAGCCTCGCAACATCTGGCATGCTATTTATCAATTGGTACCAGTCGCCTATGAGTTGTAGAGTCTCGGCTGGCCCTTCCCAAACTGCGCTGGTTGCATTGATGCTGTGGATCCCAGCTTGGTGAACTTCGCGAAGCGTCTTTTGGTTCCAGTTGGCAATTTGTAGGCCATCGATGTATAGGGTTTCGCTGCTCATACTGGAGTCTCTTCGGTCGGTTTTAGGGTAAACATCCAATCGAATTCTTTCTTCTCATTGACGTCGTCTACTCGGGGAGCTCCAGAGAACAGGGTTACCCGTAGCCAGTCAGTCGACTGGGGACTGTAGTTTTCCATGCCGTACATGGCTAACTGGATTCGCTGAAGGTCAAGAGGTACAAAGTTCTCTGAGATCAGATTTACTTGAGCCTCGCCGTACGTCACTGTCGACAGCCTAAGTACTCGATCCACTATCTGCCGATGCCATGGGGCCTTCAGCAAATATTCGCCTATGGGAATTCCTGGCTCCACGGAGGCGAGCCCACTTCTCAAGTCCTGGACGAGTCTCGCTATGTCGATGGGGGTTTCTTTGTTGGCGTAATCTTCCGACTCGCGTTCGCGTCTTCGGGGCTCCTCATTATTTGCCGAGATATACCAGAAATAGTGAGACTCCTTCGGATCATCAAAGTCGTATTTCAACGCCCATGCGTACGCTGTTTCCACGATCTCGAGTAGCTGAAGCACAGGGGCTCGGTAGTCGTTCGATCCAGTCTCGTCACACCAAAGAATCGCTTCCAGTTTTTCGTCCAGACTGCTATCAAGTTCGACGAGGATCGAGTCGACGACCTGCCGGGTTTCGGCGCCCTGGAGGTCCGCTTCTTGGTGTAAGGTTCTCGCAGAGAGGGGGACCGAGCGATCAGCCCTATAGCCCGTTATAAATGAACGGACCACGCGTAATTTGTCTGCTATTTCAGGGCCCTTCAAAAACGGTTCCGTTGATAATACTGTTCGCTCGCCAAAATGGAGTATGGCTCGATCCAACAAATCCACTACTAACTCATAGTCGGCGCCGCCAACATATAACTGTTTCCGGAGGGCATTTTCCAACGCGAGTTCCCGGCAACTCACCCACGCGTCAAGAACAACGGGATGCTTCACCAAGTACGGGACAAGCCCCAAACCCGTAGCATTTCCAAGCCCGAAGAACCGGCGCCATTGTTCGTTAAGCCGGACCGCCGAGGCATTCCGCAAACCCGCACAGTGGTCAACTAAATCAAGACTGAACTCTCGCAGCAACCACGCAGCCACCATCTGCGCCCGATACGGCACCCGCAACTGGTTCTTGTCGCCATAGCCATCGAAGTCAACCAGACCAAACTTCCCGTTTCCGTAGAACGCGGTACTTCGCATCAGGTACGAGTCGTCACCAACCCGCTCGGAACTAGGTTGGAATCCCGATGCTAGGCAATCGACTACATAGTCGAAATACCTGACGCTTCTATTGGCACGACACCACACAAGGGTCCGTGCATCTGCCCGGCCCGCCTCCTGAACAGTTACGTTGGGCTCCATCCTGTCGATAGCGTCTTCGTCGACGTTACCTTCACACAATGCCGCGGTAACATCCCAGGCCTGGGCTATGACCCGGTCGGTTCGACAATCATCAGCAATAGTTCGAGAAAACACCACCAAATGGAATACGGCCGCTCCAGTGTTAAGCCGATACACGGCCTTGCCATGACCGAACTCGTCGATTTCAAACCTATGGCGAGACACCGACCAGCTATCACGGTACGCGGCCCGAATCATTGAGCGGCTGAAGCTATGCCGGTTAGATCGGGCGGATCCCAACTCCTCAGCAGTCATCACCTTGCCGGGTTTACGGGTGCTTTTTCCAAGCTCAGCAAGAACGGCAGAGCGACTGTTTAACAGACAGCTGCCATCTTTTCCCGGGCTGTGCATCTTCGTCGAGCCCGGGCCTCTTCCTCCTGATACGGCCATCACGGTCTGCCGATGGTTCGCAGGTATGCGCTCTTCGACCAAGTAAAAAAGTCAGCAGCAGACTCTGCGTTTTGTTCCCGTGGCGCTGGAAAGCTCGAACCTTTTAAACCACCAAATGGCACGTGAATTTCAGAGCCGGTAGTTGGTCCGTTGATCTTGATGAGTCCAGCTTCGACACGGTCCACGCAACGCCGTATCGTTCGTTCATCATTGGAGAAAATAGCCGCAGTAAGGCCGAAATCGGTGTCATTGGCGAGGTGAATTGCCTCGTCCACCGAGTCGACTCTAAGGACAGTAGAGATCGGACCAAATACTTCTTCCCGCGAAATTGTGTGCTTGGGGTCGCCGGAAAGAAGCGTTGGCGCAAAATACGCCGGCGCAGATTGATCGA
>CAZKEM010000033.1:0-56677 GCA_964551835.1 uncultured Acidimicrobiaceae bacterium | reverse complement strand
AGCATGTTCGCCCCGTGCCAACTATCAAGGTCGTATACTTCGGGCCCGCCTCGTTCATGAATGAGATTCAGCTCTTGGCCTTGGTCGGGCGTCGTGTTTCGGAGGATTGTCCAGCGGAGCCCGTCTCGGAGAAAGCGTCGATAGAGAACGTTTACTGGGCGCACCAAAGAGATCTCTTGCACCTGCGGCTGACTGGCTTGAGCGGCTGCTGTTCGTTCCATTTCTCGGCGGTCATCGGCCGACAGTTGTGGCCGAGCCAGGCCGAGCGCAACTTGGGCGTCCTCGACTGTTACCGGCATGTCGCCTCTAAAGAACTGGACGTTATTTTCGGCTACGAGTTCAGCGCGACGCTCCGGTTTGTAACCGATCCAGGTCGAAGCGCTTATCATTTTCCATCCTCCGAGTTTCCGGATGAGAATGGGCGCTATTTCATCGTTCACCATGTGCGCCTCCACCGCTGCTTATTGGCGTAACGGGGGCCTCCGCACGTACTACTGGAGTACCTGCTGGTGGCGCTGATGGTGGCTGTCTGTTCGGCTTCGAGCGAATCTTATACGGCCAGACCTGGCTCTCGAGTTCGAAGCCTAATACCTCTTCGCGCGGCGACATACGTAGACCGATAACGAGTTGGGTCAGCCCGTAAAAGACAAACGACGTCACCGCGGCCCAAACAATACATACTCCGACACCTAAGGCCTGAATTCCTAGTTGGGCTATGACAGACCGGTCGCCGAACGAACCGTCGGCGGCAAAAATCGCCAAAGCAAGCGTTCCCCAGATGGCGCCGAAGCCGTGAGCGGGAATGACGCCGAGCGCATCATCAATTCCCATGCGCAGAAGAAAGTCGTTACTGAAGCTATAAACAACTCCGGCAACAAGGCCGACCGCTAAAGCACCCACCGGGGTAACAACGTCAGCCCCAGGTGTTATCGCCACCAATCCACCGATGGCGCCGCCGACCAATTTCATGTTCAAGGCATAGCTCTTCTGGAACAGATAGCCACTAAAGCCGGCTCCAACCAGTCCGGCAACAGCCGAAATGTTGGTTACGAGAATTGCCCGCCCGACGTTGCCGTCAAAACGGAGGAAGCTTCCTCCATTGAAACCCCACCAACCAAACCACAAAATGACGATTCCGAGCAACGCTAACGGAACGTTTGAGCCCTTCATTTCATTCGGACTTCCGTCCGAATTAAACCGGCCGATACGGGGCCCGACAAGTAAAATCCCCACAAGAGCTACGACGGCGCCAAGTAGGTGGACAACCGTGCCGCCTGCAAAGTCATGGAACCCAAGCTCGGCTAGCCACGGCTGGTTTTCAGCGACCAACAGGTTGCCCCACACCCAGTGCCCGTAGATTGGGTAAATGACAACTGCGAGGGCGATGGCAATAATCGAGTAGGCGAGCATTGATGTGCGTTCAACTAGCGAACCGGACACCAACGTGATAGCCGTCCCAGCGAACGCTAGTTGGAACAGGAAGAAGGTCAGGCCACCTACCGAAGACGCTTGATCAGCCGCTCCGGAAAGCAAGAACATATCGGTTCCGATTATGCCCGCAAACGATTCGCCAAACATGAGCGCAAAACCGATGCAAAAGAAACCTACGGTGCTGATCGTCCAGTCAACCACGTTTTTCACCGCAACGACCGTTGCGTGAATCGGTCGGGCCAGCCCAACTTCATAACAGAGGAAGCCAGCCTGCATCATGAACACCAGAACTGCGCAGGTGAGAACCCACAGTTCGTCGATGGGTTGACCAGCGAGTTCGAGACTGAAAACGCCCTGGTCACCTGAAACCGCTGCCACGAGTGCCAACACGACCACTACAACAACAAATAGCATCGAAAACAACGACTTAATTGCGCGTTGTTTGCTTTCAATTGAATTCGCCACCTAGCCCACCCTTTTGTTCACCGCGTTTTGACCTGGTATTAGCTTACAGACCGAACGCCAACAAGCGACAAACGACACACGTCGACGCCAAGGCAAAGCCCGACCAACCTCGACTTACACCGTCACACACCGAGAGTATTGTGGTGTCAGACATGACAATACATCCCGCATCAATGGATTTAAACCGGCAACAACTCGCAGCGACTGAGCATCGGGGCGTGCCACTACTTATTGTGGCAGGGGCGGGAACCGGCAAGACTCGCACACTTGTCGGCCGCGCTCTAAACCTGATAGATGACGGCGTCAACCCAAACCGAATCTTGCTACTCACTTTTACTCGGCGGGCGGCTAGCGAAATGGCCGCCAGGATAAACCCGGGCGCGACGGTCCCAGATACGAACCAGATTTGGACTGGAACGTTCCACTCGGTCGCAAACCGACTCCTCAGACATTACGGGTCAGCGGCTGGACTTCCCGCCGGTTTCACAGTCATCGACACCGGCGACGCAATCGATCTTTTCTCGGTAGTTCGCAGCGAGGAAGGCGTGAACGAAAAGGGCCGCAGATTTCCTAGGCCAAGCACTATCGCTTCGATTTACTCTCGTATGGTTAACACCCAAACAAAGTTGGGGCCGGTCCTCGAAAAGGATTTCCCTTGGTGTGCCGAACACGGCGACCGGCTTAAGACAATCTTTTCTCGCTACACCTCGAAAAAGCGAGCGAGCCACATTCTCGACTTCGACGACCTGTTGCTTTTTTGGCGAGCGCTCCTGACCAGTCCGGTAGGCGAAGCACTGCGGTGCATGTTTGACCACATCCTGATCGACGAATACCAAGATACCAATCCCATCCAGGCCGAAATTATCGAACACATGCGAGGGCCTCACACTCAAATCTGCGCAGTCGGAGACGACGCCCAAGCCATTTACCGCTTCCGGGCAGCGACAGTCGAAAATATGTGGAACTTCACTACCACGTACCCGGATGCAAAAGTGGTAACGCTCGAGCAGAATTACAGATCGACTGAACCTATTTTGACCGTCGCTAACGAGGTTCTGAAGACACACCAGACAACCAAGTCGACCCTTAAGAACCAAACCGAGCATTCTTCCGCGGCGACGCGATATTTCGACAAGACCCTCTGGACCGACCAGAACGGCGGGCCAAAACCGACGCTATTTAGCTGCATCGACGAAACCGAACAGTCAATACGTATCGCCGACGCCATCTTAGATGCCCGCGAACGTGGGGTTGACCTCCGTGAACAAGCCGTGCTGTACCGGGCCGGATACCACGGCGACGCTCTCGAACTTGAACTAGTTCGACGAGATATTCCGTACGTAAAATATGGCGGGCTCAAATACCTTGAGTCGGCGCACATCAAAGACATCCTAAGTTTGCTGCGAATCTTGGAGAACCCGGAGGATGAACTTGCGTGGCATCGAACTCTTCAAATGCTCCAAGGTGTCGGCCCGGCCATATCGAAAAGGTTAGTCGACGAGCTCCGAGTTACGAAACCAAGTTCAAACGCCCTATCCCGTTTTGTCGATGGACTCGGACGGTTCCCCGGCGACGCTCGAGAACAAGTAGAAGAACTCAGAGCAGCCTTCGCTGACTGCACAGATAGGGAGTCTCTGGAGCAACCGGTTTCAGCTAGCGCCAGCCAAATGAACGTCCCACTAGTTCAACTTGAACGACTTCGCCCATTTTGCGAACTGACATTCCCACACCGCTACCAAAACGTTGCCGCCCGACTAGCCGACTTGGATCAGCTCGCCCAGTCGGCCGAGGGATACGGGTCCCGAAGTCGGTTCCTGACCGAGCTAACACTCGACCCGCCAGAACGAACCGGGGATTTCGCCGGGCCACCCCACCTCGACGACGACTGGCTTACACTCAGTACAATCCACTCAGCGAAAGGACTCGAATGGAAGTCGGTATTTCTTCTCCACGCCGCCGACGGAAATATTCCATCGGAGATGGCGCTCGGTGACGACCAAGGCCTAGACGAAGAACTCCGACTACTATACGTGGCTCTTACTCGAGCGAAAGAAGAATTGACAGTTAGCTTTCCGCTGAGGTACCACGTCCACCGTTACGCTAAAGACGACCGGCACCAGTACGCCCAACTCAGCCGGTTCCTAAGCCCCGTTAGCGATCTGTTCGACAACCAAACCGCCGAGCCTAAACCACCCGACCCGATAGTTCCAAACCTATCGACGGTGGGAGTAAGCTCCGAGGTCTCGTCGCTTCTGCAAACACTCTGGGATTGACCCACCAAATGCTTAAGGTGAAGGTTCGAAGTTCGACATTTGTCCCAATTCGAGGATCTTGACACCGAATGTCTCTAGTCTAGAAAAATGTTTGTATCCGTTGGTCCGCCAAACCCCAGTGCCGTGGCGCTCTTTGATTTAGACCGCACCCTCCACAATGGCTCTTCATTGGCGACAATAGCAAAATACGCTGTCCAGAAACGACTAGTCGGACGAGACGTCGCAGCTAAAGCCGCCGCCCAGGAACTGTGGTACCGTTCTGGCCGTACTTCCGATGACAGGGTGACCACAGTCGTCAACTGGGCACTGGAACTAGTTGAAGGTCTCGACCTATCCACAATGGACGAAGCCGAAGCCGAGGTAGCTCGACGGATCGTCAAATCGATCCGGCCCGCAATGCTACAGCTCCTAACCAATCACCGTCTGGCCGGACATCGCTGCATCGTTTTGTCGGCCAGCCCCCAACGTTTGGTACACCGAGTAGCCCAGCTGATAGGTGCACACGACGCCGTGGGAACGGTCCTACAGATCGAAGACAACGTACTAACCGGAAAGATAGAAGAACCCTTCTGTTACGGCGAAGCCAAACTCGAACGACTACACGCCGAAGTAGGGAACCTGCCGGACTCAGTCGACATTTACGCCTACGCCGACTCGTTCTCTGACGTTCCAGTCTTAGAGCTTGCCACCTACCCAATCGTCGTTACCCCTGACCGCAAGTTAAAGACCCACGCCGACGAACAGCAATGGCCAGTCATAACCTTCTGAACTCATTAAACTAGCTGATGGAGACCAGCTAACGACAGAGGAGTTATCACACCGACTGGCCTATTCGAGGAATCGACAACCGCCACGACTGCGGTATCGTAGTCGTTCATTAACCTGGCGGCTTCTTCAGCTGGTGCGTCGTGTCGAACCGCCGGAACGTCACGCATAGCAGCAGCGACCGACGCATCGACGCCTTCGGCCATTATAACGCCGGCTAAATCATGCAAGACCAGCAGCCCTTGGTAGCCCGGTGCCCCAACGGCAATGCCCGTAATTTCGCCTCGATCCTCCAGCTGATCAACAACGTCCGCGATTGAAGTTTCAGGGTCCAAAACCAGGTCGTCTGGCTCCATCAAATTGATACAGGCTTCAGCCAAATTTCGTTCCAGTTTGGTAGCCCGTTCGCCCCGTTGAACATCGGACACCGAACGATCACCCATCAACGCCTGAGAAATCGCCGTCGCGATAAGTGCGGGAATAACAAACTCTGCTCGGCCCGTCGTTTCAGCGACAAACACAATCGCGGCCAGCGGAGTTCGATACGCCGAGCCCAACACGGCGGCCAAACCAATCACCGGGAACAGACCAGTTGAAGGAGCGTCAAAGAGAATTTCGACCGCTCGACCTAACAACAAACCCTGGACGACCAGCGGAATAAACAGACCACCAACTCCCCCAAGGCTTAGCGTGGCGCTAGTCGCCAAGACCCGTAAAGCAAACAAGACACAGATCGCCCAAATCGTGACGGCTGGATCGAGAATTACCGCAACCGCAGTCTCCGCGCCCAAGCCAAGGGTCAAGGGTTCCTCGACTAGCTCGAGGGTGAGAGCTAGGCCGCCGCTGAAGATCGCCGCCGCTCCCATCAACCGAATTCGAAACGAAACCCACTCATCCAAGTGTTTAGCCGTTTTAAAAACAGCCGCCAACACTCGACCAACGAGACCCGCCAATAATCCAAGAACGAGAGCAGCCATTATTTCGTCCCGGAAAGTGACCTCAGCAGGATCAAAACTTAAAAGCCTTTTTTCGCCGAGCAACAGCACGAAGGTCAGGTACGACGAGGCGGCCGCGATCAAAGCGGCAACCAGGCCATGACGAGAAATATCACGACGATAGGGCGACTCCAACGCGAAAAGTACACCGGTGGCTGGCGCCTGAAATACCGCTGCCACGCCTGCCGCCGCACCTGCGACAACCAACACGAGGCGGGACCGCTGACCCAAAACCCGCGGGAGACGATCACCAATCCACTGGCCCATTGTCGAACCCGCCAGAACGGAAGGCCCTTCCATACCGAGCGCCCCACCCGAACCTATAGTTGCAATACTGCCAAGGAGTTTTGGGCCCACCGACGACACTTCAGAACCGTGACCGCTGTGGTACGAAGTCAAATAAGAATCAGAAGTACTAGAGCCTGCGGTCGGCCATACCCGCCGAATTGCGGCTACCACCAACATACCAATCAACGGGGCCAGCATCTGCTGCCAAGGCGGCGCGGCAAGTACCGCATGAAGGAAGACTTCGACCGTTATCCAGTCGAGTAATGCTACCAAAGCACCCACCGCGACGCCCAGACTGGCGTACACAATGAACCGTACAGACCCATTAGCCACGCTGGTACTCTACGCCCCTATGAATAGGGTTGCGGCCATAAATACCTGAGATTTACCGTCGCTCAACAGTGAACTGGAGCGGCGACTACTTTTCGACGTCGCCCTCGTCGGCGAAACGTTTCGCCTCATGGCCATGGGTCGGACCATCGGTTGGCCACGGCCAACCACCAAACTGAGTCCGCCGATAATCCAACATCGCCTGCTGAACTTCCGCTCTCGTGTTCATAACGAATGGCCCGGACTGAACAACCGGTTGACCAATTGGAGTGCCTTGAAGTACTAAGCATTCGGCGGCAACAGACCCCGCAACGATACCGACGGGGACTGACGAGTCTAGCACCACGCCAGAGTTGACCACAACAGGTTCTCCGGCGACCGACAACTCGTCGCCTTCAAAAAAATACAGCACGCGACCTGAAGAATCGGGCCCAAGCGGCAGCTCCCAAGACCCGCCCGGCGCCACCTTGATATGCCATATCTGAACATCATGGCTCTCAGCCGCTGCCCAAGAATCGGGCGGCGGTGTGGGAGCCTTTCGACCACCGACCCGGCCAGCGATGACGGTAACCGAAGTCTTATGCCCATTCGCGTCGGTCTCAACAACCTCAGGAATATCGGTGTTCCAGAATACTGAGAAGTGTGGATCGACCATTTTGTTAGCTGCTGGCAAGTTCAACCAAATTTGAAACAAGTGAAGCGGGTTAGGGTTCTGGTCGTCAAGTAGCGGAAACATTTCGGCATGGACAATTCCTGAGCCGGCGGTCAGCCATTGCACATCGCCCTCGCCAAACCTTGCTCTACCCCCGAGTGAGTCCGAATGGTCGCAGTACCCGCGGCGTACATAGGTGACGGTTTCGAACCCTCGGTGAGGGTGCTGAGGAAACCCAGGGACGCCGGCCCCATGATACATATTCCAACCGTTGAGACCAGCAAAGTCCTGCCCAATCCTTCTTCCGGCTAGTGATCCATCCGGCCCGAGGGAACCATTGGACTTTGGATACTGATCAAGGTGGTGGGCACAGAACAGGAATGGGTCGATCGTCGGCCACTGGGCGCCCAACGAAACAATCTGCTGGATAGGCGAACCCGACTGAGAGTGTAATCCCATGGGCGTATTCTAGGCGGTCACGCCTAAATGCCGCGCCCCAGTTTGTGAGCCAATTTCAGGGCAACATTCGCGGGAAAACCCGCAGCAACGGCTACGGCAACCGGCACACGTTTCTCGGTCTTCGAGAGTTTGAACGTCTCCCATGCGGTCGAAAGCGCACCTTTGCGGTCCTTCATCGCAGCTTTGGCGACTGCTTGTTGGCCCTTTATTCGAGCCAACCCCTTGGGTTGACCCTCAAACTCTGGGTACTTGGCCAGAATATACGTCAAAGCCTCGTCAATTGTCTTCCACCGTTCGAAGAAAAATGAAGCACCGTGCCACCAAATCCGAACCAGCGGCTCTTCGGCCACAGCCAGCGGACAGTGCCGAACCGTCCGAAGAATGAAGTCGTAGTCTTCGGCGTAACCACCTGGTATTGACTCGTCGACCAAACCAATCTCGTCGACGAACGTCTTCCGATGAACAAGCCAGCTCGATGGGTGGACTTCGGTCATCCGGTCGTTGAGAAAATGCTCGAACGTCATTTTCGTCGGATCGGGAATTCGGGCTGTGTCGTCGCCCTCATAGTGGATAAAAACACCAGTACACGAGGCCCGAGCCTGAGGCAAAGCCGTCAGGGCTTCGAACTGGGCGGCAAGCTTACCTGGTAGCCACTCGTCGTCGTCGTCGCACAACGCGATCCAGTTATTGGACGCCATTTCGATTCCGCTATTTCGGGCGCCCGCTAAGCCCGGCGAGCGACTGTTGGTCGTCACAACAATCCGGCAGGCATCGTCGTTTCTCGCTAACTCGTTGTCGGGCTCGCAACGGTCGAAAACCAAGACGATCTCAAGGTGATCACCATGATGCTGATCGACTACCCCTTTGATAGCTCGACGTAACAGCGCTGGCCGATCTCTGGTAGCGATGACGACGGAGACCGATTTGTCTGCCAGGTGGGCGGTCGCTGGTTCTGTTGTTGTTTCAAACGAAGTATCTGCCATATTTAGCCTTCAACTGCTGGTCGCGCTGGTTCGGCGGAGACCTCTTCATGCCGGTTAATGGGCGAAGTTTCTTCCGCAAAGAACTCGCCTGACTCATCGATTTCGGTGACGGTTCCAAGTAAGTTGTCTAACATTTGCCCAAAGCCCACCACACCCTCAAGGCCGTGACCGTGAACTGTGCGGTAAAGACCTTCGTCAGCAATACCCGCTTCAATCGCTTCAAAGAGTGGGCCCCGGTCATAGACGACCTTGGCCAGAGCATGACGCTCCAAATGGTGGGCGAAAGCGAGCTGATGGCCGTCGACGTGTTCACCAAATTCTGGATTACGCGGTAGCACAATTGGTTTCGAGCCTGCATATCGGGCGTCCATCACTGTCGATGGCCCGCCGTGACAGACCACCACTGAAGCAATGCCAAACAGTCGGCGAAGTTCATCGTGGGGCATAACTTGCGGGCAGTCAAGGCCTGGCACCGCGGCCGCCGGACCGCGTTGGATTACGACCTGAACGTCAGAGTTCTCTTTGGCCCATTCACCGGTCCACGCCACTAGGCGATCGAATGGATGGTGGTCGGTGCCGACCGATACTGCAACTAGCTTTTTCTTTCGCATTTTTTCCACCGTGATGCCTGCCAACAGAGTTAGTACAAGGGGCCGATCAATTTGCTGTTCCGGTAGAGCCGCTGCTGTTCGGGCCATTGGGTTAGGAACAACGAGGTGAACGGTTGGCATAGTTTCCCGGTAAGAGTCTTACTGTCAACCCGGTCATAGACCTCGATATAAACCGTTGGGATCTTCATCGCTCTTGCCACAACAAAAAAAGGCACAGCGATGCCAGCACCGTTAGAAATCACTACATCCGGCCGCCATCTTCTTAGCTCTCTACGCGCCAGCGGGAAATTGCGAACGGTGTTCTTGACATTCCGAGTTGTCGGGAAATGACCGGCGGCAATTTCTTCGTCGATCAGCTTTGCCTGAGCGTCAGACGCATCGTAGGTAACCCACCTGCGATCATGATGTTTCCACCACGGCCGCAACTGGAGCAGTTGAGAAAGATGTCCACCAGCAGAACACACGAACAGCACCCTTTTCTTGCCGCTCATTCCGGTCAATAATTGATTACTGTTCTCTAGATTTGGTCGACGTTCTTCGCTAGTAGAAGTTGACACTTGTACGTCTGCTCCACTCATATAGTTTTCTCGACGCAATCCTAGGTGAACCTAAGGAAATTCGCCAGTTACGTCGAGATAAACACCGCCCGCACACTAGATAGGATACTGTGACTGAGAAACAAGGTGTTACGAGTCGATCAACCCATATGCACTCACAAGAACCCAACTCCGATTCTGAGTCGACGACCGCCTGGCTTAACCGTCTTGTCGGCGGATCCATCGGCGGCGACCTCGCAGACGGAGGTCACGGTTCGCTTGAGTATCTTTTTCGACCCAACTTGGCTGAACCTGAACTTCTTATTCCAATCGGAAACCGCTCGGTGACAGCGGCAACGCTTCGCCGGTTTCATGATTCGCGTTCACTGTTAAACAGTGTTGTAAGCGCTGTATCTCCAGTAATTGGACACCCGCGTGTACTTGGCGTGACGGGAGGCGAGACCGCCAGAGTAGGCCCTTTCGAACTAGTCGATGAGTTGGCTACGAAGCTCGGGGAACCCCAACTCATCGCTTCGATTATCCTTGGACCTAAACGCAGAAACCGCAAACCCGTACTGCAACTAATACGCCCAGACGGCGTTGTTGTTGGCTTCGTCAAAATCGGATGGTCACCCTTGACGAGGCAACTAGTCTCGAACGAGCGGGATATTTTGCTCAGGATCGAATCCCACCTTCCAGAAAAAATCGAAGCCCCCCGAGTTCTTTTTCATGATTCTCGACCTGAACCAGATGGCCGCGTCATCGTCGTCAGCGCCGCACTAAAGAACGGCCCGAGGCCGAAACGCTCAGGCCCCTTGACACTGGACTTTGTTACATCTCTTGCCCGTAGTGTTTCAGGTGGAACGGTGAAGGTCCGCGACCTGACGGTCGTACCAAAATGGCTTGAAAACCAAACGTTGCGGCCATTTGTTGACAAGGTTTTAGAGCACTCCGGTGAGATCGAATTAGAGGTTGGGCTGTGGCACGGGGACCTGACACCATGGAACACAAGCACGACCGAAAAAATGATGGTCATTTGGGACTGGGAGTTCGCCGGTCTAGGCCGGCCGGTCGGCTTTGACCTACTGCACGACCTTTTCGAGACCGAACGACGTTCGGATGGGGTTTCTGTCGAGTCAGCTTTAGCGACCGTCGCCAGCACCGGTGCTCAGAAACTCAGCCCACTCACCTCGGAGGTCGAAGCCATAATTGACCTATACCTGTGCGAACTTCTTTATCGTGAGACCCAACTGGAAGGCCAACGGTGGGAAGCGACAACGGTCGACACAACCGACGCCCCCCTAGTGAACTGCCTACGCCGCCGCCTAGGTTTCGAGTCGTAGCAGCCATGCCAGGCGCCAACGACGAAGTTCAGCCGAGACCTCGACAATCTAACGGAAGCGCCTCGGCGTTAGCTCTCGCCGGAGCGGCAGGGTCGACCATCGCCAATTTCGGCGTGGCGATCGCTGTCAACCACATAAGCACCGCCTTCGCCGGAATATTCTTCGTCTCGGTATCGGTCATCACGATTCTCGGCAACAGTTCTTGTTTGGGAACCATGACCGGTTTGGTCTACTTCATGCCAAAGACTTCTGAAGGAACGACCAACAACCCTCGTTCGCTACTCGCCATCGCCTTTGGGCCCGTCCTCGCAGTCGGGACATTGTTCGCAGCCATTGTCGCCTTGTCGGCTTCAACGATCGGCGAGTTAGTTGCCGACAAAGGGGCTGAAGACGTCGCCCAAATGATCCGAGTTCTGGCGATCACGATTCCGCTCTGGGGGCTAACAGTGGCCATCTTTGGAGCGACTCGCGGGCTTGGGTCGATGACTCCGACCGCTCTGATCGGACGAGTTTTCCGACCCGTCGCCCAGGTCGTCCTCATTGGGGCTGTAGCGCTAAGTTCCGATAACCCAAACCCAGCCGCAGTCGCCCTAGCGTGGGCAATACCAGTGGTTGTCGCCGCGGTGGCCGGACTCGTCGCCCTTCAACGACTAGGAGGATTCGCTAATACCGGTCAGCCACAAGTCTCCGCTGGAGAGTTCTGGCGTTTCGTTCGACCTCGGTCGGTCTCGACTGCGCTTCAGATTACTCTCGAAAGAGTCGATGTCATCATCGTTTCGGCGCTAGCTCCCCAAGCCGGACTTCAGGCTGAAGTAGCGTCTGGCATCTACGGTTCGTTGAGTCGGTTTATTACCGCCGCCAATTTCTTGGTGGCGTCACTGACTCAAGCTGTGACACCAAAGATACGTAGGGCATTCGCCAATGAGAACGGTCAGCGAGCCCAACACCTGATTGACCAAACCACTGGTTGGATGGTGATGATTCTTTGGCCATACCTTCTGATTCTTGCGTTGCAGCCAAAACCGATCATCGGTCTGGTAGCGTCCGGTGACGATGCCGCTCTCGGCACCACAGCGCTAACGATTCTTGCACTAGGCGTTTTGTTTAGCCCTGCCGCAGGACCCGCCGATGGAACGCTGTTGATGTTGGGTAGGAGTGGCTGGTCGCTAGCTGGAACCGCTATAGCCGTCGCCATAGATCTCATACTGCTGGCTTTGCTCGTACCAAGGTTCGGGCTTACCGGAGCAGCGGTTGCCTGGGTCGCTGCAGTCATTACAGCAAACCTTCTTCCCCTTTCCTTGACTAATCGATTTGCCGGGCTCAGGCCGTTCCCGGGTCGGCCCGCCTTCATTGCAGCGGCTGGAGCGTTGGCTGCCGTGTTGCCTCTTGGCTTGTTGGTCCCAGATACCCGAGCTGGTCTCTTCTGGACCACTGGAGTCGCGGGCCTCGGAATGGCCGCTTACGTTTGGTTCTTCGCCGGCGACCTATCGGTGCCGCTCGAAAAAATTCGACGGCTCCGAAGCCCGTAACTAGTTGGCGACGAGTTCTTCGTTCGTTCCAGACGGATCTTGTTGGAGGCGTATGGCGATGACGACTGCCGCCAGAATAGTGAACAGTTGGTGCGGGACCTGAAGGTAGAACGGCGTCTGAATAATCCCGATCAACACGACGGTATGCGCCCATGTTCCAACCTTAGACATTTGCTTTCGAGTCCAATATAGAAACGAAAACATCGCCCCCATATAGCCGACGAGGCCGACGAGGCCATGGGAGAACGACAGCGACCATAACTGCCCGTGGGTACCGATCGGAGGGTGCTTTGGGTTGGGGTTCGGGCGTGGCGCTCCCCAGCCAAAGACCGGGCGTTCCGCAGCGCCTTCGACTGCGCCGAGGATGAGGCTCGACCTTGTTGCGTCGGACGGGCTTTCGTTGTTCACTCGTGCCGAGACCAAATTGCTAAGCGGGCTAAATACTAAGATTATCGACAGCACCAGGGCACCGATAAGCATCTGGCCTAGGAGCCTCGTCTTGCCGCTCATGCCAAATCTAAAGCCAGCATAAAGTAGACCCAAACCAAGACTAAGCCAAAGACCCCGGTTCAATGAAACGACACCCGGGACAACTGACAGCAACAAACCTATTCTCGCAATCTTCGGCGGAACCCCGACCCTGGCGTCACTCGCCGCCATCAGGCCAAACGGTGTAAGAAGAGCAAGCATCGCGCCCCAGCTGTTGGTATAGGAAAATGGGGCCTTGGGTCTAGGAACAGGGAAACCCACGATGCTTTGAATGTCTGCGAAGCCTGGAGTAACCATGGTCTGAACTAGATCGTTAGCCTTGAGCGACTCCGGGAGGAGGTAACCCATTGGAGAAAGGTACGAGAAATCTCCCAAAATAAACGCTAGGTACCCGCCGCCGATGGTCGCTAACCACCAATATGTGAAGGCCTTAGCAATCCGCCAAACATCGACACCACGCCCACCGTTAAGGCAGTAGAGAAGCATGATTCCGGCGGACACGTAGTAGCCGAGCCGCAGCGAGTACCCGGCCATGCGTGGCACGGTGTCGATACTGAACGCAGACCCCAACACACCGACGAGAAATATCCCGTAGAAGAACATCCCTTTCGGCGCGACTACGTTCCGCCGCTGCACTAGAAAGACTAGCATTATGACCGCGGTCGCTACCCACATGAACCCACTAACGCCAAGCAGGAACCAGAGCGGGTACGCAGTAATCATCAATGCCAGAGGCCAGGACGGCAGCGGCGACGAGGCTTCGATGCGCATCACTTCCAGTTGAGCAGGCTCCGAAACGGCTGATTGGACTTCCGGAAACGCTGGTGGGTCTGTCAGAGTCATCAGACTTTAGACCTACCGCTCGGCGACAACGACGCCATCAACCGTGGAACCAACATTGCGTAACTGAGCGATCGCATCAGCGATAGTCTGCCGAGACTCGGCATCGCTATCAACTACGAGAACAGCGCCATGACATACCCGAGCGATGTCGACGGCGTCAGCCGCCGTAAGGACGGGCGGGGCTTCGACGAGCACGAGATCATAGTCGGTTTCCAACGCCGACATTAGTCGACCGAAGGCTTCACTTTGAATGACCTTGTCTGGTCGTGCCGTCTGAGTACCTGCCCCAAGAAAACTCAGATTCTCGACCTTAGGCACCGATTCGACCACTTCAGCAAGTGAACTGCCGCTGACAATTACATCGCTGAGACCCATCGTTGGGCGCATGCCCAGGTATTGAGACATCAACCGTTGGCGCAGGTCGGCACCAACGAGCAACGTTCGACGGCCAGATCGAGCAGCCGTCACGGCCATGTTTGCGAGTACTAAACTGCCAGCATAGGAACTGGAAATGCCAGCTACGAGAACGAGCGATTTTTCTTCGTTGTCAAGAGCAAACGTCGTGGAGCCATGAAGACGCCTGTACGCGTCGCTCGACATACTGCTGCCGGAAGCGAGCGTATCGACGGGGGCTGGAAGCCCGAACTTCTTGCGGTCGACGGGCGCAGAACCGAGCACTTGTGCGCCGAGGGCGGTTATTTCGGTGTTGGCACTTCGGATACGGTCATCACCACGGTCGAGAATGTATGCAGCGCTTAGCCCGACGACGAGACCAAGCAAGGCGCCGAGTACCAGACCTGATCTGGCCGGTAGACCTTGGCGATCAAGCGGCACTTCGGCGTCAGTGAGGACCACGCCGGCGTCAACGGTGGAAGCTTCGAGGGCAGCGTAGTTGCTGCCGATTTCGATCAATTCCTGTGTCTTGGCGATTTCGGCGGCGTTCTGAGGAACATCAGGCACAAGCTCTGGGTTGGCCTCTACCGCGGCGGCCTGCGCCTCACTTCGTTCGTCTGCGAGCTCGGTGAGTTCTTGGGTCAGTTCCTCTTCTCGTTCGGCTAGGCGGGCTCGTACTTCCACACGATCCGCTAATACGTTGGAAGATCGAAACTCGAGGTACGCCACCGCGCTCGACTGAGCTATAGCACGAGCTACGTCTGGGTCGCTTGCACTGGCGGTGAATGTCAAAATGTTCGAGTCACCGGCCACTTCGACTTCGAGCTTGCTTAACTGTTCCTGGGCTGCGGAGCGGTCGAGATCGCCAGAGGCAAATACCTCGGCCGCTGCTTCGCGAACTTCGACTTCATTAAACGTCTCGCTGTCAAGGTTTTCCCCTTCTTCGACTAAGGCAATCGACCATTCGGCGACGCGTTGCGACGATGCGACACGCACCTCCGATTCGATGTCGACCTGGCGTGAGACGTCCAAGTTCGGGTCGCTACTTTGAGATACGAGGGGGCGCACTTGGACCCGTGATTGGGAAACGTAAACTCGTTCCTGCGAACTTAGTAAAATAAATCCGAGCAATGCGCCTAATACCACTAACGCAGCAACGATAACCCACCGTCGCTTAATCGCATCGACATAGCTCGTGATACTTACAACCGACCCTGATTGTGCCATTAGGTTTAACCCTTATCATTTTGAGCCGCATATATGCGGATTTGAATCTATCGGTCTACCTAGGTCCCACCTTCAGTATTCAAGTACCAAGAGCCGACGGATTTCTCGAAGATGCCAACCGACGCTAGGGTGGACCACCTTGCATCCCGACGCTTGTTGACCTCAACAGTAAAGCAACCCTACACTGTGCTAGACAAATTTGGCGAAGGGAAATGTACATCCCCTTCAAGCCCAGGTAGATGTACACTTCGTCACCTTCAACCAGCCTTTAGGGACTTTGGCCGATGAAAACCAGCCGCGAGCTCAAGCTTCGACCCAAATGGCCCGTATGGTATGTTTACCACTGCCAAGGAGTGAAATGAAAACGCAGATTTCTCACGTTGGTGCTCTCGAATCGGAAGCTATACATATTATTCGAGAAGTCGCCGCTGAGTTCGAAAAACCGGTATTGCTATTTTCAGGGGGCAAAGATTCGATTCTCTGTCTCGAATTGGCGCTGCGGGCTTTTGCCCCTGCACCAATTCCATTCCCCATTATGCATGTCGATACGGGGCACAACTTTCCTGAGGTCATCGACTTTCGAGACCGCATGGTCGAGCGGACTGGCGTGAAGCTGATCGTAGCTTCTGTCCAGAAAGCTATCGACGAAGGCAAAGTGGTCGAAGACACCGGCATCAACGCTTCTCGGAATCGCCTCCAAACAACGGCCCTGTTAGACGCCATTGAAGAGCACAAATTCGATGCACTTTTTGGAGGCGCCAGGCGAGACGAAGAAAAAGCTCGGGCCAAAGAGCGGGTCTATAGCTTCCGAGATGAGTTCGGCCAGTGGGACCCTAAAGGTCAGCGTCCTGAACTGTGGAGCCTATACAACGGCCGTCACAAACCTGGCGAACATATGCGCATCTTCCCGATCTCAAATTGGACCGAGTTGGACGTCTGGAATTACATCAAGGACCAAGATTTAGAAATTCCTGGCGTTTACTACGCGCACAAACGCGAAGTATTCCAGCGTGATGGCATGTGGTTGGCAAAAACCCCATTCATAAATATGGCTGATGGAGAAGTGACAGAACAACGGACAGTTCGATTCCGAACTATTGGCGACGCGACGTGTACCGGCGCCGTGGACTCTCCGGCAGTCACTATCGACCAAGTAATCGATGAGGTTGCAGCCACCCGGATCACCGAACGTGGAGCAACCCGAGCAGACGACCGAACGGCCGAAGCGGCCATGGAAGACCGCAAGAAAGAAGGCTACTTCTAATGGATCTCCTACGACTCGCAACCGCCGGATCGGTAGATGACGGCAAAAGCACCTTGATCGGACGACTTCTCTATGATTCGAAGTCGATCTTCGAAGATCAGATGGAAGCCATCGAAGAGACCAGCCGAAACAAAGGCGAAGAGAACGTCAACCTTGCGCTTTTGACCGACGGGCTGCGCGCAGAACGCGAACAGGGCATCACGATCGATGTCGCTCACCGCTACTTTGCAACCCCAAGGCGCAAGTTCATTATTGCTGACACGCCAGGACACATCCAGTACACCCGCAATATGGTTACCGGTGCCTCAACCGCCGACTTGGCGATCGTCCTGATCGACGCCCGGAACGGCATCGTGGAACAATCGAGGCGTCACGCCTTTATCGCAAGCCTTCTGCGGATACCTCACCTTGTGGTCGCGATCAACAAAATGGATCTGGTCGATTTTGACCAAGAAGTCTTCGAATCGATCCGTCGAGAATTCACCGAATTCGCGACGAAACTCGACGCACCCGATCTGACTTTCATTCCAATGTCCGCCCTCCTTGGCGACAATGTGGTCGATCGGTCTGCCAACATGAACTGGTACCAGGGCGCAACCCTGCTTCACCACTTGGAGGAGCTCCACATCGCATCTGACCGCAACATGGTCGATGTTAGGCTGCCGGTCCAGTACGTCATTCGGCCTCAGAGCGAAAGCCACCATGATTACCGTGGCTATGCAGGAACTATTGCCGGTGGCGTAATGAAGGTTGGCGACGAAGTCGCTGCGTTACCTTCTGGGCTTTCTACCCGGATCAAGTCAATTGAGGTAGCCGGTCAAGAGGTTGAGGAAGCTCAACCCCGGATGGCGGTGACGGTTCTCCTTGAAGACGAAATCGATATCAGCCGCGGCGATATGATCTGCCGGGTAAACAATCAGGCGACGCCAACTCAAGACGTCGAGGCCATGATTTGCTGGATGGCAGATGCGTCGGAGCTGACCGAAGGCTCGAAGCTCGCTATCAAGCACACAACAAACTGGGCAAAGACCATCGTGAAAGACATGCGATATCGCCTGAATATCAACACGCTTCATCGAGATGAGGCTTCGACGTCGTTGAAGTTGAATGAGATCGGGCGAGTTCGCCTTCGTATAACAAAGCCGATCTTTGCCGACAAATACCGCCGCAACCGCACAACTGGGTCGTTCATCTTGGTCGATGAGCACACAAACGTGACGGTCGGTGCTGGCATGATAATCGATACTGAATAGCAGGGGGATTAACAGAAGCTATGGTCGATGTGCCAGCTACGGAAAATACGCTCTGGCATGACAGTGTTGTGGACCGTGCACTGCGATCGAAGGCGACCGGTAACACCGGTTCAACGCTTTGGTTCACAGGGCTGTCCGGTTCTGGAAAGTCAACGATCGGCGTTGAGCTCGAACGAATTCTTCTAGAACAAGGCCGTCCGGCATACCTGTTGGACGGCGACAACTTACGTCAGGGTCTCAACGGCGATCTCGGGTTTTCCGCTCAAGATCGTGACGAGAACATACGTCGAGTCGCACACGTCGCACGTTTGATGGCCGACGCTGGCATTACTGCTATCGTGCCGGTGGTCAGCCCGTACCGGGCGGCAAGAGATTTGGCTCGACGCCTACACGCAGCCGCCGATGTACCGTTCTATGAAGCATTCGTTGACACACCGCTCGAAATTTGTGAACAACGCGACCCAAAAGGCCTGTACGCTCGGGCGCGTTCAGGCGAGATCACAAACATGACCGGAATCGATGACCCGTATGAGGCGCCTCTCAAACCCGAATTCCGGTTGACTCCTGGAGATGGAGACCCGGCAACGATCGCGGCCGACCTCGCCAGCAAGATTTAGAACCTCAACGCATCGCCTTAGGCATCAGGCCTTACATTCACTAGCGCGGTCGCCATCTGCGAGCACCTCACCAGCGTCGTCCTCCTCGATCACGGTTTCGGAGTCGCCGTTATCACCGCCGGCCGCAGGCGGCGAGTCCGCCGAAGGAGCTGGGCCGTCGACGTCAACGGGTTCTGTCCGAATGCCCCTAAAACCGCTTCCGGTTACGAGGACAACACCATCGATGTCAGAATCGGCCTCGAACTCGACGTCACTGTCGACAAAGGTCGCCACAGTCTTGGCCTCCGCCTCTTGGCCAGGGCCGTAACGAATGACGGACGTTGACACCTCTAACGACGCGTCACCAACTTCACCGACTTTGAAACCTTGTGATTCGAGCGCTGTGCCCGCCGATGACGCTTGCCCCTGTGTACCCGACCCGTTCAGCACCGATGTCGTGAAACTCGCCTTACCAACGGTGCCCTCCGGCAATTCTTCAGCATTGCGGAACAGGTCCAGCACCGGTTGGGCTTCTTCCACCTGAAGCACGACAACTGCTTTGCCCTCGATGCGTTGGTCGACGACCGGCAACGAATACGATTCGACGCCTTCGCTACCGACGTTTCTAAAGGTCCGGGCTAAGTTAAGCAGATCTGTTGTACCGGTGCCGCTCGATACCTGGAGGTTCTGACCGGCGGCATTTGCGACATTGTTGAACTCCCCAGCGTCAAACAAGTTGGCTTTCGAAGCAGTGGCGTCGGCGACCCGAGCCAAAAAATAGCGCTGACGGGCTGCCCGTTCTAAGTCACTTGATTGCCCAAGCCGATCCCATTCTCCGTCCTCGTAGTATTCGAGTTTTCGGGTTCGGGCGAACGCTAAGGCTTGCTCTCCATCAAGGGTGTGACATCCAGCGGTTTTGATATTGAGGCCAGTGTTCGGATCTCGAACCGGCGTCTCGAAATACATCGGCACTCCGCCAAGAGCGTCAATGACGTCTTGGAAGCCGACAAAGTTCACCTCTGCATATTGGTTGATTTCGATTCCCAGGTTTAGCTCGATAGTTTCAACCAGTCGGGCTGGACCGTTCTCGCCGGTGAATGACGCGTTGACTCGGTCTTCACCACTACCGGGGATATCAACCCAGAGGTCTCTCGGGACCGAAAGTAAGCGGACCGTCGAGTTATTGGTGTCAACCCGGGCGATCATGATGGTGTCAGTCCGTCGCCCGCCGACTTCACCGTCGAGGAACGCTCCCGCGTTTGGGTCAGATTCGTCTATTCCCTCTCGGCTATCGGTCCCAACCAGCAGCCAGTTAGACACGCCGCCTTTAGATTCGGAAAGCCCGTCGACGGGAATGGTTTGTACGTTACCCAGAACCTGGTTCGCCCAAAAAAGAACTCCAGCAACCAACAGCAGAAAAACCGTCGACAAAGAGCCCATCATCAACAACAATTTTTGACCGATTGTTCGGCGCGGGCGACGTACTTTTTGCGGCGACCGACTTTGTTGTTCAGGAATGGCTCCGCGCCGACTAAACCCTTCAGACATAGATACTGAACCTAGCAACGAATGAGCTGGAATGGAGAGCAGGTGACGATTATGTCAGGGCATTCGCTGAGACGTTGAAGCATCTACACGAAGCCGATCAACCCGGATTTACAACTCTTGAACTTTTATTCAGCACAAGGTGAACCTAGCCAACCGAGTCCTGGATAGCTCTCAAACAGCGTTCTGACCTGCGGAGGGTGGGCGTCGATCTCCTAATCATGAGGTAAGAGACTAGAGGTCTACTACTCGAACCGGAGACCATGTAGAACTTGAAAAGATTATTTGATGTGAAATATAGTACTATGTACTTACTTGGTGATACATGTGGTTGCAAGTAATGGGGATGAGGCATGAGCGAACTAGGGAACGCCGAAACACAAAAAGAACACGAAGAACGACAGTTCAACGACCTCAGCCAATCGATTCTGCAGGTACCGGTCGCTACTGACGGCAATATGGACGGCGCCCTCGGTGACCCAACATTGTCCAGCGTGATCGAGATCCGACAAATCGCTGGGCTGACCGCTGGGACCGTTTTACCTCTGGACAAAGGCAGCTTTCATTTTCGCAATAGCGGTGCCGAAGTCCAGTTCTCACTTCACATCGAGTCCCGCAACCGAGTAATGGTCGTACCGGGTGATGGCTTTTTACGAATCAATGATGAAGACGTGGAAGGACCGACCCGACTTGGGAGCGGCATAATCGATGTTGGAAATGCCCGATTCATCGTCCGCCAGCGATCCGCTGAGCGTCGTCTTGCGGGTGACGAACTACTGACCGAATCTCAACCCGTTATCACTGTGCCCGACCTCCAGGAGTCACCGGCGCCGGCCTCTACCGGCGCCAAACCTCAATCGGTTTCACGGAAGAGACGTACCGGGGTGTTTGGCGGTCTCACAAGCGGGCGTTGGGCTGACCAATCTGCCGCAGGCCAGCATTCAGCACTGCCGACGACTGAACAGACTTCGACAACTAAAACTGCCAAAGGAATGTTTGGCGGGCTGACTACTGGACGTTGGGCTGGGGCGAACTCGGCCAGTCTTGACGGCGACTCTTGGGAATTCCTTGAAGATATTCGCGACATCAGGCGCGACCAAGCCGATCAGCACCGTGCCCTTCACCCTCATCCCGTTGAAACCGAATATCGTCTGAAGTGTGGAGGTACTGGGCTGTGGAACCGGGAATCCCACCACTCTCTCTTTGGCCGGGTAGCAATTGCCTACGCCGACTTAGCGTGGTCACCATTGTTCGACAACCCTGACGCTATTCCGGCTCGACTTAGACCTCACATCGCAGCGATTAGCACGCTGCCCTCGGTCCCAGTCACAGCTAACCTCCCAATCGGGCCGTTAGGCATCTTCGGCGACCGAGCTTCCGCCCTGGCCGTTGCGCGACAGGCTCTTCTCGCCATCGCTACAACGTCAAAGCCTACAAATTTCGAACTCGGTGTCTTCGCCAACGACGAGTTCGTTGACGACTGGGAATGGATCAACCAGCTACCGGAGAGCTTTTTCGCTGCTTCAGGCAATAGTCAGCCATTCGTTTTCGCTGACGGAATACACGGGTACCGGCGGGCTGGAGAGCTTCACCCAATCGCTCAGCGAGAGGCTGGGGTCGTCGTCGTCACCGAAACCGTCGATAGTTTGCCAGCCGATTGCGGCACGGTGATTCAAGTCGACGAGTATGGCTATTGTCGAGTGACAAATCACCTAGGTGAGATGATCGACGCAACCCCCCTTGGCGTTACGGAACAATTCGCTGAAGAAACATCAAAGACCATATTGCAGGTCTTGTCGTAGCTACTCTCGACGCCGTTAGACAACTTCGTCTAGCGGATTTGCTTCACTTCGACAGCCACGCAGTTGGCGACTATATCTCTCATTTCATCAGCCAGAGGGGCGGCTAGGCCGTCTGCGTCATTATCTCCGACTCCCGCTGTTAGTTCCTGCAGGTCGACCATTTGGTCGTAGGTGAAGTTGTCCTTAACTTCGGAATAGACACAGCCACATACATTCGAAACAAGCTGCGAGTCGCTGACCGAGTCGGCACAGGCATCCATAAACCCGGATTCGGAATTTTCATCGTAGTCGGCTGATACTTCATTTGACGAACAGGAACTTAAAACGGCGACACTAAGCGCCAAGATAGTCTGTGTTATTCGCATAACCTTCACCCACCTAACCGTAGCGCGGCGCTTCAGGCTTTGGGGCGTAGCCGGCAACCTGTATTGCCCACGCTCGACCGAGGGCATGGGTGATTCGCTCGCTATTGTTGGTTGTCATGGCCCGAACCTCTCCCCCAAAACCAACACTTGTCTTCTTGGTGCGTCACGGACGGACTCCTACGACCGGCAAGGTTCTTCCCGGTCGAGCTAAAGGGCTCCATCTAGGGGAAGTCGGAATTGCCCAAGCAGAGGCCGTGGCTAACCAGCTTTCAACCTGGCACGACCTGCAGCGAGATGCCAACAAGAAAGCATCTGGAATCACCGCGGTCTACGCATCACCGATGGAACGAACCCGTGAAACCGCTGCCCCTATCGCCAAGAAGCTTGGGCTGCGAGTCCGTCGAAACAAAGGACTGATCGAGGCCGACTTTGGTGACTGGACCGGCAAGAAACTTCGGGATCTCTACAAGAAACGGGAATGGGCAACCGTCCAGCAGTATCCAAGCGGGTTTCGATTTCCTGGTGGTGAGTCTTTTGGCGAAATGCAGATTCGGATGGTCGACGCAATTCAAACTCTCGTGGCCACCCATGCTGGCGAGGCGATCGTCGCCGTCTCCCACGCCGACACCATCAAAGCTGCTACTGCCCACGCCCTAGGTACGCACTTAGACCTTTTCCAGCGGATCGTAGTTGCCCCTTGTTCGGTAACTGCAATCCAGTACTCGTCTCTGGGGCCGCGTGTCTTAGGACTCAACACCATGGGCGATCCTGACAACATCGGCGGAATCGCCTAAAAGAAACAGTCATTACGACTCGTGGAAATATTGTTCAATGAAGTTCGAAGACCTACAGTAGTAGCCAAGTTTGTTATGCGTAACTATTCTCAAAGGTTGATCAAGGCACCTAAGGTAAGTCTCTTGGCATTGGCGCATCAAATGCTAAAAGGGACGAGGACCTAACCATATGAGCGAGTCATTCGAGTATCGAGAAGTCGAGCACTTTACTGCCGGGGCCGTTGGAGAACCGGGAAACCGGACATTCTTTCTTCAGGTAGGCGACGATACCAGCTATGTTTCGGTGAAGCTTGAGAAACAGCAGGTAGAGGCCCTCGCCCAATTCCTAGTGACAGTCCTTGAAGATCTCCCAGCAACAGCTCGACCAACCGATGTCGTCGAGCTGAGAGAGCCTGCCATTGCCGAATGGGTCGTCGGACAAATAGCGGTTGGCGTCGACGGTAACGACGGCGAGATCGTGATTTTGGTTGAAGAACTCGTATCCGGCCAGGGCGAGGACGAAATACTAGACGCTACCGAGGACGAAGGTGCACGACTTCGTGCTCATGTATCGCCGTCTTATGCTTCACAGTTTGTTCGGACTGCCCGTCAGCTGATGAAGTCCGGACGGCCACCCTGTCGCCTATGTGGTCAACCCCTTGACCCGAATGGGCATAACTGTCCTCGGCTGAATTAGGCTTTGGTTCCCGCGAGGACATTGTGACGACTAGCGCGTCTGCCGACGCTACACCTTCGCCCACGTTTGACATGTCGGCCAATGAACTGCTCGACCTTTTCCATACCGGCGAGTACGAGATCGAAGGCCGAATGCCGGAGAGCTCCAATCTGACCCTGTTGGCCACCGTCACCGGGGGCGCCTCAAGCAACCAGGACTCGACAGCCTCGTCCAACAACTCTGGGCCGAAGGGTTCCGCCCCTGTCGGAGCTGCCCGTACGAATTCACATCGAGCTATTTACAAACCTGCAGTTGGTGAACGTCCGCTGGCTGACTTTCCTGGTGGCCTTTATCGACGTGAGGTCGCCATGTATGAGTTGGCCAACACGATGGGGTGGGACGTGATCCCGCCAACGACAATCGTCGATGGCCCCCTGGGGGAAGGTTCGGTCCAGGCCTTCGTGGACGCTAACTTCGAACACCACTACTTCTCCCTCGCCGAGGCCGGGATGGGCGATCCCGATCTCCGTCAGTTGTGTGTGTTGGACTTCATTGCCAACAACACAGACAGAAAGTCGGGCCATTGCCTACAGGCCCATAATGGACGGATTCTTGGGATCGACCACGGTCTAACGTTCCACGCTCAGTTCAAGCTACGAACGGTCATGTGGGACTACGTCGGCGACCCCTTAGGTGAAACGGCTCTCACCGGCATCGACCGTCTACTGAACACAGATATTTCGACTACTCTCGGTGACCTTTTGACAAGTCTCGAGGTTGATGCGTTACTGACTAGGGCCCGAGCTTTGCGCTCTGCTGGTGTTTTTCCGGAGGATGAAACAGGAGGTCATCGGTGGCCTTGGCCCCTTATCTAGGCCGCTAATGACCACGTTTTCTCAAAGAAATGAGACAATTACTAATATTTATTTCTACTCAGATAGTATTTAACGGTAATTTACTGATAAATTGATACTTATGGCTGTAGAAGATGATGGATACAACGCTGTACGTTCCGCTTATCCCACTATTTTAAATAGTGCTCAGGTGGCAGAATTACTAGACCTCAACCCCCGCACGGTTCTTACCATGGCAGGGGATGGGCGACTACCCGCTAGTCGCTTACCGGGGTCTAGGAAGTTCCACTTTATCCTGGACGACATAATCGAAACGTTAAAGGCGAACAAAGTAAACTGATACTTCGGTATTAGTTAGTAGATCAATTTGAACAACCGGCTTCGACGTTGCTGGTCTCAATGACACAACGTTGACCCGGGCAAGTTCAAGTTTGGTATGCGGATATAGCGTGATGGCGGGAACCCCCGATTCCCCTCATCGCCCCAGACCTTTTTTCAGGGTGCCTGTAAACTTTCGGAGCGGCCTCGGTGCACGGCGTCTGCAGCGCCAAAAACGAACAGATGGTCAAAGCCTTGGGCGCCGATGCCGTGATCGACTATAACCAGAACGATTTCACCAGTGGTCGGTACGACGCCGTTATCGACTGCGTCGGATCCAGAGCGATCGGCGACATCCATAGCTGCTTGAAGCCGGGTGGCCGACTCGTAATGGTCGGAGCCGGGAAAGACAAGCCCGGGGCGCTGGGTCCACTGCCAAAGATATTCTGGGCTATAGTTCGGTTTGTTTTCTCCAACCGCTCGGTGAGTCTGTTGGTGGCAAAAGAAACCAGAGAGCGGTTAGAAAGGCTAGCCGAAATGCAAGTGAGTGGAGATCTGCGGACGGTGTTTGACACCGACTACCCGTTAGATGATATTGCTGGGGCGTACCAGCATTTGGGAAGCCGTCGAGCAGCCGGGAAGATTCTGGTACGCGTACCTTAAGCAGCGTATTCGCCGAAGCCCATGACCTCCTCCACTCTGACCATAACCTACGACCCCTCATTCGAATTTGGAAAGGTAGCGTCCGCTGCGCGGTGGATCAAACAAGACCACCTGGTGTGGCATACCTATACCCCAGCGGGGCCCGGCACAATCTCGCTTCGCCGCCCTGCGACAACCCGAAGCATCATAGAAGCCACTGCCTGGGGACCCGGGCATCGCTGGCTAATCGAACGCGCTGACGCTTTCGTAGGCAACCACGATGACGTCGATCAGTTCAATCCACCAAAGAAACTGGAGCGAGCTTGGAAGCAACGTCCGTTCTATGTCGGACGCAACGACCAGGTTTGGGAAGAGCTTATTTCCGGAGTATTTGGCCAGAAGGTACAAGAAACTAAAGCCAAACAGAGCCGCAGTCTACTGGCCCGCAACTACGGCGTCGAAGCGCCTGGGCCTTTCCCCGGATGGGTACTACCGAATGCTGAACGGGTCGCCAATATGGCGTACCACCACTTCCATCCATTAGGGGTCGAACGCAAGCGGGCAGAGTCACTTCTACGAGCAGCCAGAGAGATCCAGAGAGTACCGTCGATCGTGACCAAGTCACCCGAAGAGTTCAAGCAACGGTTCGAAAAGATACGGGGCATCGGCCCGTGGACGACCAACGTCGTAGCGGCAAAAGCCTTTGGAGACGCCGACGCAGTACCCGTGGGCGACTACCACATTCCAAACACAGTCTGCTGGGCTTTGGCGTCCGAGCCTCGAGGCTCAGACCAGCGAATGCTGGAGCTACTCGAACCGTTCTCGGGGCACAGGTATCGAGTTATCCGTCTAGCAAAGTCAACTGGCGGAGCCCCGAAGTATGGCCCAAGGCTATCTCTGACCGACGACGGGATCCACAGGAGCAGGCCACCCAGAAGCAGCTAGACGGATTATTTTCGTTGTTGACTCATTCCTTACAAGTGCCTGACTCACCTCGACGTGGAATAGGCAATGTCCACCAAAGATGATAGAAAACTAGGGTGGACGTAGCGATCGTTGGGGCAGGCCTCTCAGGACTTTCAGCCGGTATTGAGCTAACAAGACTCGGCCATAGTGTCGAGATCTACGAATCGTCCGATGGACCCGGAGGGCGAGTCAGGACTGACTCGATCGATGGGAAACTTCTCGACCGAGGCTTCCAAGTTCTACTGACAGCGTACCCCGAGGCTCAACGTCTTCTGGATTACGAAGCGTTAGACCTACGCTCGTTCGAGCCTGGAGCGTTAGTCCGCCACGGCGATAATTTTCACAGAGTATCTGACCCGATCCGACAGCCCAACCAGTTGGTCGCCACCGCCCGGGCGCCGATCGGGTCGTTTCTGGACAAGATCCGAACCCTCAAATACCGACGACAGGTGCTCAAAGGCGATGTCGAACTCCTTTGGACTGAACAACCGACGACCGCCCTACGACGATTTGAGAAAATCGGTTTCAGTTCCCAGATGATCGACCGTTTCTTACGACCTTTGTTCGCTGGAATCACTCTTGACCCACAGCTAGAAGGCCCGAGCGACGTTGTAGATTTTGTGTTCAGAATGTTATCAGCCGGGTCAGCAGCCGTTCCGGCTCGAGGAATGGGCCAGATTTCTTTACAACTGGCAGGCCAACTCCCTGACGACACCATCAAGGTCAACCACACGGTAGAACGAGTCAGCAAGGGCGAACTCTTGGTCAACGGCGAGTCGGCCAAGGCCGATGCCATCTTGGTCGCAGCCGACATCACGGGAGCGCATTCGCTCTGCCCGGAAGTGCCGGACATGGCCTGGAAGTCGACCACGAGCGTCTGGTTCGCGGCCGAATCGGCTCCCCTTCTCGACCCGGTTCTTGTCCTTAACGGTGGGTCGACCGACCCCATAAATTCACTCGCCGTGATGAGTCGAGTCAGTCCCTTTTATGGGACAGGAGGAGATGCAACTGTCGTGGTATCTTCGCCGACAATCCGACCAGACCTCGTCAACGACATACAAACTCAACTAGTCGACTGGTATGGCAAGAAGACCAAACTCTGGGAAATTCTGCGAGTAGACGAAATACAGCAAGCGCAGCCAACGTCATCATCTCGCTCACGCTCCGGTTTTATACACCTACCAGACGGGGTCTGGGTGTGTGGAGACCACACTCTCGACTCGTCGATCAATGGGGCGTTGCGATCGGGTCGACTCGCCGCTCAAGCCATTGCAGCCTCGGCCCAATCAGAGACCGCCAAAGGGTAGACAACTCGTGCCAGAGTTACCAGAAGTCGAAACCATACGACGCCAACTGGTACCTAGATTACATGGACGAACCATCGTGGGTGCCGGGTCCCATCCGTCAGCAAAATTCACCCCAGCTCGCGAAACTATTGGTCGATTTCTTATCGACATCAACCGACGCGGCAAGTTCTTGCTGTTCGAATTGGATGATGGCGACGAACTGGTGGCGCATCTCGGCATGACTGGCCAATTCCGGGTAACGGCCGACGAACCACCAGCGGCCACATCCGAACCTATGAACGCTGACGACAATCGCCACCTGCGAGCCTGGTGGGCCTTAGATAACGGCCAACGACTCGAATTTGTCGACGTCCGAAGGTTTGGACGGCTAGCAGTTGTACGCAACAACGATTACCGACAATTACCGACGCTTCACAAGATGGGTCCCGAACCATTCGACCCGACATTAGACGCAGAGCTATTCTGGCGTCTCCTCGCCAAAAGTCGCCGAGCGGTAAAACCGAACCTATTATCGCAACGACCGATCGCAGGGGTCGGAAATATCTACGCTGATGAAGCATTGTGGCTCGCCGAAATCAACCCTCGGGCTGTCCGGGTGGGTCGAGAACGGGCCGCAACGCTGCTCGAGGCGATTCGACAAGTTCTACACGTCGGAATCTCCAACGGAGGAACCACACTTCGGAACTACCGCGATGCCGATGGCGGTACGGGCAAAAACCAGAACGCCTTAAACGTCTACGGCCAGGCCGGCGAGCCCTGTCCCCGATGCGCTACAGCTCTGAAGGCGACGAGCTTACAGGGACGAACCACCACTTGGTGCAGCAACTGTCAACATCACTAATCGGGGCCAATCTGCAATGTCTTGGACTAGCGTTGCCGAAGTTTGGGGCGCATTTGGACGCGGATCGAAATGTGCCGTAGTATCAAAAATGTGGACAAAAGCATAAACGACAACGAACAGCGAGTTTGGCGTTCGTTTAACTCAGCCCATCTACAACTTTTAGAGCAGTTAGACCGTCGCCTTCAACAGGACTCCAAACTATCACTAGCCGATTTTCAGATACTCGAAGCAATTGGGCAGGCGCCACAACAGCGCCTACGCATGAGCAACTTAGCAATGCGACTACATGTTAGTCGCAGTCGATTAACCTACCGGGTGGACCAGCTTGAAAAGGCTGAACTGTTGACGCGGCAAGCCTGCTCAGACGATGGTCGGGGTCTGTTTGCAGTGTTGTCCCCGTTGGGCATTTCGACGTTACAAGAACTCAAGAAAAGACACGACGAGAGTATGCGTGCATGGTTCTTTGATGAGTTTAATGGCGAAGAGTTAGACCAACTTGGTCGTCTAACCGACCGGCTAAACAGCAACCTTACCCGCTAACTTCGCCTAGGTCGCCGAGCGAACATTTCGAGGCAGCGACCTAGGCGCTAGCGTTTTAGGTACCTATGTCGAAAAGAATTAGCTCAGCTATAGAACTTCGTGCTGCCCTGGAGGACCTGAGAAACCACGGCCAATCCATCGGTTTCGTCCCCACTATGGGGTTTCTCCATGCGGGACATGGCTCCCTTCTAACGCGGGCGCGCCAGGACAATGATGTCGTAGTTCTATCCATCTTCGTCAACCCTCTCCAGTTCAACGTCGCATCAGACTTCGAGGTATACCCCACCGACAACAAGCGAGACGATGCGCTAGCCAATGAGCACGGCGTCGACATAATCTTTAGTCCATCGACCGAAGAGATGTACCCAGGTGGACGGCCAAAAACCTCAGTGCGAGTTTCCGAAGTCACCGACGTACTAGAAGGCGCACACCGCCCGGGTCATTTCGACGGGGTGGCGTTGGTAGTCGCGAAACTGCTAAATATTGTCGACCCAACCCGGGCATATTTTGGCGAAAAGGACCTCCAACAACTTGCGGTGGT
Source organism: uncultured Acidimicrobiaceae bacterium (assembly GCA_964551835.1). Taxonomy (GTDB): domain Bacteria; phylum Actinomycetota; class Acidimicrobiia; order Acidimicrobiales; family SZUA-35; genus JAHDCC01. The sequence goes on along the minus strand of CAZKEM010000033.1, from coordinate 26,782 downwards.
CAGGCAAATGGCGGACGATCTATCGATGGCTTGCGAGATCATCGGATGCCCAATCGTTCGTAATCCAGATGGCCTGGCATTGTCAAGCCGAAACTCGCTACTTTCGACCGAGGACCGTCGAAAGGCGCTTAGTTTGTCACGGGCCTTGGACGCCGGGAAGGAGGCATTTTCTTCCGGAGCGACAACGCCTAGAGACGTCATTGACGCTATGAGGCGCGTATTCGAGGCTGAGGCCGACGTCAAAGTCGACTACGCGTCGGTGGTCGACTGCGAAACACTACGCGAACCCGAAGTCCTTTCGGTTCCGTTTCAGATCTTGGTTGCCGCTACAATTGGTAACGTCCGTCTGATCGATAATTGTCGGGTAGAAGGCTAAGACTATGGCGACCAAACAAACCGTTCCCACTACGAGAAAATCAAAGGTTCGAGACGGCTCAACGCCACTCGTGATGGTCACCGCCTACGATGCGCCGACCGCCCGAATTGTCGATGCTGCCGGAGTTGACTTGCTGCTCGTCGGCGACACGCTAGCAATGGTGGTTCTTGGCTACGAGGATACTCGCACCGTCACCACCGAACAGATGGCTCACCACATTGGCGCAGTCGCCAGGACTAATCCTAACGGGTTAATCGTCGGCGACATGCCTTGGATGAGTTACCACCTTTCGACCGTCGATGCAGTCAAAAACGCGGCGACTCTCGTGCGAGCTGGCGCCGAAGTAGTCAAGTTAGAGGGCGGCCAAAAAAGGTTGCCGGTGATCGAAGCTATTCTGGATGCTGAGATTCCAGTAATGGGCCACCTCGGGCTTACGCCACAGTCAAGCCTAGCGATGGGTGGTTTTCGGCTGCAAGCCAAAACCGCAGAAGCAGCCAAAGACTTGATACAAGAAGCAAAGAAACTAGAGGCAGCCGGCTGCAGTTCGATTGTCCTTGAAGGTGTGCCCAGCATTGTCGGTCGCCAGGTCACCGAAGCGGTGTCTATTCCGATCATCGGGATTGGCGCAGGCCCGGACACCGACGGCCAAGTTCTGGTATTTCACGATCTAGTTGGGCTTGAGACGCGACTGTCGCCCAAATTTGTTCGACGGTATGGAACGAGCTTTGAAGACCAAGTCAAATCTGTCCAAGCCTTCGCCGCCGACGTTCGTTCCTCAGATTACCCGAACGAACAAGAAAGTTATGCTGGACCGGGCGCCCTGACTGAACAACTCGGACAACCGTAGCTTTAAGGCCGATAGACGCTAGGTTCTGAGGTGTGCCTAAATTTGTCATACGTGGTCCGAAAGAGTTTGAATCAGGATTCGTCCGCATCCGTCGAGAGCTCGACATCAGGACAGATTTTCCTACCGACGTAGAAGATGCCGCCGCTGCCGCCAAGGTGGGACCACGGCAGCGTTACGACGCCCGTGACCTCCAACTGGTTGCAATCGATCCGCCAGGGGCAACAGACCTCGATCAGGCGTTCGTAGCCAGTAAGAATGGCGATGGCTTCACCGTAAACTATGCGATCGCTGACGTCGGCGCGTTTGTAACCCCCGGCGGTCCAATCGATATCGAGGCCCGTCAGCGTGGGGCAACGATGTACAGCCCGGACGAACGGTCTCCACTACACCCAACGATATTGAGCGAGGACCGGGCCAGCCTGCTCCCCGGTTTCGACCGACCGGCATTACTCTGGACGTTCCATCTAGATGCGACCGGTCAACCCGAATCAACGGAGTTCCGGCGAGCCACAGTGAAGATCAGCGAAGCGATTTCATACACCGAGGCTCAACGCAGAATCGACGGACCGAACTGTGTCGAATCGCTCCAACTATTAAAGATAATCGGCACACTCCGCCAACGTCTCGAAGAAGAACGCGGCGGAATCAGTCTGAATCTCCCAGCTCAAGAGATCAAAAAAGCTAAGGGCTCTTATAGCCTGTCGTTTGACACCAGCCTCCCGGTCGAAGGCTGGAACGCCCAGATAAGCCTTCTCACCGGCATAGTTGCCGGTCAAACAATGGTCGATGCAGGGGTGGGTCTACTTCGAACGCTCCCCCCGGCCGAACAGCAAGACATCGAACGTCTCCGGCTGACAGCCAAAGCATTAGATATCGATTGGGCCGATGATATGCCCTACGCTCGGTTCATTCGCCAGCTTCGCCCAAACGACCCGGCATGTAACGCCCTGATGATTCAGGCTACCCGAACGTTTAGAGGCGCCGGCTACGAAGGTTTCAATGGAGAAACCCCGAGCCAACCCAAACATGGCGCAATCAACTCGCTCTACTCGCACGTCACCGCACCTCTTCGACGGCTAGTCGATCGATTCTCGAACGAAATCTTGTTGGCGATCCACGCAAACGAAGAGCCGCCGAACTGGGCATTAGAAGCCCTCGACGAGCTACCAGCCAATATGGGCAAAGCCAAACAACGGGAATCGGCGTTGGACCGTCGCATGCTCGACTTTGCCGAGGCCCTGTTACTCGAGCATCGAGTTGGTGAGAAATTCAGCGGCGTCGTCGTAAACCTCGGAGACCGGGGAACCAAGGCCACCATCCAAATCAAGGATCCCGCGATAGTGGCGAGCGTCCCGGGACAAGACCGGTCCCTGGCCGAACGCATCGAACTCGAGCTGGTTTCGGCCGATTCAAGCCAAGCGAGCGTCAACTTTGACGTTCTGCGGCCTTCGTAGTCCTAACAGCGCAAACTAACCGAGCCAAGCCGCTAGCCTGGTTCAATCGGCGAAGATTGTTTACGGACCCAGCTGAACGCTCTTGCGAAGGGATTTCTACATGAATACTAAGAAAGTCGCGGCGATTTCTATCACTGCTCTAGCTCTGTTAGGCGCTGCTTGCGGCAGCGACCCAGACACCGCCACGAATGACTCTTCGCCAGCTACCACCGCTGGAGCGACCGGTGCCGAAACCTCGGCAGCTCCGGCAGCTGACAGCACTACTCCAGCGACGGGCGATAGTTCAGCCGCAACCGGCGATGATTTCCCAGAAATAACCGATGTCTCCGCGACGAAGGCGTCTGACGGTACGTGGACAATCGAAGTCACGGTCAGCTCGCCTTACGACAGCCCCGATCAGTATGCTGATGCATGGCGTGTCCTAGACCAGGACGGCAACGAGCTAGGTATCCGGGAACTGGCTCATGATCATGCGAGCGAGCAACCATTCACCCGGGACCTGACCGGCCTTGTTATTCCCGAAGACGTTAAGAAGATTTCGGTCGAAGGCCGGGATTCTGTAAACGGTTGGAGTGGCGAAACCTACTTACTCTCATTGCCGCAGGGCAGCTCATACTAAGGCCTCGCGGGCGGAACACGTAACTTGGCTAGATCACTACCGGCGTAGGCGAGCGGGAACCGCTCGAATCATGGTCGAGGTAACTGGGCGACTTCGAGATCGAATTGGGTGCGCTCGATATCGGTCACCGTGAACGTAATGTCATAAACTCCGCCATTGTTGTTTACGCCGCATATCATCTGCTTGTTGGCGTCCAAGATTTTGGTTTCGTCGCCACATTCTAGGTCAGATTCGACCAGCCCCGCGCCGGTCGCCCCATTAAGGTCGGCAACCGCTCGCTGTTCGAAGCCGTCCAAGGCCTCGGAGCGCACAACATTCTTGGTTGCTAGCTCCAACAAGCCTTCGGGAGTTATCGTGGCCTCGATCCGAACGATTTGTTCATCTGGCGTTGTCGCCGTACACATAAACAATGTGTTGATCGCTGGCGAGGTGACGTCAGGGCATTGAGCGACCAGATCTCCCACACCGAGCTCGTTCGTTAGCTTGGAGTTGATCGTTTCTTCCGCTACTTGGCGAGTCGACTGGGTTTCAGGAGCTGGTTCAGAGCAGGCGCCAAGAGCAGCCACCGGAACCAGGGCAAGGGCCACCAATCGCCACTTCGATACAGTCATGTGTCCACCGTATCCACTATTTCGATATCGAGCCCAAGCGCTTCTTTCAAAAGAGAAGACCGTTCAGTTGCGGCAAACACTTCCAAGCCAATGTCGGCAGACCCATCGGTCACTGGCTCGATGTTAAGAATAGCGTTGTCCGCATCGTGGTTGACTCTCATCGATGAGATAGCCGAATCATGACTCCTGTTGAGCCCGATAGCGATGCGAAGCAGGCCTGCGAGAACTCTAACCTTATGCTGGTCTGTCTGGTTCAGCTGCATAAATGGCGTGTGTTTAGTCGTCGGGTGGCTACGACGGTGATACCGGGCTATCAGCGCCGTCAACTCGATCTCGTGATCGGTAAAGCCGGTTAGCGTGTCCGTGTTCCGAATGATGTAGTACGTGTGTTTGTGGTGTCCGGCGTGAGAAATCACCAACCCGACGTTGTGGACAAGACCTGCTATCTCGAGTAGGTCACGGTCGGCAACGTCGAGCTTGTGTAGCGCTGCTGTCCGATCGAAGAGCATGCATGCAAGCTCAGTTGTTTTCACGGCACTTTCGGCATCGGCATCTAGGTTGACCGCTAGGCGACGGGCGTTGGACCGCCGTAGGTCTTTAAGGTGTTCGTCACCCACATCGCGACCAAGCCGGTCATAGAGAACGCCTTCTCGAAGCGCATACTCCGAGATCGTGATTGCGTCCAGACCAAACCCAACTATGACTTCTTCTAACAGAATGGCGCCAGCGACTATGATGTCAACCCGTCGTTCGTCTAAGCCAGGAATCCGTTTCCGCTTTGACGCAGGCGTCGATACCAACAGTTCGACCGCTTTCTTAAGCTCTTTCCGGCTTAGTACGTAGCCATTAAAGTTCCTCGGTTCATCGCCCTTTGACGCAGCGATAATCGAAGCGACTGTTTCCGCTGTCCCTGAGCTACCGATTCCAATCTCAGGCTGGTGCCCGCCTAGATCATGGAACACGTCAGCCAGTAGGTTCCTGATGTGGTTCCGGCACTTCTTGATTGACTTTGAAGTCACGTCACCGTCGGGGAAGAATTTGTCGGTCAGCCTAATCGCACCAACTTTGACGCTCCTAACCTCAACGGGCGCACTGCCTTTGCCTACAACAAACTCGGTGCTACCTCCGCCGATATCTATCACAAGATGCCGTTGGCCAAATACAGGCAGCGCCTGCAGCACGCCAAGGTGTATAAGTCGGGCTTCTTCGGGACCAGAAATAACTTCCACTTCGATACCGACTTCTTCGGCCACCCGGTTTACGAATTCTACCCTATTCGTAGATTCTCGAACTGCGCTCGTCGCAACCGCTGAGACCTGGGCATTGTGGCTTTGCGCGACTTTTGCCATTCGGGCGATGGCGGCGACTGACCGATCAATAGCAGCTGGGCTGAGTTTGTGAGACTTCTGGGCCCCTTCACCGAGACGAACCATTTCCTTTTCTGACGTCACGATGTCAAACCCAGAATCCGTGGCTCTGGTTCGCGCCACCACAAGGTGCATCGAAGTGGTCCCAATGTCGATTGCCGCCTGATACATTTCCACTCGTCGGTTCTGCCTTTACTCGGTGTGCGGTCAGCAATTAAATTTTCTACTGACTACCTGATCATAGTCCACGGTTGTGAGAGGCCCCGCCTATTGCCTGTTCCCGTGTATTGCGTCGGTGATCGGTGGGCTCACTACTGTTTCGGTCAACCAATCTATTTTGGGTCCGAACTCCTCTAGGTTAGTAGTGTGCAAACCCGCAAAATTAGCCATTTGTCAACACCTACAAAAAGCGTGCTGACTGTAGTCGTGTTGTTTGTCTGTCTCGTGCTTATTCCAGCTCAAGCCGCCGCCCATACCGATGACACGAACCCCGACGGCTCTCCTGTAGACGATGTGGGTGCACAGTCGGAAACCGCCCCCCTACAACCAATGGAGGCTGGCTTGACGTGTAAGGAGATGACCGACTCGCTGGTTCGATTGTATGACGGCTACTTTGATCGATCTGCTACGACGACCGAGTTTGAAGCAATAGTAAACAGTTACCGCGGAGGACGCAGCCTGAAACAACTTTCGTTGGAGCTTTTGGATTCCAGCGAATTTGCGACTAGCTACGGCAAGCTTTCCGACTCGGAGTTCATCGACCTCGTGTTTGACAACACCGTCGAACGACAACCGACCGAGACCGAACAAACAACCTGGGAACAGTCATTGGCCAATGACGGGCAACGAGCCGTAATGATGCTCACCTTTACCGAATCCGCTGAATTTGTTCGACTGACCCAAACTGCACGGCCCTTGGCCGGTTACAGCCGCTGGTATCCCGATGGAGTCCACTGGTACTGCGGCACAGGCAGCGGCCGGTTCCCGATTCAACCGTTGGTAGGCCAAGAAGTCTCGTCCGACTTCATTTTCGTAAACTCCGGCGTCCAGCCAAGCTTGACCGAGCTTTGGGTCCTCGAAGCGAATTTGACTAGAAACGTCCAAATGACGTCAGGGCCGATCCCTCCAAACTTTTCTTACTTCAATTGGGATGGACTCTTCAACGGCGACGGAAACTACGGTGAGCACCTTGACGTCAAAGCGAGCGACAGCACGCGCTGGATCGTGGTTTTCTATCCGGCTTCGATTGGCGACAAACGGTCTGGTTGGGACCTAGAACCCAGTTAGCTACTTCGCATCCAACGGAGTCTCGTCGGACTCATCGCTAGGACCCGGCAACATCTGAGCCAATAACGCTGCACTGCCCGCCAGCGACGAGTACACGCCATCGGTTTTACGCGGATCGATCTCTAACCGGCTCAGTGTCTCCAAACCTAGAAACATTGCTGACACTGCGTGGGCCACGTCTCCAGTCGGAACAAGGGGACCCAACGCGGTCCCGCTGAAACTCCGTTCTAATGCTCCCGCTACTAGATCATCCCAAGGTTTGAGGACTTCAAGAATTCTAGGTCCGAAATCGCTGGTCGCTGACCAGCCTGCCACGATCGCAGTAACCGCTGCGAAGTCCGAGTTGGCCAAGTCGGTCCGCATCGCTACCGCGACGTTAACCAGGCCAGGAAGATCATCGACTTCGTCGAGCTGGGAACGAAACCGATCGATCCTTCGCTCATTTGCTCGTTCGAGTGCTGCGAGAAGAAGCTCGTCGATTGAACCGAAATGGTAGAATACGAGTGCTTGGTTGAAACCCCCGGTACTCGCTATCACCCTTGCGCTTGTACCTACGAGACCCTTTGCACGGACCGTTTCGAGCACCGCGTCAATGATACGAGTCCTGGTATCTTGACCTGACTTATTTGCTTTGCGTTCCCCCATCTCGCCTATTTTGGCATAAATATCGTCCGATGCGCCTACCTGAGGCCACTTTTTGGAGAAAACGGCAGAAATTTCTGGAGCGAACTAGTCCGGTTGACCTATCGAAGATCCGCGGAATATGCCGATTGATATTGATATGTCTCGGATAAAGGTCTTCTAGAAATGGCGAGAATCAAGGCGCAGTGCCCGACATGCGGGGACATGATCCTTCATCAAAGTGAACTTCAACTACGGATCTGTATCGACAATGATCGGGCAGAGTACCTTTTCCGATGCCCCGTGTGCGATATGACCGTAGCTAAGCCATGCAGTGACCGAATCGTTGACCGTTTGATCGACGTCGGTGTTCTAATGGTCGAATGGTCGCTACCGGCAGAGCTGTTCGAGCGGCCCGAAGGACCTCCGATTTCGCATAGAGACCTGGTTCGTTTCCGGCTAACACTCGAAGATGACGAGGCATGGACCGACGCTGTTCGCCAGCTTCCACAATGACATCGTTCGAAGGCCAGGTCAGGTTTTGCGTCCCGGACGACCTATGAGGAACCTGCCGCCTCTACGCTAATAACGTGGCTTTACGCGCTCAACTACCATCCGAGACAGAACCTAACCTCGACCAGCTAGCTGAACGACTTAGATCAGCGGTTACTTCGACTGGCCCGATGGTGGTCGCGTTCTCTGGCGGCGTCGACTCGTCCCTGTTGGCGGTCGCGGCACGCAAAATTCTCGGCAAGAAAGGGGTTCTTGCAGTTACCGCCGACTCAGAATCTCTCGCCGACGGCGAACTCGCCCGTTGCGAGGAGATTACTAGTGCGTGGGACATTACGTGGGAGACCGTATCGACCGATGAACTATCCGATGACCGGTACGTCTCCAATGACAAAGACCGCTGCTACTGGTGCAAGTCGGCCCTGATGGACCAGCTCGAACCAATCGCGGACCTAATGGGCGCCGTTGTCACACTTGGCGTCAACCTCGACGATCTTGGGGACCACCGACCCGGCCAACAAGCGACCAAAGAACGGGGCGCTATCTTCCCCATGGTTGATGCTCGGCTCACCAAAAGAGACGTTCGAGCCTTGGCGAAGCATTGGGGTGTGTCGACATGGGATCGGCCAGCAATGCCGTGCCTGTCAAGCCGTTTGCCTTATGGAACTCAAGTCACTGTCTCCCTGCTGTCAAAGGTCGACCGAGCCGAAACCGCTTTACGGGGCCTCGGGTTCGGAGAGGTACGCGTTCGCCACTACGGCGAAACCGCCCGCATCGAACTACCGGTTGAGGACCTGTTACGCGCCGCTGAGAAACACGTCGAGTTGGTCGCCGCTGTCGAAGCAGTCGGATACAGGTACGTGACCCTAGATTTAGCTGGGCTCCGTTCCGGAAACCTGAACGACGCCATCGACGTCGCCGAAGGGGACTAGGCCATCGTGGGCGAGCAAGATCAAGAGTTCCGACTAGACGTCGATAGAAGCCGCAGGCTCAATATGCCAGAAGCTGTCTATTGTCACCACAAGACAGTCGACCAGTGTGTAGCTATCGTCGGAGAGTTTCTCGAGTCGTCGAAAGACGCCGTCATCGCAACCCGAGCTACGCCAGAGCAGTTCGAGGCGCTTTCACAACTAAGGCCAGCCTCAGCGGCTAACACAACCCTTACATGGCGACATCGCCAACCAACCGATCGGACCGTCAGCGTGTTGTGCGCCGGGACATCCGATTTACCGGTCGCTACCGAAACGGTCGAAACGTTAACCGCTCTTGGCCACGCGGTAGACCTCAAAGTCGACATCGGTGTTGCCGGCCTCCATCGTCTCTTGTCGGTCGTCGACGAAGTTACAGCCGAGGTCGTCATCGTCCTGGCAGGTATGGAAGGCGCATTGCCGACCGTAGTCGCGGGACTGATCCAGCAACCAATTATCGCCGTGCCCACTTCGGTCGGTTATGGCACAGCCTTCGAAGGCCAAACCGCGCTGATGTCGATGCTGACCAGTTGTGCTCCGGGGATCACCGTCGTCGGTATCGACAATGGGTACGGGGCGGCAAGTGCAGCACACAGAATCCTGTCATGACTGAACGCTACCAGTCCGGACGGACCCTTTGGCTCGATCCGACGTTCGGCGCATCGGGAGACATGATCCTCGGCACCTTGGTTGCGCTCGGAGGGTCGGTTGAAGACGCTCAACAAAAGCTCCGATCATTGCCCGTCGATGGTTGGGAAATCACGGCGGAAACGACAACACGTTCCTCGATAACGGCCACCCGCGTCATCGTCACAACCGAGGAACAGCAACACCACCGACCTTGGTCCGAGATCGACCATCTGCTCGTCCAAAGTTCGCTTGCAGAGGAAGTGATACGCAACAGCCGATCCACGTTCAGACTATTGGCCGAAACCGAGGCATCCATTCACGGCGTCAACATTGACCAGGTTCACTTCCACGAGGTCGGCGCCGTTGACGCCATTGTCGACATCGTCGGTTCCTGGATACTGATAGACCAGCTCGGCGTCGAAGCAGTTGTCGTAGGCTCTGTCGGCCTAGGACACGGGACGGTTGAGACTGATCATGGGACGTTAAACGTTCCAGCGCCAGCGACGAACGCGATTCTCGAAGGCGTGCAAGTTCACTCCGTCGACGTTGCAGCCGAAACCGTCACCCCTACCGGGGCGGCACTCTTGTCGACGATGGCGACCGACTGGGGCCAAATTCCATCGGGACTCATCGTCGTTTCTGGCCGGGGGGCTGGCACCCGAAACCCTGAAACATACCCTAACGTATTGACCGGGTCACTGATCCAACCTGCGTCACAATCAGTCATGCTCGCCACCAACCTCGACGACGTGACCGCCGAAGTCGTTGGCCACCTTTTGGAGCAGCTACTCGAGGCGGGGGCCGACGATGCCTGGGTCACTCCTATCGTGATGAAGAAAAACCGGCCCGGTTATGTGCTTAACGTTCTGACCTCTGTCGAAACCAGAGGCCAGCTAGAACAGCTTGTGTTTATCGAAACTCAAACCCTCGGTATGAGGTCGTGGCCGGTATCGAAGTCCGTTTTACCGAGAGAGTTTCATGAGGTTCGAGTCCGCGGGTCGACAGTCAGAATCAAGACCGGCCCTTACGGGTTTAAGCCTGAACACGACGACCTCGTCGCGGTCGCCAAAAAGTCCGGAGCGAGCCTTCAGAGGCTCGCCTTCGAGGCACGTCAGGCATACGAGCATTCTCCGTCAGACCGTCAGGCCGATCGATGAATGTACGTAGCCCGCGGCCGCGGCACCCTGGAGCGTTCATCATATTGTGGTTCGGCAGTCTCATAACGGTCGGGACTGGCCTGTTGCTATTGCCGATCAGTCAGCAAAGTACCGCTGGCGCTGTTTCGCTATCCGACTCGTTTTTCACGTCGGCGTCCGCGATCACGGTCACCGGGTTGGTCGTGACCGACACTGCTACAACATGGTCCGGGTTCGGACAGATTGTGTTGGCCGCACTCATTCAGGTTGGCGGCCTGGGCATCATGACGATCGCCGGGTTCTTTGGTATTGCCATCAACCGTCGGCTTGGGGTCCGCAGCGGTCTGTTGGCGGGGGCCGAGATTGGCTTGACCGACCTTGGAGTCCTACGTAACCTGTTGGGCGACATCGCCCGTTTTGTGTTGTACTCCGAACTTGCGACTGCACTACTGCTGACCAGCTATTTCTCGTCAATCAAGTCGATGGGGCTAGGCGACGCTACTCGCCATGGTTTCTTCCATGCTATTTCGGCATTTAACAATGCCGGCTTCTCGACATTCGAGTCCGGGCTCGAGAGTTACGTCGGCGACTGGTTCGTCAACCTAGTCATCGTCGCCTCGTTCGTTCTCGGAGGACTTGGTTTCCCCGTTGTTTTTGAGCTCCGGTCACGGTGGTCAACGCCTCGTTCATGGACACTTCACACCAAGGTGACGTTGTCGGTGAGCGCGCTACTGTTGGTGGGCGGCACCGTTGCGCTCGGCCTGCTCGAGTGGAACAACCAAGAAACTATCGGCGCTCTGCCGATTGACGAACGGGTTTTGGCGTCGTTCTTTCAGTCAGCAACTGCCCGGACTGCCGGGTTTAACACAATTCCGTTTTCTGAACTGCGAGCCGCTTCGCTTCTCATTTTGCTTCCACTGATGGTTGTCGGCGCTTCCAGTTCATCAACGGGAGGCGGCATCAAGACCTCGACGTTTGCGGTCGTCATTCAGTCAACGTTCGCCGAGTTGCGACGAGACGCAACCACAGTCATTTTCAGTCGACGGATTCCGCTGGAACTTCAACGCCAATCCTTGGCTCTCATCGTCGCCGCCCTGGGCTTTGTCGGAGTGGCAACATTTCTGTTGACGTCAGCCCATAGTTCAATTCCGGTGTTGGACTTGATGTTCGAGGCGGGCTCAGCGTTCGGGACGGCCGGAGTTTCGACTGGGATCACGTCGCAACTAAGCGAACTAGGACGGGCTGTCATCGTGGTGACGATGTTCGTCGGCCGTGTCGGGCCGATTACGTTCGGCACCGCTGTGCTACTTCGACCTAATCGGAAGAAATACGGTTATGCGGAAGAAGGCCTACTCATCGGCTAAAGTTGGGGTCGTGTCAACCTTTGATCAGCTTCGCAACACACTTCTTGGCGGCGACAAGGATCCAAGCCTTGCGACTAACGTCTTCGTCGTCGGTTTGGGCCGCTTTGGGGTTTCGCTAGCCCAGGCGCTGGTTGAGATGGGCATCGAGGTGATGGCGATTGACACTGACCAGAAGCTGGTCAATAAGTGGTCTGACCGGTTGACTCATGTGCGAATAGCCGATGGTACTTCTGCTGACACGCTCCGCCAGCTAGGGGCAATCGAGTTTGACGCCGCTGTCGTAGCGATCGGCACTGGGGTCGAGGCAAGTATTCTTACGACCGCAGCGTTGATCGACCTTGGAGCTAAGAACGTGTGGGCGAAGGCGATCACGGCCGAACACGCCCGTATCTTGACCCGTGTTGGTGCCCACAATGTTGTCCAGCCTGAATATGAAATGGGCAAGCGGGTTGCACGCCAAGTGTCCGGCGAAGTCGTCGACTACATTTCGATCGATGACGGGTTTGTTTTGGCCGAGATCGAAGTCCCGAAAATGTATGACCAGGTTCAAGTTTCGCAGACAGCGGTTAGCGAAGATTTCGACGTCACTATCGTGTCGCTGAAACGTGCTGGTCGGAGTTTTTCTCACGCCGCTCCATCAACGGTCCTAACGGCGGGCGACGTGGCGTTTATTGCCGGCCGCGTGGACGACGTCGAACGGTTCGCCAAGCACATAGCGTAACGACGTCAGGTCCGGGTCCTACCTGGAATAGTATTGTTTACCGCTACGACTCGGTCTCCGAAGCCGCCAACCAAGGGCTTGAAAGGCCAAGATCGGATTCAACGGGGAGCTCCCCTACGTTTGGCTTCAGGTCGCGAACGCCATAATCGACCGCGGCACAAAACTCGAACAGTGCGAACTTGCCCACGCCATTCTCGGCGGCGAAATCGAAACTTTTAGCGGCTAGCAAACTGTGCCAAGAGAAAGATATTGCCGAAGATCGCAACAGGGCTGGGCTGTCAGAGCTAGTTTGTTCTTACGATTCGGTAGATCCGCCTAGAATCATTAGGGTTTTGATGTCGCTATGGAATTCAAGAGCATAGTCGCCACCTTCGCGTCCGATTCCAGAAAGCCCGCATCCTCCGAACGGGGCTTCGTGGTCTCTGACCAGGAAGGTGTTTACCCATACCAGGCCGGCCCGGATCCCTTCGCCTACTCGTTCGGCGCGTTCACGAGACGTCGTCCAAACCTGAGCCGATAGGCCGTAGGCCGTGCTGTTCGCAAGCTCGACGGCTTCTTCCTCGGTATCGAACGTCTGGATAGTCAACACGGGACCGAAAACTTCGTTCTGGACGATCTCACTGTCGTTCGACGCAGGCTCGATCAGGGTTGGTTCGTAGTGCAGACTACCGGCCACCGGTTTACCGCCTCGAACAATCGTGTCACCAGCGTCGCGGGCTCGGTCGACAAACCCTGCGACGTTGTCGCGATGTTTCGGATGAACCATTGGGGCAATATCGGTATGGGCTTCACGAGGATCACCGATGACAAAGTTGTCAACATGGGCATTGAATCGTTCGATGAAGTCGTCATAGACGGAACTGGCGACAAGCAGCCTAGTTCCAGCCAAACATACTTGGCCTGAGTCATCGAACTGCCATGCCGCCCGGTGTGCGGCCGCTTCGATATCGGCGTCCTCAAACACAATCAGCGGCCCTTTACCTCCGAGTTCGGCGGTGAAAGGCACAATGTTCTTTGCTGCGCTGACCCCGATATGTCTCGCCGTGGCGGGTGAACCCGTGAAGCTGATTCGGCGGACCCGATCGTCGGCGACCAGCTCGGCTCCGACTTCGGCCCCTATGCCTTGGACCATGTTGTAGGCACCAGCGGGGAAGCCCGCCTCGACGGTCAATTCGGCCAGAAGGGCAGCCGTCAGCGGGGACCATTCGGCTGGCTTATGAATGACTGAATTTCCGGCCGCTAGCGCCGGCGCAAGTTTCCATGTGCTCAACATAAAGGGAGCGTTCCACGGCGTGATTATGACCGCCGGTCCAGCTGGCATCCGCTGGACGCTGTGGTCAATTTTTTTGGCCAGCCATTCTTTGTTTTCGTGGCGTTCGATCAGAGCCGCGTAAGTCCGGAAGTTCGCTGCGCCTCTTCCTACTAGACGCTGCTTCATAGACTCGAACAGGAAACCCATGTCGAGGGTTTCGACCGTCGCGATCTCCAATGCGTTGTCGTCGATAAGGTCAGCGAGCTTGTACAGAACCTGTGCTCGCTCGCCTGGAGTCATCGAACCCCAAACCTCAAAACCGTCCTTGGCCGCGGTTACTGCGGCCGACGAAACAGCTGCGTCACCGCGAGCGACGTCGGCTAGAACAGCTCCGTCCCAATCCATCGGGGATCGAGTTTCGAAGGTCTCATCTGAAGAGACCCATTGACCTCCGATGAAGTGGCCCGTCGGCACCGACACGCCACCGACGTCGGCGATAAGATCGACCATACCAGTTAGCTTTCTTCTTCGAGTTCGGACTCATAGTGCTTTGCGCCTGGACCTCGCGGAGCTCGGATTCCTCGGAACTCCCAGTCGCCGCCTTGCGCCGTCGACAAGACCTCTTCGGAACTACTCGGTTGGGCACCAACGTCGGTCCGAATTGGGGTAGGACCAGAAACGATCGTGTTGGTAAGCATTCCGAGTCCTTCAACCTCGACCGAAACGACGTCGCCGGGATACACCGTTCGTGAACCAGCCGGGGTTCCAGAAAGCAGTATGTCTCCCGGCTCCAACGTGATGTTTCGAGCGATATCGGCGACGAGGTAGTGCATGTTCCATTTCATCTCGTCGGTGTTCGCTTCCTGTTTCACCTCACCGTTGACGATCGTGCGGATCACCTTGTTGTTGAAGTCCCAATCCGTGACGAGGGCGGGCCCGACCGGGCAAAGAGTGTCGCTTCCCTTGACTCGGAGCATCGACCCGGCGTCGGTGTCTCGAAAGTCGTGAAGTCCGTAGTCATTCGATATTGAATAGCCGGCAATATAGTCACCAACGTCGGCGGGGGCTACGTTGCGGCATGTCCGTCCGATGATAATCGCAATCTCACCCTCATAGTTCAGCCACTCGCAGCCTTCAGGACGAACTACGCTGCCTTTGTGTCCGAGAAGAGCCGTTGTGGGTTTATGGAAATACGTTGGAGCGGCTGGCAACTTCGTCATAAACTCGTCGACGCGGCTTTGATAGTTAAGGTGGACACAAACGATCTTCGACGGCGCCGTCGGAGGAAGGTGCGTGGCATCCTCGACCGCTATCCGCCGACCATCTTTCGCGACCAGGTCGTCACCGTCACGTTCGACTGTGACCGCTGATCCGTCCAGCAAAATTCTTCGGGTTTCACTCATAAAATTTAAACCACCCTTGCAATTGGTACCAAATTCATTCTGATTCTTCTGACTATTTTCGGAATACCTATCAGTGATAGGGCAGATACATCTCTCGCTCAAAGTCCGATAACTCGTCGCCAGTTATCGAGTCTCCGCTCTTCTCGAACTTCTCGACCTCGTAGGTCTTATAAACAACAAAATTTCCGATGAGTTCTTCACCAAGAGCTTCAACAAGTGCAGAATCTTCAGTCAAGTGAACTAACGCTTCGCTTAGAGACGTTGCACTACGTTTCACGTCACCACCTTCTTCAAAACCATCTCCCTCGTAGGGAGGTCCGGGATCTAATTGATCGATCACGCCTAAACGAGCAGCTTCCAGAATAGCTGCGACTCCAAGATGGACGCTCATCGCCCCGTCTCCAAGTCGATTCTCAATTCTCATCGCCATCCCAGCTTCAGCCGGGATTCGGTTCGCGACGCTTCGGTGATCAACACCCCAGTTTGCCCAGCATCCTGTGAGAGTGCCCGGCTGCAGTCGACGATACGCGTTGATGGTTGGGGCTAAAAGTGGCGTGAGACCCTGATGATGGGCGTTCATCCCGGCGATACATTGACGTCCAAGTGCAGAGAAGCCATATTCTTCAGATTCGTCGTACAGAGCGTTCTTCCCGTGCTGATCGATCAAACTTACGTTTATGTGTAGACCCGACCCAGCAACACCTGGAAACGGCAGGCCGAGGAATACAAAATCGAGGCCCATCTGGATAGCGACCTCACGAGCCATTATGCGGAAAAGGAACGCATCGTCGGTCGCCCGAACGGCATCATCGTAGCGGAGGGTGAATTCGAACTGTGATTCGTCGAACTCGATATTAGATGACTCGACATTGAATCCAACCTTGTCCGCCATTGCCATAACGGCGTCGAGGTACCCGGACGGGTCCCCGAGCACGCCAGTGCCGTAGACAAAGCTACGAGGGTTTTTATATCGCTCCCACGAGCCGTCCTCAGTCGGCTGCACGAGGTAACCCTCGAGCTCGATACCTACCTTGGCCGTGTAGCCTGCCTCGACCCATCGATTGACGCTTTTCTTGAGCGCAGCCCTGCTCGATACCTCAAAGAGTTCTCCGTCAGCGGTCAAGTCAACCGAAGCTACTCCCGTTGCATCGTCTTCCCAAGAAGGGCGCAGCGAGTCGAGATCTATCTGAGCACGAACGTCGCCTAACCCGTCTAATAGGCCTGCTCCAGGGGCATCTAGCAGTTCGCGGTCGTAGGAAACTCCGAACGCTCCTGCACAGAACCCGGCGCCCTCCACGGCGGCATCTGACGAAATATACTTTCCGCGGCCAAGGCCAAGGGGCCCGGGAAACAAAACCCGGATACGCCGGAAATCGGTAAGTGAATACGCCATTGAACTCCAATCAAAATTCGGTAGGTGCAAGAACCATTACATGTCAGACCTTGTTACATTTACAAGCACCCAAAGGCGTCCCGCAGCGCCGCTAGGGCAATATCGATCTCTTCTTCGGAAACTACTAGCGGTGGCATAAACCGGATCGTCGCTCCGTCAACACCCGCCATCATCAAAATAAGGTTGCTCTCTTGTAAACAATGAGCGACGACAGAAGCAGCGAGCGTCTTGTCTTCGAGCTGGCACGCCGACATCAGGCCTTCGCCGCGCACGTCAATTATGCAGTCGTACTGGGAAGCAAGGTCGTTTAGTCCGGCAATCAGTTGCTTGCCTCGCTGTTCAACATTAGCCAAGAATTGGTCTTGCTTAACGATTTCAATCGTCGCAAGTGCTGCGGCACAACCGACCGCGTTTGCTCCGTAGGTTCCACCGTGTGAACCTGTTGGCCAACGATCGTCGAGCTCTCGACGGGTACCCAAGGCCGAGAACGGAAACCCGGAAGCTATACCTTTGGCCATGCAAATGATGTCGGGTTGAATATTGTAGTGATCGATGGCAAACATTTTTCCGGTGCGACCAAACCCCGACTGGACTTCATCGGCGATGAAAAGCATCTCGGCGTCGGCGCACCTCTCAGCAATTCCCTCCAAAAAAGCGGCGGGCGCGGCTATGTAGCCGCCCTCACCAAGTACAGGTTCGATGATGGCCGCCGCTACCTCGCTCGGCGCCGTCATCGTTTCTAATAGACGGTCGAAACCGGCGAGCGCCGATGCGACTTCGGCGTCGACATCAGCGGCGAGATGGTCCGGGAACGGGGCAACGAAAATCCCAGCCGGCAACGGCATATACCCTGCCCGATATACAGACTTTGATGTTGTCATCGCCATGGTCTGATGGGTGCGACCATGAAAGCTTCCTTGAAATACAACGATGTTCGGCTTACCCGTCGCCTGCTTGGCTAACTTAATCGCCGCTTCAGTTATCTCGGCCCCTGAATTGGCGAAGAAAAACGTATCGATTCCTTGAGGCGTTATCTCGGCAAGCTCAGCGGCCAGTGGTTGCATCAAATCGTGGGTGTAGACGTTGGCCTGAGAATGCAGAATCCGCTTCGATTGCTCGGCAATCGCCGCTACCACGTCGGGGTGACTATGGCCGGTCGACGTCACCGCTATACCGCTCGAAAAATCTAGATACTTGGTGCCGTCGGTTGTGTTCACCCACGAGCCCTGCCCGGATTCTATTTCAAGATCGGTGACCTTGAACCAAACGTTGGAAAGGTTGCCTCTAGTTTGTGTCATCGACTCCCCCATCAAGGTCGAACCAAATGTGCGTTTGGCCGGTTCCGGCGACCGACTCATACATACCGAACTGCACGCCTTTAGCGGTACAGTCGGCTCCTCCTAGCGCGCCCACCATCGTCAAGTATGCCCCGAATTTTCCTTCCGGTGCAAAGGGTCGGTACTCGGGCGCAAAATCGATGGCCTTGTCGTGCTGACCCGCTAGCAGCCAATCGATGACCTGTTGGTCGGCTTCCAACGCTTCGGGCGTACGAACGTGTTTGGTATCAGCGGCCTGGTGATCTCTAAACTCGCGAAGCGGCCAGAACCGATGACTCAAACCAGCGCTCGCCAAAATCACGACCCGCCGATCTATGCTTGCGATCGCGTCGGCCAACAGTGATCCGTTTAACAAAAAGTCTTCGGGAGTCGCTGTCTGACATATGCTCGCCGACACCCAATTTTCGTCCCGTTGCAGAAACGGCAACAAGTTAATAGTTGGGTATTGGTTAGGGAGGTATGGGTCGTCTATCGCCGACACCCAGGTATCGTCTCGACCATCGGCTTGTCGTGCCCAGGCCTCAGCCAGTTCACGGTCACCCGGCATCTCATACTGGACTTGGCGCATACCACGGGGAAGTTCCTCGGAGGTGTATTTCCCTTCACGCCGATCATGGGAAGTAACGATGTGTTCTACCGTCGACATCCAGTGAGAGTCCATGACGACGAACGTGTCGGCATCCAGGGCGTCCAGTCTACTCGCACGCAATTCATGGAGGCCCGCGAATAAGGTTGTGTCTTCACCGTGGTTAATAGATCGACGATACTCCTCCGGCAAAACCAGGGTTGGCACGTGTGAGACGATGGCAGCTCCGACAATTTGGCCCATTATGACACTCCAATTTGCAGATGTTTTATCCCAGCGATGAAGTTTGATCGGAGATATTCCGGTTCGCCGATAAGTTCAAACTTTTCGACCCGCTTCAGCAACTCTTCAAACAGGACCTTGATTTCCATCCTGGCCAAATCTGCACCCAAACAAAGGTGTGGACTGTTTAGGCCGAAGGCCATGTGGGGGTTCACTTGGCGGCCGAGGTCGAAGCGCCACGGGTTTTCGAAGACTTCTGGGTCGTGATTCGCGGCGTTAAACCAAAGAAGGACTTTATCGCCCGCTTTCATTTGTTTGCCGCCGATCTCAACGTCGACGGTGACCGTCCGACGAAAGTGCATGGTGACTGCGCTGGTCCGCAATATCTCCTCGACCGCCGTTTCGGTTAACGATGGGTCGGCCTTCCACGCCTGCCAAAGCTGAGGATGCATTGCCATGGTTCGCAGGCCGTGACTCATCGTGTACCGGGTTGTATCGTTACCTGCGGCAACCAAAAGGGTGAAGAAGTTGTTGAACTCAAGGTCGGTCAACAGGGTGCCGTCACTGGTCGGCTGTATAAGTTTGGTGATGACATCGTCCATTGGACACTCGCGGCGCTCTTGCGCTTTCTGTCCAGCTAACTCGTAAAGCTCAGCCGAAACTGGGCTGCGGAACGGCATCAGCCTGAACTCTTCGGTGTCGACGAGGTCCACGGGGTAGTCGGTGAATTCTGAGTCGGCGTTTCCGATGAGGGCGTCGCCTACGGCCACCATCTTTCGACCTTCTTCATCGGTGGTTCCCAACAATCGGGAAAGCATTCGCATCGGGAGTTCACGAGCGACTTCTTGGACGAAATCAAACTCGGAACTCTCCAGAGCTCGTTCAACTACTTCGATGGCCAGCTCACGGATGGCTTCTTCGTAGGCGGCGACTGATCGTCGGGTAAACCCACGGTTCACGAGTCGACGCAAACGCGTGTGTTCGGGAGCATCAAACTCCATCATGGTGCGACGGGCCTCAAGCTCGTCGGGTGCCATCTCCTCGAGGCGGATACCTTGCGCGGAACTGAACGTTTTAGTGTCCCGACTAATAGTGAGGGCATCAGCGTGACGAGTTATAGCCCAGAAACCAGAACCGTCTTCTTCTTCGACCCAATGGATTGGGTCTTCGCTGCGTATCCGATCGAAGGTTGCATGAGGAACCCCGCTGGTATAGGTGTCGTGATTGGTGATGTCGGCATCGTCAGGACCCAAGTCACCCAAATAGTTGTCAACGAAGGTCGTCATCGCTATGCGTCCTTTTCGGTTGCCATTGGGTTTTTCGCTGCACGAACCGTCGTTCCGGCGCCCATTGAAATTCCGACTTGACGGTAGTACGCGCCTATCATCTCCTGCGGACGCAGCCTGTCCAGTTCTTCGGTCGGATTGTCGAAAATCTCAAGCTTGGCTTCACCCTCGTAGACCGGTCCGACGTCGACATCGTAACCTTTCATCGTGACCAGCTCGTCAAGCGAATCGCGGCCATCCATTTCGATTGCAGGCATTTGCCTGCTGTGAAGCATTTGGTGGCCATTCACAAAACCCGCGTTCTCGCAGGTTCCCGTAATAGTGAAATCTACATCCGCTATCCGGCGCCCCCATGTGCTGAGGGTTCCACCAAATCGCCCGCCTGGCACGAGGCGTGGCCCGGCTTTACCAACAGAGACTGGGCGCGTCATCCAAACTTCGGCCATCTTTTTTGGGTAGCCCTGAAGATGACCGCGAGCCATAGCAAAGTCCTTGTCAACCCAGATATAGGCTGCCCGACTATATGTTTCGCCTTGGTATGAGCACCGGACTACGACAAACACTTCTTTGTACTGACCGCGGGCCGGGTCTATGATTTCGTCGAACGAGTCGGAACAGCTCTGCCAATCAGCCCAAACAATGGCGACGGCGCCTGGGTCTTCATCCACGAGAGAAAGTCCTTCAGGAAGTAGCTCAGCAACCCTGGCTGGGTCGACCCGAAATTCGGCTGTGAGCATTTCGCCCGAGTAGTGCCACGGCGGGCCGGGAAGAATTCCGGCTACACCTGTAGCAGTGCGGGGGTACATAAATCCTTGGACTCCGACCATTTCCACATGGTAGTGGTTCGGTACCTAATTATCAAACAATTCGTCGGCTTTGCTCGTCACGATACGTAACAGCCGTGCGAGCTCAAGTCGTTCGGCTTCAGTCAGTTCCCCGCATACCCGATCTTCAAATTCGTTGAACTTTGGGAAGATTTCCTCAATCACTTCAACACCCTCGGGCGTCAACCCGACAACCACTCGCCGCCTGTCAGATTCCTTACGACTACGCACCACCAATTCGCGTCGCTCGAGTGTATCTAACATCCCGGACAACGTGCCTTTCGCCAGGTTCGCCTCGGACGCCAACGCCGTAGCCTCGGTCTCACCCCACACCCAAAGAACGAACAGAATCGTGAATCCGCCCCACGAAATATTTTGTCCAGAGAGCACGGTCGACTCGGCTTCACGTCGAACTGAAGCGGCGGCGCGATAAATATTTGACACCGCTTGCTGACTCACCAGGTCAAACCGGCCACCCAGACGTTCACCGACTATTGCCTCAGCCTCGAGTAGTTTCTCGTTATCGCCCGCTGGTCCTATCATATTTTTACAAGGATAGAGATCGGGCGCAGTCGAACAACACCCCACGCCCACCCAGCCGGCCGGTTGACGCAAGAAATACACTGCGGGACCTCCGCAAAAACTAGCCTTACACGCCAGGCCTGGTATATAATTCGGTAGCTAACTACACCTAGTGTCGGAGAAACCATTGAGAACAGAAATGTTGATAGGGGGCAAATGGCTCCCGGGTTCGCCCGAAAATCGAATCCCTGTGACCAACCCCGCCACCGGAGACCTGCTGGACAACGTCGCCGCCGGTACAACCTCTGACGTCATCGACGCAGTCGAACAAGCGGACAAAGCACAGCGACAGTGGGCCAAGGTCGCCCCTCGGGAGCGTTCCGAGATACTCCGGCAATGCTGGAAAACGCTACTCGACCACGCCGACGAACTGACCGACCTCATAGTTGCCGAACACGGCAAACCGCGTCCTGACGCAAAGGGGGAAGTGTCCTACGCCGCCGAGTTCTTCAGGTGGAACGCGGAGGAAACAGTCCGAATCCACGGCTCGATGGGCATCTCGCCAAATGGGGACAAAAAGGTCCTGGTAAGCCACCCACCCATAGGCGTCGTGGTCATGATCACGCCTTGGAATTTCCCGGCCGCCATGATCACACGCAAATTAGCACCTGCCCTCGGGGCCGGCAACGCTGTGGTGATCAAGCCTCCAAAGGAAACCCCGCTTACCGCCCTTCGGGTCGCAGAATTGTGTTCCGATGCGGGCGTGCCTGACGGGCTCATCAACGTCATTCCCACTAACGACGCCGCCGCATGGTTCGATACCGCCGTAGCGCAACGGGCCGTGCGGATGGTTTCGTTCACCGGCTCAACCGAAGTCGGGCGGCTCCTACTACGACGCTGTGCCGATCGGGTTCTAAAGACCGTGATGGAGCTGGGCGGAAACGCCCCGTTTATTGTCTTTGAGGATGCAGATCTCGATGCCGCCGTCGATGGAGCGATGGTCGCCAAAATGCGTCACAGCGCAGAGACCTGTACGGCCGCAAACAGGTTCTATGTCCATGCCGATGTCGCAGCTACGTTCGCTTCGAAACTGGCGAAGGCGATGGGAGACGTCAGGTTAGGCGAGGGCAATAGCGAAGGTGTTTCTTGTGGCCCGATGATAAATGACGAGGCCATCGTTTCGATTCACGACTTGGTCGAGTCCAGCATTGCTGACGGTGCGACGTTGATGGTTGGCGGCAAACCCACTGAAGGGCCCGGCCATTTCTACGAGCCAACCGTTTTGAAGGACGTTCCGGCAGATTCCGAGCTTCTCCGGAACGAAATCTTCGGCCCCGTCGCCCCAATAGCCAGTTTCACTGACACCGATCAAATGATTGCTGACGCAAACAGTACCGAGATGGGCTTAGCGGCCTATGTTTACACTGCAGATCTAGGTCGAGGTCTCCAGGTATGTCAACGGCTTGAATCTGGCATGGTTGGCCTCAACCGTGGCGTTGTATCAGACCCAGCCGCTCCATTTGGCGGCATGAAACAGTCCGGCATTGGCCGTGAAGGCGCAAGTGACGGCATATACGAATTCTGTGAAACTCAATACATAGCGACGAACTGGTAAGGCAGTGGACAACGTACGAAATTTCTATATCAACGGTCAATGGACCGACCCGGTCACCTCAAAAGATCTCGATGTCGTTAACCCGGCTACCGAAGAGGTCGTCGCCACCATTTCACTCGGCGACCAACCCGACACCAATGCTGCGGTTGCTGCAGCCAAAGCCGCCTTTGCGACATGGTCCGAAACGACCGCCGACACTCGACTCGTTTTACTCGAGAAGCTCCTGGAAATTTACAACGAACGCTCCGAAGAGATGGCACAAGCCATGACTATCGAAATGGGCGTGCCGATCACTAAGTCGCGTAGAGCCCAAGTCGTTCTCGGCAAAATTCATTTAAAAGCCACGATCGAAGCTCTGAGATCTTTCGAATTCGAGTCGGTTCTCGGCAAACATGCGCCACGTTCGGCTCTCCGACGCGAACCGATTGGGGTTGCGGCCCTGATCACACCCTGGAATTGGCCGATGAACCAAGTCATGCTCAAGGTGGCTCCCGCTTTGGCAGTCGGATGCACTGTGGTTTTGAAGCCGTCCGAGTTGGCTCCTCTCTCTTCGATTCTGTTAACCGAAATGATCGATGATGCTGCCTTTCCGCCAGGCGTCTTTAATATGGTCAACGGCGACGGGGTCGGCGTTGGGTCTCAACTCTCGTCACATCCCGACATTGACATGGTCTCTTTTACCGGGTCGACGCGAGCCGGGACGGCCATCAGCCAAGCGGCCGCCGACACGATAAAACGTGTGTCTCTTGAACTTGGGGGCAAGGGCGCCAATATTGTTTTCGCCAATGCCGCCGAAGATGCGCCGATAATCGGCGTCAAAGACTGCCTTGGGAACAGTGGCCAGTCGTGCAACGCCCCTGCCCGGATGCTTGTCGAGCGATCTATTTACGCGCAGACCAACGCCAAAGTGAAGGCCGCTACTGAATCGCTTATCGTCGGTCAACCGGACGACGAAGATACCCAGCTGGGGCCGGTCGTTTCGGAGAGCCAGTACAACAAGATCCAGGCTCTGATAAAAAGCGGGATAGACGAAGGCGCTACGCTTCTGGTTGGAGGGTTAGGCAAACCAGACGGCCTAGAAACAGGCTTCTTTGTGCGGCCCACAATCTTCACCGACGTCACTCCTTCAATGACGGTCGCCACTGAGGAGATCTTCGGACCGGTGATGACGATCACGCCTTTCGACTCTGAGGAGGAGGCAATTCATATCGCCAATGACACGGTGTATGGCCTGGCGAATTACGTTCAAACGAGCGACCCTGAACAGGCTCGACGGGTGGCCAGAAAACTCCGCTCTGGAATGGTGTCGATAAACGACGAATCATTCGGTTCGGCCTTTCCGTTCGGCGGCTACGGCCAGTCCGGCAACGGACGAGAAGGCGGGAAGTGGGGCCTTGAGGAGTTCACCGAGATCAAAGTTATTTCGGGCTACTTCTCATAGCTACGATTGGAGCAAGTCATGACCTGTGAAACCTGCCAGATTGGCCAGAAGCAATCGGAGACCCGATTAGAAAGCACACGCCTGATATGACGAGCCTCCCACTAATCGGCGTATCTGGTCGACGGGTTAAAGCACACATGGTGACTGGGCTTCCGGGAAACTTTGCCGAACATAGCCTCGATCTGTATCTCGAAAACTACACGAGAGGAATAACCGCAGCGGGCGGCGTGCCGGTCAACATCCCAATCGCCTCCAACCTTGACCAGTTGGCGCCGTCCCTCGACGGCATCATTTTGTCGGGTGGAGCGGACGTAAACCCTAGCAGTTATAACGAGCCAGCTCACCCAGCCGCTCTCCCCTACGAAGAAGAACGCGACCAGTTGGAGTTCGGCCTTCTGGAAAAGGCTAACGAGCTTGAAATCCCAGTCCTAGGAATTTGTCGGGGACTCCAAGTGATGAACGTCGCGATGGGGGGCACGCTACATCAGGACGTGCCCCCACATAGCCGATATGACATACCGACAGACGAGACATGCCACTCGGTGCGTTTTGACGAAGGCTCCCGGCTTCATTCGATGTTTGGTTCAACCGTCGAGGTGAACAGCCTTCATCACCAAACTATCGCTAACCTAGCGGACGGAATAACGGCGACCGCATTCGCTGACGACGACCAGATCGAAGGCATCGAAATAAACGAAAACATGATCGCAGTTCAATGGCACCCAGAGCTGCTGGCAACCCAGTCAGAAGATCCCTTGTTCGCGTGGCTAGTCGAACGGGCCAGGGCCCGAAAATCCCAAACTCAATAGGTTAAACCCACTTCCCTAACCACTCGTTTCAACGACTTGAATTTCGCGGACTCCTACTTCGGTGGTCGCTATCCGTTCCAACGGCCCAAACGGCCCTAAAACCTCACTCGAATTAGTCGACCACTGCACTTCGAACCTCACCGTCGAAGACATCGTAAAAGGTTGACCTTCAACAGTCCGATACGTATGAATACACGTAAAGTCCTCAGCATCCCCGCCGGTGTACACATCTCCAGGACCGTCACAAACCACCGGATCACTCCCATCACCAGGATCCCACTCCGTCTCGTACGGCACCAACGACACCGTCAACGTCACGTTGCCGTTCCCAACGGTTGTTGTGCGTTCCTGGTTCCAATACGCAGGGTCGACCCACAACAACGACGGAAACTGAACTAGTTGTTTACCCTCCGGCCGCATCTCGTATGCGTGAACCGGCGGATCAAGCTCACCCACAGCCTCAGTAAACAACTCACCCAACGTCACCGGCGCCCCACCAAGCGGAAAAAAATCATAGTCTACGAACTCACCATCAGCGTCTAGACAGGTAACTGCGGCCCACTGTCCTGATGGGGAATAGAGCCGCTTGGAAATAAGTGGGTTGGAGGGATCCATCTGAGAAGTTGGAGTTACATCGAAAGGGTTAGGTCCTTCGGCGAGTAGCTGTAGAGGTTTCTCTTGGAAGTAAGAGATCACAGGTTCGAGCAAGTCGTTTGAAACCGCTAGTACAAATTCACATTCCCATCCAGGCGGTAGCGGCTGGCCGTCTCGACCCGGCGCATTGGTAGCGGTACCAGACCGTACAACGATTTTGACCGACTCGTTGTTGGGGTTGACGTCTGGATCAACCTCAACCTCAAACTCCTCAGCTACCCCCTTGTTTACGCCGTCCTCTGGTGGGTCAACCGCAGTGGGTTCAGGCCGCGTACTTGTGGTCGCCCCACTACTAGTAGTGGTCTCGCCGGCTTCCTGAGCTAACGCTGAAACAAGGGACAGTAAAAGGGAGCAAATCGCTATCGCAAAACCTACTGCAAGTCGGGACATGTGCTAACTCCTTCATATCTTTCGTTCATGATTAGATCAGACACCCTCCAACGACCACCAGTGAAAGTCAACCCAACAGCGTAGGAAAAGGTAATCGTGTCTTCTTTGACATGCTCGCCGGTCGAGCGGTTAACAACCCTCGTCGTGTCGACGTAACAGTCGTCGAGAATAACGGTTTCACCTTCGACCTCGTAGATTTCTTCCGGCCTAGGTATCGGGGTATTCGTTAACGATGTCAGGTCCTCCGGTAACACCAGTACCCAGCCATCTTGTTTCCACTGCGCCATTCGTTCCAAGGTCTTCTCTTGATACCTGCCCGTGGTCAACTCAAGCCACGGCCCGTAATCTGTGTCCACTTCAGGTGCTCCGTACACAATCAGCTCCACACGAATGAAGTTAAGATACGTCTGTTCAATCGCCTGAACGGGGTCGCTGTACTCGGAATGTTCCGGCAAACTAAAACTCGGGCGAGTAGCATCAGCAAACTCAGGCAACACATCGGCCGTCGTCGTAGTAACCGCCTCCTCAACAACCGTC
>CAZKEM010000032.1:0-17801 GCA_964551835.1 uncultured Acidimicrobiaceae bacterium | reverse complement strand
TTCGAACGAGTGGAACCGGGGACGACGATCTATTTACGAGCCGGATTATACGACGACCGGGAAACCAATAACAATATTTTGACCCGGAGCGGTACACCTGATGGCTGGATCGACATACGGGCCTACCCAGGCGAGGAAGTCGAGATAGTGGCTGGGGGTGAATGGGGCAATGGTTTCGAATTCCAAGGGGCATCGTATGTTCGCGTTACAGGCTTTACCATCAGAGGTCGAAATGACAGCATCCACGGAAGTGGCGTGTTTTCTAAAGAGGGCGGGCATCATATCGAAGTTATTGACAATGATATTTCTGGGTTTGGTGGGGCTGGTGTCTCACTGTTGCAAAGCTCGATGACCCTGGTCGAAGGCAACAAGATACGCGACACGGCGAGCAGAAGCTACTTTCAGGGCAGCGGAATAAACTTGTTCGAAGCTGAAGGCCCCGTCGCTGAGGACGGTGGTGCATCGAATATTGTTCGTGGCAACCTAGTTACGGGCAACTACAACGGCGTCAATGCGTTAGATGGTCAGCTGACCGACGGCAACTGTATCATCATCGATTACTTTGGTGAGACAAACTACACGGGGTCTACCTTGATCGAAAACAATGTTTGCGTCGAGAACGGTGGACGAGGCGTTTACGTGTTCAATTCGTCCAACGTCGTCGCGAGAAATAATACGATGGTTGGCAACGTTCGGAGCGAGGGTCTTAACGGAGGCAAAGGTGAAATGGTCGCAGCACGGGCCCGAAACGTTAGTTTTTACAACAATCTCGTAATTAACGACGAAGGCATTGCGGGGTACATCGATACCGAATCCGAGGGCGTTGAATTCACCAACAATCACATCTTGCGTGGCGACATTCCAGCCGGGCGAAAGAACCAAAAGATTCCGCCCACCGATCCATTGCTGGCCTTTACCTCAAATCAAGAACTTGGAGCCTATGCACCACAAGTGGCCAGTGTCCTAGTCGGTTCCGGAGATCCCTCCCTGCAGCCCGAAGTGGATGCTGCCGGAGTCCTGAGACCAGTCCCTGGCAGCGTCGGAGCGTTGGAACCTCGGTAAGGCTTTAGGTGGAGGCTTTGGAAGTGGTCGGGGAAGCAACGGCGGAGTCTGTCCGGACAAGCCACTGCATGGCCCCATGTTGATCCCTCGGAAGCCACCGAGTTTCTTTCAGGCTGATAATAAGTTCCTTGCCAAGTGCGACGCTTAATCGTCGCTTGACTTGTTTTCGCTCGTGTTCAGTTAAGCCGTTTGTCGACATGTACCGCAAAAGGACGTGCCCGGGTTTGTCTTGGTACAGCTGAATTGCTACGACCTTTTTGAAGGGAGCGTCGTCAACAGATAGTCGGACCGGCCACACTTTCTTGCCCGATTTGTCGATAAGAAATTCATCACTTCTACCAACAAAGTCTTCGACCGCGAGCCAAGGAAACTCTTTCTCCCGCCTGCCGTCGACGGCCCCAGATACAAGATCGCCAGTTTTAAACCTCACTAACGGGCGCGTATCGTCATGGAACGATGTCGCGATGATCTCGGACATACCGTTGGCGTCCGGTTCGCTAAGTTCGACGAACCCATATCCGGGTGAGAAGTAGTACAGGTCGCTGTTTAAGGTCTGGGAAGCTGCGGCCAAGCGACTCGGGTCTTTGTACCTTGCGACCACCCGTTTGCCAAAGGTTTCTTCCAAGAACGTTTGCTGAGACTTGTCTAAACGTTCCCCTGAGCAGACTATGGTTTTTAGGTCCGAGTGTACCTTCCGACCCTTCTCCAACATTTGAATGGCTAGGGTTACCATGACTGATGGGCTAGCCACGATGGCATGTGGATTGTGTCCGATGGTTTTGTCGAGGTAGGCCAATGCGTTCTCGGGCGTGATCTCGCTAGCCGCCATCGTCATCCAGCGCTTTCGAAGATTGAGCGAGCGGTGTTTTGACTTGGCTCTGCCGATGCTGGGCTCGTCCCAGATAAATACGATCCGGTCGTTTGCCTTAATGCCGCAGCGTCGGAGGAACTGCCCGAGAAAGACTTTTTCTTTTTGTTCCGAAGCTGTGCCTCTAGCAGAGGTTGAAGAAATCAGACCGGCCGTTTTACGGTCGGAAGATCGGCGCCCGTATTTGCGGCCCATGTTTTGGTTGCGTAAACCGTCTACGTTGCTATCGATATCGTCCTGAGTTAAAACCGGAAACTTGGCTAGATCTTCGGGAGCATAGAGGTCAAGGTACGAGACCCCATGTTCCCTGAAACGTTGTTGGTAGAGCGGGCAGCATGTTTCAGCCATCTGGATTGTTCGGCGCAGCTGGGTTAGTTGGAACACCTCAACCTGTTGTTTGGTCCAGCTTTCTTCAGCTTCGGCTAGGCCTTCCAGGTCTAGGTAAGACGAGGTGGCTTTAGGTCTCATGGAACTGTACTTCTCTGTCCGTATTCGTCATTCTGAACAACCCTCACGTGCGCTGACACCGACATGCGACACAGGTTCAAATCCTCTACTGCCCAGATCGGCGTGGCATGGGCGTCTTTAAAAGACAGTAGGTCATCAATGGCGGGTTGGCCAGCTTTGCGGCATGTTTCAACCAGGAATGCTCGATCATTCGTTGACCGCGTTTCGGTAAGTCTCCTCGAGTTTGGCACAGATAAGTGTTAGTGAGCATCGCAGCGTTATGGTTTTTCTCGCCGCCGTACCGAGTTCGGTTCGCAGGTCGTGGTCGGTAACTAGTCGTCGCAAAGCCTTTGAAAGGTGATCGATTTGTCCGGGTTGTACCACCAGGCTGTTGTGTTCGTCGACCAATACATCTCTGTGGCCCCCGACTGGGGTAGCGATACAGGCTAAGCCATGGGCCATCGCTTCGAGTAAAGTCAACGACAAACCTTCAGAATATGACGGAGAAACCAAGATAGATGCTGTTTGGATTACCTCGTTGACTAGTGTTCGTTCGGTCCAGTCTCTAACGGTCACTCGTTCGCCAAGCCCGTACCGTTCGACGAGTGCGTCGGCGTGGTCGGTTTCACCGTCGCCCATCAGAATCGCGGTCCAGTTCAGGTCTATGCAATGGTGCAAGGCTGCGAGAAGGTCGCGGTACCCCTTGTTCTGGTCGAGCCGCCCTAGGAACAAAATGGTAGGAGTCTCGATGTTTTGCCGGGTTGGTTGGCGTGGTACTGGAACACCGTTTGGTACGATGGCTAAGCGTTCGGAGTCGACGCCAACTTTGCTGACGAACAAGGCGCTGAAGGGATGACCCAGAACTACCGTGCGGCTCGCGTGGCGAAACATCGGTCGGACTAGCGTCTTTCCTATGGTCGGGAGGGAGTCCCAAAAGCGCTCGTATCTACCGCTGTGAACTTGAACGATATATGGCACCCGAACAATACGGAGAAGCCCAGAGATCATGACCTTTCGTAGTGTGCTCCCGTTTGCCGATACGTTCACATGAGCAACGTCGAGGTTGCCGCGTAACCGGTCGATCACGATTTGGGTCAAGGTCACAGCGAACTTGAACGGAGCTCGCCACGAACTGAGACCCTTTGTTTGGTAGAGCTTCAGATCTATATGCGCGAACTCGTTGCCCTTGGCGATGTAGTGTGCTGCTTCGTCGACTCCTCCCTGGAGCCCTGGCACTATCAGTCCGACGTGAAGGTCTCTGGCCGGTGGACGGTTCACTGGCTCAACCGTTCGTAAGCACGTAGAAGGTGCGGCTTGGAATGTTTCCAGGCCAGTTCGTCTTCCACCCTCGCCCGACCGATCTTGCCCATTTCTGTCCGGCGGTCTGGGTCGTAGAGAAGAGAGATGATGCCCTCGCCGAGAGCTTGCTCATTGTTGGCCTCAACGAAGAGTGCAGCCTCTCCGGCGGATACTCGAGCTTCGGTCAGCTCGTACGAGACGATCGGTAGCTCAAAAAACATATATTCCATGATTTTGTTCATGGTTGATTGGTCTGACCAGGGCGTTAATGGGTCGGGATCGATACCTAGATCAGCTGATGACAGGATTTCGCAGAGCATGTCATCGGAGACCCTTCCGGTGAAGTGGCAGATGTCGGCCAGCCCGAGGTTTTCAGCGTACTGCTTTATCGCCGGCTGGTGAGGACCCCCGCCGATCAGCACACACCTAATACTGGTTTGGGTGTGGTGGTCACGTATATGTTGTATGGCTCGAATGAGGTGGTCGACTCCGTCCTGTTCACATATTTCGCCTAAATAGACAACCAAAAATTCGGAACCGTTTTTCCAATAAGCGTTTGGTTCGGTCGCGGTCAGTCGATCGAGGTCCGGTCCACTTCGCACCACGATCACGTCGTCTGGGTGTCTTTTCCCTCTTCCTATCGCCACCTTTTTGTGACTCTCATTGGTAGTCACGACGATGTTGGCGGCGGTAAACGTCATTCGTTCACACCACATCAAGCCGCGTCGCAGGATCTTGTGTTTCCGGTCCGGACTGTTCTGGTCGGTCGCTGTGGGGATGGGGTCGGTTCCATCTGTTAACGCCATCGCTTCAAGTTTGGCGTCGAACATTTCGGGTGAGAGGTCATGGTGGTCGAAAAGGAACTTTCGGCCGAATAGTCGCATTAGCCAGCCCAGAGGGAAGTAGGTTTCTGGCGGGTTGCAAACATGAAGGATGTCGATGCCGGACGAGATCCCAATCCTGGCCAATTTCATGCTGGACCGAACCAAGCACCACCCGAATTCTGCGACGAATCCGGCCGGTCCATTGGCTTCGATGGGAAGCGAATATCGGTGGATTGTGATGCGCTCTAGGACTTCGTAGGACGCTTCGAAGCCTTTGGCTTTGGGGCAGACACAGCTGACGTTGTAGCCCGCGTCTCGAAGCGTCGTCGCTTCTAACCAGACTCGACGGTCGAATGGTACCGGAAGGTTTTGGACGATGAGAACGACGTTTGTCAAAGATTTCATAGGTCCTCGAATCTGGCGGACGAGAGGTTTCGGTTTAAGTGGTGGGGGATCTGCCTAGTGCACTACCAGAGCAAACCCTCGTAGTTAGGTACGCGGCTGGGTTCGGCAATGGCGCGGACCATGTCAATGACGACTTGGTCGGGGTGTATCTGGTCACCGAGGTCGGCAAACGCAGCGTTTGAGTTTCCAACAATGACGAGTTCGGCGTGGTCCAAGGCCGCGTCGATGTCGTCGACAAGAAGGCGCTCAATGTGGCCTAAGCGGGTGTTTATGTAGGCCTGGTTCGCTCCCGTTAGCCGAGGGATGCGGATGTGTTCGTCGAAGATCCGAACATCACGGCCCTTGCCGATCAGTTGTTCAGCGAGCGAAACCATCGGCGCCTCCCGGAGATCGTCAGTACCAGCTTTGAAACTGAGGCCGAGTATTGAGATTTTCTCAATATCATGGGCGAGTACTTGATCCCGAGCCCAGGCGAGATGGGTATCGTTGGAATCGGTGACACCATTGAGCATCGGCAGATCTAGGTCAAGGGCTCGAGCTTTGTACGTCAATGCTCGTATGTCCTTCGGCAGGCACGACCCACCGTAGGCCATCCCCGGGGTCAGGTACTTGGCGGAAATGTTGAGCTTTTTGTCGAGCAAAAAGACGTCCATTATTTGATGACTGTCCAGATCGAAGGATTTCGCTAACCGTCCGACCTCGTTTGCGAATGCGACCTTCAAGGCATGCCACGAGTTGTCTATATATTTGACGAGCTCCGCTATTTCGATCGGGACAACGGTCACCGCGGCGTCGCCTCGCTCGACTAACGGACGAATGATGTCAACCGAACGCGTGTCTTCGGTTCCGATGACAACCTTGGGAGGCTCGTGAAAGTCGGCGACGGCGCTTGCTTCCCGCAGAAATTCCGGATTTACGCAAACCCCGAAGTCAGTTCCGCAGCGCTTGTTCGAGTTGGTCTCGAGAAGTGGAATGACGACATCAGCCGTTGTTCCTGGCAGCATGGTAGAACGAACCACGATGGTGACATATCGGCGGGCCTTTTGAAGAGCTTCGCCGATGTTGGTGCAGGCCCGCTCGACATACTGTAAATCGAGTGACCCGTTTGCACGGCTTGGAGTTCCTACACAAATGAAAACAACGTCGCTTTCAGCAACCGTCTCGACGCCCGAGACAGTAGCTCTAAGCCTTCCAGCTTGCACATTTTTGGCGACGAGTTCATCGACTCCCGTTTCGACCATGGGGGAGCGGCCACGATTGATTGTGTCGACCTTGAACTCGTTAGGGTCAACGCCGACGATATTGTGGCCTTCGTTTGCTAGGCAGGCGGCGGTTACCGTCCCGACGTAGCCTAAGCCAAAAATGCTTATATGCAAAGAAGTTCCTCCTTCCTTTAGGTCACGCCTGGCGGCGGCCAAGGCGGTCAAAACGTTAAGGTCGTGGAGAAGCTAGATTTAGCTTCAACCTGTGTCTCACCCACCAGAACCCAGCACGGCTCGCGGTGTCCAAGAATGTGAGAATACCAGCCCAGTGGGGGCTCTGTCTTCCCTTTGCTCAAAGACCAGCTAAGGCTCGGATCTAGGTCTAGTTTCGCCTGGTCAGCGTGGTGGGCTTGGCGATGATTGTTGATGGAAAACCCTTCAATGAGAATGGTTGGCGATGATGTTGTAGCTAGTTGGTGCAAGGTGATATTTGGATGAAAATGAAACATCACCCGGGCTATTGTCGAAGGTTGGGTCCCGGTTCCGACCAATTCATCGCAGATTGTTATCGAACGCTGTCGCCGGTTGAGTGACACGTTGCGTCGATGGACTACGCCGAACCTGGCCTCATACCCTTGATGGTTGGCGCTGCAGGTTGCGATGTCTCCGTTGTCGAGCCCTTCACAGGTTTCGAATGTAGCAGAACAGTGGTTTCCCCAAAGGAAGGGGCCCTGGATTTGGGATTGGTTCTCTCCATTGACCTCAACTGTCGAATGGGCGGCCGTTGACCGAAAATAGTCTCGCCATTCAGGTTCTCCGTGATAGCAGTAGGTGCCCGGGTCGACAATAATCGGGATTCCTCCGACTCGAATCTCGATGGACAGCGAGTCAGCGTGGGCGTGGGCCGCGGTCGAAAGATAGCCGTGCGGGCCGTGGTCAAAGCGAACCCAGATTTCGTCTGGTCGGGGTTCGATGTCCCGCAGAATTGTTTGGCCAGCATCGGTGAAGTGGCTACTTCGTCGTTGGCCACGCTCGGCGGTAACCCGGCTGGTGGAGGAACTACTCCGATCATTGACACAGGCGCGAAATGCCTCGGTGCGAAGATCGGTCTTAGCTATCTCGGGCCACCACGATGCTGGTTTAACGATGGCGGCGCCGGAGGCGAGTAAGGAGGGCCATCGATTGAACTGGCTGGCTTCTAGTAGCAGTCCGCGGCCTTGGTCGGCGTCACCTTGATGGTGGGCGTCGCCGTTGCAGTCGACGATCGAGGCCAGCGCGTCAAATGCCTTCGTCAGAGTTGGTAAGACTTCGTCGGCCATCGGATGGCGACTTAGTCGAGCTTCGACGTAGGCAGCTGTTACGAGTTCGAGCACGAATCCGTGATAGTCCGAGGCTAGCTCTTTGTTTAAACCGTCGTTGAAGGTCTGTTGTTTGAATTCTTTGATGAGCGTCGACGCGGCTTGATCTCGCCACTGTTCCCGTCGTTCGAAGATGTCAAAGGCGTTTGCGGCGATGAAGGTGCCGCAGCTCTCAGCGATCAGATGGTTGTTGGCCGAAGAGCCTTTGGCGGGGAACGCGTTGATCCATTGGTGGTGTCGTCCCAAGTGTTCGGTAAACACTGGATTGTCCTCGAACAGCTCGTTGGCCTGCGGCCAGTCGGCAAGTAGGCGACGCACCCATACCCAAGAGATCATGCGGATACCGATTTCTATGCCGCTTGTCCAATGAATTCCTCTACAGAACGGAGTTGCTTGGAGATAGTTGGTTAGTTCATCGGCGACCCTGGTGGCATACCTGCTGTCTTTGGTGGTGGCGTAGGCCGCCGCCAGAATTGTTAAGTGCTGATGACGGGCTAGTTCCCAGATATTCTTGACGTTTCCGATCGAACTTTCGTTTCGATGGTCGATGCGAAAAGCGTGAACATCTGATGGTGCCGACCGCCCGGTGGTTGGGTCAATGTAATAGTCGACCGAAGCGTTAACGTCGGTTCGGTCCACGTTGAAGACCTTCCACTGCCCATTTAATAGCTGGTCAGCTTGCTGTACGGTCGAACTGGGGTTGGCGGCACAAAGCTCAGCCGTTAAGCCCGGCACGGTCTTGAACGGTAGTCGGCCGGAAACACTCTTCGATCGTGGGTTTCGGGGCTGACGCAACACCCAAATACGTCGGCGGGCATGGTCTACAGAACGGTCCAGAACCTCGCTTGGTGACATTGCGAATAGGCGTCGAAAGTACCAGGATGGTCGCACAGCTGACACGTTAGCTGATGCCGTCGTCAGGATCTGTTCTATCGCCAGTTCCTTTACGGCAGGGCAAGACCTGGTTGTGGTATGGCGACCTTCGGTCGCTAGCCTCTGATTATGAACCGACCACCTGTTTCACCAACCAAGTTGTTAGCTCACTGGATGGAATGGGAGCGCGGAGACGCGACCCCAGGAACAACCATCAAAAATTTGAAGGTTGGCGGTATCCGGGAAATACTGGAAGCGATGGTTGCCTCTGAATCGGGACCGGAAGAACCCGATGGGGTTTGAGTACCCTTCGGGTAGCCCGTTCGCGTCCGGTTTAACCCCTCCAGAAGACAAATTCTGGACTACGGGGCAAATTGTTCGTGTCGGGTTGGCGGCCGGTTCGGGCCTCATAATGGTCCTGACGTTATGGGGAACTTGGTTTCGTGTCCTCGGTTCAAGCGGAGACAGCTTTCGAATGCTTAAGACTGCTGATCTGATTGGTCTGGACCAATTAACCCCATTTAGGGTGTTCTGGTTTTTAATACCAGTCATCTACCTTCTATGTCTTCTGGCCAATGCGGCTCGGCAGCCGAAACTCGCCGGGATTATACAAACAATTATTTCGCTTCCCGTCGGTGTGGCTGCAATGGTGGTAATTTATGTCGGTCGGGGTGCATGGGGCGCGACCGCGGCGACAATAGCCTCGGTCTCAAGTATTGTGATGTCTGTGGTTCTGATTGTCGGCGCATCTCGGCGGAACCGAGATGTTGACACCGGAACACGTTAAGGCAATTTAAGTCAATTTCTACATGAGGGCCGGACTGGCGCCGAGTGATTTATTCGGGCGCCTAAGGAAAGGCGTTGAAAGGGAGTTTTTGTGTCAAATTTCGATCCGCCACCAGGGTCAGGTCAGCCGGGTTGGCAGGAACAACCAACCCAGCACCAGCCTTCCCAGCAACAGCAACAGCCTGGGCAGCCGCAGCAGCCTGGTTGGCAGCAGCAACCTCCTCAGCAGCCCGGTTGGCAGCAGCAAGGGTTGGCCGGTCAGAGTGTTCAAAGCACCGCCAAGAAGGCACCTGTCGGTCGCATCCTGCTTGGGCTGGCACTGGTTGCCATTCTAGGCGTTGCTGGCTTCGCGGTATTCAAAGCTTTCAGTGGAAGCGACGGCGGGGCCGCCAGCCCAGCCGAGGCAGCCGAGAATCTGGTCACCTCGTTCGAAAACGAAGACTTTCTGACCATCGGCGAAAGTCTCGCGCCAAACGAACGTGAGGCGATGTTCGAACCAAGTATCGATCTGCTGCAAGAGCTCGAGCGTCTCGACATTGTTGACGAAGGCACCTCCGAAGATGGTGTCTCGGGGGTAGAAATCACGCTTGAAGGCGTCGATCCACGCATCGAACCCGTGACCGACACTATAAGTTGGGTCACAATCGATTCAGGGACAGTGACGATCACAACCAACCCAGCAGAACTCCCAACAGGCGATTTGTTGGAAGACGATGTTGCGGCTGGACCCGTCGAAACTGAAGTAACCAATTTCGCAGATGAGCCGATAGAGTTTGCCGTCGTTGAGGAAAACGGCAAATGGTACCTCAGTCTGTATTACACGGCTGCAGAACAGATCCGCCGCAGCGCCGGAGAGAGTACTCTTCCGAACCCTGATACTGCACCTGAACCCGTTGGTGCTGCATCGCCAGAAGAAGTTGTTACCGACATGGTAGCCGAGATGTCGGATCTTGACGCTGAAGGGGTTTTGACTCTGATGGATCCAGAGGAGTTTCAAGCGGCCTATGACTACAGCTCGCTTTATCTGCCCGAGGCACAAGCCGAGCTTGACTCGTTGAGAAGCGACGCGGAAGCAAATGATGCCTCCTGGACGGTCGATGAGGTGACAACCAGGTCTGAGGAGCGCAATGGCGACACGGTAGTGATTGTCACCAACATCACGTTTACGGCAACAAGTAATGGCGAGACCGTCACGATCGTCTGGGATGGTAACTGCCTGACGTACTCTGGTGATATCGAAGCCGAGTCATATTGTCGGCAGGATCTATTGGACGAGCTTGAACCCGGTGACCCGGTACGGTCTCTGCTCGAAGTTGACTACGGCTTCCGAGTTGTCGAGCGAGAAGGTCGCTGGTATATGTCTGGCTATTCGACCTTGGTCGGTGGGTACGCTGATGGACTCGGTAGTCTTTCTCCGGAGCAACTTGAGCAACTGTTTGGTAGCGGCTCCGACGATGTTGGCGGAGTTGGAGGTCTGTTTGACGAGTTGGACGACATCACTATCTAGTCGACCGATGATTCACGGATCGTGTAAGTAGTTAAAAATGGCCCACCGGCAAACGGTGGGCCATTTTCGTCATGAGAAGTTGTTCTCGACAAGAGTTGTGACTCGTTTTGAGAAAAGCTGGTATTAGCTCAGAGACCGTTATTCTTAATGTTTCACCTCGGGGTTCGTCGAGTGGCCGCCCCCCAAATCAAGCTAGAAAGTGTTTTGGCAGCGTCAACCTAGCAACACGTGAGCAGCTGCCAGCCTTCTAAGGGAGATCTGTGTCTGAGATAGATATTGGAATGGGCAAAGCGGGCCGACGAGCGTTCGGTCTGGACGAATTGCTTCTGCTCCCTGGTCGTCGTACCCGAGATGATGCCCTGGTCGACCTTTCATGGCAGATAGACGCGTTCTCAATGGATTTGCCATTTATGTCCGCGGGTATGGACAGTGTGACCAGTCCAGAGACAGCCGTTACGATAGACCAACTCGGTGGTCTCCCAACGCTTAACCTCGAAGGTCTATGGGCCCGACACATTAACGCCGAGGAGTTATTGGCAGAGCTCGCCGAACTACCAGGGGACAAAGGACTTCCGCGTCTACGTGAACTCTATAAATCCCCAATAGATGCGGACCTTTTAGTAGATGTGATTCGTCACTTGAAAGAACAGGGTGTAACAATAGCGGGCGCCGTCTCACCGAAACATACGGTTGCGATGTCTGACATTTTGTCGAAGGTCGAGCTCGATCTGCTCGTTATTCGCGGCTCGGTGATCTCGGCCGAACATGTGACTGCAACCGACGACGCTCTAAATTTGAAGAGCTTCGTGCGAGAGCTCGAGACGCCCGTCATTGTTGGTGGGTGTGCCAGCTACCAGGCAGGGCTCCACCTGATGCGAACCGGAGCGGCTGGCGTTCTAGTGGGTGTCGATAGCGGATCCACCGCTACCACAGGTCAAGTTACTGGGCTTGGTTCGAAGACGGCCACCGCATTGGCTGATGTGCGAGCAGCGAGAATGCGACACCTTGACGAGACTGGCGTTTATGTTCATGTCATCGCCGACGGAGGCCTGCGAACCGGCGGCCAAATCGCAAAGGCGGTCGCCTGTGGTGCCGACGCAGTCGTTCTCGGCCGTCCGCTCGCCGGATCGAAAGAAGCTCCAGGACAAGGCTGGCATTGGGACAACGCCGCGGTACATCCAGAACTTCCACAAGGCCGTCGTATCCAGGTCGACCGAAACTCAACGCTACGTGAGCTACTTCTTGGGCCGTCCGAATTGCCTGACGGGACGTTGAACATTTTCGGCGCGTTGCGGCACTCTATGGCCACTCTTGGTTACGAATCGGTCAAGGAACTTCAGAAAGCCGAAATTCTAGTCACTAACGGTGCAGGGGAATCTGTTACCGGCAACGGGAACGATGCATGATGAGTTCGGTAGCAAAACCAGCCCAACGAGTCTTAGTCGTTGACTTCGGCGCCCAGTATGCTCAGCTCATAGCCCGCCGCGTACGCGAGTTGAATGTCTACTCAGAGATAGTGCCTCGCGACGTTTCAGCTGAACAGCTCCGGGCAGAGAGACCTGCAGCCCTCGTACTTTCGGGAGGGCCAAAGAGCGTTCACGTCGATGGCGCCCCGATGCTTGACCCGGCCATCTACGAGTTGGGAATACCGATTCTTGGTATTTGTTACGGATCTCAACTCATCGCCCAGCAGCTCGGCGGTGTAGTTAGTGGCAACGAACGAGGTGAATATGGCGGGACTGACCTGACATGCAGCCCAGAGAAGTCTGAATTGTTGGCTAACAGTTCAGCGAAACAGACCGTCTGGATGAGCCACTTCGACGCGATCTCTAAAGCCCCGGTTGGTTTCGAAGTAACCGCTTCGACCGTCGACGCTCCTGTCGCCGTTATGGAGAACCAGGCCCAGAAGATTTACGGCGTGCAATATCATCCTGAGGTCGGCCATACCGACAACGGACAAGAAGTTCTCAAACAGTTCTTGTTGAAAGTCGCCGGTTGTTCACCAACTTGGACGATGGGCTCAGTCATCGACGAAACGGTTGAAGCGATCCGAACTCAGGTCGGCGACGGACGTGCTGTTTGTGGTCTTTCAGGTGGCGTGGACTCTGCCGTGGCCGCTGCCTTGGTGCATAAAGCGATCGGTTCCAAGCTGACTTGTGTCTACGTGGACACTGGACTGATGAGGCTTGGCGAGTCTGACCAGGTCGTTGAGACGTTCAACAAACACCAAGGAATTGAGCTGATCCATGTCGATGCCGGCGACCGATTCTTAAAAGGTCTGAGTGGCGTCACCGACCCAGAAGAGAAGCGTAAAGTAATTGGTGAACTCTTCATTCGGGTATTCGAAGAAGCCTCTGACCAGATCGAAGACGCAAACTTTCTGGTTCAAGGCACGTTGTACCCCGACGTGATCGAGTCAGGCACTGCTGACGCAGCCAAAATTAAAAGTCATCATAACGTCGGCGGGCTTCCTGACGATCTCGAATTCGAGTTAGTTGAACCGCTACGGAACCTGTTTAAGGACGAGGTTCGTTCGGTTGGCACCGAACTTGGTTTGCCGGACGAAATAGTATGGCGGCAACCATTTCCAGGACCCGGGCTTGGCGTTCGAATTATCGGTGAAGTCACCCACGAAACCGTCGGTATCCTCCAAAACGCTGACGCTATCGTGAGGGAAGAAATCAAACTGGCCGGTCTCGAGCGAGAAATCTGGCAGTCGTTTGCCGTGTTGGCCGATATCCGGTCAGTTGGCGTGATGGGCGACGAGCGAACCTATGCTCGTCCAATAATTATCCGTGCGGTCACCAGCGACGATGCTATGACCGCAGATTGGGCTCGGCTGCCCGATGACATTCTTGTCAAGATGTCGAATCGTATTATCAACGAAGTCGATGGAGTCAACCGGGTGGCATACGACATTACGTCGAAGCCGCCGGGAACAATCGAGTGGGAATAGCCTGATCAGACCTGCGCAGGTTCTTGGTCGGGTTGCGGGGTGTTGGTATAACGTTTAGCGAGAGCGTCTATCGCTAGAACCCCGACGCATGCGCCAGCCGCTAGCACAGTGGGCAATATAACGTTAGTGGATGTAGGCAGTTCGAGGCCTGTGCCCGAAACCGATTCGATTTCGTCGTCGCCAAGTCGGCCAACGCCGTTTGGCCATGGCCACAGCACCCTAAGCGAGCCGAGCATTAGTCCGACTAGCGCTGCAAGTAGCAGGTCATGATGGTTGTCCAGCATCCAGCCCAGCCCCGCTGAGAACAGTCCAAGACCGATTGCCATGCCGACCACGAACGCCGAAAGGTTGACGAACGCGCTGTTATGAAGGTCTGTGAGTACGGCCGCGTACATGCCCATCATCAGCAAAATAAACGAACCACTAATTCCGGGCAGGATAGTAGCGCACACGGCGATAGAACCTGCTATGAAGTAGGCCCACAACGGTGGATCTGTTTGGGGTCCAGACTGAAATCCGAGTAGAAAGAACGCGGCGGCGCCGACGACCAGTGCGATAAGGAGGTGACTGCTGCGCCGAACCCGGATCATCTGCCAGGCGATGACGAACGAGGCGACAACCAATCCGAAAAAGAGTCCGGCCATTTCTTCTGGGCGGTCCCTCAGAAGTTGTTCGATTTCAGACGACAATAGTTTCACCGCAGCCAGTAAACCTACTGCCAACGGGACGACAAAGAGCCAATCAACTCTTTTTGCCCCTTGGACACCGTCACCAATATTAAACTTGGCAAACGACCCGAGTGCCTTGGCGCCCTGACGGACGTTGCGTAGCAGCTCGGAATAGATCCCGAAGATTAGCGCGATCGTTCCCCCGGAAACCCCAGGGACAATGTCGGCCGCTCCCATCGTGAAACCGCGGACAAAGGTGAGGGCGACTTTGATCATATTCCACGATCCTAGAGGGACTAGCGTGAAGTTTGCGGGCGTTGGGAAAGTTGCCCTGTCTTGAAACAGTGCGCCTAGACGCATCGATGTTGGCTAGTGTGGGAAGTAATGGTCTTTGAAGAACGCGCTGATTCAGCATTCTATGACACGCCGGTCACCGAGGGTCTAAACCCTGCGCAGTTGGACGCCGTCACCCATCAAGGTGGACCGCTGTTAGTTGTAGCTGGCGCGGGTTCGGGAAAGACCCGGGTGTTAACTCGACGGATCGCCTGGATGATCGAGCGTGGTGTCTCTCCGTATGAAATATTAGCCATAACGTTCACGAACAAAGCGGCTAACGAAATGAAACATCGGGTACAGGAACTTGTCGGCCCGGTCGCTCAGCGGATGTGGGTTTCGACGTTTCACTCTGCATGTGTACGAATCCTTCGACGAGAAGCTGCAGTTATCGGCTTTGAGTCAAATTTTGGTATCTACGACCAGGCCGATGCGGTCCGGCTTACCGGTTACGTGATCCGTGATCTCGGCCTCGACCCGAAACGTTATCAACCTCGAGCCATCCATGGCCTAATTAGTGCTGCTAAGAACGACGGGCTCCGACCCGACGCATATTCTGAGCAGGCATCTGAAGGTCCGGGGATGGTCAAGAAGGCCGCGGAAATTTACTACGAATACCAGCAGCGGATGCGACAGGCTGGTGCGATGGATTTTGATGACCTTTTGTTAAATACAGTGGAAGTCTTTCGGGAAAGTCCCGAAGTTCTCACCCAGTACCAGCATCGCTTTAAACATATTCTGGTCGATGAATACCAAGATACGAACAGCGTCCAAAATGAGTTGGTTTTGTCCCTCGCTGCGAGCGACGGGAATGTAACCGTCGTCGGCGATTCTGACCAGTCGGTTTACCGGTTCCGCGGAGCAGATATCCGCAACATCGTCCAGTTCGAAGAGGCATTTGAAGACACGACTGTTGTTCTGCTTGAACAGAATTATCGGTCGACTCAGACGATCCTCGATGCTGCCAACGCCGTGATCGCCAATAACTTCGACCGCAAACCAAAGAACCTCTGGACCGATTCAGGCGGTGGAGAGAAGATCTTTCGCTATCACGCTGAAGACCAAACCGATGAAAGTCGGTATATCGCTGGCGAGTTGGCTCGGTTGCATGATAGTGCAGAGTACCGCTGGGGCGATATGGCGGTCTTCTACCGTACCAACGCGCAGTCACGGGTTATCGAAGAATATTTTATGCGGGTGGGGATCCCGTATAAAGTCATCGGCGGCACCCGGTTCTACGATCGCAAAGAAGTCAAAGATGCGATGGCATATCTGAAGTTGGTCGTTAATCCTGCCGACGAAGTCTCGGTAAAACGGGTACTGAACTCGCCCAAGCGCGGTGTTGGTGATACATCGGTGGCCAAGATAGACAACTATGCACGATCCAACGGAGACACATTCTTCAACGCACTTAGCCACGCTAGCGATGCTGGCGTGTCAGGCAAGGCAATCAAAGGGGTAGCGAGTTTCTTAGAATTGGTTCGGAGCTTCGGGGGCCTTGTTGAGAAAGGCCCGGCCACCGTTCTAGAAGCCATTTTGAGAGACACCGGGTATATCGCTGAACTCGAAGACCAACGTTCGATCGAGGCTGAAGGACGTTTGGAGAACTTGCAAGAACTCCTGGGTGTCGCCCGAGATTTCGAGACGGTTGAAGAGTTTCTTGAACAGGTTAGTTTGGTCGCCGATTCCGACAATATCGAAGAAGACGAGTCGGCCGTTCTGCTGATGACGATGCACGC
Organism: uncultured Acidimicrobiaceae bacterium; assembly: GCA_964551835.1. GTDB lineage: Bacteria > Actinomycetota > Acidimicrobiia > Acidimicrobiales > SZUA-35 > JAHDCC01. The sequence goes on along the minus strand of CAZKEM010000032.1, from coordinate 1,474 downwards.
CGCAAAAGGTCTCGAGTTTCCAGTCGTGGTGATTCTGGGTCTCGAAGATGGTGTGTTCCCTCACATGAGATCGATGACCGACCCGGAAGAGATGTCGGAAGAACGACGCCTCGCCTATGTGGGAATAACCCGGGCCCGTGATCGCCTGTACCTGACCAACGCGTGGTCCAGAATGTTGTTTGGGCAAACACAGTACAACCCACCTAGCCGTTTCCTAAAAGAAATCCCAGCAGCGTTGCTTGACCACGCACCTGGTTCACGAGACGGTGCAGTCACGACCGAACCGGTGTTTGGCCGCCGGCCGAGTGGGTCATCAGGTTCGCTGATGGGTAAGTCTTCGTTCGCTGGCCGCAACCGAATCGTTGCCGGAGCAGCAAAACCAATGCGGCCGAAGGGTTCATCGTCTAGCCCCGAGATCAAGATAGGCGATGACGTGAATCACAAGAAATGGGGCGAAGGCGTTGTGTTGGACCTTCGGGGAAACGGCGACAAGACCGAGATTGTCATCCGGTTCCCTGACGTTGGTGAAAAGACACTGCTACTCGCCTGGGCTCCGCTGCAGAAGCTGTAGGGGGCCTGGGCGTAGCCCGACTGAGGGCTGTCGGAGGATTAGCGCCGTTCGGGTTGAAAAGCGGCTTCGGTTCGCCCGATAAAGCGGGTATGGCTCACCCAGCGGCCCTCGATCCAGCAGTGCAGTTGGTATCCGGCTGGGTCTCTTATCAGTTCAACCGATGAGCCTGGTTCGAGGTTTAGTTCGACGTGGTAGATCGTCGATAGCCCAACGGTCGCCGAGGCTTGTGCCACTACGGACTGAACCGGGCGATGAAGATGACCGCAGAAGATTCGCGAGATGCATGGGTAGTCGGCGATGACCGCTTCGAACTCGACACGGTTCGTTATGGCGGTGTCGTCCATCCATTCGATACCGGTTAGGAACGGTGGTTGATGCATCGCAATTGCCGTCGGCTGATCGGGGTTTGCGGCCAGCTGGTCGCGTAACCACTGCAGTCGAGGTTCGTCAAACAATGCATGGTTAGAACCCGGCACGGTGACGTCTAGGCCCAAAATTCTTAGTTCGTCAACCTCATGTGACCAGCTCAGGTGACCCGAGTCAGCCCAATCCATGTCAAAGGCGTCGCGAAACAGTGATTGGTTATCGTGGTTGCCGGGTAGCGGCAATACAGGTGCATCTAGTTGGTCTAGTCTGCGAGTCAGTTCGCTCAGCTGTTCTGGCTGGCCTGTGTTGGTCATGTCGCCCGTTGCGAGTACAGCCGTTATCCGCGCTGATTCTGCGTTAATGGACTGGATCGCCAGATCGAGCTGACGATTATGATCCACGCCACACGGCAGCGGCTCATGAGGTCCAAGTACATGGGTATCGCTTATCTGAGCGATAACTATCATTTAACTCCCGGCAGTGGTCGTCGCTGAAGCTCGTTCGGCAGCGTTAATGTCAACGGACACTATTCCATCG
>CAZKEM010000031.1:0-34626 GCA_964551835.1 uncultured Acidimicrobiaceae bacterium | reverse complement strand
GCGTTTTTCTAACGCAAGTTGAGTCTCCCGTAGGTCCTCAGGCAGTTCCGGCTCGCTTAGTCCAGGAGTACCTTCGACGAAATCGTTCTCGATGTCCATTATCTTGGCCAGAGCTATCCGACAACTTTCGTCGTCGGAAGCGGCAAGGCTGGCTCGACCAAAGAGGTTTAATAGTTCATAGTTCTCCGGCGCAGCTCGAAGGCCTTTCTCGGCAGCGCCGATCGCCCGACAATACTGCTTGGTGTCAAGGCTCCACCATGAGAGCTCGACGGCAACGTTGACTATTTGGACTGTGGCGCTCATCATCAACGAATCAGCCCAACCGTAGCCCGAAGACTTCCGGGCGAACGTATCGAACGGCTGACCTTCGACGAGATCCAACGCCGCCTCACGATATTGCATCGATGCCGCCTCCGACGTTGACGCCTTGGCCCGATCTAGATGCTCTTCGAACAGGTCCAGGTCCGTTCCGATTCCGTCAACTTTGTAGAGGGTGCTACCAGGCGCCAGTTTCGGAAATCGTTCCTCTCCAACAACCCTGATTCGGGCATCGCTTGTCGCGTTTGCCAATGCAGGCCCACACTTAACCGGGTCGCGAGCTGGCCATAGCAGCTCTTTCAGCGTGTCGCCCGTGCGGGGGACGTCGCTTGTGGCTAGAAGTACAATGAGTTCCGCGGTTTTTGTGTAGCGCCACTTCTTTTCCGGATCTGACAGACCAACGCCATCGAGCTTAAGTGGCCCGAGCACGGAAACGACAAACGAGAACCCCAGATCGAGCGGTACCACAGGTCGAAAACCGTCATCGCCGGCTCCGTCGATCAGACCAGGGCCGCCCTTGTTTGGACTGGCCTTCCTAGATTGGGCGGCTACCGGTCCGGTCGTCATGGCCGCCAACGCAATGGGTGAGAGCGGCACCGGGTTTGAAGACGTCGGCGTAGCTGCGGCTTCTATTGGGGGCACCAGATTTATGAATGCTGGGGATCGTGAACCTTTTGATTCGGAACCGACCCCTTGACTGCTCGCTTCGACACTGGTCGCATTTGTCGGCTCAATATATTCACAAATTTCTCGGGGAGAGATTCTCACACGTTCAACGTTGCTGAAACCAAGTCTTGGCAAGCTAACCAGCGATCCGTGGACAAGCAGGTCCGCTAAACCTTCCCGCTCGCTATTCGCTAACACCGGGACGACTCCAGGTCCAAGGGAGTCTAGGCTAACCGAAGCGTCAGGACTGATTACGACTACAGGTTGAGCTGATGCGAGGTCTAACGATAGGAGGCGAACCAAGCCCGGGTTCTCGACCTTCTGGGCATTTCTAAGCTCGGGAGGAACCGAATCACACTGTTCGATGCGGTCAAGTCCCGGAAGGTTCATGTCGAGCCCCACAACTACAATTCGGATCGCTTCGGCGAGGCTCGACGACGCCAGTTCGACCGCAATGTTGAACATCACTTCTCGAACCTCTGACTGACTTCCTATCACATTTAGTCCCCCGAGCTGCTCCAGGTTGACGGCGATCGACGTTTCGCCGATCGAGCCCAGCGAAACGGTCGCCGCATAGGGAACAACCGATATCGATGCTTGACTCTTCATCTGGGTCAAGTTCGCTGGCCGTTCAGCTTTCCACTTGTTGCCAGCCGAGCTGAACCCTGGTCCGGGTTCGAATGACGGCGGGTCGTCAAAAACCAGATCGGCGTGATCATCGTTGACCATGACCGCAACCAAACCGGGATCTTGCATTGTGCTGCTCATTCGCTGCCCGACGAGTCGAAGCAGAACGGCTAGGAATTCATCATCGCCGTAAGATGCGGCAGCCGCCATCTTTGCCGCCGTTGCCTGGTCGAGCTCGAGTACCTCTGGCTGCTCGGTCGTCACGGTCCGTAGCTGGGCCCGAAAGCGCCTTCTCCTGATTAGCCACAATGCTGGAGCGAGGAAAGCTAACGTCGCCAACAACCCACCGACTACCAAACGGGCTCCCGTATACGCATCGTCGGCGGCTGTTTCTGGTGACTCGGTTTGGAGAACCGGCAACGCTTGTTGGTCTGACCCTAAAGACCCGCCTGACTCCGGCGGCGCGGGCGTTTGTGAGACAGGCGGTTGCGGTGGTGGAGCTTGTGGCGGCGGAGCTGGAGCTTGTGGTGGCGGTGAGCTTTTCTCAGGATCAACCACTGAGCCACCAACGGGATTCGGAACGTCGAGTTTTTGACCTGGATGGATCAGATCCGGCATTTCGATACCGTTTACTTTGGCCAGGTCACCGCTACCTAAACCGTGGGCCTCTTCGAGCTCAGACAGTGTGTCGCCTGGCTGAACCGTAATTTCTAATGGCACCTTGGCGTCGGCTGGGAGCTCGATACGCCAACCTGAACCCAGGTAGTCGGAATTCTCTTGGACCACCAGGCCATTGAATGACGCCCCTACGTTTAGTTGGCGGATTTCTGAGAACCGCTCGCCGTTACCGAGGAACGTTTCGGCTATTGTCCACCACGAATCTCCTGGCTGAGTCACATACGACAGGGTCCCGACCACTTCGGGGGTCTCTGCGATGGGGGCGACTGGTCGATTCGCATCCAGTGGCTGAACGACCGGCGTAGGCGAAGCTACCGGGGCAGCGTTCGCAGACTTCATACCGTTGAGCAGCAACGTAATTGCTAAGACGGCTGATGCTACGAACTTTTGAATACCTGGCAACACAAACGACTTTTTGGCAACGAGATCTAGCCGAATCGCTCTTACCTCTTCGACCATTGCCAAAACAAGCTGGGACCAGACCAGCCAGGCGACGACCGCCAAACTCTTGGTTAGAAATAGTGGAGGCACTTGTTCTCGCCCAGTGACCACGGATTCAATTTTTGCCAGTTCGGGGGTTGTCGTCGGCCCCGGCCAGCCGACGATCGAGATCAACGCCACCGGCAACGCTACGAGTACGATGAGGAAGACAGCCGAGTTGACTAGGTTGAACAGAAGCGTCGCAGCTTTTTTCATGTGTTTAGACCCAACCCTTCTGTCTCTACCGGACCCGCTGTCGTACCCTCGGAACCCTCCGACCCCGAACACGACGCAACCACAAAAGCCAACGCGACAAACACCACACCCGCTCTAAGCCAATTTCCAAACATTCTAGACTTCATAGGTCCCTCCCATAATTTCGACATACCGCTACCGGTTCGGGTCGACGGCTGTCGCCCTCCCCGTACTTTCAAAAGTTTTGCTGCCCAGTATTCCATTCACTTGAACAACGACCACTATCTCAATTTCGCTCCCGCCAACATCGAGAGACTCGATTGATGCATCAGGGTAACCGGCAACGATTTCCTCGGCCGCGAGAAGGGCTTCACCGGAGTCGATGACTGGTTCATTGTCGTTGAACAGGGTGTTGTTGTCGAGCTGCTGGCTCGCAGCTCTAGCAGCATTGAACGACACTTCTCGTGCTTGAGCCAAACCCTGTAAATATTGATGGTGGTTTATGACCACGGTTAACGCGGCCACGAACGCTACTGCGAAAATGGCCGCAACGACGGGCATCGAACCCCGATCGTCGAGCAATGTTTTTCTCTGCATCTGCCAACCTATTCGCATCGCTAGCTAGGCTCTCCGCTTCGATACGCATCGACCACTTCCACCGCTTCGGCGTCGTAGGAACGACCGAGGGTAAAGAACCCGCCGAACCCAGCGTCAGCCGAATCACACGTCACGTTAACTACAACGCTCTGCCCGGGGCTCATTTCGCCAACTTCGATCTCGGCGATCTGACAGGTAACGAAGTCGCTTTCCGTGTTTTGCTGGACGACTCTTTCGGCGGCTGTTCGGGCACCGTCCGGAGTCTGCTCACGGGTAGCCGCCCGCGCCCCAGCTTGTGCGGCCGCATCTGCAGCAGAGGAAGCTTCGACCGAAGCTAAAAGGACGATGGCCATGGAAAGGCATCCCAGAAAGAGGATTCCCATCGTTATTGCGGCCGAGGTCGCAATAAGACCATCATCGGACTTCGGTCTAATCGTCACGAACGTTCCCCCAACTCGAGGAATTCTTCGATAGGAGCTGAAGCTGTCGCCGAAACCGTCATTTCCAACGGGATAATCTTGGGTATCTGCGCTTCGACGGTGACTTCAACGGTGTCAACTCCGCGACTGGTCTGGATGGTCGCATCGTCGACCCCAAGTTGGTCCAAAATGTCGTTCGCTGCTTGAAGGCCGTCCCCGTCCGTCGCCTCATATCGGGCCGCAGCATCGGCGCCTTGTTCGGCGGCGAACTGTACGCTCCGATTCTGCAGCACAGCAAATAGTGTTTGGACCATCAGCAACATCATCAACAGCACAGTTGGGACCACCAAGGCCGCCTCAATACTGGTGAACCCGTCGTCGTTAGCGTTTCGACCTCGGAAGATCACGAGTCAATAGTCTCAGGGATCTTCTTCACCGCCTGGTCGAACAGCCCGGAAAATTTTGCGGCCACAGCGACGGCGGCCGCCAAGACAACGGCCCCTACAATCGCCGTCTCGGTACTTATTACCCCTTCGTCGTCGGCACAGAAACTCCGGCATTCGGTACTGATCCGAACATACAATTTGAGTACTTTCATGTTCATTTGTTTTTCCTTTTGTCTGGACTTGGGTTAGAAGGCAATTGAAAGACTTTCAACGACGATGAAGAAGAGAAATGCGATGAACCCGCCGAACAAAAGCCCGACCGGGAGGACCATGACGTTGCTCCGATTGCTGGCCGACAACTTCTGTTGGTCGTGCACTTTCTTGCGAAGCACTGCCGCCTGGTTGTCCATCGCTTCGCGAACGACTGCACCTCGTTCGGTAGACGCTTCGATCGATTCTGCGAAGGCTGCCAACTCGGGCAATCCGGCGTTGGTGGCAGACTTGCGTAAAAGCTGGGGCAGAGTCAAGTTGGTGCTGTCGGCTCGATTACAGGCGTCGCGAAATAGGTCCCATGCCCAGCCTTCACCCCGTTCGGCAGACGTCTTCGCTGCTATGCCAACCGCTCGAGCGCCGCCAACAGACGCCGCTATCAGCTCTGCCCAAAAAGCTAGCGCGCTCAATAACTCTTGGCGCTTCGTGGCGACTTCGGCACCCAATATGCGTTGAGGTAATATCCAGCCGATATAGCCCCCTACGCCTCCGAGCGATATGACGAGGAACGTTCCACCGAGAATCCAACCGATGAGAACTCCGACGGTCGTCATCCCAAGCAACGCAATTAGCCGTTCATAAAGAAACCGGTTTGGGTGTTTAGCTGCTAACCACAAGTCGGCCTTGACATCGTCGGGCAGTCCCCAACCTTTCGTTTCGGAGAGTTGTCGGCCGATTTGTTCTCGACGATCCAGGGGAGACGTCGCTTCTTCGACGAGTAGCGACAGCTTGGGTTGTTGCCACAAAAAAAGCAGAGAAACAATCGATCCGCTACATATCGCGGCAAGTGCCGCAAGGAGAATCATCTGGTTTGCTCCATTCCGTCAACACCGACTTTGACAGTTGCGACAACCTCGTCGGTTCGAAGCGTGAACTCTTCCAAGGCAACGTTCTCGTCGAGACGTTCAGAGATGATCCAAGCGACGAGGGCCGAGCCAGCGACTATTGCGAATTTCAATTCGCCAGTGAGTGAGCCGCTAAAGATCTCCACGATTTCCGGCGACGTCAGCAACACACCGGCAACTACCAACCCCAAGACGACCGTGATCGCCTTTACTTGGAACGATTGTTGGCTGCGTTCTCGCCGTACTAGGCGACTTATCGCAGCTGTCTCTTGCGCTCCATCGGCGATTCGGATCAGTCGTTGCTGTAACGCCGTAGCGTGTTCCTGTTCCGCTGCTATCAGGTTCGCTGCCAGTTTTGCCGCGTATGGCGTGCCCATGTTGAACGCAAAGGACTCCAACGCAGTCGAGAATTCGGATGCTTCAAGCTGGGCTCGAAGTTGCGTGACTTCGTCACGGATTGCTTCGGGCGGGTGTACCGATGCCTCGATCACCGTCTTGGCCAGGCCGGTTCCTCCGCCAAAGCCCTGCGCCATTTGTGACGCAAAGGTGGCCATTGCGTCGATTCGGTCCAACTCCAGTTTCCCAGCTCGACGGTGTTCGATGAGTTGTGGCAGCCCATAGACCACCGCACCTACGGACAGACCAGCAACGATCGCACCGGATAGGACGATTACTAACACCGCTGCGACTGCGGCGATCATCGCCGTCGGCAGCCTGCTGGGTGCCGAACTCGTACCCGTTGGCCTCGTGAAAGATTCCCAAAACGAGATGTCGGCCCCTAGCAAACCCGATACAAAAAGGCAGAGTGCACTACCGGTTGCTGCGGCGAGGAGCGTTAGGAGGATCATACCGACCTCATCACTGGTTGGGTTGCCGGCAAGGGTTGTTCCCATCCGACTGCTCTGAGCCGGCGGCCAGCGAACCCAACGGGGTTGGTCACGAACTTCGATGGTCCGGCACCGTCTCCGCTGAAAATGTCGGTGAATCTGATCCGGGGTTCTGGCTCATGGGTCGGGTCGACCTGATAAATCCCAGATAGGTAACGCTTTCCCGAGTCTTCGTTGCGATCTATTTGGACGACAAAATCTAGACCCGTTCTTATGTCAGCTACGACTGCCGCATGCGACGCCTCACCATCGGCGCAACGGACCATTCTCGTCACCATCGCTTGCGGGCCGGTGGCGTGCAGGGTTGTCATTGCGCCGTCTTGGCCTGAGTTAATAGCTTGTAGAAATTCGAGAACGACCGGACCGCGACTTTCTCCGACAACTGTTCGGTCGGGTCTCATGCGTAGACTCGATCGGAAGAGGAAGCTACTCGACACTTCGCCGTGGCCGTCAATATTGGCCTGTTGTTCAAGCATTTGCAAAACCGCGACGTCGGGCTGTACGAACTTGTCTAGTTCGAGTTCTTGACTGTCTTCGATGGTGACGATCGTTTCGAACGGCGGCGTTTCGGCCAACATGGCGCGCATCAGGGTCGTCTTGCCCGAGTTTGTTGCGCCAGAGATTACGACGTTTTGTCGGGCGAGAACACAGGCCCGAAGAAACGATGCTTCATCCGGCGATAGAGATCCGAGCTGGACGAGGGACTTCAACGATTGGATATCGAAGTTGGTGAACCGCAGCGAAACGACACAGCCGTAGTTTTCTTCGAACGCAGCGTTGAACCGAACCCCTGGGGGAAGATACAGGTCGACCGAAGGCTGAGCGCGGTCAAACGATTCACCGTTGCCGAATGTTCGGGCGATTCGACGAACCCATTCCTGCATTTCTTTTACCGTGCTAAAAACACTCCCGATCGCCGTTCTTTTACCCGAGGTGTGTTCGATGACAATTTTTTTGGTGCCGAGTACCTGAATATTGCTGGAGGTTCCGGCCCCAATCTTTTGGATCTGGTTGTACTCCCACAGCCCGAGCGCGGCATCGACCAGGTCTTTGAGTAGTTCCCGTTCGGCGTTTTGTCCGACTTCGAGGGGGCGTCGAGTCATTACTGTGCCGATATGGCGGCGTACTATCTCAGCCGCCACCGATACAAAAACTGCTCGCCTCCCCTCGTACCCGAGATCTACTTTTTCGCGCGTCGCTTCAAGGCCATCGTCTCGTAGTTGTTCAACCATGTCCTCGAACTCGTCGTTGCTACACAGCGCCGACCTTAATGCGGAATTGGCTGGTTCCACCCGACACCCCCAATCGACGCGTTGCTATCCATCAATTTGGCCGTGTAGCTTCTAATCGCTCGAACAGCTAACGATGATTCGCGAGTCTTGTCTTTTCTAACCGAACCGATCGCCGCTTTCGGGTCGTAAGGAACGACAAGCGAGACCGGTGCGGGCAAGACCTGTTGGAGCGCCTGACCATCAGGCTTCGGGTCGTTTGCGTCGCCACGAATAACGAACGCAAGCTTTCCTGGCTGGACCGTGTCCTGCAGCAAACCAACCGTATGGCTCACGGCCCGGGCGAGAACTGGACGAGCTGAAGTGATCACGACCAAAACAAATGAAGCTAGCTGGAGGCATTTCAATGCCGGAGACCCAAAGTACGGTTCTCCAAAATCGACGACCGCTAGGTCGGGGGTCGCCGCTAACCTCCCAACTGTCGCTGGTCCAGAATTGGAGAGCAGCAGGGCGGAGGCCGCCGGATCGGCTGGGCAATCCAAAAACGGAGTCCCGCCTGGAAGTTGCTCAGCTGATGTCCGCCAATCCAACGATCCATTCATAGTTGGATCAACGGCTTGACTGGCGAAGGTTTGCAGGCCGGTGCCGTGGTCTGGAACGCGGAGGCCGAAAATTGTTCTGATCGAACCGCCTTGAGGGGAGGCCTCGATATATACGGTGCGGCACGCTGCCAACGGAATGTTCTCTGTTGGCTTACTCTTGCGGCTCCAGGAAGACAACAAGCCGAGCTGATGCCCGACGGCAGCGCCAGCCATTGTTACCCCAAAGTCGGCAGGCGCGGCCGGACCTATAGTAATGACCCCGATTACTGTCATTTCCCACCTCGCAATGTCAGGCGAATACCGCCGGGTTGTTCGACTTGGGCCGCAACCGCTGTCGCCTGGTCGTCGTCGAGTACCACCGACACCAACAGGTCGGTTCGAGAGCCAACATCCTCGGGCTGTAAAACCGCATGGATTCGGACCCCGCTGGCGAGCCGGGTACCACCGCCATCGTCGGTCGAACCCGCCGCAATCACGTCGACTAGGTCACCGGGCTTCAGATCTTTGGTTGGGTACTGGCCCGGACCAACCACCAAACCTGTGACCGACTGGTCGTCGCCTAAGCCAATCGTTTCCGAAACCGTGGATGACGATAAAACGTCGCCATCGACGAGGGAGACAGTCGCAATCTTGCCGACGAGGTCGTTTGGGTTGTTGTAGGTGTTAAGTCCACTGACCCCGGACAGCTCAACGACCTTGACGTCTCCGACATCGACGACCTGACCACGCTCGATTTCACCGTTGGCGACAACGACGGGCACCCGTTTGGAATAGGCCTGAAGCGCAACCACCATCAGTAGGGCTGAAACCGCACCAACTCCAGCCGTAATCCACAACGATCGACGGCGCCCCCGCTGTTTTATTTGGGGGACTTGTACCGCCACCCCAGATTCGACAGAACTCCGCCGCTGCATTGTACTGCCAGCTATTCCAGCCATTAAAACCCACTCCCCAGTCCACTTCTTGGTGCTTCGGAACGAAGTGCCGACAAACATCGAAGACGAGGCCACTGAGAACAAGGTTCACTGAGGACACGCGCCGAAGACCACCTGGTGGTAGCCCTATTTGTCCGCGCTATGTTCCCCCGCCTGATGCTGTGACCGCTGCACAGCCGTTGGTACTCAGTGTTCCACATTTCCAGTAACCACGTCAATTTGCGAATACATAGTCCCCCTAGTGGAACATGCATCACTAAATCGTCTCACCAAACAGCAAAAATCGTTTTAGCTACAACCCTCCGTTTCCGTTCACTAAAGTCCGGCATTCCGCTGGAACACAACAATAGAAACCGAGCCCACTCGGTTCGCCCAAATCACCGAACCTAGGTGGATGGCGCAACACTGCTGAACCCACTAGCTGAACACAGCTTGGGAATTTTGGTCACACCCGCTCATCTGAACTAACATACCGACGGCAGCAATTCAAAGCCAATAGCGATAACCATTATCACTTTAGGGGACACTATGAAGAAAACCAAATTTATCATTGCCATTATATTTGCGTTGGCGCTTGGGATAGCCAGTTGCAGTTCAGCGGGTTCCGGGAGTTCAGGTGAAACCCCTGGTAGTACCGGAAGTGCCACCGAGCCACCTGACGAAACGTTTGGCCTAGCTCCAGAGGTCCTGTACCAGTTCGATCTCGGAGCTCAAATTCCTGCCTTGGCGGGTTTCGAACTTCGGGGAAGAAGAATCACTTTTGAGGCGGGCGCAGCCACCAACTTACACGACCATAGTGAGCGACCGGGCGGCCTTTACGTAATTGAAGGTGCCCTCACCGAGTTCCGCAATGGCGGTGAAGGGACGATCTTGGAAGTTGGTGACAGTTGGATTGAAGAGGCCGATCTTGAGCATTGGATTCGGAACCATACGGATGAAGATGCCGTGGCGATCGTTGTCGACATCGTTCCAACTCCCGACGCAAGCCCTGAGCCGCTGGCCGAGAATGGCGAAGAGATAGAAATCGACGGCGAAGCTCCAAACGAAACGTCAGGTCTTGTTCCCGAAGAATTGGGCTTGTTTGATATCGGGGAACAAATAGAAGGTGCCGACGGAGTCTCATTTCGTATGCGCGAAATAGCTATCGAGCCGAACGGCGCCACCAACGTTCATAATCACGCAGAACGACCTGGAATCGGGTACGTGCTCGAAGGTGAGTTCACCAACGCCATTACTTCCGGACCACGTTCTCTTGCTGCCGGAGATAGTTGGGAGGAACAAGTTGACCTCGAACATTGGGTGGCAAACCTGACCGAGGATCCAGTCCGGATCCTGGTATTCGACCTGGTAGTCGAAGAAGGATAGACCTTCAGACAGGGGACTTTGTAACGGCAAGAAGGCTGGTGAGGATACCTCACCAGCCTTCTTCATAGTTCCATCGACCCCCAGGCGCCGAGACCACTAGTGTTCAGAACCGGAATCCGCAGATCCGCTGAACTACGACAACGGGACCGTCACTGAATATCATGGCCTAATCCCCGGGAGGTAGAACAAAGATGCCAACACAGCCCTTTATTGGGACGCTCAACGAAGGTTCCCTCCACGCCGCGTTAAAGCACCACTACTCACTCCCCGGCGATCGGTTCGAAGTCCCTCTAGGAAATTTTGTGATCGATGTAGTCCGTGACTTCGGCGAACCAGACGAGTTGCTGTTGGAAATACAAACCGGGTCGTTCGGCGCGATGGGGAACAAACTCGATGCGCTCCTCGAAGAACATCGGATGCTGCTCATCCACCCGATAGCGGTAACCTCGACCCTTGAACGGCGCGATACTAAACCCCGAAAGTCACCCAAAAAGGGTTCAATCTACTCCCTGTTTTCCGAACTTGTCAGCATTCCAACCTTGCTCGACCACCCAAATTTAACGCTCGACATCGTCTTGGTCGACGTAATCAAAAAACAGGAATTTGATCCGAAATTGCGACGACGTCGAGGTGGCTACCGAACCGTCGACCGCCACCTACAACGGATAGTCGACACCTACCATTTTGAACAGGTCGACGATCTCCTAAGCCTTTTACCCGACGCACTACAGGAGACATTCACCACCGCAGACATCGCTTCGAATGGCAAGATTTCTCGGAGCGACGCCCAAAAACTAGCCTATTGTTTCCGTGAGGCCGGCCTGATCGACGAGATCCAGCGAACGCGGGCGGGTGTCGAGTATCGGTTACACCGCTGACAACCAGTAGACCCTTCTGGAGCGGATCGCATGGGTAAGTGGCCCAACAGAACACGACATAAATAGGAAATGCTTCCCAAACGGCGAAGTTGCCCTATACATCTAGGTCACCCATGTGTACTGTCCAGTACTTAGGAGAAGATATGAAACAGACTTCATCGACTCAAGTACCGCTGCCACGCGTGCTAACAATAGCGCTTAGCCTAGCCTTCACCGCACTTTCGCTGGTTACGTTCTCGGCTGCTCCGGCGGCGGCCGCCGAACCCGAACCGATTCTGTTCGGGGCCCACCCGTCTCGACGAGGCGACCAAACTCGAGTCGAAGCAGCGATCGATCTTCAAGACACCCTTGGAGGTGATCTCGGCATCATTCGGCGTTACTTCCGCTGGGAGGAGTCAGTCGTTGGCGATCCGCTAGTCGACTGGACGATTGCCGAAGGTTCAATGCCCCATATTAGTCTCGTTCCTCGCCGACCAAACGGTACTCCGATCCGATGGAACGACATAGCAACTGCGGCTCCTGGGTCTGACCTCGATACCGAACTCCGGACGTGGGCCCGAGACATTGCAGACCTCGGTGTTCCAGTATGGTTCACGTTTACTCACGAGCCAGAAACCACCCACAACTTGGCGATGGGCACCGACGCAGAGTTCATCGCAGCCTGGCGTCATGTGGTAGACGTCTTCGAAGAAGAAGGAGCCGACAACGTCGAGCACCTCTGGGTGATGACCGCATTTGCGTTCTCACGAACTCCCGACGACCGACGCTACGCTCAAAAATGGTACCCGGGAGATGACTGGGTTGACCACATCGGCGCAGACCCATACAACTGGACCGACTGCCGTCTTGACGTCACCACGCCATGGAAATCGTTCGAGACGCTCATGACTCCGGTACGTGACTTCGCAGCTCTGCATCCCGACAAAGGGCTTGTCGCCGCCGAGTTCGGAAGCGCCGAGGACCCAAACGACAGTGGACGCAAAGCCGAGTGGGTCAACGAAATCCGACGCCTGACCCGTCAACCTGAATGGTCCCAGATGGTCGCGTTCGTGGCCTTCAACGCTCGCCACCCCGACGAAGAAACGCCATGTGAGTGGTGGGTCGACTCTAGCCCTGAGACGCTCGACGCATACCAAGGTCTTCTCAATGACCCTGTATTTGGAGGCGACGGACCGCCGCCCCCTCCACCACCTGAAGACAACGGCCTAACCTGCAAGGCTACGGTCGTCAACGACACGGTAGAACTAACCTGGGACCCTACCGACGGACGCGACATCATACGTCGCGACGACTCCTACCTTGCCTCCTCCCCAACTAACGCAACGAGCTACACCGACACCGACCCGCCACAGGCCGTGGTTACCTACAGCATCAGAAACTGGATCAATGACGATTACACCGACATTGATTGCGGCACGCTCGACTTGACCGTCGACATTCCAGGTAACCCGTGTTCGGTAACAACAAACGGCTCTGAAGTTACCGTCACCTGGGACGACACCGCCGCTAGAGAGATCCTCCGGCGCAACGATGCTTGGCTAAGGTCTCCAACAGCTGACAGCACCTCTTACACACACACCAGCGATCCGGGAACGCACAACTACCAGCTACGGACATGGCTTGCAGGCGGTCAATTTACCGACACCAACTGCGGGACCATCATCGTCGGCGGGAACGACCAACCAACATGTTCGATTACCCTAGCCGGTAATGATGTAACCGTTACTTGGAGCGGTTTCGACGACGGCAGAGAAATTCTTCGACGCAACGACGCTTGGCGTAACACGCCGGCCGAAGGCGTATCGTCGTTTGCCGACACCAACCTAACACCCGGGAATTACTCCTACGAGATTAGGCTATGGGACCGCAACGGTTCGTCCGACACCAGCTGTGGCTCAGTCACAGTCGGCTAACCGCTGACCGCGCCCGCACCTTCCGACTAACCCACTATTAAGAGCGCGGCGGGGATTGTCATGAGCGCAATCAACGTTGCGCTGAGGACGGTCCTGGTGACGCGTTCGGGTTCAAGGTCGAACTCGAGCGCAACGACTGCTGTAAAGACTGCTGGCGGCATACAACTTTGAATAACGAGGACACCAAGGTCTTGGTTTCGAAGACCGATTAGGTACCCAACCCCTGCGGCCGCCAGCGGTACCAATATCAGCTTGACGCCGATAACGATACCCAAGTCGGTGTTAACCTCCAGCTTAAAATTGCCTGCGAGTTGAAGCCCAAGAGTAATAAGCATCAGCGGGATGAGGGCACCGCCGGCGATTGAGATCGCCCGATCAAGGGCGAGTGGAAATTCCCAACTGGCGACGTTCAATGCCATCGCGATAACCGCCGCTATGGTCATTGGGGTGAACAATGAACGTCGCATAGCTGAACCGATTCCACTGGTTTGAGCCGACGCTAGCGCAACACCGGTGAAGATTCCGGTGGTGTTGACCACAATCATTAAGACAGCGGCCGCTGGGACGGCATCGTCGCCGAAGGCAAAGGCGCATATCGCCAATCCAGCATTGCCGACGTTGCCATATGTGCTCGTCATCGCGGCAGCTTTGGTGCGCGATGGCGTGACGTTGAGACTCCGAGCTAAGCCATACGTAACGACGCCACCGATGGCCATCGCCGCGAGACCGCCGACCGTGAGCTTGACTACCGTCGATGTGTCGAGTTCTGCGTTGGCGAAGACGTCAAGCACAAAGATCGGACCCAAGACCCAAAACGCCAGTCTCGATAACGTCGGAACGTCGAACTCCATGCGACTTCCGGCCAGCCACCCCAAGACGACCATCAGGACCACTGGACCCATGACATTGACTAGTAACTCGACTACTACCACAGATTCACGATTCTATCTTCAAACAGGAGACCGCTTGTGATTTGCACGCCTCGACTGTGGCTATCCGAAAACGCTCGGCGTTCTTGAGTGTCGGTGACCGCCAACAGACAACAATTTTGGTCTATTTAGATAGTTGAAATTATAACTAGATATTTTAGAGTAGAAAGATGTCTTCAGTTATTGAATCAGCCTCAAATTACCAGAACGACGTACAAGTAGAAGTTATGTCTCAGAACTTGTATGTCGGCGCCAACATCTTCCGACTGATCGCCGGAGAAAACCCTCGAGACGTTGTCGACACAGTTCGACAGACGAACTTCCCGGAGCGTTCTGAACAAATCGCTAGCCAGATAGGGCGGACAGAGCCAGATCTCATCGGTCTACAAGAAGTAGCCAAGATCGCCCAAGTCGACGCAAACGGCACAAAGACTATGGACCTCGACTACCTCACTACCCTACTGCAAGCCCTCAAGGAACAAGGCCTCTCGTACGAAGTCGGAGTGACCGTCAACAATTTCGACGGCAGTCTTACCCTCGGTCAAGGTCTGACTGCGTCTATTACTGTCCGAGACGCGATCTTGTACCGAACCGAAACAACCGACATTTCAAACCCGATTGGAAGAAACTATTCCGCTAGAGCCAAGATTCCGTTCGGGAGCGAAGAACTTACTTTTCCGCGCAGCTACACTTCGGTAGACGCCGTAGTGAACGGCGGCCACTTACGTTTCGTCAACACGCACTTCGAGACGCAGAACACGCCTTGCGTGGTTTGCGATGACCCAGTCGTCTGCCAGGAAGCGCAAGTCGCCGAACTCGTCGAAATCCTCGCGGTGGAAACGCGGCCTGTCGTAGTTGTTGGAGATCTAAACAGTGAAGTTGATGAGCCGACCTACAGAACGTTGGCAGACGCCGGCTTCGATAATGCTTGGGAGCTTGCCGGCCACCAAGAACCGGCACAGACGTGCTGCCAAATCGAGACGGTCAACAACGAAGTCAGCCAACTCGATCAACACATCGACCACATCGTTGTTCGAGCCCCAGGTGCTAGACAGATCCAATCGGAAGTACAGATCTTAGGGGACTCCCAACCCGACAGAACACGTTCCGGGCTGTGGCCTTCAGACCACGCTGCCCCGTACGCCAGCCTGGCGATCCGATACTAGACCTCCAAAACACCTGATGGCCTGTTGCGTATTTGCATCGCCCGATGCGCAACAGACCACCAGTTCTAGCTATGCGAGGTAGTCAGAGCCAGGCTGATCGCCCAAGAACCTCCCGGCTCTGACATTCCCAAGGCGGACTGAGGGATCCACTTCTTGAGAACTTCCTACTCGTCGTTGAGTAGAAACGAAACCGGGGCAAGGCCAGATCGCCCAAAATGGCCTTGCCCCATGACCCCTAGATCGGCTGAGGGTCCGAAATCCAGGGGCGAATTTGGACGCTACTGCACGTCTCCCTGAGCTTGTTCCGACCCGGCAACAGAGTCGTAAACGTTTGGCCAGAAACGGTCACGGGCGGACCATATACCGCCGACGCCGAACTTAATAATCATGATTGCGCTCAGGCTGCCAACCACTGCAGTGAAGAGCGTGTTGACAATATCAGAGGCAATGCCGAGTTCGTCGAACGCCGCAAACCCGAAGATGAACCAAACTCCAAACACTGCAGCTTTAGTCACTAAGTGTCCGAATGACTGACCTTCAGTCGCAGCACTAACGATGTCGCCGACGACGTTGGCAATAATTCCACCTACGATCACCAAGATAATTGCGACAATGACTCGAGGGATGAAAGCAATTAAGCTATCGAGCGGCTCCGAAAGAGCGACGATTCCAAGAGCGTCAAAGGCTACTTTAAGGGTTGTGAGTGCGATGATGTAGTAGAATAATTTGGCTACAAAGTTGCCTGAATCAGCAAAACCAGCTCGTTCTAGCGGTGCTCCGAGGCCGGCCTTGTCGATGTAGGCGTCAAAGTTGACTTTCCGCAAGCCCTTTGCCACAAGTTTGCGAATCTGCTTTGCGATGAAGAAACCGATGAGAAGTATTATTACGAACATCAACAGTTTGGGTAAGAATTCAGCCACAACCGTCAACATGTCAGTGATTGAGCTTTTCCAATCTACTGTGCTTTCGGCGACTTGATCCATTGTTCCGCTCCCTGTGGTAATGCCCAGCGTGTCTGGGTCTGAAGGTTAGACGTCCCTCCCATCGGTTTTGTCGCGAGAAAATTCAGATTTCTCGACATTACGTTTTCGATCGCATTTTTGCTCAAAGCTTCGCGACTCTCCTACGATAAGAAACGTCAATGAACTATGAAGCTAGCAGAGGCACCCCAAAAGTGCCGCGTAGGCGATCCCGTAGTGGGTTTCATGGCGGTTAATAGCCCAAAAGCGGAGCCTGCCTCCGAAAACCCTTCCGACCCCGACCTTCTCCGTCAACTCGTCGAGGACCATGGCGACTCGGTTTATCGACTCGCATTATCGGTGGCGCGAGATCGCGCCCTCGCCGAAGATATCGCCCAAGAGGCAATGGTTAAAGCCTGGCTCGCCCTACCGAGCTTTAGAGGCGACGGCTCAATGAGGGGTTGGCTTCTTCGAATTACCCACAACACCGCAATATCGGTGCTGCGGTCAAGAAAAGCCATCGTGACCGACCCAACGCTCATCAACGACATTTCCTCGACATATCCTCCGCCAAAATCCGATTCAGTCGAGTCAAAAGTGATGGCCAAGGAGACCGTGGCACAATTTGTTCAGTCCCTCGACCTGCTTGATGACCTTTCTAGAAGTATTGTGGTACTACGGGAGCTCGAAGGGTTGTCGTACGACGAGATCAGCGAAATCCTCGATGTACCGCTCCCAACTGTAAAGACAAGACTACTCCGAGCTAGAAGGCGGCTCAGTACAGCATTGAGGGAGTGGGGATGAAACTCCGACGTCACCCCAAAACTGAAGTTCTACAAGACTGGCTCGATGGCGGCGGTTCAGCCGACGTCGATGCCCATATAGCGACCTGCCACCACTGCGCCGAAACTCTCGAAGGTTTAGAGAACGAAGGTTCCCCCTCTGCCGACGGTTCGACTAGTGTGTCTGATGCATTGGCTGTCGCACTTCGCCCCCCAGAAGATCTAACCGACCGCCTAGAACAACGAGTCGCCGCCCGACTCGATTCACGCGTCATGTTGAGCGTCATAGCCGATTTGTTCGGCGCAGGTTTGGAAACATCAAAATTATTGTTGACTGAGGAACCACCAAATGACAAGAATTGATTGGCTCGTAGTTGCAGGTGCGTTGGCCGGCGGAATGATTCTTGGGGCACTTGTCTCACGGATCGTTCGGGCGGCTTTAAGTAGTGAGGGCCGACCGCAAGCGTTACGCGATTCGGCGAAACCACTGTCCGGACTTGTCTTTTGGGGTTTCGCCGCAACTGGACTGGTGGTCGCTCTAGGCGTTATCGATCCGAATGCTCTTGACCAACTTCCGAAAGACTTCATTGCGCTCCTACCGAAGCTAATGGTCGGAGCCATCATTGTGATCGGAGCCAATGTTTTGTCGGCCATCGTGGAAACCGCCATCGCACCGACGATTTCCGGCCTTCCTGTTCAGACCCGACTCCAGGTGAATCAAGGAGTCAAGGTCGTAATTATTGCGTTCGCCTCGTTGATGGCCGTCCGCCAGATCGGGGTCGACACGACCGTAGTCAACATGGCCCTAGCAGCGTTGTTCTTCACCGTAGCAGGAAGCCTGACCTTACTGATCGGCTTCGGCGGGCGAAGTATAGCGAGCGAGGTCGCGTCCACAAAAGCGATTCGACGCCTCATCTCAGAAGGGGATCAAGTCGAGTTGGTCGGAATTCGTGGCACCGTCGTTGCCGTACACCCAACGGCAGTCGAAATCGCAGCCGACGACGGCCTGATCGAGCTAGTCCCGTCATCAAAATTTACTGGCGAGATAGTTGGCATTACTCGCAGGCAAACCGCACAAGACGCCAACTAGCCTTCGGCGATGCCGGGGGCAGCCTCATCGTGAGCCTCTAACGCCGCATCCACGGCGTCGAAAAGGCGAGCTGTGCAACTTTCGACCGCTATCGGCGGCGCGACCTCGGTCAACAACAGGTTCGCAAGTTCGTAAAATGCTGCTTTGGCTGGCGAATCTCCCACTTCCAAGACAACAGGCCGCCCGTTGTCTCCACCTTCGGAAACCGCCGGCTCGATTGGGACCTGGCCGAGCAGTTCGATTCCGGCTTCGGTCGCTAACCTCTGACCACCACCCGTACCAAATATGTGATGTTCACTGCCGTCGTCGGCAACATAGACCGACATATTCTCGATGACCCCAGCGACACGCATAAAGGACTTACGGGCCATTGACACAGCGCGACCGGCAACCTTTTGAGCACCTTTGGCTGGCGTCGTGACGATAATCATTTCGGCTCGGGGTAACATTCTGGCCAACCCCATTGCGACATCGCCGGTTCCCGGTGGCATGTCGATCAGGATGTAGTCGAGGTCGTCATCCCAGGCGACATCTTCAAGAAAGTGTTGAACCGCTCGGTTTAACATCAGTCCTCGCCAGAGAAGGGCCGACGATTCGTCGTCGACCAGAAAACCCATCGAGACAACGTCTAGGTAGTTATCGCCGACGTCGATCCGTCGAGGCACGATAGCGGGTCGCTCACCTTCACCTCGTGCTTTAGCCTCGACGCGGCCATCCAGTCCGAACATTCGGGGAATAGAGAATCCCCAGATGTCGGCGTCGAGCACACCAACGTTATACCCCGACGACGCTATGGCGGCCGCCAAGTTGGCCGTCACCGACGACTTACCGACGCCGCCTTTGCCCGAAGAGATCGCCAATACTCTAGTCGTAGCCGGGACCGAGGTTTCGCCCGCATTGTCGGCCGCGTTTTTGCGTGCGGTTGCCATCGTCTGGGCTTTTTCGGACTTTGTGAGCTCGCCCCAGATAATCCGAACCGACGTAACGCCGGGTAGCGACTCGATGCGACTCTTGGTGTCTCGTTGGATCTGGGCCCGCAACGGACAACCCGACGTCGTCAACGATATTTTCACTTCGACCGAGCCGTCGGGCTTGACCGAAGCCGCTTTTGCCATCCCCAAATCAACGATATTGCTACCTAACTCAGGGTCGATCACACCGGTCAAGACACCCATGATGTCGTCGGCTGTCGGTAAAGAATCAGGCATAGTGCAGTTAATAGTAGGTCACAGCCACCCCTTCCGGTGCCTCGTAGCGGTGTGATTCTTGCTATTGATTGGTCTGTGGAGGCAATTCGTAAGCTAAACTGAAGATTCGTACCGGAGGTCCCTTTATGCTCACTGTTACCGATTCTGCCGCTTCAAAAGTTAAACAGCTTCTCACTGAAGAAGACGATGAAGCACTCGCACTCCGGGTGGCCGTGCGCCCCGGTGGGTGTTCCGGCTTCAGCTACGAAATGTTCTTCGATGGCGAGTTCGCTAAGGATGACCAGTCAACCGAACATGGTGGCGTCAAGGTCGTTGTCGACACTGCCAGCGCTCAACTGCTCACTGGAGCAACGCTCGACTACAAAGACGGTCTCCAAGAGACCGGCTTTAGTATCGATAACCCGAACGCTCAACGCTCCTGCGGCTGCGGCCAGTCGTTCTCCTAACTCGCCTCTGAGCGGGGCCAATGCGGCGCCGGAAGAACTCAACTATCGACCGTCTCATCCTTTGGCGCTGTTTCCGGGTGAAAGATGTTCTCTATTCGGTCCGAGAAGACATCGGCCAATTTAAAGGCAAGGGGAAGGCTCGGGTCGTACCGGCCTTTTTCTATTGCGTTAATGGTCTGACGGCTAACCTCCAATCGATTGGCGAGTTCGGCTTGGCTCCAGCCCTTGACGGCCCGAAGTTCACGCAGTCGGTTTTCCATTAGCAGTCCTGGTTACGAAGATAGCCGCCGGTAATGGCCCACGTCATCATTGCGAGACCATACACGACCCATGGCGTCGCCCGATACTGAAGCTCCACCGTGGCTAGCAGGCCGGACACCACGAGACCAACCATCGCGACGGCGAAACCATATGAGATCGCTCGAAGTTGCAACTGTCGTTGATAATCGTCTGAGCGGCGAATTGACGAGAGCACGATGCTTGCCATCCAGACCATTGGGATCGCCGGGAGCAAGATTAGCAATTTGCGTCGATTCGAAGGATCGTCGCCGAGTAGAAGAATTGCGACGATGAGCAAGACCGCGTATGTACCCATTGCTGGAACCATACTTCTGAAGAACCGGCTCGCTTCTCGTCGGTCTTTGACGGACCCGTCAGAACAAACGATCCCCCAAGTTTTTGTGGATTTCTCGCTAACAGCACCCATGAAGACCTTCCGTAGTTAAAAACCATCTAACCACGGCAACCTTCCAAAAGTCAAGGTCACTTTCCAATAAGGAAAGCAACCTTGACTTCATGAGGCCGGCAGACCTGAGCACTGGCCCTACTGTCGAAAAGGGGACGGGTAATCGCGATGACTACGCCGGGGCCAGAAGCCCACTCGCAGCGAGCTTACATTAATGCAACACATGGTTGCATTAATGTTGGATACCCGATACGGTTTCCATAACGCAACAAAGTGTTGCACTAAGGGAGGACCGTATGAAGACCATCACCACCACGATCGAGATCAATGCAACCCCAAAAGAGGTATGGGATGTCATCACTGACTTCCCGACGCACGCTGATTGGAACCCATTCTTTGCAAGAGTTGAAGGTCAGCCGGCCGTTGGGGAGCAGCTGAAGGTCGTGGCTCGGAAAGGCGACGGAGAGGGTATGTCATTCTCGCCGAAGGTCCTCGAAGTCGAGTCAGGGCGAATCCTCCGTTGGAAAGGAAAGCTATTCGTGTCGGGCATCTTCGATGGCGAGCACATCTTCGAGCTCACCGATTTGGGAAATGGGATCACGCGTCTCGATCATCGAGAGAACTTCAGCGGAGTCCTAATCCCATTCATGGGCAAGATGTTGGCCGAAACGAGAGAAGGTTTCATTGCCTTCAACGACGCGCTCGCAGGCGAAGTTACTGCCCGGCGTGAGGTAGACTTTTAGCCGTGAGTATCGCTGAGCCAACCCACCGCCGCGGCAAAGTCGTCGACCAAAAGATCCTGTCCGCAGTCATCGAAGTCATCGAAGCCTCCGGAACCCTCGAGATTAAGGTCGATGAAGTCGCGTCGGTTGCTGGCGTCAACAAGACGACAATTTACCGGCGCTTCGCCGAGCGAGACGAGCTTGTCCTAGCCGGTATTTTAGCTGTTGCCGAAGATGTTGTTCCAATCGCCGACGAAGGCTCGCTCGCCGCAGACCTAACATCGATTGCGGAGCGAGTCCGCGAGACCGTCACCTCTCCGCTCGGGCGAGCGTTGCTATCGGCATCAGCTTCGAGCCCCCAGCTCGCAGCGCTACGGCCACCGTATTGGCAGGCGCGATTTGGTGCCGCGGCCACGGTCTTCGACCGAGCCGTTGAGCGAGGTGAATGTCGGGCACCTAGCAACGGGGAGATGCTGATCGAGCTGATGGTCGCCCCGATCCACTTCCGAGCGAGCCAAGTCGGCACAGAGATAACCGACGAGTTCCTTCGACTGCAAGTCGACAGGCTTCTAAGCGAACTCGAATCCTGACGAGCTTCAACACATCGTGACACAACCACAGCCAAGAAAACCGTTAACGGGCTTGGACGGCCTCGTTGGCGTGGAGTCGATCCGTGATGTCGCCACACGCCTCGCAGATCGCCTCGGGAACGAGACCAACCCTCATGCCATAACCAAAGATTTGACATCCAAGACAGTAGGCAAAAACGCTTTCAAGGGTGGCAGCAAGACCAATCGCTCCGATGAAGATCGTCGCCACACCCGAATGGCCAACTAGATGAAAACCAGCGGCCACCACCGACAGGGTGAGCCCTATCGCTTGAGCAAATCGTTTCGGCGGACCAGGAACAAGCTTGGGTTCGGTCCCCGATATCCACTCAACCATTGGGGTCACAAAGCGAGTGACAACCTGGCCAAGTGGGCTTAACGTGGGGCCAGTGGCAACTCGGGCCAGGAACCCGAACGTCAAAAAAGCCAGCAACCAGCCGCTACCGACGAACAAATAGCCAACCACCTGAATGACAACGCCGCCTGCTACGAGGCGAGCCGAGTGTTCGTTGACCTCGCTTGGAAATGAGAAAATTGAGCGCATCAGGTGTTTAAACCCGACCAAAGTCGTCAACATTCCATTTTCACCTAGTTAGCCAGAGACTTCAGGGCCGAATCAAGCTCGGTCGCGTCAAACAAATTGTCGATTCGTTCCACTAACTCGCCCTTGCCATCGACCAAGAAAAGAGAGGGCTCGAATTCAAGACCAAGTTCTACAACCGAATCGGCAAACCTGATATCGGGGTTGGAGTAGTCGTTGCCAACTTCGGCTGCGTTCTCCCACGGCTCAATATGGCACATCGAAATCGACGGGTACCTGTCAGCGGCTTCGATCAATAGTTCGAGTACCGGACCGCAATATGCGGTGACGCACAACGCCGGGGTCGCCACCAAGACCGCGAACGGTTTCGACTCAGAAAGTAGTTCTGCAATTGACTTATCGTGAAATGGACACTCTTGTTCAAACCGCGTGCAGAGGGTGTCGACAGAACCTGGATCGTTGACGGTCGCCGACTCAATCGCTGGCATCTTTTCGCCCGGAACGACCAACCCGATCTCGTCCGGGGCGAACGCCTGAACGGGCATCGTTGCCGTCACACCCGAGAACACAACTTCTAAATCGTAGATGCCAGGATCGGGCAGGTTGGCTCGCAGCGGATAGTACCGGAACAGCTCCGCATGCTGGTGTCCAGGGTCGACATCTTCGCCGACATGATCATGCTCTACTACCCTGCCAGCGACCGACAACTCATCGATCTTTTCGCCGTTCTGAAGTACCCGCACTTTAACCGTGTCGTCGTCTTTCAGCGTTGACGCAACATCATCATCCACGACCGCGAACGGAATTCGCTGCTCGATCCCAGCTGCGATAACCCGATTCGGACTATAGAGGGGAACAAGGGTTGGCGCCGCCTGCTCATCCTTTGGTCTCTTTAAATAGAAGATTCCCACGCCAACTACCGCCGCCGCCGGGATCCCGGCTAGAAACGCCCGTCTAGAAACACCCTGATCCATTAGTATCTAACGATACAACCTGCTCGTCCGTTCGATCGGATCGAGGCAGCCGCACGACCGGATCGCCAACAGAAGGTGTGAGCGATCCGAAGTCGCGGCACACTCAACACCATGCGATCCCAGGGTAGCGAGCAGACTTACGAGGCTAACGGTTGGGTGGGCACACCGCTCCAACACACTCAGCCAGAATGACTGAAAATAGCGCCATTGAACACAAGGCTCGGCGACGACAGCTCCTGACCTTAGCCGTTGCCCTCGTCCTCGCCATGTCGACTTGGTTTTCGACCGCTGCGGTGCTAAACCAACTACGCGACACGTGGACACTTACCTCATCGGCCGGGGCATGGCTGACGATCATGGTGCAGGTCGGTTTCGTAGCTGGAGCTGGGATTTCGACTGCCGTCAACCTTGCTGACAGGGTTCCGCCCCGACGACTGCTTCTGTTTGGCTCACTCGGCGCTGCGGCCGCCAATCTCTTCGTCGTGATAGGCGGTTCATATGGCATTGCCCTGTTAGCGAGATTTCTTACTGGAGCGTTCCTGGCCGGAGTCTACCCGCCCTCGCTGAAGGCAATGTCGAGTTGGTATCGACAAAGCCGGGGATTTGCGTTGGGCGTCATGATTGGCGCTCTTACGATTGGATCGGCGCTCCCCCATCTAATAAACGCCCTCGGCGGGCTCAACTGGAAAGTGACGCTGTTGACCGCTTCGGCCTTGACAGTCGTCGGCGGGTTGATCGCAGACCTAGGAGGCCAAGACGGACCATATGCCACCAAGGCCGCATCGTTTGACCCTCGCCAAGTATCGACCATAATCGCAAACCCTCACTTCCGGTTGGCCAGCATCGGCTACTTCGGCCACATGTGGGAACTGTACGCCATGTGGGCTTGGATAGCGGCCTTCTACGGCGACGTCTTCGAGACAAGTCGAGCGGCCAGCCTAACGGCGTTCGCCGTCATCGCAGTAGGAGGAGCAGGTTCTGTCTACGTCGGCGCGGTCAGTGATCGACGTTCCCGAGCGAGCGCGGCTGGACTGGCATTACGAGCATCGACCTTGGCAGCAACTTTCGTTGGATTCCTCGTCGATGCTCCGACGCCGATAGTCGTCGCCGCTGGCCTGTTTTGGGGATTTTGGGTGGTGGCCGATAGCGCCCAGTTTTCAACCATTGTCACCGAAGTGACCGACCCAAACTATCTCGGCACGGCACTCACAATGCAACTAGCGATCGGTTTCGTGCTTACGGTGTTTACGATCTTCTTAGTTCCCGTAGTCAGAGATGCCGCGGGTTGGGGCTTCGCGTTCATGTTACTTGCCCCAGGTCCAGCGTTGGGAGCCTGGGCGATGAGAAGCCTCGACCGCAGGCCCACACCGAAGGCCGTAGATGGTAAAGCCTAGAATCCTCGACGCCTGGGAAAGTTACCAAATCTTGAGCCGAGGGTGGCGCTAGCGTTCCGGCGCCCGATACTGGTCGGGTGGATGAATCGGTTTCGTTTGAACTTGATGGCACGTCGGTAACAATCACCAACGACGGCGACTCTCTACTTGGGGTACTGCGAGACCAACTCGGGTGCACGTCGGTAAAGGACGGGTGCAGCCCCCAAGGCCAGTGCGGTTGCTGTACTGTCCTAGTCGACGGAGCCCCTCGAGTTTCATGTGTTACACCGGTCAAAAGAGTAGCTGGGCGCAGCGTTACCACCCTCGATGGCCTTGAACCCGAACGACGACAACGGTGGGCCGATGCGTTCTGCGAAACCGGCGCCAGCCAGTGCGGATTCTGCACGCCGGGCATCATCATCCGATTAGACGCCCTTGCGGCCAAAGGTGTTGATATTGGCGATCATGGGCCGGTCAAACAGGCCTTACTTGCCCACCTATGCCGATGTACGGGCTGGCAAACAATTCTCGAAGCCTGGGACCTGAACGCCAGCGAAAAACCAATAGAACCCACCCAACGCGACTTCGACGCAGCCGCCAGGCGTGCACAGCTCGAAGGAGGCGTACCTCAAAAAGTGTCGACCGATGTCGTTCTTGGCTCGGCCGGGTTCTCTGCCGACACAGCCCCTGATGATCCACTCATCGCCGTAAGAAACTCAGCCGGCGAATGGGTCGTCGGAGAGACCCTTCACCAAGCTCGAACAGCGGCTGGCAAACTCCAAGGGCGACGTACTACAGCCGAACACGGCTGGCCGCTAGAGGTTCCTGACGGCGACTGGGTTCAAACCCTTCGCACCACCTGGGTTGAGCCGGCGTACTTAGAAACCGACGCAGCATGGGCGACCCCCGATGGCCAACGATCTTCGGCGTTAACCAATGGCGGCGCGTTTGGCGCTAAGACAGATTCACCGGTAGACAAGGTAGCTCACAGTCTCAGCACACAGCACGGTCGAGCGGTCTTGGTGTTGGCCAGTCGAGAAGATGCAACACAACTCGGACCTAAAAGGCCGCCGGTCGCAGGCGGCGTACGGGCCGACGGCAACGGAACTATACGTGTAGGTGCTACGTCAGGAATCGAAGGCAAAATCAACCGAGTCGCCCCAGGCCTCGTGGTAGAACAAGTCGAAGTCTCCGGACCCGCAACTTCGTCCGACATCCGCGGCGCTGGCTGGGTGGAAGCACTTCTCCTGACCGCGGCCGCTAGCCGTTCCGAAAGTGGCGAGGCCAATGCGACCGATTCGGGCTGGGTGACTTCTCCCGACGGCGGGTCGGCTCGGGTCACAGTCGTCGAAACCGACGATGGTCCAACTCTGTCGGTAGCCGTCAAATGCGGCGAAGTCCTCGACGAGACGGTTCTTCGTTCTTACGCCATCGGAGCCACCCACATGGCATGGTCCTGGCTGTTGACCGAAGTCCTTACCGTCGACGAATCAGGCACGATACACGACCTGACCGTAAGGTCGTTCGGTGTCCTTCGAGCGGTTGACATGCCGCACGTCGATGTTGAACTATTCCACCAAGACAGTTCCCCAACCAACGGATCCGACGCGGTGTTTGCCGCCACCGCCATTGCGGGGTGGTTCTATCATCAATGCCCGCAGGACCTGCCAATACCAGGCGAATAGCAAGAAACATGTCAAGCGGAAGTAATCGCCAACAGAACTTGGCGATCTGCAGTAGCGTTGAATCCCATGATTGATTTACGCCGGCTAGCCCGAGATGCCGACTACCGACAAGGCGCCGAACGCAAAGGCGCAACCTCCGACCAAATCGATGCGTTACTGGCGGCCGAGTCGACACGCCTCGACTTGATGCAAGCTACTGAATCACTTCGAGCCGACGCCAACAAGGCTTCGAAGGAAATCGGACAGGCCGACCCGGATCAACGAGCCGACAAAATACAAACGGCCTCTGGGCTGAAGAAACAACTGACTCAGGCAGAAACGGATTTGATAGCAGCCACCGAAAGTGTCGCCACACTCAGCCTCGCAGTTCCAAACCCTGCGCACGAGTCTGTTCCCAACGGCGGCGAGGAGGACTTTCGCGTTGAAAAGACCGTTGGCGACAAACCAAAAGCGCCCAAGTTTTCTCACAGTGAGCTCGGGGAACATCTGGGCATTGTTGACACCGAGCGGGCGGTTCGAATGTCGGGCAGCCGGTTCGCGTATGTAAAAGGCGACGCAGTACGCCTACAGTTTGCGCTCGTCCAGTGGACGATCAGCAAAGCGACAACCCACGGGTTCATTCCAGTCATCCCGCCTGTCCTGGTACGAGAAGACATGATGGAACTGGCTGGATTTTTCCCGACCGACCGTAACCAGGTCTACGAACTCGAACAAGACGAACTTTTCCTTACAGGAACGGCCGAAGTCGGACTTGCTGGTCTACACCGACAAGAACGAATCGACGAGAACGAACTACCGCTTCGCTACGCCGGTTATTCAAGCTGTTTCCGTCGAGAAGCCGGCACATATGGCAAAGACACTTCCGGGCTGTTTCGGGTTCACCAGTTCGACAAAGTCGAACTTTTCTCATACACCACGGCTGACAAGTCATGGGAAGAGCTCGAACTGATTCGCCAACTCCAAGAAGAGATCATGGGTGGCCTCGAACTCCCCTATCAACTAATAACAGTAGCCAGCGGCGATCTTGGCGCTGCGGCAGCAAAGAAGTACGACATCGAAGCGTGGCTACCTTCGGAGCAGCGCTACCGCGAACTGACCTCGTGCTCTAACTACACCGACTATTCAGCCCGGCGAATGTCGACCCGCGTGGTTGGCGACGACGGCACCGAACTAGCTCACACGTTAAACGGGACCGCCTGCGCGATCGGCCGCACGATGCTTACAATTTTCGAGAACCACCAACGAGAAGACGGCACCGTTGTTGTGCCTGAGGTTCTGCGCCCATTCTGCGGGCTCGAGGTACTATCTGCTGTCGTCTAATTAGACTCTCGACGTTGCCAAGGGTCGTTACTCTATTCGGTGTTCCGGTCCCGGCATTGGCGGGACATCTCGCTTACCCGCAGCAAGCTCGCTGCGGGGTGGTGGAGAGATCAGTCGACTGTTCGGAGTTGTCGGAGCCTGCGACGCGTACGATTTGAAGAATTTGACTGCTTGTTTTGACGTCGCCCGAACCAAGCCGTAATTGGCTGACCCGCCAATAACTGCGCCGACGCCGAACGGCAAAAACTTACCAACCGACTGTATTCCTCGACGTGATCCGTACTTGGCTGCCACCCGACCAGCCAAGCTTGTGTTGAGGCGTCGTAATGCGTCGACGGTCGCGGCGTCGGTACCAGCGAGGCTCATTAGGCGGCTTCCGATTCGGCCGCCACCATCTGTTACCGAAGATTCCAACTCGGAAAGCAACGACGCAAATTCGGATGCGGCATCTTCGCCGAAGGCCAAGACAGACAACACCCAAGCCCGACGTTGTTCGACGGTCGACTCGGTGTGACCGTAGGCTGCACCAATCGCCATAATCAGATCAGCGGTCCTCATCGAGAACCAACTGATGTCAGCGACCACAACTCCCGCTGCGGCTGCGGTTCCGATGCCGGGGGTGGCCGCTACAGCTCCAGTCGCCGCACCAAGGCCGGCTAGCTCTCGGCGGAAAGAACGCCCGATTGACCGCACCTTTTCGTCAGGGGTGATACCGGGCTGGTTGGCCGCCAAGCGAACAGCTCGATCCCAGCGATGGATGACTGCTTGGTCGACCGCTTTGAGAACAGTCTTACCTGCCAGGTCCATCACCGGTTTTGGTAGAAGGTTCAACGCTTTGTTCGAAGTTGGTTTCGTGGCCCCATATCAACTCCAATCTAGCCGACGTCGTTACCTACAGGCTCATTCAGCTCCTGTTTCATTCGTCTAAAAGCCTGTATCGTTCAGGTTTCGTCACGGTCCATCCCGGCCGACAAAGCGGCCGTTCCCGAGGAGAAAGTTGATGGCACGTTCTACGTTTCTCTCGACAGCCGCCTCCGATTTTAGGGTCGAAATGTAACGCACGATCTCCTTCTGTCTTGATGGCGATAAGGAGTGGAATACCTTAGCGGCTTCACGGTTGCCGGCGAGTGCTTCAACAAACTTCAGGGGCGGGTCAATAGTTCGGTCACTCGGGTCGAACGCAACTGTCACCTCGACGGTCTCGCCTATGCGTTTTGGTGAGTTTTTCAACATCGATATGTTGACGTACAGCCGCCAGGCGCCGCTGTACTTCACGAGTGTCTGCTGGTACTGCTTTCCATTTATTGTGCCCCTAATTGGAATTGGGCCTGTGTCGCGTCCGACCTCGTCGAACAAACCCTGTAAGACTTCCGGCGGTACCGAGACGTAAGGGTTGCCGACAATAATCTCGAGCTCGGCACTGAAGTTCCCTGCCATACCTATGACGACCAATTCCCCCCTTTTACCCAAACAACTAACAACAACCCTAGCCCGCAACAACTTGCGACCAACCCGTCAGGGCGGCGGTCCCCGACTCGGGCGGCCACATGGTTGCACTTTCCGACTCATTTACGTTTACCACCGCCAGGCATTTTCCCCTAACTCTGCTGTTCTGTGCAAACGACCTGTCGCCCTTTACGGTGGGTTTTGACCGAGAGTCTTTGTTAACCGCTTGTTAACAGCTCAACCGTGATCTGAAACCGAGCGTTACAACGTTACCCTTAGGTTCGACGACGGTGTCACCCGGCCAGCTGTTTCGAACCGCTGGTAGGGCTTAAGCATTGCACGAATGCGGATAGATCTGTCGTTCCTTGCGAACCATAGATCTGCCGGAAGCATAGAGCTCAACTAAGAAAGCAGAGAAACAGTGACATTTAGGGCTGAATACATTTGGATTGATGGAACCGAGCCAACAGCGGAGGTACGGTCAAAGACCAAGATTCTCGCTGATGGCGAGACACCTGGCATCTGGGGATTCGACGGATCAAGCACCAATCAAGCAACCGGTGACAACTCTGACGTAGTTCTCCAACCAGTATTCCAGTGCCACGATCCGATCCGCGGTGGCAACAACATTTTGGTGTTGTGCGAGACCTTGCTTACCGCCGACCTTTCTCCACACCCAACCAATACTCGAGCAGCAGCTGTAGCCGCTCTCGAAAAGTACGGCGACCAGGAGCCATGGTTCGGGCTTGAGCAGGAATACACTATGCTTCACCCTGAGTCAGGTTGGCCATTCGGCTTCCCCGATGGCGGTTTCCCTGGACCACAAGGCCCGTACTACTGCGGCGTTGGTGCCGTAAAAATCGCTGGCCGTGACATTGTCGAAGAACACACCACCCTATGCATCGAAGCTGGGCTGAAAATTTCTGGAACCAACGCTGAGGTTATGCCCGGTCAGTGGGAATTCCAGATCGGGCCCGCTAACACGGTTGAGGTCGGTGACCACCTTTGGATGGCTCGCTACCTTCTGTTCCGTGTCGCTGAAAAGCACCACGTCGAAATCTCTATCGAAGCAAAGCCTATGAAGGGCGACTGGAACGGTGCTGGAATGCACACCAATTTCTCAACCAAGGCAATGCGCGAAAGTTACGACCCAATCGTCACCGCCGCTGAGTCGATGGGCGCTGAAGGCAAAGTCGAGGAGCACCTTGCTGGGTACGGTGTCGGGATCGAAGACCGCTTGACCGGCGATCACGAGACCCAACGTTTCGACAAGTTCAGCTACGGGGTTTCTGACCGTGGCGCTTCTATCCGTATCCCATGGCAAGTCGCTCAAGACCAAAAGGGCTACATCGAGGATCGTCGCCCGAACGCCAATGCCGACCCATACGTGGTTGCCACGTTGCTGACCAACACCTGTTGTTCAGCTCTCGCTTAGTGACTTCGTAGTCCAGTAGATAGTTGTAACGATGGCCGTTGCTGCCGGGTTGTTAGCCTTTCGCTTCAACTCGGAGCAGCGGTCTTCGCTTATCGGGCTAGAAGTTTTGCTCGCCCACCCCGGGGGCCCGTACTGGGCGAACAAAGACGACGGAGCCTGGACCGTCCCGAAGGGTCTTTGCGAAGCAGATGAAGATCTACTACCAGCCGCTATTCGAGAGTTCAGCGAAGAAACAGGCTATGAACCGTCGACCGCCATCGACTTCCTTCCGCTCGGTGAGATCAAGATGCGTTCGTCGAGCAAACGGGTCCATGCTTGGGCATTTGAAATG
The DNA here is from genome assembly GCA_964551835.1 of uncultured Acidimicrobiaceae bacterium. Classification (GTDB taxonomy): domain Bacteria; phylum Actinomycetota; class Acidimicrobiia; order Acidimicrobiales; family SZUA-35; genus JAHDCC01. The sequence continues at coordinate 3,636 of CAZKEM010000031.1, read as the reverse complement.
CCCTCCGGTTCCGACTTCAACCCGCAGACGGCGACGAGTAATACCTTTGAGATCGAGTGGCCTCCCCGGTCAGGCAAAACACAGACCTTTCCCGAAGTTGACCAAGTCGGTTGGTTCCATTGGGGTGTAGCGGGTCGCAAACTATTGGAAGCCCAAGCACCTTTCGTCGACCGTCTGTGTGAACTGTTGACTTCTTGAATCTGCCCCCAACCCAATCAGCTTCTACACTGTACCTATGCGACGTTTACGAGTAGCGCTCTGCCAAACCAACCCAACGGTCGGCGATTTGAACGGAAACGTCAAACAGATCTTCAGCGTTGTTGATGATGCGGAAAAAGCAGGCGCAGACGTAGCTGTGTTTCCCGAGTTATCCATTACTGGCTATCCGGCCGAGGACTTAGTACTCAAACCAGCGTTTGTTCAGGACAACTTGGATGCATTGGCAGAGGTTGCCGCCCGGGCTCAGAGCTGTGCCGTGGTGGTAGGTTTCGTCGACCGCGACCGAGACCTTTATAACGCAGCCGCGTTTTGTTACCAAGGCAACGTAGAGCTGACCTACCGAAAGCGGCTCCTTCCTAACTATTCGGTGTTCGATGAGAAACGTTACTTTTCTACCGGGAACGAACCGTTGTCTCTAGTCGAACTTCACGGCGTCAAACTTGGCATAACTATCTGTGAAGATGTTTGGAGCCCAGATGGCCCTATGGCGACCCTGTCAGAAGGTGGGGCCGAGATTATTCTAAACCTGAACGGCAGCCCATACCGGCGAGGCAAACAAGCCGACCGCGAAGCGATGCTCGCCACTCGAGCAGCCGACAATTCGGCCTGGCTCGTCTATGTAAACCAGGTTGGCGGCCAAGATGAACTCGTGTTTGACGGCGGCTCGGTTGTCGTCGACCCTGAAGGCCACATAACGACACGAGCCGTGAACTTTGACGAAGAGCTCTTAGTAACCGATATCGACGTTAGCCCTGTCTACAGAAAGCGTCGACTCGACCCACGTGGCCAGGTCACTCCCTACGAGCCTCTCCCCATAAAGATCTTGTCGAGTGATCGGGAAGTATCAACCCCACCAGAGACGGCGGCCGCAGCCGAACCGCTTGGGAACACCGAAGAAGTATGGCGGGCCTTAGTTCTCGGAACTCGGGACTACGTTGTGAAGAATGGCTTCTCGTCGGTGGGCATTGCCCTGTCAGGCGGCGTCGACTCGACAATCGTCGTAGCGTTGGCCGTGGACGCCCTGGGCGCTGAGAACGTTAACGCCGTTCTCATGCCGTCGAGATTCTCGTCAGACCACTCAGTTAGTGATGCGGTCGAGTTGTGCACCAATCTGAAGGTAGAGTATCGCACCATAGGTATCGAGCCAGCCCACGACGCTCTTTTAACGATGCTCAAACCGAGTTTCGATGGTCTCGACGAAGATGTCACCGAAGAAAACCTCCAGTCACGTATTCGAGGCGTCACCATGATGGCCTTATCGAACAAGCTCGGCTGGATGATACTAACCACCGGCAACAAATCTGAGATGGCGGTCGGCTACTCGACCCTTTATGGCGACACGGCTGGCGGTTTTGCCGTGATTAAGGATGTTCCAAAAACCTTGGTCTACGAGTTGTGCCAATGGCGAAACACAAAAGCTGCCGGCCCATGGATTCCCGAAAACGTTATCACCAAGCCACCTTCGGCCGAACTCCGCCCCGATCAACGTGACGACCAAAGCTTGCCGTCGTACGACGAACTCGACCCAATTCTTGCTGGATATGTCGAAGACGACCTGACCGCGGGCGAGTTGATTGCAGCGGGGCACGACCCAGAGGTCGTTGAACGTATTGTTCGGATGGTTGACCGGGCCGAATATAAGCGTCGCCAGAGCCCTCCCGGTATTCGGATTACGCGCAAAGCATTCGGTCGAGACCGCCGGGTTCCGATCACAAACCGCTTTCGCAGTTAAGCAACTATTACCAATATCGAACTAAACGAAATATTGGACGCGTAGCAGAAGTGCAAATGTGACCAACTAGGCCATTTAGATCATTTTTCGTAACTTAACTAAAGATCTCCGGGCATCAAACCCCAGGTCAGTAGGCACCTAGACCCAAAACCAGGATATAGCGTCGTTATTCTGTCATATTGAACGTTACGATGATGGTCGGCGTTGTTTGGAGTTGGTGACGGATGAATTCAAAATCTCTGCGGATTCTCACCGTGGTAATGTTGATGTTCGCGTTTATGACCTTCAGTCTCCCATCGGGAGCAGACCTAGCTGAAGATATTGAAGAGCTCGAGAAAGAACAAGAACAGGTCCGGCAAGAAAAGTCCGAGCAGGCGAAGTCGGTCGACATCGCCAATGCTGAAGCTGCCGAACTGACTGAAACGTTGAGGGTCCTGAACGAACAGGTCAACACACAGCAGGCGAAAATAGATACCGCTGTGAGCCTCAGCGCACAGACTGAACAGCGGGGTATAGCCGCTAAACAAGAGGCCATCGAGATAGAAGCCAGCATCGCCGAACTCGAAGTTGAGTTAGCGGAACTGGCTATAGGTGGCTTCAAGAACCAAAACTTGAAGGTCGAAATTCCTGGCATCGATGGCGAAGACTCAAGCGATGCTATTGCGAAGGAGTACCTTTCAAAGACAGCGACGAGAAGCGAGCTCGAAGCAGCTGAAGAGCTGAGACAAAGCAAGGCTGATTTGGAATCAGCCGTTGTCGACGGAGAGCAGGCCGCTACCGAACTCGCCGCGTTGAAGGTGACGCTCGACGAAGAACAACAAAAGCTGACAGAAGCACGAGACGCACAAGCCAAAGTCGCCCAGGAAGCAGAAGAACGCTTAGAAGCGGAACTCTCAGAAGCAGCTGTTCTCGATGACCAAGACCAGGCCTTGGCGGACAGCATCCGGGAAAAGAACAACCCAGTAGCCGAACAGACCGGTATAGCGAACCGAAACCAGGCGCCGTCAAGCTCCGGTCCCGCTCCAGCCGTTCCCGGTCCTCCGTCAGGCGAAATTGTCAAGGTCACGAACCATGCGGGGGCCACTATCGAGGTAGATTCCAGCATCGCACCAAACGTTCAGGCGATGTTCGATGATTCAGCAGCGGCGGGGCTAAAACTTGGCGGGTGGGGCTACCGAAGCGGCCAACGACAAATTGAACTCCGTATTCAGAACTGTGGCGGAAATAGCAACTACGCCATCTATGAGAAGCCATCCTCACAATGTCGGCCTCCGACAGCTCGTCCGGGTCGTTCGAACCACGAACGAGGCTTAGCCATTGACATTACGAGCGGAGGCTCCACAATCAAGAGTCGTAATAGCGCAGCCTTCAAGTGGCTGCAGGCCAATGCTAGTAGATATGGACTGAAGAATCTCCCGAGCGAGCCATGGCACTGGTCGATTAATGGCAAATAGTGATCCGTCGTCGCGACCATCGATTTCCGATAGAATGTTGTAGCGTGAAATTCAGCAACACTGAAATTCAATGCAGGCAAATATATCTACTACATTGACAGGCGGGTCTATGTTGTTATTGCCAAAAATGGTGACGTCTCGAAAGTTGTTCACATGTCTGGTCGTGTTTATCACGGCTGTGACCTCGTTCTCAGTGCCATCGGCGGCCGAGCTCGAAGACGACATTAATGA
>CAZKEM010000030.1:0-56161 GCA_964551835.1 uncultured Acidimicrobiaceae bacterium | reverse complement strand
CCCTTGTTCAGTCGTCGTTGCCGCTGTGCCGCCGTGAGTTGCTGAGCAAGCGGCAACCAGCGAAGCGCCTGCGCCCAGCACAAAGCCCCTACGAGTAACCGTAAGTCGAGGTTGAGCTTGTCCAGCTTGACGTTTGTTTTGAGAATTCACTGCTTGACTCTGACAAAAAGGTCTGCGCCGACAACCACTGGTTCGACGCTGCTAGTTAGGGTTTGACATGTCGCGGATTTCGTCGGCGACGTTTTTCGGCTCGCCGAGGTGAATGCTAGCGCCCTGCGACGCCAACGGTAACTCCACGGGCGGTCTTTGAGACTCACGGTGGAGTTTTATTGCTTTTCGACCGCCCATAAAAACGATGATCGCGTTCACCGACGAACACAAAGAGGTACACGGGAGGTGATCAGAGAGGCGTTGCGGTTGCAGATCGCTTCGGAGCAGTCCAGGCTTGAATCTCTTCGCTCCGATATAGATTCTGCGTCGAGACAAGCCGACGATGGAGACTTTGCAGACTCAGCACTCTCGCTGACAAGCCCGACATGGTTAAGAAGCGCGACGGTATTAGGCGTGGGCTTCTAGCGTCCAAATGTCGCCGTAACCCAAAGCGAGTAGCTCCGATCACGCCGGTCCTGCAGAGCTTGAAGGCTGCGTTCGAGGTCGAGAGAAGGGCAAAAGACGGCGATAGGTGGCAACACGAAGGAGCCATTCGAACGGTCCGTAGCTGAAGTAGGTGAGCCAAACCTTCGACCACACAAGTTGAATGCCGCACACGCCGATGACTATGAGCGCAAGGCTGGCTCGCGAAAAGTAGTTTCGCCCGAACCCTTCACGAATGACAAACGTGCCTGCAGTAACGTAGACGATCGAGTTAGTCAGAGCCATCTGCCCGACCGCCTGGAGATAGCGTTTGCCTCGTGCGTGTAAGTTTTGGGTTGTGTTCTGGTTCCAAAGAACAATGAGAGACAGATAGGAAAGGGCCAGCGGCACCGCAGAAGCCGCGTTGGGTATATGGCCGTTGAGGGCGATGGAAGGATCGTAGCTACTGGCGTATATCCAAACAACGCTTCCCACCGACAATGGCAGGCCGATCATGAATCCGTAGAGGCCGAGTCGTCGATAAAACTCGGTGCTTCGGAGGCCCTGGATTATGCCATACTTGTAGAGCGCCGAGCCGATCAGCGTCGTGCCGGCGACCCGAAGCGAGATTGTAGCGATGAAGTAAAGCGTGGGATGAACATCGGGAAATGGCCGAGGGTCGTTGAACGGGTGGGAATCGGGCCACCAATATTGGTCCAGGCCGTATCCGTTTGCCGGAAACGGTGATTGGAACAGTGGGGTAGATGCGAGTGCAGCGACAACAAGTGTTACACCTACGATGAGTTGAGTCTTGGCTGAACGGGTAAACATCAAGACGGTAAGCGTTGCGAACACGGCAATAAAGAGATGGTAGTTGCCTTCCCACAATGGAGCGTGAACTCCAGGTTGGATGCCTACTAAGAAAAGTAGAAAGATTCGCCAGAGCGCCAGCCGCTTGGGGTTCTTACTGTATGTTCGGGCTCTCTCCATGAAATGAGCAATTCCGGCGCCCAATACCATCATTGCTAACGCTGAAGCTTTAAGATCAAAAAAGACGTGGCCAACGAAGCCAGCTATCCAGTCGAGTTTGGTGTTCGAATCGATGTCTAGACGATAAAACGCGGCGTGTTGTAGACCGAACGCCACCGCCAACATGTAGATCAGGCCTAGGACAGCCAAGCCCCTGATCTGGTCGAGGACGGCGATACGTTTAACGGGGGAAACAGGTCCAAAGTCGTCCATAAACATGTGCTCCAAGATAGGGGCGTTACTTCGAATCATAGGTGGTTGCCATCTAGCCGGAGTCGGCCATCGTGATGAAACTCGCTCATCCTTTAGTACCGCAGAAATCAATGCGCCCCAGGTACGCAAGCCAAAACTGCTAACGGCCAGGGCACGCTTTCTCAACGTTTTCCCTGGCCGTTTCTGTTGAGCGAGTGACGGGACTCGAACCCGTATCATCAGCTTGGAAGGCTGAGGTTCTAGCCTTTGAACTACACTCGCGCTAGCGAAACCCGAGTATAGCGAATCAACTGGCTTATCGGCGAATAATTTCATGTGGCCAACGACTTAGACTGTCAACATGCGCCGATTAAGGACCGCCCCACACAAAGCTGCCGTACTTCTTCTGCTGGTCCTTGCTGTCGGAACAGGATGTAGTTCGGCCGATGGAGTCATCGGCGATGGAGGCAACGACGACGGCGGCGATGCTGCTAAAACCCCGGCGGCTATCTTCGATGCCCAAAGCGAACTCTATGGCGCATTGTTTGAGAATCCACCGAACTTCGACACAGCCGTCGAGTATATGTCGTCAGCCTGTCGAGAACAGTCGAGCGACGCGCAGGAGGTCCTCTCAGTCGTGATCGCCGAGGTCGAATTGGCCGAGAGCGGCGATATTAGCGAAGAGTCGGTGCTCGAAGTATTCTCCGAGATCGCCTATACGATTGACGGCGATGTTGCCGATGGTGATGATGGCAGCCAGTGGCTCTACGAAGAAGGTGGATGGAAATCTGCCGACTGCTAGCGATCGTCGACCGGTAGAGGCTTGAGGAAACGACTGAAGAGGAAAACCATGAAACTTTCCAAGACTCAACAAGAACTATGTGACTCGAGCGGCGTCGACTACTCGGATCTTTCTGCCATCTTTCTTAATTGTACGCTCAAGCGATCACCCGAACTGTCCCACACCGAGGGGCTGATGGCGATTTCTGAGGCGATCATGGAAGCCAACGGCGTACAAACCGAGATTTTACGGCCGATCGACTTCGATCTAGCGGTTGGAGTCCAACCCGACATGACCGAGCATGGTTGGGAATCTGATGATTGGCCACAGTTATTTGGCAAGGTCATGGCCGCCGATATTCTCATTGTTGGGTCGTCGGTTTGGTTGGGTGAGAAGACGTCCGTTTGTACCCAGCTGATCGAGCGGCTTTACAGCAATTCGGGTCAGCTCAACGAAGCTGGTCAGTATGCGTACTACGGGCGAGTTGGTGGTTGCCTTATTACGGGCAATGAAGACGGGGCGAAGCACTGTGCGATGAACATCCTCTATTCGCTGCAGCATCTTGGCTACACCATTCCGCCCCAAGCAGACGCCGCATGGCTCGGCGAAGCTGGACCAGGGCCTTCGTACCTCGACGAAGGTTCGGGCGGTCCGGAAAACGATTTCACAAACCGAAACACCACCTTCATGACGTGGAACTTACTCCACGCAGCCCGTCTTCTAAAAGACGCTGGCGGCATACCTGCCCACGGAAACCAACGGTCGGCTTGGGACGCCGGATGTCGGCCTGATTTCGACAACCCGGCCTACCGCTAGAAAAATTATGGGGTAGATTCATCGAGCTTGGTGACGATTCTGGACTCGGTCTCTAGAGAGCGATGGACCGGGCACCGGTCCGCTATACGGAGCAGGTCTTTTTGGTTCTGCGCAGTCAGATCCCCTTCGAGGATTAGCGTACGAGTGAACTGGTCGATTTTCGGACCGCTGGTTTTGTTTGCATCTTGCCCGCTGACAGATTCTGTTGAGTCATCGGCATGAACGCGCCCATGGGTAACCTCGACCGTTACCCGTTCGAGTGGAATACCTTTCCGCTCGGCGTACATCCGCAGAGTCATAGACGTGCATGCCCCTAGTCCGGCCGAAAGGAAGTCATACGGGGCAGGACCTGCATCGAATCCCCCCATAGACTCAGGCTCATCGGCGAGAAGGGTGTGGTTACCCACCACAACATGACTCAAGAATTTGCCCTGGCCGGTTTCGGAAACCACAACTGGGGCCGTCGGATCTGGAACGGAGGCGGCTGGGTTTTCGTCGACTAGGTAGCGGTCAGCCCAGTGAGCGATTGCTTCGGCAACAAATGACGAGTCCCTTGGGTGGCTGAGCAAGTGGTCTGCGTTGTCAACCGCGATGATACTTTTCGGATGGTGTGCCCGGCCGTATTGTTCGGTGGCCTCAGAAAAAGGGACAATAGAGTCATTCGGCGCGTGGAGCAGTAAGAGGGCTTGCTCTTCGCGTAAAGAGCCCGCTCCACCACTGTCTTCGTTCGCCTTGAGGTCGTCGATGAAGTCCCGGCTAATAGAAAACGGTCGACCACCAATCGACACTTCGGCCTTCCCGGCGGAGTCGATCTCGTCCTGCTTGTCGGCGAACAGATGTTGAACGTGGCCTGGTCCCGCCGGCGCTCCAACTGCTACAACCGCTCGGACCGATGGCAACTGAGGAGCAGCGGCGACAACTGCTGCGCCGCCGAGAGAATGGCCGACGAGGAGCTGCGGCCCGGCCTTGTTTTCTGCCAGCCAATTGGCGGCCAAACTTAAATCGTCGAGGTTGGAAGAAAAATCGGTCGAACCGAAATCGCCTTTGCTCCTACCCAACCCCGTGAAGTCGAACCTCAGTACGCCCAGACCATGCCTAGTCAATTCAGCCGCGATTCGTCTCGATGCAGAAAGGTCTTTGCCGCATGTGAAGCAATGGGCGAACAGGGCATAGGCCTTGACAGGGCGAGCGGGCAGGTCAAGCTCGCCAGCCAGATCATCGCCGAGGCTTCCTCGGAACGAAATACTCTGAGAACGGGAGGTCATGGCGACCAATCTACCGCCAACTTGAGTTGCTCAGAAGTCAAAGACCCCAAGTTAGGACCTTGTTAATGTCTGAGCTGGAGAAACGAGCGGAAAGATTCTTCTCGGTGGTTTAGGTCGAAAAGTAACAAGGCCAGGACCGTCTGCAAAAGAGGTCCTGGCCTTGTTGCACGTTGTCGGGGCGGAGGGATTCGAACTCTCGATCTCCTGCTCCCAAAGCAGGCGCTTTAGCCAAGCTAAGCTACGCCCCGTTTCGTGTGAATGAACATACTAACCGAGTATTGTTCAGTCGACGCATAGTTTTCTTCACACCGTTACACTTCACAGAGTGAAATCGTCTGTAGAACCCCAAGAAGATAACAAAGTCAAACTAAACGTCGAGGTTGATGAGACCGAGTTCGATAAAGATCTCGATTCTGCCTTCCGTGCGCTAGCCAAAGATGTGAAGCTCCCCGGCTTCCGTAAAGGTAAGGCGCCACGTAAAGTTCTCGAGGCACGGATCGGAACCGACCACGCCCGCCAAGAGGCGTTTCGGACCGCGCTGCCCACTTACTACGCCGAAGCTGTTATAGAGCATGACGTGGATGTGATTGCCGCTCCCGAGTTCGAAATCGTTTCCGGCCATACCGAAGGGCCAGTCGAGTTTGATGCTGTTGTTCAGATACGGCCAACGGTCGAAGTCGATGGCTATGCCGATCTTGAAGTCGAAGTGCCGTCGCTTAAGGTTACCGACAAAGATATCGAAGACGCGATCGACCAAATGCGTCAACAGTTCTCCGACCTGGTCCCCGTCGACCGGGCCTCGGTCGAAGGCGACCGCATAAAGATGAACCTCGTAACCACTCATGATGGTGAAGAAATCGCGGGGATGACCACCGATGACTATGTATACGAGGTCGGGAGTGGCGGCATGTTGCCCGAAGTCGACGAAGCTATTGTCGGTGTCACCGCTGGTGATGACCTCGAAATTTCGGCCAAGCACCCAGACGAAACCGAAGAAGAGCCGATCCTATTGGCCATAAGTGTCACAGAGGTTCAGGAGACCGTACTCCCAGAGCCGACAGATGAATGGGTCAAAGAAAACAGTGAGTTCGAAACGTACAAAGAGCTTTGGGAAAACTATCATGAGAAGTTCTCAGAAATGCGAATAAATCAGGGCGGCGTAGCGAGACGAAACAACCTAGCCGAAGCCGTCGCTGGGCTCGTCGAAGACGAGGAACTTCCTGACGCCATGGTTGAGCATGAGTTGGAAAATCGCATGCAAGAGATGGCGCAACGGTTGCAGGGTCAAGGCCTCGACTTTGAACAGTACCTTCAATTCAGCGGCCAAAGCCAGGAAGATTTCTTCGGTCAGCTTCGTGGCTCGGCACAGGTATCGGCTAAGGTCGACTTGGCGCTCCGGTCAATTGCTTCGACGGAATCGATCGACGTGTCAGAAGAAGAACTCACCGAAGAGTTTGAAAGGATTGGTGTTCAGGTCCAGAAGTCGGGAGAAGAAGTTCACGCCGATTTTGAGAAGGCAGGACAACTGTCGACTATCAAGGCTGACATCCTGAAATCTAAGACCCTTGAATGGTTGATTGATACAGTGAAGATGGTGGACGACGAAGGCAACGAAGTCGACCCCGAAGAGCTCAAACTTCTTGAAGCAAAAGCCCAAGAAACAGAAGAACCTCAGACTGAGGACCAAACCGCAGAGGATAACGCCGAGTGATATCTCAAGCTCCACAAGCTAGCTATACGATTCCCACTGTCTTTGAAAAGACCAGTCAAGGGGAGCGCTACTCAGACATCTATTCTCGCCTGCTCAAAGACAATATTATCTTTCTAGGAACACCTATCGAAGATGTGATCGCAAACGTGATTTGTGCTCAGCTGCTGCACCTTGAGTCAGAGAATCCTGACCGAGACATCAGCTTGTACATCAACTCTCCGGGCGGAGATATTAACGCCATGTTTGCCATCTACGACACCATCCAATACATAAAAGCGGATGTGACGACGATCTGCTTTGGTCAAGCGGCGTCCGCTGCGGCGATTCTTTTAGCTGCCGGTACAAAAGGCAAGCGCTTAGCGTTACCTAATGCACGTATTTTGCTGCATCAGCCATATACGGGTGCCCAAGGCCAGGTCTCGGATCTAGAAATTGCAGCCAATGAGATTGACAGAATCAAATCCTCGTTGGAAACTGTTCTTGCTCGTCATACCGAACAAGACGTCGAACAAATAGCGAAGGACACTGACAGAGATTTCGTGATGACGGCGACCGAAGCCAAGGAATATGGCATTATTGACGAGGTTATTGAAGAGCGGGATGCGACCGATACGTCTGGTCCAATCCGTGCCGTCGGCTCGTAACTAGGGGGAGTAAGTCTCGTGGCAAAGTTTGGTGAGGGAGGCGAACTGCTCAAATGTTCGTTTTGCGGGAAAACACAAAAACAGGTCAAGAAACTTATCGCAGGCCCCGGCGTCTACATCTGCGATGAGTGCATCGACCTTTGCAACGAAATTATCGAAGAAGAGCTTTCCGAAAGTACCGAAGTTAGTTTCGAAGAACTTCTCAAGCCTCGAGAAATTCACCAATTCTTAGACGAATACATCGTGGGCCAAGATGCCGCGAAGAAAATGCTGTCTGTAGCGGTTTACAACCATTACAAAAGAGTTCAGCATGCAACCCAGCCCGGTGTAGATGTTGAGCTCGCAAAGTCAAACATTTTACTAATCGGACCGACCGGTTGTGGTAAGACTCTTCTTGCTCAGACGTTGGCCCGAATGTTGAACGTGCCGTTTGCAATAGCTGACGCGACGGCTCTGACCGAAGCGGGCTACGTTGGCGAAGACGTTGAAAATATTCTCCTAAAGCTAATTCAGGCAGCTGACTTTGACGTTAAGCGGGCCGAGACCGGAATTATCTATCTGGACGAGATCGACAAGATAGCCCGAAAGGCTGAGAATCCGTCGATCACCCGTGATGTCTCTGGTGAAGGCGTTCAGCAGGCGCTCTTGAAAATCCTCGAAGGTTCAGTTGCATCGGTTCCACCGCAAGGCGGACGCAAGCACCCCCATCAAGACTTTATCCAGATTGACACTTCAGGGATACTGTTCATCTGTGGCGGCGCGTTCGCTGGAATTGAAGACATCATCAAAGCCAGAATCGGCACAAAAGCCATCGGTTTCAGCCAGTCGGGGGTTACCGATTCGGCTGAGATACCTGACGACGAAATTTTCTCGCAAGTACAACCGGAGGATTTGCTCAAGTTCGGGCTTATCCCAGAGTTCGTCGGTCGTCTTCCCGTACTTGGAACCGTCAACAACTTGAGCCTCGAAGCGTTGGTCAAAATCCTCGTCGAGCCAAAGAACGCGTTGACGAAGCAGTATCAAAAGTTCTTCGACATGGAAGACGTCAAGCTCGAATTCACCGATGCCGCATGCGGGGCGATCGCCAACAAGGCGCTCGCCCGAGGCACCGGGGCTCGTGGGCTGAGAGCTGTGCTAGAAGAGGTGTTGCTCGAGGTGATGTATGACGTACCCAGCCGAGACGATATCGACCGTTGCGTGATCGAAGAGTCGACGGTTTTAGAAGGCACGCCTCCAAAGTTGATTACCGGCTCGTCATCCGATGAGCGAGCGGCATCTTAGATCGATAACGCATTGGACATCCGTGCAGCTATCAATTGGCTTGACAGTCACATTAGTTTTGAGGGAGCCCGGCCGGGTTCCGGGCCGACGGAGTCTGCCCGTTCCAAGCTGCCCGAAGCGGGAGCGGTTGAAGGTTTGACTCTCGCCCCAATGCGAGAGCTTCTAGCAGCCCTAGGAAATCCCCATGAAGCGTTTAAGTCGCTTCATATCACTGGCACAAATGGCAAAGGGTCAACGGGTCGTATGGCAGCTGCGATTTTGGCCACGACCGAGTTGTCGGTCGGTCTCTATACGAGTCCGGACCTTCATCGAATAAACGAACGAATTAGTTGGGGCGCGGACCCCATACCCGACGAGGACCTGGCGAGGGTTCTTTCGCTGCTGGCCTCGGTCGAGCCGCTCTTGGAGGGTAAGCCGACTCGTTTCGAATACTTGACTGCGGCTGCCTTTGTCTGGTTCGCGGAAATTGCCGTCGATATTGCAGTTGTCGAAGTCGGCATGTTGGGCACCCACGATGCCACCAATGTGATCGACTCGGATGTAGCGGTCATAACGAATATTGGCAAAGATCACACGTCAGGAGCCGTCGGGTGGCGGGACGCGATAGCGTCCGAGAAATCTGGCATTATTAAGTCCGGCTCGCATGTGATTGTCGGTTCCGACATGGGCGACCAGCTTCACCATTTTACCGAGCGCGAATCAATCGACGTGTGGCAGTACGGGACCGATTTTGACCTTGAGCAAAACGAGATGGCCGTAGGCGGTCGACTAGTCGATATCCGGACGCCGTCTGCGAAATACAGTCAAGTCTTTGTTCCGTTTCATGGGTGTCATCAGACCCAAAATCTTGCGACCGCGTTGGCTGCAGTGGAAGCGTTTTTCTCCCGTCCAGTGGATGACATGCTCGTCGATACGGCGTTAGCGACCTTGGAGCTGCCTGGCCGTTTCGAGGTGGTCAGCCGTGAGCCGACGATCATTTTGGACGGCGCCCATAATATTCATGGAGCCCGAGCAGCAATTTCGACGCTGAATTCAGAGTTTGCTCGGGTCGGCTCCCGCTTGCTAGTCGTCGGATTATTGCGGGGCAAGGACCCAGAAGAGATGCTTACCGCACTTGAAGCCGAACGCTTCGATGCAGTTATTTGTACCCAGCCTTCCTGGTCGAGGGCGTTGCCAGCCGAAGAATTAGGCGCGGTTGCAGAATCGCTCGATCTCGACCCTGAGGTTGTCCCCAACCCGGTAGCCGCGTTCGAACGAGCGTTGGCGGTCACCGCGCCTGAAGATCTTGTCTTTGTGGCGGGCAGTCTTTACTTGCTCGGCGATATTCGAGGGTCACTGATGACCTCGATCGAAAATACGAGCCGCTAGCAGGTCGGGAGACCTAGTAGCGGCCAGAACTGCTGATGATTGCCACCTAAACGGTCAAGTCAGAGGACCGTTGAGCCGACTGAAGACCTATGGCAGTTCGGACCCTACTACGTTCACTAGTGCCCTCAAGGGCGGGATCTCGCGACGTAGACGCTCAACAACAATCTGAGAGAGGCGCGACCTTAGCCGAATACGGATTGCTCGTCGGGCTCGTGGTAACTGTCTCGATTGGGGCCATCGGGGCATTAAGCGATACTTCGGGAGCGTACCTTGAGGCTACCAGTGAGGATATTGGTTCGCCGCGTCTTGAGAATGAGTTGATACCCAACGACCTTCCAGATGAGCCGGATTGGTTACCGCAGCCGCCCGACGGTGATCCCGGCCCAGTTGATCCTGGTGTTCCGGGGGTTGGGCCTGGTGCCGCGACGGTTCTAAATGCCGGCCTTTTTAATACAACGACAGGTTCGTGCTTTACATCTGAAACACCAGATACCGATGGGTCAGCTGTCGTCACAGCTGCTTGCGACTCGTCGGCCGCTCAAGCCTTCGTTGGGACCGAGACTACCGCTCCCAATGCAACGATCCAGTTTCAGGCGGAGATGGCCGATAACCTGTGTTTCAGTGCCGCTGGCGGTGTTGGTACCGACGTTACCCAAAACGCTTGCGACGGGACACCACAACAGGATTGGCAGATCGAGACGAACACGGCAATTGTTTTGCGGAACGCCGGCGACCCAACTTTGTGTCTAGCCGAGACAGCTGGGCGGTTGACGGTTGAAACCTGCGACTTTGGACCTGCTCAGCAGTTTCAGTAACTTGTGACCAGCGAGTAGAACCACGGCCCGTTTTCGATGTGCCCTCGAAATACATCGATGGAGCGAGGTTCCCTGAGAGTCGGTGGGCTGGCAACGCCGAAGTATTTTTTTCTCGATGAGCCAGATTGGCAACGAAACATGGCTACATTCCTCTACGTGGCTAAAACATTTATTATTTGCAAGCCCGACGCCGTAGAACGCGGATACGTCGGTGAAATATTGGGGCGCTTTGAAGACAAAGGGCTCAAACTAGTAGCCGGTGAACTTCGGTTACTAGACGCTGAGACGCTTGGTGAGCACTACGCCGAACATGTCGGTAAAGGGTTCTACGACAGCCTCGTTGCCTTCATGAGTCGCAGCCCAGCCTTCGTCGCCGTTCTCGAAGGTCCAGAAGACACATACGCTATCGTCAGGACAATGATGGGAGCGACCAACCCGGCAGAAGCTGCCCCCGGTACAATCCGCGGAGACTTCGGTACCGAGATGACCGAGAACCTAGTTCACGGATCGGACTCGAACGAGGCTGCATCTCGCGAAATAGGTATCTTCTTTCCGGAGCTGGTTTGATAGCCAAGTCGCACATAAAGAATTGGGCTGACACATAACCCTGACCGGCGACGAATGTGTGGTTTCGCTCGGTGGGGTGCCTCAACCGTTCGAAGCTGTCAGTCCGCTAGGATGAGAAAACAATGACATCAGTATGGTCTCAACTCGAGCCGCTGTTAGCGAATGTGCAGAAACCTGCGCGATATATTGGCTGCGAAGGCGGTGCCAAGGCTAAAGCCCCCGAAGCGGGTTTGGTTAGCTGGTGTTTTACGTACCCCGATACATACGAGGTCGGGTTGCCTAACCAGGGCCTTCAGATTCTCTACGAGATTATCAACGAACGCGAAGACGCTCGAGCCGATCGCAGCTACGCCCCTTGGATCGATCTGGAAGACGTCATGCGAGAAAACGGCATTCCGTTGTTCTCGGTTGAACACCACACCCCAGTGCACGAGTTTGATGTTCTTGCGTTTAACCTTTCGGCCGAGTTGACCTATACCAACATGGTGAATTGCATCGACTTGGCAGGAATCCCTATCAAGACCGCTGACAGGGGAGTCGACGACACCCTGGTAGTCGTTGGTGGACATTGCACCTACAACCCTGAACCAGTCGCCGACTTTGTTGACGTAGTCGCATTAGGTGATGGCGAAGAGATTGTTGGGGCGATAACCGATGTGTTAACAGCGTGGCATGCCGACCCGGGTGAGACCAGACAAGAGCTGCTTCGACGACTGGCTCAGGTCGAAGCGGTCTACGTTCCATCTTTGTATGAAGCTCGTTTCGAAGATGGACACTTGACCCAAATAGCTCCTCGCTTCGGGGACGTGCCAGCAATCATCGAAAAGGCCACTATCGCTGACTTGGCTGAGTGGCCGTACCCCAAGGAACAACTCGTTCCTTTGACTGAAGTCGTACATGACCGTCTCAATGTTGAGGTTTTTCGGGGGTGCACCCGCGGCTGTCGATTCTGTCAAGCCGGAATGATTACGCGGCCAGTTCGGGAGCGTCCAGCAGACCAGGTCCGAACGATGGTAGCTGAAGGTCTGAAACGAACCGGCTACGACGAGGTTTCACTAACGTCGCTTTCGACGGCCGATTTTTCAGATATTCAACCCACCGTCACCGGAATTATGGACGACGGTGAAGAAGCTGGTTGCGGTCCGGTGTCGGTTTCACTGCCGAGTCTTCGGGTCGACGCGTTCGGCGTTGGAATCGCGGCCCAACTCCAAAAAGCTAAACGCACGGGGTTAACCTTCGCTCCCGAAGCCGGGACATGGCGCATGCGTCAGATCATCAATAAGCTGATTCGTGAAGAAGACCTCTATGAAGCCGTTGATGCGGCGTACTCCCAAGGGTGGAGTAGAGTAAAGCTCTACTTTCTGATTGGGCTCCCTTCTGAAACCGATGAAGACACCTTGGGGATCGCCGAGCTAGCCAAGAACTGTGTTGCCCTTGGCAAGAAACATAACAAGCGGGCCAGCGTGACCGTTTCTGTGGGTGGATTTGTGCCGAAGCCATTCACTCCGTTCCAGTGGTTTGGACAGAACACAAGCCAAGAACTACAACGCAAAGTTGACCTACTCAAAGATGCCACTCGAAAGATGAGAGGCGTCAACCTGAAATGGCATGACCCGAAAGCCACACTGGTTGAAGGAATATGCAGCAGGGGTGACCGCCGCCTCGGCGCTGTCATCGAGCATGTTTGGCGCAGCGGTGGAACGTTTCAAGAATGGTCGGAACGGTTCGAACTCGACCGCTGGACCGAGGCCATGGACGCCTGCGGATTAGACGTCGATTACTTCGCTCATCGCCATCGCAAAGAAGATGAAGCACAATCATGGGACCACCTTTCAGCTGGTCTTCACAAAGATTTCTTATGGCAAGACTGGCAGGACTCGTTAGCCGAAGTTGGCTTGGAGGATTGTCGTTGGACGCCGTGTTATGACTGTGGTGCCTGTACAGGCTACGGCATCGAGCATGTAGTTGCGTCCGCAAAGCCACCGGCTGGAGGGTCTCAGGGAACAGGCCAAGATTTAGCCACTGGCGCCGCCGTTCCAGTAACTCTTATGCCTAAGAAGAATCGGGTTGGAGTATGAGTATTCAGCCCAACCCAAAAATACGTGTTCGCTTTTTGAAGGCTGGCAAGATCCGTTTTGTCAGCCATCGAGATGTAGCCCGACTAGTTGAACGGGCCTTAAGGAAAGTTCGACTGCCTGTGGCATACTCAGAGGGTTTTTCACCCCGGCCAAAGATTAGCTTTGGTTTGGCTCTGAGTGTTTCCCACGAATCTGATGCCGAGTACTTTGACGTTTCGCTGACACGAGCGGTTGACGTTGATGCTCTGGCGCCTCAGCTAACTGAAGCGCTTCCCGATGGCCTAACCGTAACTGCGGTTCGGGCACTAGAATCGGGCTCGGCCTCATTGCAAGAAACTATTACCAGCTGTACCTGGCGAGTCGAAGTTCTTGGCCAATCGGTCGAGTCGGTTCAAAAGGCCGTCACGGAAGTCCTTGCGCACTCTGAGCTGCTACGGCAGCGAGTTCGAAAAGGCAAAACTTCAGAAGTCGATGTTCGACCTGCGATCACAGAAATCGTAGTAGAAGGACCGACCGCAGACGGCGTGCAGCTTGTGGTGGAACTCTCTACCGAGAAGGTTTCTTTACGCCCCGACGAATTGATCGTCGTGCTGGGCGAAGATTACCAACTAGGTAGAGTCCACCGCACTCACCAATGGATGACTGTCGATGGAGCACGGTGTGAACCGGTGAAGCCTGCTAGCTCCTCGACCAGGCGTGAATTGAGTAGCGCCTCATGAGAAGGGATCTCCCATATGTCCGAACAGAAAACTGGGCAACAGCCCGGCGGACAAGACAAAAATTCGACCTACAAAAAACCTATTCCTACTAAAGGACCAACTACCACCCCAAGAAAAATTAGAGCAAACCCAAATAAGAAAGCGCAATCTGACTCGTCAAAAGAGTCGACCGACGGGGGCCAACGCGCTTCG
This sequence comes from uncultured Acidimicrobiaceae bacterium, assembly GCA_964551835.1. Classification (GTDB taxonomy): domain Bacteria; phylum Actinomycetota; class Acidimicrobiia; order Acidimicrobiales; family SZUA-35; genus JAHDCC01. The sequence goes on along the minus strand of CAZKEM010000030.1, from coordinate 42,130 downwards.
ACATCGAAGTCTTCAAACTCACGATCTTCGCGTTCGAATCAAAGAAAAAAGGGTTCGGGTTCTTCGCCTGGCGGCGGGCGCCCGGACGAGAACAAGGCTGAATCCAAAGGCTCCGGCCAGGGCAAGGGCGGAGGCTCAAAGTCGGGCAACCGTCGTCGCCGACGTCGTCGAGGCAGCAAGGGCGAAAACAATAAGCAAGGCAGTTCCAACTCGAACACCGAAGCTAAGCAAGGCAACCAAGATCAGCGGGGCCGTGGGCGCCGCTCTGGCGGCCGACGCAAACGTGGCTCTCAGCGGCCAGTAAGTCAGATAGTCGGCGGTGAAGCCGTTGAACTAGATGAAGAAGAACTTAGGCAGCGGCGCGGTCGTTCTCGTAAGGGTCGCCCGGTCGGTCGTTACATGATGGTTGTTTCGAAGCGGGCGGATGCGACCCATATTGCTATTCTCGAAGGCCGGACGCTGATCGAGTACTATGTTTCTCGGCCGAGCGACGATGTGTTCCAGATTCACGGAAACATTTATTACGGTCGAGTCCAGAATGTTCTTCCTGGTATGGAAGCGGCCTTCGTTGATATCGGGACACCTAAGAACGCGGTTATCTATCGCAACGATGTTCAAACCAAGGACGGCTCCAAGGACCGGTCATCGAAGCCGAAGATCGAACAGATGCTTAAGTCTCGCCAGGCGATTTTGTGCCAAGTAGCCAAGAATCCGATAGCCCATAAGGGCGCCAGGCTCACGGGCGAGGTTTCACTTCCCGGACGGTTTGTTGTCCTAGTCCCGAATAGCACGACGTACGGTATCTCTAAACGCCTGCCTGACTCTGAACGAAAAAGGCTCCGCAAGATCCTCGATCGAGTGCGCCCGAAAGGTCATGGCCTAATTGTGAGGACCGCGGCGGAGAACGTTACCGCGGAGGAGATCGAGCGTGACCTCGCCGGACTCTCCGAACAGTGGGATCAGATCGAGCAGATGACGAAGTCTGCCAAGGCGCCGTCGCTTGTCTATCGCGAGCCAGACATGGCTGTGCGTGTAATCCGAGAGGAGTTCAACAAAGGCTACCGGAAGGTGATAATTGACGACCGCGACCTCTATGACGAGGTAATGGAATATGTCTCTGTAATTACCCCCGCACTGGCCGACCGGGTTGAGTTCTATGACGCCCAAAATGAGAAGTTAGATATTCTTGAACGAAACCACATTCATGAGCAACTACATAAAGCACTCGACAAGAAAGTCTGGCTGCCCTCGGGTGGTTCGCTGATCATCGAACGCACCGAAGCCTTAACCGTGATTGATGTCAATACCGGTAAGAATGTTGGATCATCGAACCTCGAAGACACGGTCTTCCGAAACAACATCGAAGCCGCTGAAGGTATCGCGCAACAGCTCCGTCTTCGCGATATCGGAGGAATAATCGTCATCGACTTTGTCGATATGGAGAACCGAAAGAACCGGGCCGAAGTGATGAAGGTCTTTAGAGCAGCGCTCGCTCGCGACAAGACAAGAACCCAAGCCTTCGAAATTTCAGAACTCGGCTTGGTCGAGATGACCCGAAAACGAATAGGCGAAGGCCTCCTGGAGTCAATGTCGGCAACGTGTCTGCAGTGTGACGGTTTAGGCCATGAAATATCTTCAAGTGTCTTACGTAAGTAGAACTGCTAGTCTGAGCTGTCTATGTATGCAATCGTATCAACCGGTGGTAAACAGTACCGGGTCGAAAAAGGTCAAACTCTCAAGGTCGAACGTCTGGGCGAGCCCGGATCTTCCGTTGACCTCAAGCCCGTTCTTGTGGTCGACGGCTCGACTGTTCTTGCTACGCCAGTTCAACTTGCAGGCTGTTCCGTTTCTGCCAAGGTAGTAGAAGAGGGCAAAGGCAAAAAAATTGAAGGCTTCACCTATAAGTCGAAGACGAACCAAAGACGCCGCTACGGCCACCGTCAGATAGAATCAACGATCGAAGTTACCGGGATCACAAAGGGCTGAAATGTCAAAGACAAAAGGTGGCGGTTCCACAAGGAACGGCCGTGACTCAGAAAGTAAACGCCTCGGCGTGAAAGCATTCGATGGTGAAGTTCTTACCACTGGATCGATCATAATGCGCCAACGTGGAACCAAGTTCCATGCCGGACGAAACGTCAAGCGAGGCGGCGACGATACGCTATTTGCCACGGCCGATGGACGGGTAAAGTTTGGGTTTCGTCAAGGTCGCAAGCTTGTAGACATCGTCACCGAGTAGTACCAAACCATACTTCTAGAACATCAACAACCGGCCTTGTGGCCGGTTGTTGATGTTTTGTGGGTCATTTGAGTCGTGTTGTGCTGGTGATAGTACCCAGTCGTTAAACCTGCGCCACTAGACAACCGATAGTCCTCGTATGGCATTCTGGCGGAAAAAAGGAAAACATGAGCGGGGTGCGACTCTCGTAGAAGCAGCACTCATCACCCCCGTCTTTTTCCTGCTGATTTTTGGAATCCTCGAAATGGGTTTGTTGTATCGGGATGCGTTAACAAATTCCAATGCGGCGAAAGAAGGCGCAAGGTCCGCAAGTGTGAATGGTTCGAGCACGTCGGCCGATTATCTAATACTTCGTTCGATCGAGAATGGAATTGGGTCGATCGGTATCGAGAACCTTGAGAACATCGTAGTCTTCAAGGCGAGCGGCCCTAACGACACCGTGCCTGATGCTTGCAGGACTGGTTCCCAACCTGGGGTGTGTAACCGATACGATGCCGCGTCGTTTTTCCGAGAACTAAACGTCGCTGGCACGTCGACTCCGACTGGCAACTTTGGATGCCGACCAGGTTTCTCAATCGATCGTCATTGGTGCCCTTCAGAACGAAACACCACGCTTGGAGCATCGGAATACGTCGGTGTTCATGTCGAAACCCGTCATGACTACATAACCGGTTTCTTCGGAGCATCTACGACTCTTGAGGACACAAACATCATTCGTCTAGAGCCCACGGAGTACTCATGAACTCGCAGATCTCGTCGGGACGAAACAACGGCAGTAACGAACGAGGAGCGGCGTTAGTCGAACTGGCTTTGGTCCTTTCCTTTCTGATTCTGTTGGTGTTAGGAATCTTTGAAGTTGGAACTGCTTGGAACACTTCCCAAGGCGTGACTCAGGCATCTCGCTCGGGTGCCCGGGTCGGCAGCCAGTTAGCGGTTCGCGGCGAAGCAGACTATGAAATACTGAAGTCGATCGAAGCCTCGTTAGGTGACGATTTCGGCTCGCTAACACGAGTAGTGGTGTTCGAATCCGACGTGTCGGGTGAAATGCCCGTTGCCTGTCAGACGGCGGCACCCGGGTATTCAGGTGGAGCAAACTGCAACGTCTACGGTCCGACCCATTTCGCAGCATTGGCCACGCCGGCCGGATCGCAGTGGGGAGCGGGGACCGCTTGTGGGTTGAGTGATCAAAACTGGTGTTCGGCAACCGAACGAAGCGACGGCCCAAGTATCACCAACCTCACGAACCTTGGCGTTCATGTTGAGCTAGACAAGGCTTCGGTCACCCAACTGTTTGGATCAGGGCCGATAACCATTTCTGAATCAACTGTCATGCGAGTCGAGCCGGGGAATAGCTGATGGCTACCTTAGAACCGAAACGGAGTACGATGTCGACCGACCGTAGAAGCGCAGCAAGCTCATCCAGTGGGCTCGAGTTCGACGAATGCCTTGAGGAACAGTCGGCTGAGTTAGTCAACGATGCCGGGTTTCAGATGCTTGGATCAGACGATGAGGCGTCTGAGGAGTCAGGCTATGTTCTGCCAATGACCGCACTATTACTCATCCCGCTTCTCATTTTCGCAGCGTTCGCGGTCGATGTCGGAGCCTGGTATCTCAAGGGTCAACAGGTCCAGCGAGCTTCAGACGCCGCTGCGTTAGCAGGTGTAGTCCATATGCCTAACTTGCAGCAAGCGGAAGTAGTTGCACTCGACATAGCGGCCAAGAACGGCATGGTAGACCAAAGGTGGATTGACGCTGGTAATCCGGGCGTCGCTAATGCGAACGTAATCGTCAGCGCAAAGGCCGATCAGCTACGAGTACGCATCGATACAGATACGCCCGCGTATTTAGGAAAGATCGTTCTTGACGAGGTCGATATCGAACGGTACAGCGTCGCGGATATAACTTCTGAAGTAGGGTTCGGTAACCCAACTTCAGGTCTAGGTACAGGCAACCTCGGACCGGGAGTTCTCGGCTCACCGCCAGGAGGTGGCTCCTATGCCCATGGGCTTTGGCTCTCAATTAACAGTCACTGCATTGGCTACGCCCAAGGTGACCCGTTCAGCCCGGCCTGGTATAGCACGGGGCAACCTTGGAATGGTTGCACCGACGGCGCTCGGCAAGCAAGCCCGGGATTCAAGCCAGCCCAAGACATGTACGACTATGTTGTCGATATCCCTCATGGCATAACGGGAAACACAGCTATTCAAGTATTCGAACCTGGCGTCTGCCGCTCTGGGCAGGCGCAGGACTCATCGGCTGGTCCTCGGCTTCAGTTCCGTGTATACGGGAGCGACGCCACTCCCGACTACGATCTAGACAACCTAGCGCAGACCCCAATTTTCGATGAGGTCTATCCGAGGAACGCCTGCTCTGGTGGTCAGAACGGTTGGTACACGATGGCGGTCGTCCCGGCCTCGGAGGCGGGCAAGTGGTATGTGCGAGCAAACTCCAGGGCCAATTTTTCTGGAGGCGAGGTCGGGCTTAACAACTTCGCCCTGCGAGCTGTGCCACATGGTGGCAATGGATTTCTCTGCTCACAGTCGGCCGCTAACCCTACGTGTCCAAGTCTTTATGCCCGTGAATGGGCATCGTTCTACCGGCCTAGTTGGGGCGTTGGAGGGGCGACGACTGAATTTTTCTTAGCCCAAATTGAAGACGAGCATGCTGGTAAGACGGTGCAGATCCGTCTCTTCGATCCAGGCGAAGGAATGAATAACCTTCAGTTCTTCGACGACAGCGACACCGCGATTCCGTTTAGGTTTCGTCGAAGTAACTGTTCGGTCGGCAACATCTGTGAGAACCCGGGGGTCTGGCCGGAAGACCCGACCTTTACAGATCCTTCGAACTGCTCTGGTAACCCTTGTCTAATAGTGACCAATCAACGCTACAACGCTCAGTGGGTGACGTTGGAATACGATCTTCCCGCCGACTACACCTGTTCGTCTAGCTGCTGGTGGAAGGTCAGGTACACTCCGGAAGGTGCCAACACACCGACCGATCGCACGACTTGGTCGGTCAAGGTCATCGGCGACCCGGCACATCTAACCGAATAACGGTTCTTTACAATCCGGTCGGCTACGTAAATGACGAAGGCGGGCACCTGCCGAGGGTCTATCCTCTAGAGGTGTCCGTTTTTGTTGATGAGTGCAACTTCTGTTCGCGAGCCGGCGACGGCGGAGCCGGATCGGTTTCGTTCCGACGCGAGTCACACGTCCCATACGGCGGTCCTGATGGAGGAGATGGAGGGAACGGGGGGGCTGTCTGGCTACAGGCAGACCGCAACGTGGCGTCGCTTCTTTCATTTAGAGACCACCCTCACCGGATCGCCGAGAGTGGGACCCACGGCAGCGGGGCTAAGAAACACGGTAAGAGCGGCGCTGACGTTGTGGCGAAGGTTCCCGAAGGCACTATTGTCAAGGATCATGAGACCGGTGAAGTTCTGGCTGACTTATCATCTGATGGTGACCGCTGGCTCGCGTCGCCTGGCGGAGTCGGCGGCAAAGGTAACGCCCGCTTCCTGTCAAACAAACGACGCGCCCCGGCTTTTGCAGAACAAGGAGAGAAGTGTGAGGACGTATGGTTTCGGTTGGAGCTTAAACTCCTCGCCGACGTTGCTCTGGTGGGGTTTCCGAGTTCGGGAAAGAGTACGCTCATCTCCGTAATTTCGGAAGCAAAGCCAAAGATTGCGGAGTACCCGTTTACCACGTTGGAACCCAACCTCGGGGTCGTACGGCTAGATGAAGAATCCCAGTTTGTCGTTGCTGACCTTCCCGGCTTGATCGAAGGAGCGAGCGATGGTGTTGGCCTTGGTCATCAATTCCTCCGACATATCGAGCGGGCGAGAGTGTTGGTTTACCTGCTCGACCTGGCTTCGGTCGATGGTGCCTCACCCCAAGAACAACTCGAAACTCTCAAACAGGAACTGGCGGCCTATCAGCCCGGTTTGCTTGAGCGCCCAAGCATTGTCGTCGGGTCGAAGTCGGATATTCTTGAAGCCTCGGATTGGGGCGACGATACTGGAGTCGAATTTTCTATTTCGTCGGTGACAAGATCGGGTCTAGACCCCGTTTTATGGCGTCTGTCCGAGTTGGTCAAGAGGGACCGGGCTGACCAGCCGACGGGGGGAGGCCACGTTATCCACCGTCCGGAGCCAGTTGGTGTCAGAATCGAACGACAAGACGACGCCTCGTGGCTGGTAATTGGTCGCCAGGCCGAGCGGGCAGTCGCACTTTCGGACCTTACCGATATCGGTGCCTTGGACTATGCCCAAGCCCAGTTGAACAAGATTGGTGTCGATAAGGCGCTTCGCAAAGCTGGTGTGCGCGAGGGAGACACGGTTCAAATTGGCAAATTCGCATTCGAGTACCAGGACGACCTCTAATGAAAGTCATCGTTAAGATTGGTTCCTCATCGCTGACGACAGACGCCGGAGCTATCAACTATCACGCAATAGAGAAACTCTGTGCCGAAGTAGCGGCGCTGCACCGAGATGGTCATTCACCGATTATTGTCACGAGCGGATCGATAGCTGCTGGTCTTGGGCCGCTGGGTTTTGACACCGGTAGCCGTCCTCGACAAAAGAAGGTATTGAGGGCGGCCTCTGCTGTCGGGCAGATTTCTCTTATGGCGAGCTACAATCAGGTCCTCAGAGAGAATGGGCTGGTTGCCGCCCAAGTGTTGTTAGCTCCGACCGATATGTGGCATCGCCAGCGTTATGTAAACAGTCGAGGCACATTAGAAGTGCTGCTGGCTCAGGGCACTGTTCCCGTGGTGAATGAAAACGATGCAGTCGCAGACGACGAGATCAGGTTCGGAGACAACGATCGCTTAGCAGCGTTGGTGGCTCATTTGATCGACGCCGACCGTCTGATCTTACTGACGGACACGCCGGGTTTGTTTACCGCCGACCCTCGGGTTGATGCGAACGCATCGCTGATTGAGGAGATCGTCGATTTCGACCATCGTTTGGAGGCGATGGCATCAGGGCCTGGAAGTACCGTCGGCAGTGGCGGTATGGCATCGAAATTGGCGGCTGCGAAGATCGCGACTTGGTCTGGAGTGGAGACTATAATCGCCCAATCCGACCGTGGAGATGTCCTCGTGGACGCTGTCGCAGGCGTTGCCGGTGTCGGATCGGTGTTTCGAGCCCGCCGACAGCGCCTAAGCGCACGCAAGCTTTGGATAGCCTTTGCGTCACCGTCAGAGGGAAGCATCACCGTCGATAGTGGCGCCCGAACTGCGCTCCAGTCGAAGCCTTGTTCGCTGTTACCTGCAGGGGTCGTCCGTTCCGTTGGTTCGTTTGGCCCAGATGCTGCGGTGGAGGTCAAGGATGAATCGGGTGAGGTCTTCGCTAAGGGTCTGAGCCGGTGGTCTTCACAAGAGTTGAATGACTATGCTGGCCGCCAAACAGCCGACCTGCCCGAAACAGTCGTTGACGAAGTCATCCATCGAGACGACTTGGTAGCAATTCCTGCGTAGGTTAGCCCCCCCAGCTCGTTGCGAATTGAAGGTCACTATAACGTAAATGGTAGTGATTTGAAGACACTTGTATGTCACGAGTAGTAACTAGTAAGTAGAAATGTATATTTGTACTCGCGCGGTGCTAAACGTATCGATTTGTCGTTTTTACCGCGAGTCTGACGACGTTATGTTGTTCTAGGTTCGGCCTAGGTGAACGCAACACTCGGGAGGTGTGCGATGACAAATCCATTTAATTCACAACAGGGAAGCGGACAGTTTCCGCAGGGCGGGGGCTTCCCTCAGGGTTCGGGTTCTCAGTTTCCGCAGGGCGGGGGCTTTCAGCAGTTCCAGCAGGGGCCGGGTTCTCAGTTTCCGCAGCAGACGCTCCCAAAGAAGAAAAGTCGGAAAAAGTTGTGGATCGGGGGGTTTGCGTTTCTTACGCTCATGTTTGGCGGGTGTGTTGCCTATTATCTTTCGTTACCCCAGTTGTCGGCCGAGGACGAGGCTGCCATCAGCCAAGCATGCACGGGGGCGACTGTGCCTGGTGCTGGCGCCTACGCAGACGGTGCCAAGGGCGGCCTCGTGACTTTCACACAAGACGAGTTAGGCGAAGAATACAAACAGAACATTTTCAACCCTCCAACCGCTGGTGATCAGCCTGAAGAGCTGGCCAAGGTTACGGCCGTCCTGTGCTTGGATGCTCCAACGTCGGCATTAGTTGGGGTTTGCGAAGTTACGAGTGCTGGCTTCGCCTCCAAAGACTACGACATGATACACAAACAACGCGTCGGAAGAGTCGTAGATCCTTCAACAGGTGAGGTAGTTGCCGAAACTTCGGTTACTGGCTTCCCCGATGACGACTGTACGGGTATATCTAGAGGTTCAGCCTCCAAAGGCGACTTTATTGGGGACGACCCTGACCATACAGACTACAACACGTGGGTAGTCTCCGTACTTGGAGAGTAAAGATCGCTTCGAGGCGGTCGCCCCTCTGTATAGAACCAAGAGTTGAACCAAAGACGTGTCGCTCTGCTTCTAGGGGAACGACACGTCATTGAAGTTTCGTAGTTTGACGGTTATGCGGTTGGGCCGTCTTGGATTTCGGGTTGTTCGGTCTGAGCTACCTGTTCAGCCGGAGCCGACGTGGTTTCTTCGAGACCTAGCTGGGCTCGAATTTCGCTTAACCGAGCGTTAGCTTCAACGTTCCTGCTCGCTTCTTCGACTTCGAGCATGCGCCCTTCAACCGAAGCTTCGTTCAGCTCAGCTGAACCTTTAGCTTTCGCGTAGCGTCCTTCAATCTTGTTTCGGACTTCTTCAAGCGAAGGAACATCGTCGCCGACGGTCTCCGACAGTGAAGCCATCGTCTTGTTGAGCTGCTCTTGCATCTTGGCTTGGTCGAGCTGTGAAAGCAGTTTCTGGCGTTCGTTGAGCTTCTTTTGTAGAATGGCTGAGTTGGAGTTGACGGCCTGTTTGGCTTGGTCAGCGGCTTGCGTGGTTTGAATGTGGAGAGCCTTTAGATCTTCACACTCTTGTTCGATGCCGATCATGCGGTTTGCGAATGCCTCGGCTGCGGTGGTGTATTGGGTCACCTTGGCGTCGTTGCCAGCTCGCTGGGCCTCGTCAGCCATCATCACGGCTTGTTTAGCGTTACCGCTGATCTTTTCGAGCTCGTCCATCGCCCGGTTCAAGCGGATCTCGGTTTGCTTCTGGTTGGCGATCACGTTCGCAGCCTGTTCTTTCAACCGGCGGTGCTGGTCGTGGGCTTCTTGGATCGCCTGCTCCAACTGAATCTTTGGATCGGCGCGCTCGTTAAAATCGGCGTTTCCCTTGGCGGTTATATAGCTCCACCAACGCTTTATTAGCTTGATCATGGTCGTATGCCTAACTTGTTCACTGGTCTTATGCCGGCGGCCCATAGGACACCGCCGTAGATGATTGCTCCGCTTGTCAGTACCACTACAACATCAACGGGCGAAACTACTGATACTTTACCAACCAAATGCATTGTCACGCCGCTCAAGCCGCTAGCGATGAGAATTTGGGTAAACCAGCCCGTCACGACTCGTTTGCCAAGCCTCCGGGCTAGCAGGATTCGTAGGAGTATGAATTCTGCCCAGGCCGCGGAGGCAGCACCGAGGGCGAGACCTGCAGCGCCCAAATGCGATAGGCCATCGTCGGCTGCGTCGGTGGTGTACGCTGAGAGGCTCGGAAATTCGTCTGTTCCAGAAATTTGTTGCCCGTTGACAGCCAACAGGTCGAACTGGAACATCACGGCCGCGCCGACTGCCACACCTACGAGTAGTCGAATGACTGCGACTCGGGCTGGACCTTTCACATCTCCGAGGGCGTAAAGGGTGTTTTGAACGATTCGGGCTGAAATAGCCGCCGGTAACCCGATGCCAAATGCCGCCACCACCAAAGCAACGGTCGTAACATCGCTTTCGTCAAACTTCAGCTCGTCCAGCACGCCGAAATGCAACAGCAGCCGGCTTGGCCATCCGTACAATGCATCGATAATCGGTCGGCCGGCGACGAGGTAGGCAACGGAAACGAAACCGGCGGGAAGCGCGACTCGTCGCAGCGCGTTGGTGACTCGTTCGGTGACGACTTTTAGCGAGTCGGCTTGGCGGGACATTTCGGTGAGTTCGGATACCGCTATCGAGAATCCGAACAACGAGATTGGCAGAAGGTAGATGGTGAGGGCAAACGTGAAACTGCTCAGGCTTCCCTCGGAAAGATATTTGGCAGCGAGGAATGTATCGGCCAGGCTCGATACCTGTACGACGCCTCGAGCTCCTACTGCGGGTAAAAACCTTGCCAGCACGTCGTTGAGCTGACCGGTTCTGGTCAGGTTGGGGCGGATTCCTTTCCCGAGACGAAGAACTTTGGGCAGTTGGACGCCAAGCTGGAGGGCTGATCCAATAACCATGGCGATTGCCAAAGCGACGGCGGTGTCGAGTTCGGACCAAGCCAACAATGTTGCGATTACTAGCATTGATATCTGGGCAATGTTCCAGATGACGGGCGATGCGTAGGACAGGAAGAAACTGCGATGACTGTTCAGAATCCCCAAACACCAGGCCGCAATCACCAGGAAGCCAATTCCAACAGACGTGATCCGGGTCAGGTTAACCGCGAGATCGTAGGTGTCGCCTTCGAACTTTGTGAGCAGACTAACGATCGGTCCTGCCAGGAGTACCAAGAGCAAAACGATGATTGAGGTTGCAGCCGCCAGAAACGAAACGACGGCACCAGCTAATGCGTTGGCTTCCCTTGTCTTTCCTTTCTCGACGAGTCCGGCATAGACGGGAACGAACGATGCCGACAGTGAGCCTTCACCCAGCAAGTTCTGCAGAAAATTGGGTACCCGCATCGCGGCCCGGAACGCGTCGGCCGCACCGGCGTTGCCAAGCGCCACCGAAATAGCAATTTCTCGGACGATTCCTGCGACCCGTGACAGCAGAATGCCTGCGGCTACGAGTTGAGCTCCTTTAATCTTGGGCATTTGGTGCTCTACTCAGTCCGACTATCAGAGTCAGTAATTGGGTTCTGAACTGGTACAGCAGCGACGTCTTCAGATTCCAGCGTCGTTAGCTCGACGTCGGTAGGGTCGTCGACCTCCACCAGCCGTGTGGCATGTTGGGCAACGGCCGCCTCGAACAAGTTTCGTGCCAAGCGCCCGTTACCGAACCCGCGGCCGCGGCTGTGGGCACCGAACCAAACTTCGGCCGCTTCGAGAGCACCGTCGCTAAGGAGGTAGTGTCCACCGTCGGAAATGAGCTTGAGGATCGCCACTAGCTCGGCATCACCATAATCTTGGAAAACAATTGTCTTTGGAAAACGACTATGGAGCCCGGGGTTGGCTGAGACTAGCTGAGCCATTTCTTTGGGGTAGCCAGCCAAGATCACAACCATTGTGTCACGGCGGTCCTCGACTTGTTTCACAATAGCGTCGATCGCCTCACGGCCGAAGTCTTTGTTTCCGCCGCGAACGAGTGAGTATGCCTCGTCGACTAAAAGGACTCCGCCGTCAGCATCGTCGAAAATCTCTGCCACCCGGGGAGCCGTTTGCCCGACGAAACCAACCACCAGACCGCTGCGGTCGGTCTCGGTTAGATGCCCGAGCTCAACGACGCCGAGGCTGCGGTAGATGCGGGCCAACAATCTTGCGACGGTGGTTTTACCTGTGCCCGGATTGCCGCTAAAAACCAAGTGTTTGTTTGAGTCAACGGCTGGAAGCCCACGATCAACCCGTAACCGTTGCACTTGAAGCATCGCTGTTAGTAGCCGTACTTCCTCTTTGACCTCGGCGAGGCCTATGAGCTTATCGAGCTCGGCTAGAACGTCTTCCAACGGTTCCTTAGGGACTGGCTCGCGTGGGGGTTTAGCTTCATCGGCCTGGTCGGCGTCGTTCCCCGAGCTTGCCTCTTGGACTGACTTGGCTGGTGGCAAGGTCGCCATTAAGAGCCGCTGAAAGTTTGCGACTGCTTTGAGTTCGTCATCGGACGGAAAGTCGTCGATAGAGACGACGGTGTGAGCCAGTTTGGTGGCCTGCTCGTAGTAAACCTGAGACAGCTGGGTGCCTCGTTTCTCATCGACTTGGGTCAGCGTGAGGAACAGATCTGATGGAGTCAGAAGCCAGGCTTTCCGTCCCTCGACAAGCCCATTCCTGCGAAGGTCTGCCGGACTAGCGTTCGCGGGAACGATGTCGTGTGGCGCAAAGGCGACGATGATCGCCCAGAGCTCGTCATCATTGAGCCGGTTGTCGGTATCTGCGACGGCGGCGCAAATATTGAATGCCTCGGTCAGAACATCTCGGCGCAGACTTGTGTCGGATAGCGCCGTTCCAGCAGCACTTGATACCAGTGCTGCGCCCACCTTGTCGGCGAACTGTTTGACGGTAGCGGTCAATGGGGTGTTCATTACGAACCGATCGTACTAGTTTCTTCGCGCTGCTATGCACTGACAGGGCCTATATGACGCAATTATCCGACTAGAGACAATTCACTCCCGGTAAGAATTCTCAGCGTGTACGGTGGAGTTGGTATGACTAACCGCTTTGACTCAGTAGATTCGGTCCTTAAACAGCTCGATGCCGTCGACTACTTGGCCGACAACGAAATAGCGAGTGCGGCCTTCCTTGGAGACAGGCTCCAAAAACCGGTTTTGGTTGAAGGCCCTGCAGGTACTGGGAAAACCCAGCTCGCTAAGTCCGTGGCCGAGATGATTGGGGCGCGTCTACTGCGCCTGCAGTGCTATGAAGGGCTCGACGAAAACAAGGCCCTTTACGAATGGAACTATAAAAAACAACTACTCAGGATCCAGGCTTCTTCTGGCTCCGATCAGAACAACGACGGATGGGCAGCTCTACAAGACGACATATTTTCTGAAGAATTTCTGCTAGCGAGGCCGCTGCTTGAGGCGATCACGTCAGAAGAACCCGTCGTCCTTTTGATCGATGAAGTTGACCGAGTTGAGCTCGAAACCGAAGCACTTTTGTTGGAGATTTTGTCTGACTATCAAGTCTCGATTCCCGAGCTAGGAACAATCAAAGCTAAGCAGATTCCTCTAGTATTTTTGACGTCAAATAACTCGCGCGAGCTATCTGAAGCGTTGAAACGACGTTGCCTGTTCCTCTATCTCGACTATCCGTCAGCTGAACGAGAGAAGGAGATCATCCTGACGCGTGTCCCGGAAGTTGGCGACGAGTTAGCGACCCAAATTTCGGAGATCGTGGCCTCGATCCGTAAACTGGAACTGAAGAAACACCCTTCAGTTTCAGAAACCATCGACTGGGCCCGCACGCTGGTACTTCTTGGCATCGAACGGATTGAGCAAGAAGTTCCGAGCGAGACGTTGAATATTTTGCTGAAGTATCGTTCCGATGTTGAGAAGGTATCCAAAGAGTTCTTGTCGAACTCCGTAGCGTATTTCGATGCAAGCTAAGAGATCCTCTGGCGCCTTGCCTGAACTAGGGGATCCGTACAGGACACTGTTGGAAAGTTTCGTCCGGCAGTTACGCGACGCTGGCCTCCCCATTTCGTTGTCTGAGTACCTAGACGCCTCTGTCGCTTTGGGACATGGTTCGTTGCGCGACCGAGAGACCCTGCGAAACACGTTGGCTTTAACGCTGATCAAACATCAAAGTCATTTGGCTATTTTCGATACGATCTTCCAATTGTTCTTTTCGACCAGGTTGTCAGCGGACGTGGCCGACAGCGACGTTATCGACCTGTTCGAATTCGACGCAGAATTGCCCGACCCGGTCGAACCGGAAACGAAGACCCGTCGGGGCAGCCGAGAAGAACTGTCGGACCAAGATCTGCAACGGCTGGCGCTTGAGGGTTTGCAGAACGACGACCAAGAACTGTTGAAAACGTTGGCTCGGCGATCTGTCCGGCAGTTCGCTCACATCGAGCCAGGTCGGCCTGTTGGCGGAACGTACTATTTGTTCAAGACGATACGAGGCCTTAACCTCGATGGCGCTTTGGATTCGTTGATGGATGCGGCCGACGAGCAATCCGAAACGGAATTGACACCACTGGAACGCCGGCTCACCAAAGATGAGATGGAACGGCGGATAGCGCAGTTGAAATCTCAGATCGAAGCCGAGATTCGCCGTCAGTTGGTAGCCGACCGAGGTTCGGAGGCGCTGGCTCGCTCTTTAAGAAGTCCGCTGCCGCAAGACGTCGACTTTATGCACGCGTCCCGTGACGAACTAGAAGCACTCAAAAAGGCGATGTACCCGCTTACCCGAAAGTTGGCCGCCCGGCTTGCTCGAAAGCGACGACATAAGCGTCGAGGCCCTCTGGACTTTCGGCGTACTGTCCGGCATTCACTTAACTATGGCGGCGTACCTGCAGAACTAGTATTTAGACACCCTAAGCCAGCTAAGCCGGAGATCTTTGTGATTGCCGACATTTCGGGCTCTGTAGCAGCTTTCGCCCGATTTACGCTGCATCTCACGTATGCGATTTCGGGGCAATTCAGTCGGGTCCGTTCGTTTGTGTTCATCGATGGAGTTGACGAGGTCACCAACTTCTTTGAAAAATCCGACGATATCGCCGAGGCGATTCATCGGGTCAATAGCGAGGCTGATGTGATCGCATCCGACGGTCATTCCGACTATGGACATGCGTTGACAATGTTTTGGGAACGATTTGGTTTGCAAGTGACGTCAAAGTCGACTGTTCTCATTTTGGGAGATGCGAGGAATAACTATCATTCGTCGGAAGAGTGGGTGGTGAAGGAGTTGCAGCATCGATCCCGAAAGTTGTTCTGGCTTAACCCGGAGCCGAAAGCGTATTGGGACACCGGGGATTCGGTAATGAGCGATTACGGCGACCACTGCGATGGCGTCTTTGAGGCCCGCAACCTTAGACAACTGGAACGGTTCGTCGACAACCTCGTTTGATCGCGAGTGTGACCACCAAATTCGCACCTGATCCGCATCCATGGACTTGGAGTTCGGCGAAAGAAGAATTGTGAAGGCAGTTCTAACCGATAACGCCATCGGGCGGAGTGATAGCGCGATCTTTCAACCAGATCTACCGGTTGGCGGGCACGTACGTTATCATCAGGGGGTGTCAGTGCAAAGCCTTGAAGAGCGCCTGGTCTTGGGAGATGAACAAGCTCTTAGGCAAGTCTATGAAGAGTTTGGGCCGATGGTTCTGGGCCTGTGTCGAAAGCTGGTCGGTGCCGACGCAGAAGATGTCGCTCAACAAGTTTTTGTTGATGCGTGGAAGGCCCGGGAACGTTTCGACCCTAACCGGGGGAGTCTGGGTGCTTGGCTCAGCGGCATTTCGAGATTTAAGTCGATCGACTTTCTTCGGGCGAAGCGACGACGCCCATCGATCCCGTCGGACAAGGTTGGTGAACAGGCTAATGATGAGGCGAAGGTCGACGAACTCATAGACCGGATGGTTCTAAAAAATGCCCTCGATATCCTTCCACCGATCCGACGAGAAGTCATTGAACTAGGGTTCTTTATAGGTCTGAGTCACCCTGAGATTTCGTCCAAACTCGACCTGCCCCTCGGAACAGTGAAGAGTCATATGCGTCGAGGTTTGGAAGCCCTTCAAAAAGAACTGCGGGGAAGTCATGTCTGATTCCCACTATCGAGATGATCCTGAACTTGATGGGTTTGGTGATGTCATGGACGTCCTAGGTAAGGGCCGCTCTGATATTATTCCCGAACCTGTTCCCGAGGATTTATGGGGTCGAATTTCCGACGAAATAGCGGCCTCCTCGCCGCGGAATCATCTGGTCCCACCAACGCACGTTCCCAAACGGGCCCCGAACGCTGAAGTGGATCTGGCTAAGCGCCGATCCGCAACGTTGGCGTATGCGGCGATGGGGATCGCGGCGGCGATTGTTCTATTGGTGCTAGTGCCGTTGGCGTTAGCCTGGCAATCAAATCGGGCAAGACCAATCGATTCGGTAGCTCAGCTCGATCAGCTCGAACAATTTGCCGGTGGAGGGACGGCCACACTTCGTGGCGACTCGCTTGAACTCGAACTGGATGCCCTTCCCGGATCGACAGGTGGCTCGTCTTATGAAGTATGGGCGATTGATTTTGAGGGCGAAGAAATTCGGGATCTAGTTTCGCTAGGCACTGTTAACGGTTCTACAGAACTAGAATGGCCTGAGGGAACTGACCCTGAAGAGTTCTCCTTCATCGATGTGTCGGTTGAACCCGACGACGGCAACCCAGAGCACAGCGGATCGAGTGTTCTCAGAGGCGAGCTGTCTTAGCGGGCGGACTCAGCGTCGAAGACCCACGAGTTAACGGCGGCTGGTACTCAAGGAGTGTTTGGAGCGCTTCGCATCAGCTCGGCTACCTCAAACGCAAGGTCGAGACTCTGTTGGCCGTTCAACCGGGGGTCACAGATAGTTTCGTAGCGTTTTGGTAAGTCGCCAGCGTGGACTGGGTTTGTGCCACCGAGGCACTCCGTCACGTCTTCGCCGGTTAGTTCAACATGAACTCCACCTGGCCAGGTGCCGAGGCTGTGGTGTACGTCAAAGAACCCGGTAACTTCGGTCATGACTTCATCGAAGCGCCGGGTTTTGTGTTGCGTCTCGGAAGTAAATGTGTTGCCGTGCATCGGGTCTGAAATCCATGCGACTGGGTGGCCAGAATCGCGAACGTCCTCGATAATCCCAGGTAAGACGTCTGTGATCTTGCTGGCGCCCATTCGAGTAATCAGGGTTAGGCGACCGGGGTCCCGGTTTGGATCCAGCTTTTCGAGCAAGGGAAGAAGCTCTTCTTTAGTCGCAGTCGGTCCGACCTTACAAGCGATGGGGTTGTGTACGCCGCTAAGGAATTCTGCGTGGGCTTCATCAACTGAACGGGTGCGTTCTCCAATCCAAATTAGGTGGGCTGAGCAGTCGTACCAATTGCCCGTCACGCTGTCTTGTCGGGTCAGCGCCTGCTCGTATTCAAGAATGAGACCTTCGTGGCTGGTGTAGAAGTCGGTGCGGTTGAATTCGGACCTCGAACTGGAAATGCCTGCAGCTTCCATGAATCGCAATGCTCGTTCGATTTCGGTGGCAAGCTGTTCGTAGCGTTTCCCTTCGGGAGAGTTCGCAACGAATTCTTGGGTCCAGTCGTGAACGCGTCGGAGGCGAGCAAAGCCGCCTTGGGTAAACGCCCGCAACAGGTTGAGGGTCGACGCAGATTGATGATAGACCTGTAGAAGTCGTTGAGCGTCGGGAACTCGGCTTGGCTCGGAGAATGCTGCATCGTTGACCATATGGCCGAGAAAGGACGGCAGTTCGACGCCATCTTTGACCTCTGTCGGAGAGGATCGTGGTTTCGCAAACTGCCCGGCGATTCGTCCGAGTTTGACTATCGGCACGCCTGATGAGTAGGTGAGTACGACCGCCATTTGGAGGATCACTTGGAGTTTGTTGCGGATCGAGTCAGCGTTGAAGTCGGTGAAAGACTCGGCACAGTCACCAGCCTGCAAAATGAACGCCTTACCTTCAGCGACTTCAGCGATTTCTTGGCGGAGCCTTCTTGCTTCACCAGCGAAAACGAGAGGCGGCAGCAGGCTAAGCTGCTTCTGAACCTCTTCCAATCCAGCTTCGTCAGGCCAGACGGGCTGGTGCCTTGCTGGTTTAGGCCGCCACGATCCAGGGTTCCAAGTCACACGAACAGTGTCTCTGATCAGGCGGCGAGTCGCAACTCATTTACTGCAAATTCCCGATGCCATTATCATTGGAGTACTGTCGAAGCCGTCAGTTGGCTAATTCGGCAAAACGACGAAGGCCTTGGTTTAGAAATCTAAACCAAGGCCTTCGTCCGATTTGTCACGATTCTGACTTTAAGCAGCGTCGAAGTCGGCGATTACATCGCCTGCTTGGTCGCGAACGGCGCTAACCGCTCTTTTGACTAGACGACGAGCGGCTTCGGCAGTAACACCTAGCTCTTCGCCTACTTCTCGGTAGCTACGTTTGCGGCCGTCATTTAGGCCGAAACGCTGTTCAACTGCGTAACGGGCACGAGGGTCAAGTACCTCGAGGAGTCCGGTAACCATGGTTTCCTCAGCCTTAGCCATGACCTCAAACTCAGGCCCAGGTGTTGAATCTGGAAGGAGGTCGACTAGCTCATTCGAGTCATCGTCACCGATGGTTCGATCAAGCGACGTTGGTGTGGTAAGTCGATGGAGGCGGGCATGCTCATCGTCGAGCTCGTCACCGTCGCCGGAAACCTGTCTCAGCGCAGCGCGGAGGCTGGCAGAGCGATCGCCTGGGAGACGAACAAGGCTTGCTTTTTGGTCAAGTGCACGGCCGATAGCTTGGCGAATCCAGAACGTAGCGTAGGTAGAGAATTTGAACCCCTTACGCCAGTCGAATTTGTCCACTGCGTGTTCTAGACCAAGGTTTCCTTCTTGGATAAGGTCTAGAAGCTCCATAGATGGAGGTAGTGGGTATCGTCTGGCGACGCTTACGACAAGCCGAAGATTGGCTCGGATGAACCGATCTTTCGCTCGGGCTGCAGCTCGAACAGATCGACGGTTACCGGCAGAATTTTCACCGTTGTCGATATCTTCTTGAGCTTTGGTTCCTTTTTCAATAATTTGGCTTAGCTCTCGTTCTTCTTCCGCTGTGAGAAGGGGCACGAGGCCAATTTCGTTTAGATACTGTCCTACAGAGTCACTCATGTATTTATGCTTCTTTGCTCATTAGGTTTAGTGATGGGGGGGAACCAACGAGGAGCACCTCATTGGGGGGGGTTAGGCTTGGCTTGTCGGAGGAGTGGTTACTGTTAAGTAGGAGTTTTCTCCGGGTTAAGCGCAAAGGGCCCAGTTACACGTTTTAGTATAGATCAACCAGGAAAGATAGTGATATAGGTCACTTTACGTTTGGTTTTGCTCTTTTAGCTATTATCCGCAATGCTTTTGTAATGATGTGAATCCATCGACAATGAGGTGATTTAGGTAAATGTGCTCTAAAAGGATCGGTCTGCTTGGAGGCACCTTTGACCCGCCCCACATAGGTCACCTTATTGCTGCGATTCACGTCAAGGCCGAGCTCGAACTCGATGAAGTTCGACTCATCGTCGCAAACCGTCCCTGGCAAAAGGAAGGCAGTCGGACGATCACCAGTGCCGAACGGCGGTTGGCGATGACCTCGGCTGCCGCCCAAGCCTGCGAGGTGGAAGGTATCCACGCGTCGGATATCGAGCTCGACATTGGTGGGCCAAGCTACATGGTTGAGACACTTGAACGGGTGCAAGCTGACGAACCCGGCTCTACCTTCTTTGTAATCGTTGGTGCGGATGCAGCCGGCGAACTCGATACATGGCACAAAGCGGATCGGCTCAAATCGCTCGCCGACTTTGTGTTCATCAATCGGCCCGGTTATGTCCTGCCAAAGGCGGATGGTTGGAAGTTCGAGGTTGTCGAGATCCCATCGATAGACCTTTCAAGCTCCGACCTTCGTCAAATGGTAACGGACGAGAAGTCGCTGCTGTTTCTAACTCCTAGACAGGTAATGCAAGACATCGAGGCGCTGGGGCTCTATCGTCTAGACCAGTGAACTGGCCCAGGGTACTTCAGACAAAGAAGCGTCGCGTATTGGCGCTCTTTGCGCTTGCAGAGATGTCCCTGATGATCGCGATACCTTTTTTGGGAATTGCTGGCGTACGAGCCGTGCTCGACAGTCGCTCTGGATCTTTCGTAGAAGAAGTAGGGCCAGGCGAAGCTGGATGGGTTGCCTTGGTGGAACCTAGTTCGGTGACCGTCGTCGTCGAGCAATACGAGACCCGAACAACCGGCGTGACATTGATTGTGCATAGACCCGGAGCGGTAGGCGGTGCTGTTGTTGTTATCCCCGGTAACGCAACGGTGGGTGATGAATCTGTCGGCGACATCGCCCCTGAAGAAGTTGCATCAGTGTTAGCCGAGACTCTCAAACTCCGTATCGACGAGTCGGTATTTCTCGACGAGTCGACTTGGCCAGAACTTCTTGGTGAGACCACCTATGTCGTTTCGAACACCGACGAAGCGCAGACATCCTCAGGCGAAACCTTTGCAGTCGGTGACGTAGCCGTCAATGGGGGCAACGTGGCCGCCTTTGTTGGCTCAACGTCAGAATCAGCGGAGCTCACGGTCTTGATGGCGCGCCGGATCCTGCTTTGGTCGGCAATGGTTGATTCGCCAGCCGACTCAGAGCACTTGGTAGTCGTGAAGATTAGCGAGCTCGCTAAAGGTGAATCGGAAATCTTTGGGTATCCGGTAGATCAGAACAAGTTGGTTATCGACGATCAGAGCGCAGCTGACCTAGTTGGTCGGGTTGTTCCTTTCCCCGCTGGAGGTGAAGACCACCATCGTATCAGGCTACGAGTTCTTGACCGAACAGGCGAAGCCGACCTCGCTACAATCACTTCGGAGCTAGCTGCGGCCGGCTTCGAAATTGTGGAAATGGGAAACGCTGAGGAGTTTGGCGATGGACCATCTGAGCTGGTGGTCCCTTCGGAGTGGACTGGCCCCGACGTCACAATATTGACTGAATACGTGGGAGTCGAATCTGTCGTCGAACAGGTGAGTCAGCCTGAATCGGTCGCAACCTTGCTAATTGGAGATGATTTCT
The DNA here is from genome assembly GCA_964551835.1 of uncultured Acidimicrobiaceae bacterium. Lineage (GTDB taxonomy): Bacteria > Actinomycetota > Acidimicrobiia > Acidimicrobiales > SZUA-35 > JAHDCC01. The sequence continues at coordinate 21,336 of CAZKEM010000030.1, read as the reverse complement.
CGTTGATTTCGGCCTAACGTGGAAACAGCAGACATATTGTCTGGCGAACGGTTGGAGCGGAAACTGAGCGAAAAAGCGGTACAGCGAACCGAGACTGAACAAACCGTCCATGAGTTGGAAGAATGGGTCCGGGTTTGTGTCAAGGCGGCTGAAGACAAACTAGGTAAAGAAACCAACGCTTTTTATGTCGGCGATGTTCTTGGTATCAGTGAGTGGTTCGTTGTGACTTCTGGGTCGAGCGATCGCCAGGTGGGCGCCATCGTAGAGGAGATAGAAGACCAGTTGACGATCGCCGGAGGCCCGAAACCCGTCCGGATTGAAGGGAAGTCTCAGCTCAACTGGGTATTGATGGACTACGGTATGCTCGTCGTTCATGTGTTCCACGAAGACGCGAGAGCATACTTCGACCTCGACCGTCTATGGAGTGACGTTCCGAAGCTCGATTTGGAGAAAACACCGAGCGCCAATTCCGCCGAACGAGCGACTGCGTAAGCCAGCTCGTTCGTCAGATGACGACATTTACGAGTTTTGGGGCTCGGACGACTATCTTTTTCGGGGTCCCGCCATCTAGCTGACGAACGACTGCTTCGGTTGAGACAGCCAATGCCTCGGCTTCTTCTTCGGTGATGTCAACGCTAACTTCGATCTTGCCTCGAAGCTTTCCGTTTACTTGTACGATCATCGTGATGGTCTCGGACTTGAGCTTTTCTGGGTCGGCTGTTGGCCAACTCTGTTCGTGGATGTGTTCGTCGCTGTGTCGGTGGGCCCATAACTCTGCAGTCACGTGAGGAACCGCCGGGGCCATCGTCAGCAACAGCGAATCGATTGCGAATGCAATCGTCTGGTCATGGGGCCCGTCATCTCCTTGGACGTATTTGTAGAGCAAGTTTGTGAACTCCATGAACGCGGCGACAGCGGTGTTGTACGACCAACGTTCGTAGTCCGAGGTAGCTTTGTCGATGAATCGATGGGTCGCCGATTCGATTTCGTTGTCGGCCTTCAGTGGTTCGCCGCTGCGGACCTTTGGAAGTTGGCCGGTATCAGTGCGCGCCAGACGCCAAACCCGATTGAGGAATCGGTGGCAACCGTCGAGTCCAAAATCTTCCCAGTCGACGTCTTCGGCTGGCGGTTTAACTTGCATATGCGCCAAGCGCAACGTGTCTGAGCCTTGTTGGTCGATGATGGCCTCTGGGGCGATGACGTTGCCCTTGGACTTCGACATCTTGGTTCCGCCAAGCTTTACCATCCCTTGGGTAAAGAGCCGTTTAAACGGTTCTCGTAGGTGCTTGGGCGTGATGCCTAGATCAGACAATGCTTTTGTGAAGAACCGGGCGTACATCAAGTGGAGGATTGCGTGTTCGACACCGCCGATGTATTGGTCGACAGGCAGCCAGTGGTCAATGGCATCTTTCTCAAACGCTGCATTGGTATTCATTGGGTCGGCAAATCGTAGAAAGTACCAAGACGAATCGACGAAAGTGTCCATCGTGTCTGTCTCTCGGCGTGCTGGACCTTCACAGGCGGGGCAGTCGGTCGATAAGAATTCTTCGTTGTTAACCAACGGCGACTGGCCGGTAGGCGTGAACTCGACTTCGTCGGGGGCGAGGACTGGTAGGGAGGCTTCGTCCACGGGTTGGATTCCGCAGTTTTGGCAGTAAACCATAGGGATGGGGCAGCCCCAAAATCGTTGGCGGGACAGTAGCCAGTCTCGTAAACGGTAGTTGATCTTCTGCTCGCCGAGCCCTTGGTCTTCCAACCAACCATTAGCCTTTTTCTTGGCATCGATAATGTTTAGGCCGTCGAGCCAGTCGCTGTTTATTGCGGCACCGTCGCCGGTGTAGGCTTCGCCGTCGAAGTCGGTTGGCGGTTCGATCGTACGGATGATTTCGAGGTTGTGTGCCTTGGCGAAATCCCAGTCGCGTTGATCTTGGCCTGGGACGGCCATAATCGCCCCAGTTCCGTAGGTCGTTAAGACATAGTCGGCGAGGTACAGCGGGACAGTTTTGCCGGTGAATGGGTTGACCAGGTGAGTTCCAGTGAAGACGCCGCGTTTGGCGATCTCGCCGTCGTTTGAAAGTCGGTCGATCTCGGATTTTCCTTCGAGGCTTGCTTTAAAGGCGGCAACGGCCTGGTTGTTTTCGGCCGTCGTAAGTTGCTCGACCATTGGGTGTTCGGGCGCCATGACGGCGAAGGTCATACCAAAGGCGGTGTCTGGCCGGGTCGTGAACACCTGGACTGGGTCTATGTCGGTGCGAGGCTGGCCGTTATCGTCGGCGACCGGAAGGCCGAATTCGGCGCCTTCGGAACGCCCGATCCAATTGCGCTGCATGGTCTTGACTTTGTTAGGCCATTCGAGGTCGTCGATATCGTCGAGTAGCTCTTGGGCGTAGTCGGTTATCTTGTAGAACCATTGTTCCATGTTGCGACGTTCGACGATATCGCCTGAGCGGTCGCATGTTCCGTCGGCGTCGACTTGTTCGTTGGCCAGTACCGTCTGGCAGCCCGGGCACCAGTTGACGGGAGACTCGGCCCGGTAGACGAGGCCGGCCTTATAAAATTGGAGGAAGATCCATTGGGTCCACTTGATGTATTCGGGGTCGTGGCTGGTGACCATTCGACGCCAGTCGTAGCTAGCTCCGATTCGCTTTAGTGAGCTCGAGAGCTCTTCGATTCGTTCGTCGGTGAAGGTCCGGGGATGGATTCCGCTTTTGATCGCAGCGTTTTCGGCTGGGAGTCCAAACGAGTCAAATCCGATGGGGGAGAGGACAGCGTCGCCCTGCATTGTTCGGTACCGGGTCAGTAAGTCGCCAAAGGTGTAATTTCGAACGTGGCCTTGGTGGGCGGGACCGCTGGGGTACGGGTACATGCACAGGACGTAGTATCTGGGACGCGGATCGTCGTTGTCGACATCGTAGGTACCGTTGTCGACCCAGTATTGCTGCCAGCGTGGTTCGATGTCGGTCGGGGTATATCGAAGTTCTTCGTGGATTGGTCTGTCATCGGTTTGCGAACTTTCAGCCATGGCGACAGGTTAACGAGAATCACGCTTTCTCGGCGAGATATTTCACCTTGGGGTCGTGGCGTAACGAGTCTGTCGTGACCATCGACAGTGTAACTCTAAATGAAAGTGACTTGCAGTATTGAAGTGAGTGTCGTATAGTGTCCGTATGGACCAACCCTTGACCTTGTTAGAAATGATTACCGAATCTCTTGAACTCCTGCTCGTCCCGTTCTTGGGCATCGAACTGTTCCTGTTGTGGCGGATCAAAGCCCTGAAGTGGTCGCAGCGGACCAAAGAAATGGTCACAAACGTTCTAGCCATCGTCGTAACGTATACCGGGGTGTTCCTCGCATATCCGCTATGGGAACGCCTTTTCGAGTCTATGGAAACAGTCCTACCATATAGCGTCCCGACCAACGTGGTCACGATCGTCGCGGCTATCTTCATTGCCGACTTTGTCTACTATTGGGAACACCGTCTTGAGCACGAGAAACGCGGACTGTGGGCCCTCTGGCATTCGGTTCATCACAGCTCGCCCGAGTACGACGTCACAACAAGTATGCGGTTGGGCTTCTTCGACGGACTTCTGACCTTGTTCTTTCATCTTCCACTAATTCTGCTCGGTTTTGAACCCATAGTGGCAATAGCGGCAAACGCGTTTGTGATCAGCTACCAAACCTGGATTCATACCGAGCTGATTCAAAAGATGCCGCGCTGGTTCGAAGCGATCTTTAACACGCCGTCACACCATCGTGCCCACCACGGCGCCGACGAGATCTATCTCGACAAAAACTATGGTGCAGTTCTCATTGTTTGGGACCGTATTTTCGGAACATTCCAAGAAGAAAGATTCCGTCCCACATATGGTTTGACCAAACAGATCGAGTCGTCGCATCCGCTCGATGTTCAACTTTCAGAACTACGAGACTTATTAGCCGATTTGAAGGCCGATACTTCGTGGGGGATGCGGTGGCGTCGAATCTGGAACCGTCCAGGATGGCAACGGGAGAGCATTGGCGATCACAACCCCCAACTGGTGAGTCGGGGATCAAATTGACGGGGCGCGTGTCCGGCTCGGTCGCCTCTAGGATATGTACACATACTTGCTAGAGGGGAAAGACACATGGCAATCCGTGACGGTTATAAGCAGGGGACACCTTGCTGGGTCGACATGACGTCCGACGACCTTGATGCGTCGAAAGCCTTCTATGCGAAGGTCTTTGGTTGGGAATATACCGAACAGTCCTTCGGTGGCAGAGCGGTCTACACGACAGCGCTTAAAGATGGTAAAAAGGTCGCTGGGCTCATGCAACAAAGCCCGGAACAGATCAAAGATGGGCCCCCACCAGCGTGGAACACCTATGTCGCCGTCGATGACGCAGAAGCCATCACTGGAAACGTAAACGGTTTAGGAGGTCAGGTCTTAATGCCGCCGGTCGAACTGCCGTCGATGGGCAAGATGGCAGCGATCGCCGACCCGAACGACACTATTCTAGGGTTATGGCAATCCGACCAGCACATCGGAGCGGAGCGGGTCAACGAACCCGGTTCGCTGATCTGGAATGAACTGGTTACCAGTAGTGTCGACGCGGCCGTCGCCTATTTCGAAGGCCTATTTGGTTGGACGACGAAAGAAATCGAACTACCTAACGGACCGTATACGTTAGTCGAAGTGGACGGCGAATCTGTAGGCGGAATAGTTGCTGGACAGGCATTGGAACCCAACCACTGGGAAACCTACTTCGCGGTAGAGAGCATTCAAGATCTGCTGGCTCTTGTAGGCGAAGCGGGAGCTATCATCGATGAGCCAACCGATATCGGACTCGGACTCGTTGCACCGGTCGAAGACCCACAGGGAGCGATGTTTCACGTTATGCAACCAACCCCCAGCTGACGTGCAGCCGCTGACGTGCAGCCGCCTAGCCCGGTAGCCGCCTAGCCCGGTAGCCGTAGCGCTTCAGCGGGAACGGTCCGCCCGGCGCGTACGGCCGGGAACAATCCGGCGAGTAGCGAAGCCACAAATGCGACAACTGCGAAGCCAGCAAGCCACCACACAGGTACCGCGAACTCAAGGTCGTCGGCGAACGCAGTCGACTTTGTCAGAACTTGCCACGAGCTGAGCAACCCTAAACCCACTCCGAGAATGACCCCTTGGGAGCCAATAAAGCATGCTTCGACCAGGAACGAGTTTCGAAGGATGGTCGACCGAAACCCAACGGCGCGAAGCATTCCGAGCTGTTGGCGTCGTTCACGGACCCCTCGAATAAGCACAACGCTCAACCCTGCAATGCCGATCAGTAACCCGAGGCCTAGAAAGCCTTGGAGGATTTGAATGAAGGCCTCGGTTTCGGCTGCTTCTGCTTCAATACTGGCTGAGAACGAATTTGCATCGGCTCCATTGGCGGCGAAGTCGGTTTCGAGCTGGTCGACTAGCGCCGAAGGCTCGACTCCGTCTGCGGCAATAAGATGATGTCGACGAGTAGGCTGAAATTCGTCGAGTAACTTGTCAGACTGTTCGGCGGACATATACATTCCAAGTCCCGTTATCACATTCCAACCGCTCAGCCCAATAACCGTAACGGTCGATCGGCTTCCGTCTTCGCCGACTAATTGCATCGACTCGCCAATTTCGAAGCCAGCGAATCGAGGAACAATCGCCACCGACGGGTCGGCGGCTACTTGTTGCCAGGCGGCGTCGTCGGAATCGAAGTCGGGGGATCGGTCGGTCAGGGTGGGAGCGCCGTTGGATACAAAGTCGGCGGTGACAAGCGTAATGAAACGGCGTTCCGGAATCGCTTCGTCGTCGGTCTCTGGTAGCTGGGTTGTGTCTTCGCCGAAATACTCGGCGCTGTTTCTGGCAAGAATATGGGAGGCAACCATAGCCGGTCCGCTTTGCATCTCGACGGCGACCTCGATGTCGTCTCGGGAGGTGAGCTTCTCGGTTTCAAGCGGAGAAAGCTGACTCGAGAACAAGAATAGGTCGTATGAGCCCCCCGCCAACGCTTCGTTCTCCGGGCCTTCTTGTTCGAGGACAGTGTTAAGGACAGCCATAAACGAGACCGTAAAAATAACCAGCGCATACATCGACACCAACAACGCGGTGCGGACCGGTCGAGCCAAGGGGTTTGAGAGGCCGATCCGAGAAGACACAGAGCCTCTCGTTACCGTTCTGATGGCCGCGATCATCCATCGATCGAACGCAGCGAGAATGCTAACCGAAAGCCCGACGAGGATGATGCCTTGGACAAGGAAGATTTCGATCCTCGTATCTTCGAAGGTGTCCGACAGTATGCCGAACGCTGCCGACGCCCAGAACAGTCCCAGGCCACAGCCGATAACCACTGCTACTTTTTGACCGACCAGTCTCGTCAGCAGAGGAATAAGTCCAACTGCGAATAGTATCGGCGTTACGAACGCGACAAACTGGATGCTAGAGGCGAGGAGCCAGCCAATAACCGCGATGACTATGGCCACAAGTCCCAACACTATTCCTCGGAGCGAGTCGCCCTTGGATCGAGGAAGAACGGCGTCCTTTAAGGCAGCGACAATATTGATTCGCACGACCCGCATGGTTGTCGCCAACACCGTCAACTGCGAAATGGCTAGGCCGATTACGGCACCAGAAAACAGGCTCGTTGCTTCCACGCCTAGACGGAGTTGGAAGTCGCTCTCGACTTCAAATTTGCCATCAGCGAACCAAAGAATGGCGGCCGCGACCCCGTACCCAACCCCTAGGCCAAGAATTGTGGCCACCAGTCCGTAAATAAGTCCTTCGATGGAGAATGCTCGTCGGGTGTGACTTCTTTGAACTCCGATGGCTCTCATCGTTCCGAGATCTACTTTGCGTTCGGCCGCCAGCATGACAAAGAGGTTCACAACCAATAACACCCCGGCCGCGACGCTAAACCCGCCGACGGTAGAAAACTGACTGGTCGTGTTGCTAGCTATGGCGTCGGCTCGACCAAGGATGAAGGCCTTGGCGGTGTTGATAGGGGTGTCTTCACGTAAGACAGATCGTATGTAATCTTCGGACTCCGCTGTTGTGTTGGCGCCTTCGTAGGTGCCCCCGACGTTGGACACGACGATGGTGTCTCGAAACACCTGTTCCGCGTCCGGAAACGAGCCGCTTAGGGCTCCTTTGGCGACAATGATTGGAGCGAACCCAGCAACTCCTCGTCGCGGTAGAACAGACACGATGTTCATTTCGAGCACGGCTGGCCCTGCGACTAGGTTGATTGTTTCGCCAGCCTCAACGCCGAGCTCGTCTGCCAGTTCTTGGTTGATAGCGAGTTCGTTTGAGGCGAGAGAATTTGGGAGTTCGGCTAATCCGGTGGCGTCGAGATCATTGCCGAAGCCTCTCGCCTCTTCTGGGTCGAGTTCCCAAACCAACACGCCAGGTTCGATTTTTCCTTGCAGGTTAGCGGCGTTGATTGCGCCTTCACGAATGGCCAGAAGTGACTCGATGGGTCCCCCGCCGTCGTCTAGAGAGCCCTCTAAGGCTGCTAGGTCTGCGTCGACGTCTTCGCTGGGCACCAGGAGGTCGATCGGGCCGAGCCGGTCCTCTGCCTCGACCCGAAACGAGGTTCCGAACGAATCGCCGACCATGAACGATGCGACTATGAGTGCGGTCGCCAACATTGACCCGACGATTACCAGCGCGGCTTCACCGGGTCGACGAGCGACGTTTCGCAAACCTATACGTCGAATGGCGGGCCGGAACAACAGGTCGTAAAGAACCGGGGGAATTAGGAGGACCAGGATGGCAATGGATATATAGGTCATGGGCGGTTACCCAGTTCGAATTTTTGGGCTGACCGATGGCGATTCGTCCGAGGCGATTAAGCCATCGAGGACTTCTACCAACCGATTTGCTCGATCGCCGAGCGATCTGTCGTGAGTAACAATAACTACGGTTTGGCCGTTGTCGTGAAGTTCGGCGAAGAGTTCGACAACCGAGGCGGCTGTCGCGCTGTCGAGGTTGCCGGTCGGTTCGTCTGCCCAAATTACTGCAGGGTTTGAGACCAATGCTCTGGCGATAGCCACTCGTTGTTGTTGTCCACCAGACAGTTCGCCTGGGCGGTGACTGGCACGATCAACAAGGTCGACTCTTTCTAAGATGGCCATCGAACGTTCCCGCGCTTCGGACTGTTTGACCGAAGCCGCTAGCAGCGGAAGTTCAACGTTTTCGACTGCATTCAAGACGGGGATGAGGTTGAAACTTTGGAATACAAACCCCATGCGCTCTGCTCGATGTGCGGTCCTTTTCCGGTCGGACAACTCGTGTATTTCTAGTCCGTCAATATGTACGGTTCCTGAATCGATCGTGTCTATGCCCGAAAGGCAGTTGAGTAACGTCGACTTGCCATTACCCGAAGGGCCGACGACCGCCATAAATTCGCCAGCACAAATATCGAGACTGACGCCGCGTAATGCTTGAACGGTGTGGCCGCCTGTACTGTAGGTTTTGACGACATCGTTTGCCCGAACAATCGGTTTCGCTTGTTCGGGTATTGCTGAGGGTGGCATTGGGCCTGAATTCCTTACTGTTCTCTATGAAGCTGGCTAGGTCGTCAAAGCTTAGTTCAGTGTAGTCACCAGATGTGTTCGGCTTGTGGGCGACACAGTCCGGACAATGGTGGACGGTCAAACAATATCGAGAGTTCGATGACGTTGTGATATCAAGGGTGCGTCCTCAGCTAAGATCTTGGTACTATCGGGATTCCTAAATGATAGGGGCTATAGCTCAGTTGGTAGAGCGCTTCCGTGGCACGGAAGAGGTCAGGAGTTCAATTCTCCTTAGCTCCACAAAGCTTCCCGTAGCCAACGTCGCAGCGGTTCCCCGTCGGTAGATCGAAATGTCGGCATACGGAAGCGAGGAAATGGCTTCAGATGTAGTAATCCGCTCGCTGGGTACGCGAACGAAGTCCGTCTCTGTCTGTCACTGGGCACTCGTTGAAAACCGAGCGCTATCCGATGAACTCGATTGAGGTGACCACACCATCAACAACGGCAACGTTGATTCGGTCGACGATGTAATCCTTGGTGACGGCATAGTCCTCACCGTCTTGTTTCACCACACGCATGGTCGCATCGTTCGCCTCTGCGATGCCTTCAGCTTCCGCCAAGGGTTTGTCGACAAGAGTTGCCGCCAACGCTTCTATGCCCGTGGGTTCTGTACCTGGTTCCTCAGGCTCAGGGTCTTCTCCGAGGCCGTCAGTCACAGGCGTGTCGCTGTCCTGTGTGGTGGTCGCCGGTTCATCGATGGTGGAAGGTTGGTCGACAGTTGCCGGAACGGTGCCACTTGGCACGGTGCCACTAGAGGCGGTGCCTTCGCCAGAGACAGGCAGATTGGCAGTTGTCTCTGGGTCACTTCCGCAAGAGGCGGCCACCAAGGCGACGGAAACTACGACGAAAAGGGTTCTGAATTTTGAGTACATACAGCTCTGACGATACTCGAGGATAATTAGTTCCCAAAATCCGAAATTATTTTCGTTATTTTCGGCAGACTTGGAACAATGAGACTTCTTGTCAGAAAGTTATCCCGTTCAACCACCGAATCCGAGCTTCAAGAGCTTTTCGAATCGTATGGCCGGGTTCAATCTTGCACTATTATCCTCGACGCTGAAACCGGCCGGTCAAAAGGGTTTGGTTTCGTCGAAATGCCTAAGGTAGGCGAAGCGAAGTTGGCGGTCAGAAACCTCAACGGCATCGAGTTGGGAGGCGCTCGTATCCGGGTCAAGAAAGCACAAACCAAGCCAAAAGATCCCGAGCCTTCTTAGGCTTGGGAAACTCTTTAGACCCTTTGACCCATCATTGGCTGCGGTACCCGACAACGGCCCCTCCAACAACGGTCGCTCCCGCGACAACCTCAGGTGATAGCTAGATCTAGCTGACTAGCTAGGTTCCGACCCGATCAGGCCGACAAATTCGCCGCCATGATGTGCGTCGGGGGTACGAACTATGTCGCCCCACGCCTTTACATTGGCCAGTTTTTCCCGCACGTTGGACTTCAGGCGAGGCCCACGGCTTTGGTACGGAGTCCGTAACGCTAGCACCTGAACCTCGATCCCAGCTGTTGAACACAACGCTGCAGTTCGGTCCGCAAACCGTTCTTGGGTGACCACAATCGCCTCGGTAACTCCGAACTGTTCCTTGGCCCGAATGCAGGTGTCCCACGTGTCAAACCCTGCGAAGTCCAACGTGACGTCGCGGGCGTAAACACCCTGGTCAACAATGTATTCTTGCATCGCCTCGGGTTCGTTGTAGTGGCTCTGTCGATTGTCGCCTGAAACCAGAACATGTTCGACGGTGCCAGCTTCATACAGTTCATCGGCGGCGTTCAGTCGCTGCCGAAGAAACTGGGACGGGGTTCCATTTGGGTATACGCGGGCTCCGGGAACTATCACGACGTTTGCCGGTGTTAGGTCTCCAGCGTCCGAGACTACGGCGTCGCCTGCAGCCTGGGATACCACAATTTGGGCTGCCAACACATAAGACATGACTCCAGCGAGACCAACCGCAACCAGCGCCAGAAAGCGTTTCTTTGTAAAGGTACGGAAGGCCACAACGAGATTAGTATGTCACGAACCTGGTAGTGTTTATCGTCGCCCCTGCAACGAAGCAGAAATTCAACGTCGGATGTTATCGGCCCGAGCTACTATTGCTCGGTGGACCGGATGTTGCAGGCAGCTCGCAGGCCAGAGTTTGTGTTTACGTGGACGGGTGCCATCACCGATGCACTTAACTGGTCGTTTTATCTTGTGGTGTCAATTTGGTGGATAAAGGAGCTTTCGCTCTCGCCGGTAAGGCTGGTTTCGCTGGGCGTGATCGTCCAAATAACGATCATCGCTATGGAGGTTCCGTCTGGAGTCGCCGCGGATCTACTAAGCCGAAAACACACGATCGTGTTGAGTCGGGTCCTGATGGGCGTGAGTATTCTGGTGATGGTTGTGTCGAGAAACTACTTGATGTTGTTGGGGGCCCAGACGATTAGCGGCGTTTCGTGGGCACTCCGCTCGGGCGGCGAAGTTGCCTGGCTAACCGATGAATTGCGTTCTGATAGCGCTCGTTCCAATGAATTGGATTTAGACGAGACCGTCGCCCACCTGTTGCTTCGAAAACATCGGCTCGGGTTGGCGTTAGCCGTAGTCGGCATCCCAATTGCGACTGTCGTCGGGATGCGTTCGCTCGTTGTAAGTGTACGTATGGCGGGCGCCGGGTACCTGATCGTTGCATTACTGACAGCGGTGCTCATGACCGAGAGAGGTTTTGTCAGCGGAAGCGAACGGGGTGAAACGTTTTTATCTGTTCTTCGGCAAGGTGCCAGAGTCGTAAAGGCACGTCCTCGACTGCGGCGTATTGTGCTAGTCGCAGCAGGCATATCCTTGGCTGGCGACACCTTGGACTTCCTGGGTTTGAAGCGATTCTTGGACACCACAGGAACAGTCGAGTCGAGCATCGTCCCGATGGCTGCATGGTTCCTGGTCGCAGTCGCCTCAGGTTTTATCGTGAACTCAATCGTGTCTCGCAAGGTAGGAGGCTCGAGCGATCTAAGCCGCATCACGGCAACGATGTTCGTAGCTGCCGCGCTCGGCATAGCGATGGCGGCTTTGTCAAATTTGGCAATCTTAATTGGCCTCGGGCTGATCGTTCAAGACAGCATGAGAGAAACATTTGACCCAGTCCTGGAAGGATGGGTCAACCGCGACGCTCCTCCTGAGGTACGAGCCACGATTCATTCCATGGTCAGTCAAGCCCAATCGGTCACCGACATTGGAGCAGGGCTCGTATGGGGACTCGTGGCACAGCTTCTTTCGGTACCGACGGCGTTACTTGGTATCGCCTTTGTGGTTGCCGGGGTCGCCTGGCTAGCGGCCGGGGTCCCAAGTGAGTCTGATCGCAACCAGGTTGAAGCCCGACGCCAGCCCACTCGATAGCGAATTCCTCGAACCCTGGTAGGGTCGAGGGCCATCCACAGAACTAAGGGAGGCAGCTGTGTCTGATGTAGTCATTTACCATAACCCTCATTGAGGATCTTCTCGAAACGCCTTGGCGGTCGCCGAGGAATTGGGAGTAGAACACGAAACCGTTCTCTATATGAAGGAGCCGCCGGACCGAGCCCAGCTAGAAAGAATAGTCGCTGGCCTCGAGGACCCGGTAGAGGACCTAGTCCGCAAGGACTCAAAATTTAAGAAATTGGCGCTTGATCCCGACACATATGTTGGTAACTCCGAGACGGTTATTGACCTCCTAATGGAACAAAAGGCGCTGCTTCAGCGGCCGGTTGTTGTCAAAGGAGACAAAGCCATTATTGGTCGGCCCAAAGCTCGGATTGCAGAGTTTCTCAGTTAGAGCATTTAACAGCTAGGTCTACATCCATGGGCCTAGCTGTTGGTGTTTCTGCGGTAGGGTCCACAAATGACCGGGGTATGCGAATCCAACCCATCCAGGCTCGGCCGATCAGCCTGACTGTTAAGACCTTGAGGTAAGTTTCTTTAGGCTTTGTCCCATCAGTGGTTTAGACTCTGAGCTTATGTTCCTTTCTCGTCGACCTCGATCAACGGTCGTGGCTCGATTTGTGTCGAGCTATTGGTACTGCGAGTTTGATGTTACCCACAGTGAGGAAGTAGTCTTTCCTTCAGCTCAAGGCCAGATCATCATTGGGCTACACCCCGACGTTAGCGAACTCGGCGTGCTGGTCGGGCCCTCAACATTGCCGACTGCCATCGACCCGACCCAACAACGCCGAGCCATCGGCGTGAACTTGCATATCGGAGCGGCATCGTTGCTTTGCCGCGAGAACGCTCTGAACCTGGTCAACCGCCAGGTCGATCTTGAAGCCCTGTGGGGGTCCGAGGCGGCTTCGCTTACCGACCGAGTCCGCAACATCGACAATCCAGACCTACTCTTCGACGAACTCGATGTCGCGATACTGCGTCGATTGAGCGGGGTTCAACCGATCGACCCAAACATCATGGCGGCGGAGGAGGCTATCCGGCTTGGAGTCCCAGCAGGTCAAGTCCCAGCATTACTCCATGCAGACCGTCGTCGCCTCGCCCGTTCGTTTTCTCAATCTGTCGGACTTGGCCTCAAAAGTTACAGCCGTCTATGTCGATTCCGTACCGCTGTTTCCGAGCTACGTGGACCGTCGCCCGACTCGTTGTCGATGACAGCGGCTTCGCTAGGGTACGCCGACCAGGCGCACCTAACTCGTGAAGTTAAAGAGTTCAGTGGCGTTACCCCCGGTGCGTTGCGGTCTCAACCTAGTTCATCACCAAACCACCTTGTGTCCTAACACCCGAAACCCAGCTGCGAGCCGTTGACAAAATCTTCAATACGTCCATAGAACTACGTAGCAGAATACTTCTATGACTACACCTAAACTTACGACTCGCCTGGTGGTTCGCAACGCTGCCGAGGCTCTTACTTTTTATTCAACTGTCCTGGGGGCGGTTGAGCTTGTTAAATTCGAGGACGGTTCCGGAACTATCGTCCATGCTGAACTCCGTCTAGGAGACGGAATGCTAGCTTTGGCAGAAGAAGATAACGTTCATAACTTTTCGCCTCTTCATCTAAACGGTTCAGCCGTGATTCTAATGCTGTTGGTCAGCGACGTCGATCGTTTAGCCGCCGCGATGACCAATGCCGGTTCGACCGTGTTGATACCGATCGAAGACCGAGAGTACGGGCGACGAGACGGTAGGATACGGGACCCGTTCGGCCACCTTTGGATTGTCGCCGAAGACATAGAAGACCTCCATTGCGAAGAAATTGGCCAACGAGTTAAAGGCAACCCGCCTAGCGAGGATACGTAACCAACGTTGACTAAACCCGTTCACGCCGCGCTGCCACCGACTACCTCCTCAGCCTTTAGTCAGGCCGCAAGGGCTATATGGGCCTAGATCGTTAGACTTACTTGTTTCGTTTTCCCAGGTAAGGCTGTTCGTTTGCTGAAGAAGCTTGCTTTGGTTCAATAGGTTGTGGGACGGTGTTCTGGTTCCCTCTACAGCGACGTTGAACAGGAATCTGCTTGGCTCATCATCGAAAAAATTTGTTTGTTTCTAGCAGCTCGATAAAAAAGGCACTCGTTACCGTCTTCGCAATCGGGATTCTCTTGGGGTGGGTGGCACCGGCGGCTGCACAGTCGACCACACCTAAGTTGCTTCCAATCAACATCGAACTGGTCGATGAACAGGCTCAGATGGGTTTGAGCATGGGGGAAGTCTTGTGGGACCAGACAGCGAACGAACGCTTCGTGACCTTCGTTCAGAATTTCTCGTCGGGCTCTGTGCACTGGCTCGGCGGAGGTCTTGCACACTTTTCGATCTCAGAGCCGGACCAAAAGATCAACGTAGCGTTTATCAATCTCCACGGGGGTCGTGGGGTCTCGGTCAGCCCGCCAGGCCGGTCAAACGTAGTTGGCTCCTATGCGGGTGAGATCGGGGCCCAAGTAGCTATCAACGGCAACTGGTATGACCCGTTTGATGGGCCCGCCGTTTCGAACGGTCAAATCTACGGAGGACCTGATCACGATTACACGGCCCTGATTGGTTTCACCGACGACAATGAGGTAATTGTCCAGCACCATCGGGTCGTTAACGAATCGGTTGACCCTCGCATAACCAACGGTGTCTCCGGTCATCCGACGCTGGTTGAAAACGGGCAGATCCAGCCCATTAACCCTGACCCGACGTTTCTCGAGCGTCACCCTCGGACGATCATTGGCGTAGCTGGTTCGGGTAGCTTCTTGATGATGGTCACCGTCGATGGACGTCAGCCAGGCGCTATCGGGATGACGGGCGACGAGTCGGCCGCTTTGATGAGTAGGCTCGGCGCCGAAGACGCGTTGATGCTCGACGGTGGAGGCTCAAGCACCATGTGGATTGAAGGCCGCGGCGTTGTGAACTCTCCCTCGGGGCCGTTACGTCCGGTTGCAAACGAGGTGGCGGCATTCGCGCCGTAACCACGATTCTCTTTTGAGAACTCGTCGGTATCGGTAACGAACGCCGATGTAATGATGTAGTGGATATTCTTATCGAGCGTATTGAGAATTCGGCATCGGCGGACCGATCGGTGACCTTCGTCGTCGGTGGTGAAGAGCTGCGGGTTTCCTGGGCTGAACTCAACCGGCGGGCACAGGCGGCGGCCGCTGAGCTCCAGCACCGTTCGGTGGAACCAGGCGATCGGGTGGCGGTACTGTCAGCGACCTCGTTTGATCTGGTAGTTGCGCTTCAAGCAATATGGCTAACAGGGGCAACAGTCGTCATACTGCCCCTTCCGATGCGCATGGGCTCGTTACCGGACTTCATTGCTGCGACGAAACGACGCGTGGCGGCGGCTCAGTGTAGATCGGTTCTGGTAGCACCCCAAATGGCGGCCTTTGCAGGGCCCGGCAGCGACGAACTGCCCCATCTCGATTTAGCCGAACTGTTGAGCACCGATCGTAAACCAACAGATCTCGTCCGCCCCGACTATAAAAGGGATGATATAGCGATTCTGCAGTTCACTAGCGGTTCGACATCGGAACCCAAAGGGGTAATGTTGGCGAACCATGTGATCACGGCCAACTTGGACGCCATGATCGAAGCGGTTGGAATAGATGATGATGTATTGGTCTCTTGGCTTCCGCTCTACCACGACATGGGTCTGGTCGGGTGCTGCGTTCTACCAATGGCGGAAGGAATGGAGTTGGTTCTTGGATCGCCGCAAGATTTCTTGGGAGCGCCTCAACGTTGGATGGAGTGGATCTCGACTTACAAAGGGACGCTTACTGCGGGCCCAAACTTTAGCTACGTCCTAGCGGCTAGAGGTCTCCGTAGACCAGGAACAGACTTGGATCTGTCCAGCTTGCGGATCGCTCTTAATGGTGCTGAGCCGGTCGATCCTGATTGTGTGCGGGGCTTCGTTTCGGCCGGTGAGCCTCATGGGCTGGACCCAGACGCTGTATTTCCCGCATTTGGGATGGCTGAACTTGCGATTGCCGGAGCGTTCCCGAGACCAATGTCCGGCCTCCAACTCGACGTCGTCGATAGCGAGGTTTTGGAAGTGGAAGGAAAAGCGACTCCCGTTGATATAGACGCGCCGAGAGCTAGAGAAATGGTAAAACTCGGCTATGCGGTGCCCGGGCTGACCTTTAGGATCGTCGACCCAGTTTCAGGCGAAGTCTGTCCAGAGCGTGAAGTCGGTGAATTGCAGATCACGGGAACATCGGTCACCTCGGGCTATTACAACCGTCCAGACGCGACTGCAGAGTTGTTTGACGACGGGTGGCTGTTGACCGGCGACCTCGGATACTTGGTTGATGATCAGTTGGTCCTTTGTGGTCGGATCAAGGATTTGATCATCGTCGGTGGTCGGAACATCTATCCGCAAGACATTGAGCGGGCAGTAGGTCAGATCGAAGGAGTTCGCGCCGGTAACGTTGCAGCGTTTGCGGTCGCGGATGCCAAAGAAAAAGAAGGAGTCGTCGTGGTAAGCGAGACCCGCGTCGCGGTTACCGACGAACTAAGGTCGGCCGTGAAAAAGGCGGTCGTTGCCTCGGTTGGCATCCCGAGTCGTGACATAGTTTTTGTGAAGCCAGGCAGCCTTCCTAAAACGAGCTCCGGTAAGTTGCAGCGCTCGAAATGCTCGTCCCTCTACCGATCCTCCGAGCTGCAGATAGCCGAGTAAGTGCGGCATTGAGAGAGCATTATTTTAGTTCCGGCCTCGTGAGACAACTTTGGTGAATCGTCAAGTACCTTAGTTCATATGATCATTGACGTAACCGACGCAACTTTTGAATCAGAAGTACTCATCAAGTCTCAGACAACACCAGTTGTAGTTGACTTTTGGGCCCCTTGGTGCGGGCCATGTAAGACGCTTACTCCTATTTTGGAGAAAGTCATCACTGAGGCAAATGGGTCAGTGGTCTTGGCGAAAGTTAACACAGAAGAGAACCAACAGGTTCCGATGGCCTTCAAAGTTCAGTCGATACCTTCGGTATTTGCGTTGTTCGGCGGCAAACTCGTCGACAGTTTTAACGGCGCCCAGCCAGAGGCCCTGGTCCGTCAGTTCGTGACTAAGCTCACAGAACTCGGTGGCGGAGCCGACGGTAGCGCAGTGTTAGATCAACTGGTCGCAGTCGGTGACGAACCATCGCTTCGTAAGGCAATCGAGATGCAGCCCGATCACAAACCGGCGGTGTTGGCACTGGCCAGACTCTTGATTGGGCGTGGGGACGGAGTCGAAGCGGTCGAGGTTCTGAACAAAATCCCCACCGATGAGGACACAGAGGTCTTAGCGGCGGCGGCCAGGGAGCAGGCGATGCCAGCCGACGAAGTTTCAAAGATTGAAGCAAAGCTAGGCGAACTCCTCCCATCGGTGAAACTAGACGAACAAAAGCGTGGACAGTTTGTCGGCCTGTTAGACGAATTGGCGGTTGGTTCGCCTAAAAGCGCTGCTGAGTGGCGGCGGAAGCTCTCTACAGCCCTTTTCTAAGAAAGGAGAGCACAAAATATTTCGCTCCGAAAAGGTAGTTAAATTGCTATAAACTACTGTAGTATTCTGTGTAGAAGTACTTCTGGGTGCGGCCCGGCGAACCAGGCTAGTAAAGGTACTTTTTGTGGACGTCAACCGGCCCGTCGGCTTTCCGCCCGATTCCAACCGAACGCAGGTCGCTAGGCGTATCAGCTCTGACTATTCTGACGAAATGCCAACCCGGCAGGGTGGCTTTCTCGGCGCACTCGCAGTCGCAAGACTTTCAAATCATCCGCTGTTGAATGGTTCAACCCTTCGAATATTGGTAGCTACTTCTGCCGCTCTGGTTTCGGTCATTGCCGTTATTTCGTGGTGGTCGAAGCAGCCCGAAACACTAAACGATTCCGCCATACCTACGGTCAGTTCAACACGTTCTACGGTTCTGGGAGCCGGCTCGCCGCCGTCGTCAGCTCAACCTGACATCGTTGTCCACGTGGCTGGTGCTGTGGTCAGCCCCGGAGTGGTGTCGGTGGCTCCCGGTAGCCGCGTTTCCGACGCCGTCGATGCGGCTGGCGGACCAACACCTGAGGCCGACCTGCACCGTCTGAACCTAGCTCAAATACTCCAAGATGGCACGTCTGTCGTGATTCCGGCCGTCGGTCAGGAAATCGTCGACCAGCCGATTAGACCCCCGGCACTGCATGCCAACGGTGGTGAAGGGCAAACTTTGTCGAACCAAGTCAACATTAACATCGCTTCGGTCGATGAACTGCAGCAGCTAAACGGGGTAGGTCCGGCGACCGCCGCCTCGATCGTCGAGTGGCGCGATTCCAATGGAGCATTTTCGTCAGTCGACGACCTTCTAGCTGTGCCTGGGATCGGTCCCGCCAAACTTGCCGCGATGCGCGACGACATTGTCGTCTGAACAACGGCTATATATCGCCGAAGCCGAGGACAACTTCAGACGGCGTGCTTTCTCCGAGATTGAATTGATGGTCCTGGCGGCAGGGGTGTGGATAGCCGCATGGTGGTCGGTCGACGTCCCAATCTTGTCGGGTGTGCTATGTGTGGTGTTTGCGATCGCAGTTCGTCGCAAGTCGGCGATGGTTTTAGGTTTGGTGCTGGTCGCATCTTCTCTTGGCTCACGCGCTCATGTTGCGTACGATGACGCCGTTTCCACTGGCTACATCGACGAGACCATTGTTGTTCTATCCGACACCCACTCCCTTGGTTATGGCACACGGGTCGATGTCAAGTTAGAGGACGGGCGAAGGGTTGAACTCGTCGGCTATGGCACCGAAGGTTCCAAATTGACGAACGTCGCCGTTGGTTCGTCAGTGGAAATTTCTGGAACAATGCAGCCAGCGCACACCAGGCCTTGGTTGAAGACTCGCCACATTGTCGGACGTATCTCAGTCGATTCGGTAGGGACGATAGAAGAGGCGGCAGGCTGGAGACACCCCTCTGAATGGTTACGGTCGTTGGTATTCGGCGGTTCAAACGTATTTTCCGAGAGTAACCAAGCGCTGTACACAGGCCTGGTAATCGGGGACGACCGATTCCAAACAGTCGATCAAAAGGCTCAGTTCCGGGCTGCAGGCCTGACCCACTTGCTCGCCGTGTCTGGGCAGAACGTGGCGTTTGTACTAGCGGTTCTTTCACCGGTGTTGCTGAGGCTTAGGCGCTGGTTGAGGTGGCCCACGATTCTGGCTGCTTTGGCTGTGTTCGCCATGGCGACAAGGGCCGAACCGTCAGTTCTTCGGGCAACTGTTTCGGTTGGCTTCGCGACGACCCTTACGTTGCTTGGGTTGAAGGCGTCTGGGCTGCGAATCGTCAGCCTCGTGACGATTGCTCTAATCTTCATCGACCCTTTTCTAGCTCGCTCTGTCGGTTTCCAATTGTCGGTTGCGGCCTCAGCTGGGATTTTGGTTCTCGGTCCGATTCTGCAGAGTCATCGGCGGCTACCCGCGGTTATCTGGACTCCGCTTTCGGTGACGATCGCCGCTCAAGTAGCGGTCGCCCCATTGCTCCTTCTCCACTTCGGACGCCTCGGGTTAGTGAGTATCCCGGCGAACCTGCTAGCCGGGTGGGCGGCCGGAGTGGTCATGATGTGGGGCCTTACAGCTGGAATCGTCGCAGGCGTTTTGCCGACACCAGTGAGCGAGGTAGTCCAGTTCCCCGCGACTGTACTTCTCTGGTGGATCAAGACGGTCGCAGATGTGTCGGCACGCGTGCCTGCTCCGGTGATAACAGTTTCGATGGGCCTAACTCTTCTCGGCCTCTCTACCGTTGTTCTGCTAGTTGGGAGATCGACACTGCTTCGTATCGTTTTAACTGCCCTTCTCCTCGGGCAGCTACTGCTTCTAGTTCCACACCCGCCCGAGCATAAGACCGACCTTGGTCAGGCGTTGTATCTGCCTTCTAATGACGGCGACCCATCGGTGCTTGTTGTCCGGTCCGAGGCGTCTGATCAGCTCATCCATTGGGTTGTGGAGAAGCGGTTACTTGAAATTGATATTGTCATTTTTGAGACCGGCAATCGGCGCTCTGGCGAACTCGCTCAGGGGCTTCGAAAGGTCGCAGCGATACAGACAATTCTCGCCCCAGCGCAGCATCGGGTCGTGGGGGCACACCGGGTTGTCGGTTCAATCACAATCGAGTCGTCAACTTCGATTGAGGTCGAATCGACAGACACTCAGCTAACGGTCATCGTCGATGGTCAACGTGCCTAAAACCTTGCACCAACGACGCTCTGTGGTGACGGAAAAGTAACTGCTTAGCCGACCTAATATCGGCTGAGCCCTGACGAGTAAGTCTTGATCAGCGAATTCGCTTTACGATGGTGTAGCCGTCGTTATATAGGGCTTTGGCCGTCTTATCAACTTTGCTCTGGTCGGGGATATTGAAATCAAACGCATTGGCCAACCTGTCCATCGCGCTAAACAGAAAAACGACGGCGGACATTTCCCGCATCGCGTCGGTGGAGAGGCCTTGTTGTTTCGCCTCGGCGATATCAGCGGCAGTCAGACTCTCTGGTGTGAGAGTCAACGCCTCTGCCAGCGACAGCGCGGCCCGCATACGGTCGTCAACTGGCGCTGTTCGCCAATCGTCCAGAACCGCTTCCACAACTTTCTCATCCATGCCTATCACTGCGACCGCAGTGTGATCCCCAAGTCAATACTCGCACTCGTTGAGCTTGGACACAAAGGCAGCAAATAACTCGACTTCGGCCTTTGACCACTCTTCGGCCTTGCGCATACCGTGCGTAAGGCAATCGACGAAATGCGTCCCGAACCAAGTTCGTCGATACGTTAACGTACGAACCGGGCCAGGAACATGCCCCATCTTGGCAGCAACAGCCTTGAAGAACAATTTTTGAGTCCAGGTGTGACCCTCGTGCAATAGCGACAACCTCATATCTGACCACCTTCGTCGTTGAGAAGCGATTCGAACCGATCAAACCGCCGAGAACCAGCGCCGACCGCGGCCACCACTGTCAGTTCATAAATTTCGTCTTCGGAAAACCCAGCCGATTTCAACCCGTCAATGTCGCTATCGGTCACCTTATATGCAGCGTTCTTGACCTTTTCGAGATACGACCTGGTAGGTTCAGGCAAAGAGCTATCGTCGCCGTCCAATGATGAAGAATAGTCTGCTACTGCCTTCCGTAGGTCTTGGCTGACGTGGCCCTCGGTCCCAAGGATAGACCCGACCAGGCGGTTCACTGCTTCTCTCATCGACATAGAACGACATGGTAGCAGGTAGAAGTATTTTTATCGGCAAGATCCGGGCTTTATTGAACATCTACGTCTGAGTGCGTTTTGTGACAAGTGTTGAGCCGATCCTCCCACCCGCTACCTTTGCATAGTGCTTTTACTAAT
>CAZKEM010000029.1:0-36341 GCA_964551835.1 uncultured Acidimicrobiaceae bacterium | reverse complement strand
GCGACTTGCGTTCGTTTGCCGACGACTGGGCCCGGCCCGTAGGGTCCCGTGATATGTTGGTTGATCGGTTGGAACTCATGGCGATTGCGGTGGCCGTCTACGTGATCTTTTCGGTCGGTGCCAATGCAATCTTTGAGAGAGGTGACGTTGTGGTTAGCCCCATCTCGCTTAGCGTTTTTACGGTGGTGGCTGTGGTGTTAAGCTTGTTTGTCTTAAGCCCGACGACGTCGAGACTTCGATCAAATATGACCCTTCGAAAGCGGTCACTGGTCCCTTTGGTTTCGGGCTTTAGCTTCGCTTTGTTTGGGGTCAGCTGGTGGGCTGTGACCGAAACCTTCGAAGATCCATTTAGTTTCACGGTCCCTAGATGGCTGGCGATCGGGACTTTTGTGGCGACGTTCTTAGTTCTGGTTGTGGCCACGTTCCGTGCGTCTCGGGGGCGAGCCGTGTAGGGGTGGGTGCTGGTACCTGACAACTCAAAGTCTGGTACCGCGAGTCCGCTTCGTGAATAGCGGGGCCGAAGGTGGAGGTCCCGCGTGATCTGGTCGTCGGAAGTCGGTAGATGATGTTTGGAGCTAAACTATATAAATGGTCGTAGCCGATACATCCGATGAAGCCCGGCAGGTGCAGCTCGACTTTTACCGATCGTTGACGGGGTTTGAACGGGTGAAGATAGCGGCTCAGATGGCCGAAGACGTTCAGGCCGTAGCAGTCGAAGGTATCCGTCGCCGCAACCCTTCCTTCTCCGAGGTTGAAATAACGTGGGAGTTCATAAGACTCACTCACGGTCAAGCGATCGTTGACCAAATACGCGCTTCCACACCAAATCTGTGAAGCAACTCGACTTACTCAAAATTGTGGCTGACGGGTTGAAGGTAGCTGGCGTCGACTACATGCTTTCTGGTTCGTACGCCAGCACCTTCCACGGTGAGCCAAGAATGACGCAAGATATCGACCTTGTTGTCGAACCAAACGAACGAGGGCTTTCCGCTTTTCTTGACCAACTCGAAGGCCCTCGCTTCTACGTGGGCGGTTTCCAAGAAGCGTTGATGCATCGCACTATGTTCAATGTGATCGACACGTCGAGCGGTTGGAAAATTGATCTAATCATCAAGAAGGATCGCCCCTTTAGCTCTTCGGAGTTTGACCGTCGACAACAAGTTGACTTTCAAGGTGTCTCGACGTGGATTGTCAGCCGCGAAGATGCCATCCTTTCCAAACTTGAATGGCACCAACAGTCCGGTTCGGATCGTCAACTTCGTGACGTTGCAGGCATGATCGAAGTTGCCCCCAAGACAATCGATATCGACTACCTTGAACATTGGGCGGCAGAATTAGGCCTCGAGGAAGTTTTGGAAAGCGTTCTGGAACAGGACCGCCCAGGTTGACACAGCAGATTCTTACCGTTGCGGAAGGGTGTTGCTGGAGTCTCCAACAATGGTTAAAAACAACACCATTCCCGCCAGGAGGAGCTCGGTCGTCATCTCGAATCCGTAGTTGGATGGCCAACACCACGAACCACACGTCGATTCGACCCAGGATTCTGACCAGGTCAAACCAAAACCGAAAAAGCCCAAATCGACCATGCCACCAACATCATGAAAGCAAACCCAAGGTCGACCAACGCGCTTTTACCGAACCCTCTAGCCAACCCTTTTGTTGCGGCCCAAGCAGCCGACCAGTCTCCCTTACTGAGATACTCGACCAGCACAACCCCGGCCAAGGCCCCAACTAGAACTCCAACGAAGGGCACGAACAAGAACCCCAAGACGGCTCCAACAAGCCCACCGAGCTGAGACAACTTTGATGCCCCTGATCGCTCAGCTTCTCTCTTTGGAACCAGCACCCCAATCACAAGACTGGCGATCACGAGAACAAGATGCAAAGACACAACCACCAGGCCGAGCGGACCGAAACCGACAACTAATCCATACCCAACGGCTGACCCTAAGATGATAAACAACCCTGGCAAGACCGGAATAACAACACCGACCAAGCCCAGCATCATCACGGCTGCAGCTAGCAACGTCCACCACACATCGGAGCTCATTGAGTTAACAGTATCGTCCCGGCATCGGGGCTAAACCGAGTTTCTTTCGGTCGCCCCAGACGAAACTCGCAGCAACAGGCAAGCACCGGCTCGCCAGGTCACGGTCTTTGACCATTTGGACTGAAATGTTCGGCTAGCGTCCTATTGTTCGGGCGAAATTTCCTGACTTTTCCCGCGATCTGCCGGAACATACCACCAGCTAAGCTCTGAAGAATGGCCATCTCACCGCGGAGACGAACCCAATCGACGGCGACTCTTTGTATGAGCGGGACCTGATGCGTTTTCTCATTCTTGGCGCACTCTGCTTGTTCACCGTCGTCTGGTTGACCGGAACAATCCTCTGCTTCAAAAAGGGCCGCAAGGATATCGGACTCTTCGCCCTGATTTTCCCGGCGTCGACGACAGTCATGTGCGTTTTGTTGGCGTCCGTGATATTGACCATGACAGTCAATAATACTGAAGAGGGAAACCTTGAGGAAAGTTTTGCCACTCTATCGGCCTCGTTAAGTGCCGTGTTCGGTTTCTGGATACTCGTTGCTTTCGCTCCAACACTCATCAGCCTGATTATTGCGCTCCGCTCCAAGCCGAGGCGACCCAAGCGTTATTGACCGTTCTAGGGACGGCGCTTTGTCAAGAAGCCCAGAGACTACGCGGCGGACTGCAGGCTCGGCTCTTGGGGATGAGAGCGAAGACCGTTGCGTTGAAAGGTACGATTAGCGGAGTAGCCGAACCTGAGTTGGGTAACTGAATGAAACCTCACACCGGCACCGACGCCTTCGCAAAAATCAATCAGGCATACGACAGCGTTTTTCAGGTCGGCCAACTGAGCATTGGGATTGTGGTGCCGATCGAGAACTACGTGAGGGGCTCACGGCCGACGATGACCCAACACCTCGAACGGGTGTTACTCGCCGAGGAATTGGGCTTTAGCGCTGTTTGGCTTCGAGATGTGCCGTTCGATGTGCCATCGTTTGGTGACGCAGGCCAGATGTTTGATCCGTTTGTTTACCTCGGGCTTCTCGCTGGCCGGACTAGCCGAATCGCGCTGGGTGTTTCGAGTGTGATATTACCGCTGCGACACCCAGCTCATGTTGCAAAGGCGGCTGCGAGCGTCGATGAACTGTCCGATGGTCGACTCCTCTTGGGGATTGCCTCCGGGGATCGTCCTGACGAGTACCCGGCGATGGCCATACCGTTCGCTGATCGTGGTGAGCGCTTTCGTCAGAGCTACGAATACATCCGCGGCATGGCTGAACCTGCGCCGTCGTTCGAGAACGCATTCGGCAGTCCGGGCGGCGGAATGGAAATGGTCCCAAAACCAGCTGGGGGCCGGCTCCCGCTGCTCGTCACTGGAGCTAGTCAGCAAGACTCGGATTGGATTGCACGTCACGGCGACGGCAAGATGCTCTATCCTCGAGAACCCGTACACCAAGCGACCGTCATCGCCGACTACCGCTCGGCCACGAAGGCGTCCGGCCAGTCTCCTAAGCCGGTCATGCAACCGTTCCACATCGACCTCGACGACAACCCGGACGAGCCGCCGGAGCTTATCCACTTAGGCTTCAAGTCAGGAATGAACCCACTGATCCAACACCTTGACTCTCTTCGCGACGCAGGGGTCAACCATGTTGCGCTTAACCTGCGTTTCAACCAAGCTGGTGTCGAAGAAACACTTACACGACTCGCCGCCGACCTTCTCCCTCACTTTCACCGACAAGTCTCAGACAACGATTAGGAGACCTATTGTCGACGTCTTAGAGACAAATAGTGAGCGATCAAACCACAGACTGAACTGCACGGTTTAGTCTCATTCGTGTCGATCACATGCTCTCACCGCTTTCGCGGGCTTGGGTTCTAACCAAAAGGCTGACTACCCCAGGCAGCCTTCATAGTGACGCTTGTCGCAGGCCGGGACTTCGGCTACGGTTAGGGCATCGGGACGGCCATGTTAGCAGTTCGGCTGTCTGTCCGAGTTATCGACTTACGGGGTTCGACGTGACAGATCTAGCTGACAGACCAGACGAAACCGCCCTCGACCACGTCGTCATTCGCTTTGCCGGGGATTCCGGCGACGGCATGCAGCTCACGGGCGACCGGTTCACCTCGGCCAGCGCGCTCGCTGGCAACGACCTGGTCACGCTGCCCGAATACCCAGCAGAAATTCGTGCTCCTCAAGGGACGCTGGCGGGCGTGTCAGCGTTCCAAGTACACATCTCGGACCACGAAATTCACACCCCAGGCGACGAACCCGACGTTCTAGTGGCCATGAACCCGGCGGCGCTGCGGAGCCAACTCGAACGACTGCGCATCGATGGCGTCTTAATCCTCAACGACGACGCGTTCGACCAAAGAAACCTTGACCGGGCCGGCTACACGACCGACCCGAGAGAAGACGGATCGCTCGACCAATACGTGGTGCACCGCATCCCAATGACCAAACTCACGTTAGAAGCTGTCGCCGACCTCGGCGTAAAAAAGCGTGACGCCGAACGTTCAAAGAACTTCTTCGCCCTCGGCCTGGTCAGTTGGATGTATTCCAGACCGACCGAGCCAACACTCGACTGGATCGAATCAAAGTTCAAAAACCGCGACACCGTTATCGCCGCCAACACGACGGCGTTTAAGGCCGGTCATGCCTTCGGCGAGACCGCCGAAATGTTCGGATCGTCGTATTCGGTCGCCGCCTCCCCACAGACTCCAGGCGTATACACAAACATCACAGGCAACGTCGCGACAGCGTGGGGCATGATAGCGGCCGGTCAACTTTCGGGGCTTCCCGTCTTTCTGGGCAGCTATCCGATAACCCCAGCCTCCGACATCCTTCACGAACTCAGCCGCCACAAAAACTTTGGCGTTCGCACCCTCCAAGCCGAAGACGAGATCGCCGGAGTGGGCGCCGCCCTAGGGGCCGCCTTTGGTGGCAGCTTGGCCTTCACGACCACATCGGGTCCCGGCGTTGCGCTCAAAGGTGAAACGATCGGTTTGGCGATCTCGATGGAATTGCCGATGGTAATCATCGACGTTCAGCGGGGAGGCCCATCGACCGGATTGCCAACCAAAACCGAAGCCAGCGATCTGATGATGGCGATGTATGGCCGGCACGGCGAAGCCCCCATGCCTGTCGTGGCCGCGTCGTCACCCTCGCACTGCTTCGAAATGGCCATCGAAGCGTCGAGAATCGCAATCGAATACCGCACTCCGGTGATGTTACTAACCGACGGGTATTTGGCGAACGGATCGGAACCGTGGCTTCTACCCGACGTTGAAGAGCTTGCGTCAATCGACCCTAACTTCGCGATCGAAGCCAACGGTCAAAATGACGACGGTCAGCCAGTCTTCTTGCCATATAAACGTGACCCAGAAACGCTAGCTCGTCCGTGGGCGCTACCCGGTACGCCTGGTTTGGAACACAGGATCGGCGGCCTCGAACGGGAAGACGTTACCGGCAACGTTAGCTACGACCCTGCGAACCACGCCCTAATGAGTGAACTTCGGCAACAAAAAATTGACAGGATCGCCGAGTCCGTTCCGCCTGTGGCCGTCGACGGGGGTGGAAGCGCCCCAGTCCTGTTGGTGGGTTGGGGTTCGACGAAAGGTGCCATTACCTCGGCGACTCAGCGACTCCGTCTAGCCGGCTACTCCATCGACGTAATCCACCTCGACCACATTCACCCGTTCCCGTCAAATCTCGGCGACGTGATCGGCGACCGAGAACATGTACTAGTTCCCGAACTCAACCAGGGCCAACTGGTCAAAATACTACGAGCCGAATTTCTAGTTTACGCCAAACCAATCACCAAAATAACTGGACTACCGTTCACGGCCGCCGAGCTGGCCAAAGCCATCCAAGAAAGGGTTGCATTATGACCGCAGTTCAACTCGACCCCACCAAGCGCGACTACTGGAGTTCAGACCAAGACGTGCGCTGGTGTCCTGGCTGTGGCGACTACGGCATTCTTGCCGCCATGCAAATGCTCCACACCGAACTCGGCATCGAACGCCAAGACACGGCGTTCATTTCAGGCATCGGGTGCGCTGCGCGTTTTCCTTATTACATGAATACCTATGGCATGCACACGATCCACGGACGGTCACCTGCTATAGCTACCGGCCTCGCTATGGCTCGCCCAGATCTCAACATTTGGGTGGTGGGCGGCGATGGCGACATGTTGTCAATCGGCGGCAACCATCTGATCCACGCCTTGCGCAGAAATGTGAACCTCACGATCCTGTTGTTCAATAACCAAATCTATGGCCTCACAAAAGGTCAATTTTCTCCGACTAGTGAAGTCGGTAAAGTCACAAAGTCAACCCCGATGGGTTCGATCGACCCGCCGTTTAATCCAGTCAGCTTGGCCCTTGGGGCTGGCGCCACCTTTGTCGCCCGAACCCACGACCTCGACCGGAAACACATGATGAAGGTCTTTCGGCGGGCCCACGCTCATAGAGGGTCTTCACTGGTCGAGATCTATCAGAACTGCAATGTGTTTAATGACGGCGCCTACAGCGGGATCCTGAAGAGGGATCAACGCGCTGACAAAATGATCGAACTAGAGCACGGACAGCCGATCGTTTTCGGAGCCGAAAAACAACGTTCGGTAGTTCTTGACGGCCCGCGGGCAGAACTGGTCGACAACGCCGACCCGACTAACATCGAAATCCACGATGAAGCAGCTGAAGACCCGTCGGCGGCGTTTGCCCTTAGCCGACTCACCGGTGAACGTTCACCGACGCCGTTCGGTGTCTTCCGTGCCGTCGACCGTGCGGAATATACAGATTCGGTCGACGCTCAACTCGCTGAAGCAAGAGCAAAATCTGGTGAAGGTAACCTGACCGACCTGCTGAATTCGGGTTCGACTTGGACCGTCGACTGACCGACGTCGGTAGGTGATCGACAATCTATGAAGAATCCTTCGACCGGCCGCTGATCACAATCATGACTGGGCATCCGCTAGCCCAAGAACCGAACAGACGGGCTGCCGGACCTGGGCCAGGTTTGCTTTGCAATGAATCCGTGTAAAACTGGCCTTGGGTTGATGCCAGAACTATGCTGTGACGCATGCCCAAACGCCGCCGTGGTGCCATATTCCGCCCGTTTACACTTGTAGTTGCGCTCGCATTGCTTGCCACCGCATGTGCAGGAGCTGATCAAAACAGTAGCGAGGGGTCCAATGACGGGAACTTGTCAGACCGTAACGAGTCATCGGTTGAAAGCGATGTCGCTGGTCCAGAGTCTGGAGCTGAAATGCCAGATGTTGTCGGGCTAACAGAAGCTGATGCCCTTGAAGCTTTGGCAGGCGCTGGCCTGCAAGACGACGTTGAGACTAAAGATGTGCCAAGCCTTGAGCCCAGCGGACAGGTCCTTAGCCAACTACCTGAAGCCGGCGAGACTGTTCGGGGGACTGTCGTAATTTCTGTTGCGGTATCACTTCCCTCGATGCCTGACTATGTCGGCAAGCAGGCTGACGAGGTTCGCTCCGAACTCGAGGGCTGGGGCGTCAACGTCACGATTGAGCAAGTCGTTTCCGAAGAACGACCCGAAGGTGAGGTTCTCGGAACGACACCTTCTGTGGATGCGAAGATCGGATCCGATGTCGTACTGGAAGTAGCCTCGGAGCCAACTAGCCAAGGCCTTTCCGACGGACAGCTACTTGTCGAAAGCTACTTCACCGATAACCTAAGTGCAGTCGCCGTCAACGGAGAGACTATTCCAGAAGCCCTCGGTTCGGAGCGATGCCGATCTGGCAGCGCCTCTTCTTGGGAGTTCAACATCGGACGGGACTGGGATACTTTCGAGGCCACGGTGGGCCTAACCGACAATAGTAAGTCTTCTGCGGGGCAGGCCCGTTTCAAGGTTGTCGTAGACAACGAAGTTCGATGGGAACAAATTGTAGGGTTCGGCCAGGCGGTCGATGTTTCAGCTAACGTCAAAGATGGTCTACGGCTGACCCTTCTGATCGAACCGTTGAACGACGGCTGCGCGATTTATGTGTGGGGATCTCCTCAGTTGACAGGGTCCGCGCAGACCGAATGAGAGGACCCAGCAGACTTACCAACCAGTCCCGAGCAGAGCTCCTCGAGGTTGCTGGTGGGGTGTCGATCTTCTTCACGGTAGTTCCCGCACTACTTGCGCTGTCTGGTTCGGGGGTTATTAACAACAGCTGGGTACTGTTAGCTGTGTGGCTGGTTCTTACCTCGTTGGTTGCGCTAACGGTATGGCGATTCGCTCGATGGGGCATCTTCTGGAAAATCGCCGCAGTGATCGGACTGTTGGTGTCAGCATCTGTCGTCGTGGTCCCCACCAAAGACTTGTTCACGCCCGAATCTGCGCTGGACGAAACCAACATCGCTGGCCCTGACACGTCGGACGCCGTTCCAGACAAGGGTTCGCCGACAGATCCTGCCCGCCCATCATGTCTAGCTGACGACAACTTCGACCTTGTCTTCGCGTATGAGAACGGAACCAACTCAGTACTGGTGCGGGGAGACGAAATCGAAGGCTACCGCCTCGAAGGTTCCAAGCAACCAAACGTCTCAGGAGAGAACCTTGTCTACCTGGATGAGACAAGACGTCAGATTAGCTTGGCCAACGTCATCGATGGCGAGCCCATCAAATCGCGTATCTTAGAGAACCGAGTTGCGTCGCCTTCGGTATCTATGGAAGAGCCGATCATAGTCTTTGTTGAGGAGGCCGACGCAGCCTGGCGGATCAAGTCCTGGAACCCCGACAACGATGAGATCGGAACCCTATATTCCAGCAAGGTTGAGATTCCATCTGTGAAAGTGTCACCCTCAGGGGAGATGATTGTCTGGCAAGAACGAACGTCGGACGGGTACCGGATCTTGGTTTCAGATATTCAACAAATTGGACCTAGGGAACTCTTTGAAGGTGACGTCAACGATCCAGCATGGTCCATAGACAGTACACAAATCGCCTTCGCCGGAAAGAGGGCTGACGGGCACGCGATCCACACCATTCCAGTTGAAGGTGGGGTTGAGCCAGTGCAGCGAACGATACCCAATTCGGCAACCGATCGACAGCCTTCATGGTCGCCCGACTGCAACGAGATTTCGTTCGTCAGAATTACTGCTGAAGAGAGTGATTTGTGGGTGATAGATTTAGAGACCGGCCAAGAGGTGCAGAACCCATTGTCGGGGATTCAAGGTCATCCAAGTTACGGGCTTGTGCCCAGCCAATAACGGCCAAGTGTCGGGCTCTATTTCTCGTATTCGTACTGATATACGTTTCAACGAGCTAAACGACATATATATACTCTCCCGATGGCCACCCAGGTGACGAACACCACACCCCCTCTTCCAAAGCGGGCAGGGAGCGGCACCCTACGCCGTCTTGCCATCATTGTCGCCTTCGCGGCACTCGCCACTCTCGCTGTGGTGGTTTCCGGATCGCCCGCAGGTGCGGTCACCCAGAGCGCAGCGGACGACGAAATCGTGGTCGTGTCTCTTGGCGATTCTTACACAGCTGGAACGGGCGCTGGCAACTACTACGGCGAAAAAGGCTGTTTTCAGAGCTACGACTCGTACCCATGGCAATACGTGGACCTCCTCGAGGACGACGGACTCAACGCGTCCATTTGGCACCACGCGTGCAGCGACCATAGACTCGCAGATATCGAAGGGCAAGTTGATGCAGCCCAATCCCAAGGCACAGCATCTGAAGCCGACATCGTAGTTCTTTCCATCGGCGGGAACGACTTCGATTTCGAAAGTATCGTTTTGCACTGCCTCGTCAGGAACGGCTTCCTTTTCACCTGCCCGAACGCGTTAGAAGATGCGAACGACCTCAGAGATCATGTAAGGGAACAGACGTCGTCGGTCTTGCAGGGTTTCGAGACCGAATTCCCAAATGCACAAGAAGTGATACTAGTCGGCTACCCCGACCTAACTTCGCCGAGCTGCGCTCGAGCTGCGAATACCCAACTAGGCGAAATGCAGCTTGACTACGACACGATCCAACGTGAGCTTGTGGCGGAACTCAATCGTGACCTGGGAATCGGCTCAGACCTTAATTACCAGTTCGTTTCCCTTCACGAGCTGTACCGTGACCGGGGTCCTTGTGGAACCGGGTCCATATCAGGCGGCGACATTGATGACCCGCCAGACCGATGGGTGAGAAGAGTCCTCGACGGTGGAATTCTCCCTTACGAGGCGTATCACCCGACGAAGCACGGCCACCATGCAACCGCCGAACTTTTATTCGATCTCGAAATCCACAAGGGTCTCAACTCGTAGAGGATCGGTTCCCGAGGATTGACAACCTTTGGCGCAACTGAGAGCGGAACGGTCGGGAACATAAAGCAGTCACCGTCTACCAACACCTTGCCCGCAACATCACCTGATAGAGGTCGTACCCAGTTCGATAAAGCTACGGCTACTGGGGCAACAATTCGGTCGTACGTTGGTTCTGTTGTATTATAGCAGTATGTTAATTAACTAATATGTTAAATACAGTGTTGATGGAAAGGAACTAGCCAACGTGTCGGTCATAGAAGACAACAAGCGATTGGACGACACGTTCGCTGCGTTGGCAAACGAGACCAGACGAGCCATCCTCGCCCGCCTGGCCGAGGGTGAAGCAAGCGTCAACGAACTCGCCGAACCGTTCGAATTGTCGCTCCCAGCTGTCTCGCGCCATATCAAGGTGCTAGAACGAGCCGGGCTCGTCGTTCAAGGCCAACGAGCGCAATACCGGCCCTGCTCCCTCGATACTGAACCCCTTGAAGAGGTCGCCAGTTGGGCTGACCAATACCGTTTGATCTGGGAACAACGACTAGATCGAATGGACGGCGAACTCCAAAAAATACAAACCAACAAACCAACAAAGCAAACAGAAAGATAACCAAGCTATGAGCGACATTACGAGTACGGGAAATGACATGGTCCTCGAACGCACCTTTGGTGCGCCCGCCGATCTGGTGTGGAAGATGTGGACTGACCCAGACCATTTCAAAGCCTGGTACGGTCCGACCGGGGCGACTATCCCGGTCGCAAACCTCGATGTACAAGTTGGCGGCAAACGTCTAATTTCTATGGCAATGGAAACGCCAAACGGCCCTATGGAAATGTGGTTCACCGGCGAGTTCACAGAAGTCGTACCCAACGAGCGCCTGGTCTATACCGACGCCATGTCCGACGCTGAGGGCAACGTTACATCACCGACCGATATGGGCATGCCCGAGGGTCACCCGACGTTCACTGAAGTAACCGTCGAACTATCAGCGGTCGACGGGCAGACCAAAATGGTACTTACCCACGTTGGTGTTCCCGCCGACTCTGACGGTGCGGGCGGCTGGACAATGGCTGTCGACAAGCTCGAGGCACACATCGCCGCCTCCGCATAGTCTCGACCAACTCGAACAAGGTCAGACACTGCAAGTGTCTGACCTTGTTTCGTTTTAGAACGTACCCTCGATACTAGAACTATCCGCCGCTAGACTTTATCGTGAAATCGACACGCCGGTTTTCGTTGCGACCCTCTTCGGTCGTGTTGTCGGCAACAGGCTCGGACTCACCCAGCCCAACCGCAGTTAAGCGATCACTATCAATACCGGATTCGACCAGATAGTCATGCACCGCTTTGGACCTCTCCTCGCTTAACACCTGATTTGCCTCGGCGGTGCCAACATCGTCAGTGTGGCCAACAATATCCGCCGACGGCAGTGGGTAGCGGCGCATCGCAACCGAAACCCGATCCAGCGTGCCCTTAGCTCCGTCGCTTAGCACACCGTCACTCACCTCGAAGTTCGGCGACTGGCCTTCAATAGCCCGGGAAAGCTCGAAAATCTGATTTATCTCATTCTGAAGTTTGACGATTTGGACATCCTCGGAGAGGACCTGGACGGTAGTCCGGTCATCGACCGCCAGGCCCGTTTCCTCCACTTCCTCAATTGCCGCTCGAATTTCTTCTGCCTCGATAGGGTCGTAGGCTTCGCCGGTAACAGTCAAGGTTTCGCTCCCGAGGACGATCTGCCCATCATCGGATCCGTTAACCAGCTCTTCGAGTAGTTTTGCGATCGCAAACGTAGAAGTGTCGTCGATATCAGGTAGGACTGCGACAGCATCGGCATCCACGATGAGGCCGGTAGCGGTGGCAGCGTTCACCAACGCCTCCTTCTCGGATTCGGTCTTCACGGAGCCCTCAAGCCGGACGCTGATGTCGTCGGCACGGTCAACCACAAGCCAGGCAGACGTAGGTTGAGGAGCTGGAGACGCTACTTGCGGTTCAGGGTCCGGCCAGAAGATGGCCACCAGACCCAGAAGAAGAACCAGCGCAGTCAGTCCTGCGCCAACAAGAAACGCCGACCGCATCGAAGTGTCGGTTGCGTCCTCTTCCGGCTCTTCTAATACTCTTAGAATCTCGTCACAAGACTGAGGACGCCGTTCAGGGTCCGGGTCAATCATTCGCAAAATGACCTGACGAACATCCGCCGGGATTTCCTCCGGCATCGGAGCCGGCTCTTCATTCAGGATCTTTCTTGCCATCTCCTGAGGGTTAGCTGCCCTAAACGGAATACGACCCGCCGCAATAGCGTAAAGCGTGGCACCTAACGAGTAGATATCTGACTGTTTCGTTTGGGCATTACCAGCCAAAATTTCCGGGGCCGCATAGTTGAGGGTGCACGAAACTTGGTCGTCGGGTTTCACCGAGTTGATAGCTCGAGCGACCCCGAAGTCACCCAACACCGGTTGATCATCGAAGTTGTTGATCATGATGTTGCCAGGCTTTATATCACAGTGCAGCACACCAGCCCGGTGAGCGGCTTGCAATCCAAGGGTCGCTTGTTTGGAAAACGTTCGGACCCTCGAGGACTCAATCGCTCCGTGTTCTCTCAGCCATTCCCGTATTGACCCTTTCGGGTACAACGGCATGACGAGGTAAGGCTGCCCCTCTTCGGTGAAACCACTGTGGTACAAGGACACAACGTTGGGGTGATCGGCAACTGAACCCATCGTCTGCAGCTCGCGAGTGAACACCTCCTGTCCGCCACTTTCAAGGTTCCCAATCATGAGAACCTTAATCGCCACCGTTCGGTTGTGGGTTTCGTCGAACGCTGTATAGACAACGCCGGAACCGCCGTAGCCAATAGATTTAAGATTTGAGTAGCCCGCTATGTCGGATGGCACAGAACTCACCTCGGTACACGTCGCCGCTTGTGCACGGTTGTCCCATCATACCGAACATCCAGAGTCATAACGAATTGGCTAATTTACCTACCAACTCCCGCGGCTATACCGAGTCACCAACCGCTACTCCCATGGAGTTTAGAGAAACGTGATCGTCCCCAGAACATAAACGAGCTATTCTGGACCTCGATGACTCAGGTCCTAGCGATAGACATCGGCGGTACGAAGCTCTCTTGTGGGGTCGTCTCCGACGAGGGTGAACTCCTCGACCGGGCGCAGACTCCGACGATAGACACCCGAGACCAACAAGACCTCTACGACGCTCTTCGGAGCCTCATTGAACCGTTCCAACCATTCAACCAATACAAGGCCTGCGGAATCGGCTGCGCTGGACCTATGCGTTCCAAAGGCAGCCTCGTTTCCCCGCTGAACATTCCAGCCTGGCGAGACTTTCCATTAGAGAGCAGGATTGAACTCGACACCCGATTACCGACGTCGGTTGTCGGCGACGTTCAAGCTTTAGCCATCGGCGAAGGCTGGGCCGGGGCGGCCGTAAACGTTCCTAACTTCATGGCGATGGTCGTATCGACCGGTGTTGGCGGCGGAATCGTGCTCGACGGGAGACTACTCATCGGTCGTGAAGGCAACGCTGGACACATCGGCCATGTAGTTATCGATACCCCAGGTCGGAAACTACCTGGACACCTCCAGGGTTCGTTGGAAGCTGAAGCGAGCGGACTCGCAATTGCCGAACACACAGGCAGGCCTGCGCCCGAAGCCAGCGACGAAGTGATCGCCCAAACAGCTCGCCTCGTCGGCCAGGCCGCCGGCTCAACCATGAACCTGCTCGACTTGGACCTCGTCGTAGTCGGCGGCGGCGTCGCACTCGGCTTCGGGGACCGGTTCTTTCAACACGCCCAGGAAGAGGTCGACCGAATATGCCAACTCGATTTCTCAAAGGGAGCGACAATAGTACCAGCGGGTTCGGGCGACGAAGGCCCACTAATCGGTGCGGGCGGCGTGGGTTTCCGCCACCTCGGCATAGCGGTTGGCGGGATCAGTTAGTCGAGCCCCTAATTACAGGCGTCGACCACACCAACATGGTTGGCGACAACCCGGGACCGCCCAGGTATGGCCTGATTGACCGGTCGACTTAGCACCTCTGGTTCCCCGTTCGTTCCGTCCACCAAAATCGACGAGCCGCCCCCGTCCATCTCTAACGCATCAGTCGCACCCAGACGTCGCAGTAGCTCGGCCGCTTGTTCTAGTGTCGCTCCCCCGCTATAGCCGGGCTGTTTTCCGTCTACAACGAGCCACCACATCGTGTTACTTAAAGCATCAACGCCGATGATCGACCGCGGGTACGGATCCGAATCGCTGGCGACCACTTCACCCTCAGCCAAGATCCGCTCGCGCCCACCAACGCCCCAGATC
Organism: uncultured Acidimicrobiaceae bacterium; assembly: GCA_964551835.1. Taxonomy (GTDB): domain Bacteria; phylum Actinomycetota; class Acidimicrobiia; order Acidimicrobiales; family SZUA-35; genus JAHDCC01. Next base: position 21,712 of record CAZKEM010000029.1, on the reverse strand, counting down.
GCGTCCTCCGGCGCGTCGAACGCGACCCCTGGAACCCCGTTGCTATCTAGAAACACATATTCACCAGCCCACATCCCCTGCCAATCGCGGGGCATGCCTCGTGCTTCGCCATCGACAACTGAGCCACCTAATATTCTGACCGAATCGCCCTCTTTCGGATAAACGTCCCATGGCTGATCGTCGTAATATGGGGCAAAGAAACTTGCGTTCATCCCTAATTGGGCGTTCTGTTGTTCGACCCAAGTTTCGGTGAGTAATGCATCAACATCACCGGTTGGAGCTAGTTCTGTCGTGATCAGCGCCGTGCAAGAATCACTCAGATCAATTGTTACCACATGCCCGACAGCAGAATCGCCGACCGCCAAACGTTCATAGGTAAGGTTTGGCGCCAACTGTTCCATGGCAGGAGATGAATCTCCCGAAGTCATCCAAACCCCCCAAGCTACAAGCGAACCAGAAGCCAGAATTAGGAAGCCGGCCGAGACTGAACCAATACGGCGAAGCCAACGATTTGTCGCATATCGACGGAGAAGAAACAGGCCGAACGCGCAAAGAACCACCGCTGTCAGACCAAACAGAATCGGCTGATCAATGATTGTCATTCGAGTTCCCGCGTTCCACTCGCCGACCTAGAACCTCGACCGGCCTGTGCAACACCTTACCACCTGGCGGGCTTCGTTACGGGTCCAGGTAACCCACGACCTCGGTGTGTGGAACCGGACGGGCAAACAGAAATCCTTGCAAGACGTTACATCCAGACGAGCTCAACCATGATGCCTGGTCGGCCGTCTCGACACCTTCGGCCACCGTACGTAGGCCCATCGAACGGGCGATTTCCAAGGCTGCTTCTGTTACCGGTTCTCGCTTGTCTAACCGAATCCTGTCGACGAAACTACGGTCGATCTTTACGGCATCAACCGGCAGGTTGTAGAGGGTGCTAAGCGACGAATGACCGACACCAAAATCATCTAGCACAATTCTGACCCCGGAGCCTCGAATAGCCGACAGTTGTTCGATCAGCCCGTCGGCCGACAACGCAACCGAAGTCTCGGTCACTTCAACAAACAAGTCGCCGGCAGGAATCCGGTGCCGGGTAAGGGACTCCTGAACGTGTCGCTCTAGTTGGCGTCCTTGGAACTGGACTCGCGAGACGTTGACCGACATCGAAACCTCGTTCATCCGTATATCGTCCTGACGCCACTGCGCTAGCTGACGACACGCTTGGTCGATAATCCACCGGCCAACAGAAGTTATCAGACCACTGTTCTCCAAATATGGAAGAAAAACGTCGGGCGGAATTAACAGACCGTCTGGTCCATCAGGCCGCCACCGGATGAGGGCCTCGACTCCGACCATTTTTCGGTCGGCGGCTGAGATCAACGGCTGGTAGTAGAGTTCGAATTCCTCCTCGCGAACCGCTCGACGAATTCGGGCTTGGAGCGCTAGTTCATCTTCGGCCTCTTGATGCATATAGGGCTGGAAGATACAGTAGGAACCTTTTCCGATCTGCTTCGCCCGGTACAGCACATTTTCGGCATCACGGAGCATGTCCACTGGCGTGTTATGGGCCTCGCCCCGCCCGACGACACCTATAGTCGTGCTCACAAACAGTTCGAGGTCAGCTACTTCGATCGGCTGGCACAAAATTCCTGTCAAAAACTCAGCGACGGTTTCAGCGTGCGAACTATCGTTGAGCAAGACAGCAAAGTCGTCGCCGCCGGAACGGGCAACAAAGCCAGCCGGACCGACAAAGTCGGCTATGCGATTGCCGGTAGCTAACAAGACCTGATCGCCGATTTCGCGACCCAAAGAATCGTTGGTTAACCTGAACTGGTCAATATCTATGACGAGCAAATCAAAGTCTCGATTTGAGGCCAACTCAATCTCTAGGCGTTCGATCAAGGCGACCCTGTTTGGAAGGTCGGTTAGCAGGTCATGAGTTGCCTTGTAAACGAGTTGGCTTTCGCGTTCGCGCTCGGCAGTAACGTCTTCCAGAGCCCCGACGATTCTGTCAAACCCCTCCTCGGTCTTAAGCGGAGCACCGACCAGATTCAACCACCGCGTTGAACCATCAGCCTTGACGGTTCGCAGTTCGATCGACATCATCGGAGAATTGTCTGGAATTGCCTTTTTGATTGCACCGGCGATTAAGCGTACCTGTTCGATCCCAAGAACTCGTGCAACCCCCAGCCACGTGACGGGTTCTATGCCTTCGGGTATTCCAAGCAATTCTCGACAACGTTGCGACATAAAGAACTCGCCCCGCTTCATGTCCAGATCCCAGATTCCATCACGCGACGCCCCGACCGCCAAGGAGTACCGCATCTCGCTGGTCTTGAGTTCGGCGAAGACGCGCTCTTCCTCGGCAATATCGTGGAAGAAACCGACCATTCCGACGGCGCGATCGAATTCATCCATTATCGGCAGCTTTGTGACACGAACGGCCGACAGTTCGCCTTTCGAGTTGGAGAGATATTCTTCTGTCCCGCGAAGACCAATGCCCGTCGCCATGATGCCTTGGTCAACAGAGTAGACGCAGACTCCATCTTCGACGGCAAACAAGTCTTCGTAACGTCGGCCGACGAGTTGGCCTAGGCTCAGACCCAAATAGTCGAGCGCCTTTTGGTTGGCTCCAATAAACCGGGAATCTCGGTCTTTCCAGAAAATGGCAAGAGGCAACTCGTCTAAAAGACTCTGAGCGATTTCTGGTCGACGTACCAAATCTGCCGGAGCGACGCGTTCAGACACCCCGACTAGAAAGCTCGCCATCGTCTCAGGCGCTGAACTAGAACAAGAATCTGTTTGGGCGTCGATCGACTCTGCTCTATTAGAAGGCACAACCCATCATCGACGCTATCGGCCACCACCTTAAGAGCGCTGTAGGCGCCATTGAGTGCGGCTCTAGTAGGTAGATTGTCCAAGAAACTTCGTTAGGAACCGCCAAAAAACAAGGAGCACACTATGAACGAGGAAACATTCTGGGAGCTCGTGAACGCTGCTGGTTCTAGTGACGAATCCGGTGACAGACTCCGCCAGACCCTTTCCGGGCTTCCAGCTGAAGCAGTCGCCAGCTTTGACGGTTTGTTCTGCTCTAGACTGGCGGAACTTTATACCAATAAACTATGGGGAGCCGGCTACGTGGCCAACGGCGGCATGTCTGACGATTCCTTCGAGTATTTCCGCACCTGGATCGTCATGCAAGGCCCGAAGGTTTTTGAATCCGTGGCCAAGGATCCGGATTCTCTGGCCAAATTCGAATCGGTGGCGAACTTTGAGGGCCCGCAATACGCCGCCGGCGATGTCTATAAAGAACTCACTGGAGATTACCAACCGATTGTCTCTAAGAGCCCGGAAGGTTCGTTGGGTGAAGAGTGGGATTTCGACGACGACGATGAAATGCGGACTCGATACCCTCGGCTGACCGAAAAGTATTTCTAGGTTGATATCGCCCTAAAATCATCCCTATCGACGACGCTACCCAAACCAGCCCATGGCGCACTGCCGTCATGGCTGCTTCAGCCATCGCGGTATCCCAAACCGCGGCGATCGTTTCGTTGGCGGCCCTGGTTTTTGGCGGTCAGACATCTCAGCTTTTTGTCCGTGGGGCGATTGCATTTCTTCTTACGTCGGCTGTGTCGAATATCGTGGTTTCGTTCCGCACGTCGCTGGACCCAGTCGTAATTGGGCTACCAAATACCATTGCGGTCGTCGTCGCAGCTGCAGTCACTGGGATGTCTTCACCAGATCCAGCAACCGTGTTTGTCTTTCTCGGCACGGTTTCGTTCATTACAGGAGCCACCTTCTATCTGCTTGGCAAGGCTCACGGCGGCCAAATAGTCCGTTTCCTCCCCTACCCGGTACTAACTGCATATGTGGGTGGCATCAGCTGGCTTCTCGTTCAAGGCGGCTTCAAGCTGATGCGCAACACCGACACCGACGTGACGTCGCTACTTGACCGCCAGTTCTGGCAGGATTGGAAATTCTGGACAGCGGGCCTAGCTCTTACCGTTCTTTTAGGAACAGCTCAGCAGCGAAAGTGGCCTCCGGTCAGCCAAAGTGCGTTGATTATCGGATCGACCGTGGGCTTCTTCATGGTGGCACTACCGTTAGCATCGCTGTCCGATATCGAGTCGAACGGTTGGCTAATCGGTGAACGAAACACAGGGGCCGCCGGGGCCCAATGGCAGCCCTTAACTCCTGACGCGTTCGCATCTGCTGACCTCGATTCGTTACAACGAGCGTTGCCTGCCTTACTGGCCACCGTCTTTATTGCGTTCACCGGAGTGCTCCTAAATTCGTCCAGCCTTGCGCTTACTCAAAACAAGCGAGATAACCCAAATAACGAGTTGCGGGCCATCGGACTCGCCAACATGGCATCGTCGGTCCTGGGCGGACTTCCGACGCACCATCTTGGCGCGGCAACCGTTCAAGCCTCTGGACTCCAGGCTCGCGGCAAAAGATTCTCGTTGGCTACCGCAGCAGCACTCGTACTTGTCGTAGTAGTAGCCGGCGACTGGCTTTCGTTGTTTCCCCGTCCGGTTGCTGGAGGGGTTTTAGCCAGCCTCGGAGTCGGTCTGTTCCCGGAATGGAAACGTCAAGGCTTCGACAACGCATCAACGATAGATCGCGTTCTCGGGATCGCAATTATCGCGACGATGGTGGCGTTCGGCGTTCTTGCTGGCATTGCGGCTGGAATAGTCGCAGCAATCATCATTTTCGTGGTCCGGTACAGTCGGATCGGACCGATCAAGCGCACGCTGGACAGCCGGACGTTCCGGAGCAACGTCGATCGACGGTCGGCGGAAAACCGCATTCTGGACGACCATGCTGGGTCGACGTGGGCCCTTATGCTACACGGGTACCTTTTCTTCGGGTCGGTCAAACAGATCGAAGACGCGATCTACGACCGACTCGAACATGAAGAAGGTTTGAAGTATTTGGTACTCGGCTTTCGGGATGTCACAGGGTTGGGCCCATCAGCCGTTTCGGCGTTTACGGCTATCAACAAGTTGGCCCGCAGTCGCGGAGTACATGTTGTTTGGAGTGGGGCTCGGGGCGCGCCCTGGGCTGAACCTTATGGCGTCGCGTTCGGAGCGACAGTCGTTCATCAACCTGACCTCGACCGTGCGATGGCCTGGTGCGAAGACCAGACCCTCGCCGCCCACAGCGAAGAGCTGCCTCCCTCCGTGATGGGCGAATCTAGCGGTGCGCTACGAAGAGTATTCACATCGTTCGGTACTGAGCGACGCGTCGAAGAAGGTGAATCGCTAATCCATCTAGGTGAAGATGCCGACTCGGTTTTCTTTGTGGTTGACGGTTCATTAACAGCCTGGTTAGAGCGTGACGGCCAGCTGCTAGCCCGATTCCGTCAAGTCGCACCCGGGTCGCTAATCGGTGAAGTTGCTTTTGCGACCGGCCAGCGACGGACCGCTACCGTCATCGCTAACACGCCGTCGACTGTTCTGGAGCTCACGACTGATGGGATGGCGGATGCTACAGCACAAGATCCGACCATGACGGCCGAATTTAACGCCTACATGTTGAAACGTGTGGCTGAACGTTTAGCGGCGACAAACGAAACCGTGGCAGAGCTTCTGCGCGGCGAAGGCTAACCGTTAGGACGCAGCTCACGACCTTCGAGCATTATTCGGCGCTCGGATTGGCAAACTTCGTAAACGTGGCATTCGGGCACATGGTCATTGACCAAACCCTCCGATTGCATGAAGGCATACGCTGTCGTTGGTCCGAAGAATTTCCAGCCACGCGACTTCAGCTCTTTGGCTAATGCGATTGAACGATCTGTTTTGGCGGGGACTTGGGACTCGTCGTCCCCAAGTTTCAGCGTTGGCTCTTCGACAGCCCACGTCCAAATCCAGTCGACAAATGAGCCTTCGAGTTCGACCATTTCGATCGCTCGTTGAGCGTTGTTGATCGTTGCCTCGATTTTGCCTCGATGACGGACAATACCCGCGTCGCCGAGAAGCCGTTCGATGTCAGCTTCACCGAACGATGCGACCTTGTAAATATCGAACTGCTTGAACACATGACGGAACCGGTCGCGTTTACGGAGAATAGTCAGCCAGCTCAACCCCGATTGAAAACCTTCTAGGCAAATCTTTTCGAACAGTCGGCTTGGATCGGTAGTCGGTCGACCCCATTCGTTGTCATGGTATTCGACATGGTCAGCGTGAGTTTCAGCCCAGCTACATCTCTGAACGCTTGCGTGATCCAACAACGACTACCTCGAGTCCGATATTTCGGCGGTCCTCCATCGTAACGACCTATTTTTGTTATCCGCGATAGCAATCAAGCTAAACTTCCTAGCGTGGACCTCGCTGAGCTAACGGACTTTCAAAGATCTGTACTCACCGTCCTACAGACGACGGACCCAGGCGACGTCCTGTCCTATAGTGACGTGGCTGCCGAAGCCGGGCATCCCGGTGCCGCTCGAGCCGTCGGAAACGCCCTGCGCCAGCTCGGGTACCATTTCAACCATCCCGATCCGAGCTTTGCGTGGTGGCGTGTAGTTACGTCGTCGGGCCGGCTGATCCCACACAACCCAGAATTGCAAGCATCGTGCCTGAGAGCCGAAGGAGTGACGCTTCCTCTGCGACCCGACGACGAGACCGTGTCCTAGGAAATCTGGTGACCCCCATTGGATGACACAGGAACCGAATAGGATCTAGACACCTATGACATCTTCGCTTTTGGACGGGTTAGACGAGACGCAGCGCGAGGCGGTCACCTCGACGTCGGAACCACTTGCCATTCTCGCCGGCGCCGGGAGCGGCAAGACACGCGTGCTAACTCGACGCATCGCCTGGCGGGCCGGACAACTCGACCTCGAGCCGTCTGCGGTTTTGGCGGTAACCTTCACCCGAAAAGCCGCCAGCGAACTTCGGCACCGCCTAAGCCAACTCGATATGGCCCCCGGCGTCAAGACTGGGACCTTTCATTCGCTTGCTTATGCACAACTTCATCAACGATGGGCAGAACGAGGCATTCGGCCTCCGGAACTGCTCGACCGCAAGATCGGTTTCGTTGCGAGCCTCATCCCTCGGGGTGATAAGACGTTGCCGCTCGATGTCACGACCGAACTCGAATGGATTTCGGCTCGAGCGCTCACATCAACGACATATCCACAATCCGCCCAGGCCGCCAAACGAACGCCGCCGCTACCCATGGCCGAAATGGTCGATGTGATAGACCGGTACCGTCAAGAGAAACTCCACCGCCGGTTGGTTGACTTCGACGACCTTCTGTGGCTCTGCATCCGAGACCTGGCCGACGAAGAGTACGCCGAACGTATCCGTCAACAACACCGCCACTTCTTCGTTGATGAATTCCAAGACATCAACCCTCTGCAGTTCAACCTTTTGAATAGTTGGCTCGGCAACCGAAAAGACCTGTGTGTGGTCGGCGACCCTAACCAGGCGATCTATGGGTGGAATGGCGCTGACGCTTCGTACCTTCGCTGGTTCGAAGATAAGTTCAGGGGCGGCACGACCATTCGGCTAGGTCACAACTATCGCTCAACGCCTCAAGTTGTTGCGGCCGGCCATTCTGTTCTGCCTTCGAACGTGCGCGACGGAAAGCCGCCGACGGCTCACCTTCCCGACGGGGACAAACCTGGCGTACACGTCTACCCGACCGATCGGGCTGAAGCAGCCGGCACTGCCCGCCTTGCGCAGAAAGCATACGATAGAGGAACACGATGGAGTGAACAAGCCGTCTTGGTTAGGACCAATGCACAGACCGCTATTGTCTCTGATCAGTTCCGGGCTGCCCAGATTCCGACCCAGGTTCGTGGAGGCGCCCGGCTGACCGACCAGCCCGAGGTCAAACAATTGCTGGCGCTGGTTCGCCGGTCAGGTCCCGAATTGGTCGACGTTATCGAATCGGTGCGGGAAGAAGTTGAAACGAACGCCCCGGCCGATTCGGGCGCGACAACCGCGGAACTCGACCGACACAGCAACCGTCAAGCACTGCTCCGCTTGTTAGCCGACCACCTCAGCGCAGACCCCGGCAGCTCAACCAATTCGTTTCTCGAATGGGTCACGTCGACGGCTACCGAGCAAGGTTCGACTTCTTCGGACGCGGTTGCGGTCATGACGTTCCATGCTGCAAAAGGCTTGGAGTGGTCTCACGTCTACATCCTTGGCGTCGAACGTGGGTTAGTGCCGATAGGGTATGCCGAAACACCGGCCGAACTAGCTGAAGAACGACGCCTGCTTCACGTCGGCCTAACCCGGGCCAAACATTGCGTCCACTTGAGTTGGGCCCAGGAACGCCAGTTCGGCGACAAGACGATGCGGCGCACCCGCTCGTCCTATCTCGACATCATCGACCCTCCTCCAACGAACGCTTCGACGAAGCTCAAAGCTACTTCGAGTCAGTTGGCGTCGGCACCCACTGAAGCTGACCTGCCGCTGGACGACCCAGATTACAAAGCGCTGGCCGAATGGCGACGAGAAACATCGAAGGAAAATTCCATACCTGCATACATCGTGGTGAATAACCGAACCCTCGCTGCCCTGGTTCGGACGATGCCGACGTCATTAGGGGAGCTTTTGGATGTTCCTGGGATCGGGCCAGCCAAGGCCGAACGATATGGCGACGAAATTCTTCGTATCCTCAACGGCTAGGTGTGGATCAGCGGTTGACTCTGGAGCAAGTTCAAATGCCCGCGACCCCTTCATTGCCATATTGTGAGATAGTTGCCACATCGGTAACAGTCAACCCAATGCGCTAGCTAACATTTTAGCTGCGGCGAAAGGACGTCTAGTGGTCACTCAAAAGGCACAACAAGCCGACCAGTATGACCAAGGTCCAAAGGTCATCGCTAAGGTCTCCAAAACACTCGTCGTCTTTGTCGCCCTGCTGTCCAGCCTCGTACTGGTGGGCGCTTTCTTAACATCGTCGTTGCTTGCCTACTTCTGGCTGATATGTCTGGTCTTGCTAACGATTCGAGTCTCGCAGATCAACCTCGAATTGTCAGAAGAGGGCGTCACGATTCGCAACTTCTTCCGCACGACTCACATTCCGCTTTGGGAGGCCGAAGTTGAAGTGCACTCTGGTGAAAAAACCGTTCTTCTTTCGGACTCGGGCGGCAAGCTCGATAAAGAAGGCCGGATGCTTTACGTAACGCGGACTTGGCATGAAGGCGAACGAGTTCACGTCGGCGCGGTCCCACGATTTGGGCACGAGTTCGATCGTGTCCACGACGAACTCGTCACGGGCATCAAGGCGCTACGAGCCGCCTGACTCGGTAAAACAGCAAGCTCAACCCCTTCGAGCGACGTGCCCGTTGTAGCGCAGTCCCGACCCCTTAAACAGAGTGATGGTTTGACAATCTGGTACCGCTGTCCAAAATTGTCATTAGATCGTTTGTTGCAAATCGACACTTGTTGGCAACAAACGGGTGTGCCAAGATGCACACACGGGCTCGTGTCGCCACTCTCGGGCCGCCTTTGACAGCACGGGGAGCACGGGATGAGCCAAGAAGCAAAAGAATGGAACTACGCCGACTTCGAGGCAGGGAAGACTCCGCTCCCGCGGCCCAATATGGCGTGGAATACCTACGGCAAGGGAATCGACAGCGTCGGCGTTGACGGCAAACCCGAAGAAATCGAAATTCCAAGCCCGTCAGCCGAACAACTACTTATTCGCATTGACGCCGTCGGACTTTGTTTCTCCGACGTAAAACTAGTCAAACAGGGCGGCTCCCACCCAAAGTTGTATGGGCGCGACCTTCGCTCTGAACCGACCCGCCTCGGCCACGAGGTCAGCGTCACCGTCATCGAAGTCGGCGACGACCTAGCTTCGCGGTTTAAACCCGGCCAACGGCTTGCGATCCAACCCGACATTCACATAGACGGGCGCAGCACTGCCTACGGGTACACCATTCCTGGAGGCCTCGTTCAGTACCACCTCATCGGTTCTGAAGTGCTCGACGGCGATGACGGTGCCTACGTACTCCCCGTCGACCCAGAGCTGGGATACGCCGCTGCTGCCCTTTCAGAGCCATGGGCTTGTGTTGAAGCGTCATACACACAGCGTCGCCGTTTGTCACCCCTTAAAGGCGGCACGATGTTGATCGTCGGGAGCACCAGCGATGCAAGCACCTACGCATTCTCAACCGGCCTAAATGCCCCCTCAACCATCGTCCTCAACGGCGTCTCCAACCAAGTCGCCGAATTAGTCAACTCATCGGTGTCCGATGATTGCAAGGTTGTTGTCATTGACCAAACGTCTCCGGCGCAGATTGCGGCAATAGCAACCGAATATACGGGAGAAGCTGGCTTCGACGACATCATCACCTTAGGTGTGACCAGCGGAGAAGTCATCGAAGAGCTTGCGAAAGTCATTGGATTTCGTGGGACGATGGCGATGGCGGGAACCGAACCCCTCGACCGCTACCCCGAGATTGACGTCGGCCGAATTCACTACCACTACACCGCGTTTTTAGGCACCTCGACCGGGGACGTATCAGACGCCTATGGAGAAGCCCGGAATCGGGCTGATCTCGTACCAGGCGGCACAACTGTATTTGTTGGTGCAGCTGGACCGATGGGGCAAATGCACATTCAGCGAGCCTTAGAAAAGAGCGACGGTCCGGACGTGTTGATAGGAATTGATCTCGACGATGACCGGATCGAAGTCGCCAAAGCCCTTCTGGGCCCACTCGCAGCCGAGCGATCCAAGAAGCTTGTTTTTGTCAACCCCACAACGGGAACGAAGACAACCCAAGAACTGGTGGACGCTCACGCCGATGGCGTCGTCGACGATGTTGTCGTCACCGTACCCTCGGGGCCGGTCATGGCCGAAGCTAGCGAGCTTATGGGTCCTGACGGCATGCTTGTCCTTTTCGCTGGCGTCGCGAACGGAACGATGGCGCCGCTGAACATGAGCAACGTGTTCTTGCACAACGCACAGTTCACGGGGACCTCGGGCTCCTCAATCGAAGACCAGGCGGCTGTTCTTGACAAAGCCCAGAACGGTTCCCTCTCACCTGAGCGAGCTGTTGCAGCCGTAGGTGGGATCGATGCTGGCAAAGACGGTATCAGGGCGCTTTTAGAAGGCCACTACGCGGGCAAGGTCATAATCTTCCCACAATTGTCCGGACTCAAAATTACAAGTCTCGCCGACTTGGCCGACGGGAACGAAGAAATGAAAGCGGCGCTCGGTGAGCATACGCTTTGGAACGAAAAAGCTGAACGTCTACTGTTCGAAAAGTACCACGCGTAGGAGGAAAACCTAAAGCGCGACCCCGAAGGCTGAAATGATCACGACCCTGACACCGAACCCAAGTTTCGACCACACCCTCTCCGTCGATCGCCTCAACCCGGGGCGGTTTCATCGGGCGGCAGAGTCCACCATCGAAGCGGGAGGAAAAGGAATCAACGTCTCCAGGGCTTTGGCAGCAGCTGGTGTCAAAAGCCGGTGCTTGTTTCCGGCTCCGGCAGCGACGGCTGACCGACTGACCTCGTTGGTTAAGGTCGCCGACAACATCGACGTCACCGTCATCAAATCCTCCAGCCCCGTGCGACACAACGTGACAGTCATCGATGCCAACGGCGAGACGACCAAAGTGAACGAGCGAGGTGAGACGCCAAGCAGCGACGACCTCAACCGCCTCGTCGAGGCCGCCGAACGACTTGCCACAGGATGTAAGTGGTTCGTGATGTCGGGTTCGCTGCCGTTCGGTGTGGAGCCACAGTTCTACCAACGAATACAGGAAGTGGTGACGGCTTCGGGCGCCCGGTTCGTCGTAGATTCAAGCGGGCCAGCTCTTGTTTCGGCGGTCTTAGCGGGCTGCGAAATAATCAAACCAAATACGAACGAACTCGCCGAGTTGGTGGGCCGAGAATTACACACGCTGGGCGACGTTGTCAAAGCCGCCAAGTGGGCGCATACTGCCGGCGTCTCACAAGTGTTGGTGTCCATGGGGGCCAATGGGGCACTGCTCGTTAACTCCGAACTCACGGCTCACGCATCTGCTCCGCCGACCACGGTACGCAATACGGTCGGCGCCGGCGACGCTGCGTTGGCCGGATTCTTATATGGCGGCGGACAAGGGAAAGACGCGCTGGCCGCCGCTGTTGCTTGGGGTAGCGCGGCCGCCGCATCGCCCGGCACTGCAGGGCAAGCCCCACGACTAGAGGCACGACGTTCGATTACCGTCACAGCTGTTGACCACGACCGGATATTGGAGGAATCGTGACTAAAAAGGGGGCCTCTTCGGGGTCAAAAACCGGCAAAGCAGTGCCGATCTCCAACCAGTCGGCGGGCTTTGGAATCGGTGAACTGTTCGGCGATACGTTAAAACTCTACGCAGCCAATCCGTTGCCGTTCAGTCTCGCTGCGATGGTGACCTTCGGCGTATACGGAATTTTCCGGTACCCGGCCCAACAGTTATTTGTCGACGGAAAAGTATTTCAATCGGTCGGCGTTGACCTCGTTGGCTTACTGATCGCCGGTGTGATAGCTCTACCGTGGTATCACTTTTCTTTAGCGGCGGTTGACGGCAACCCAATTTCGTTCGCCGAACCGTTCCAGAATTGGCGGAGGTACGGGTATCAGGCAGTCGCCTCGTTTTGGTTCTGGGCAGGCATCCTGCTGGGTCTCCGCTACCTATTTGGATTGCCCTCGGTTCTTGTGCTCCTGCTGTATTGTTTCCACGGGTTCGTCATCGTCGACGGCAGCGTTAAGGGCGGCATGATGGCATTAGGCCAAAGTGTCCGCCTCAGCGAAGGCCGACGAATGCTACTCTTTGGAGTCGGTTGCCTGCTACTTGTCTTCAACCTCTTTGGAGCCTTTGGAATCGGTTTTAGAGACAGCTTCGGTCTTCCCGCCGCCATTGGCATCGCTATTATTGGTTTAACCATCACCACGTCGGTGACCATGCTCGCAGGCGCCCGCCTCTACCGTCTATGCGCAGCCGACGTACCGCCGCAGGAGCCGACCAAAAAGTATGTCCGCAAACGTGGTGGCGGCAGCCGGGCTGCTACCCGCAGGGCCAAGGCAAAAAGGAAGGACTCCAAATGACGGACGCTCCTCGGGTTGCCACCTGCAATGCCGACCTCGCTACTTCGCGTAGTTTAAAGGGAATTGGGGCGTCACCTGGTTCAGTTATCGGACCGGCAGTGGTGCTCCTAACACCCGAAATTGTGATGCCCGATTTTGAAGATCCGGCCCGCGCAGTCGATGCTGCGGCCAGCAAGGTGGCGACCGACCTACAGGACCGTTCTGACCGGGCTCGAGCAAGTGGCAGAGACGAGGCCGCCGATGTCCTCCACGCCCAGAGCCTAATGGCAACCGACCCGATGCTCGCCGATGCGGTAGGCCAGCACCTCGACCAAGGTCTAACGACTGCCCTCGATTTGGCTGCTGACGACCTGTCAACGATGCTCAGCTCGTTGTCGGACCCGTACCTGGCCGCCCGGGCAGACGACGTCGGCGAAGTCATCGAACGTTTGCGACGACGGCTCGCCAACATCGACGACGAACCGGTCACCGTCGACCAGCCCAGTGTGCTGCTGGCCGAACGTTTGACTGCGGCAGAGACTGCTCAGCTGGACCCTGAGCACGTGTTAGCGTTTGTCACCCAAGATGGCGGTCCGACCGGCCACGTAGCCATCATCGCCCAGTCGCTAGAGATACCCGCCGTTGTTGGAGTTGAAGGCCTGATGGACGCTGTTGGCAACGGCGGCGAAGAATCCCCATCGATACATACCGTCGCAGTCGACGGATCTGTTGGCTTGGTCATTTGTGAACCTGACGCAGCAGAGATCCAAGACTTCAAACAACGGTCTAAGAATCGTGATGCCTTAATGTCGCGGGTAAGCAAGGCGCGAGGAACGTCGCCGACTTTCGACGGAACCCCGGTCGCGGTCAGCGCCAACGTAGGCGGGCCCGAGGATGTGGCGCGAGCCAAAGAAGAGCAGGCTGACGGCATTGGCCTTTACCGAACCGAATTCCTGTACATCGACCGGTCGGAGCCGCCTAGCGAGGACGAACAGTACGAGTTATATCGCGACGCGTTGCAGTCATTTGATGAAACTGTTGTTTTGCGCACATTTGACCTTGGTGGAGACAAACCGCCTAGGTTCATTGAGCTAGAGACCGAAGAAAATCCGTTTCTTGGTGTACGGGGAGTCCGGCTCTACGATCAGCTCGATGAGCTTCTTGTAACGCAAATCCGGGCAGCGGTTCGTGCGGCTCCCTATGGCCGACTAGCTCTGATGATACCCATGATTAGTTCTGCCGATGAGTACCGGAAAGTGCGTGCGAAGATTGATGCGACGATCCCAGGGGTTGGACTTGGAGCGAACCTTCAAACAGGAATCATGGTGGAAGTCCCGTCGATCGCGTTGACCGCCCGATCGGTTGCTGACGAGGTCGACTTTTTCTCGATCGGAACGAACGACCTGACACAATACACGATGGCCGCTGACCGAACCAACACTAAGATGTCGGCGAGCCAGGACCCACTTCACCCGGCAGTTTTGAGGCTCTGCCAGGCCACCGTTGAGGCTGGACGGCCAGTCTCGGTTTGTGGCCAAGCAGCAACCGAACCGTTTGCCGCTGCTGTGTTTCTTGGGCTAGGGGTTACTAAGTTGTCGGTGAACGCGTCGGCGGTAAACCTCATTAAGTCGACGGTCGCGGCCCAAACCCCGAACTTGCGGGCCGCGGTGAAGGAAGGCCTCGAACTTTCAGGTTCGGCGAGCGAATTCCGGGAACGTCTCAGCAGCCACGTTCGCCTGCCATGACTGCGCTACTTGATAGCCGGGTTGTTCGGATCGTCCGTTGGCTGTTGGCCCAGTCCGAGTCACGCAGCACCGCCCAGCTAGCCAACGACCTCGGTTTGAGCGAACGGGCTGTACGTTATCGGCTACCCACCGTGGAACGCTATCTCACTTCATGCGGAGCTGAATTCCAGGTCCAGCGCGGGACCGGTCTCTTTGTGGACATCGATGGAGCAACCCGAAAGAAGATCTTGGCTGATCTCGAAGACGGACCAGCGGCTCCACAGGTTTACACACCCGAAGAACGCGAACATCTCTTGTTGGACCTTCTGTTGTGGTCATACCCGCAAACCGTGTCGTTAGATTTTCTGCATGCCGAGCTGGAGGTTTCGAAAACTTCAGCTCGACGTGACCTGAAACGGTGCGAACCCTGGCTCGAGAGTGTTGGCATTTCGGTCGTGCGGCGGCCGGGTAAAGGCATCGCATTGCTGGGGAGCGAGCGGCGGGTCCGGCGGGCCATCGTTCAGCTCTATGTTGAGGCTGTACCAATCGAAGTCTTGAGAGAACTCATTGCGACAACCTTTGACAACGCTAAGCCGATGTTGGTTCGCATCCCCGCTGGTCTGCGTTACCGGCTTTCGGGACTCTCCATTAGCGAATCGGCAAAGGCGCTGGCTTCGAGCGGTCTCGGCGATCGCCTGCAACATGGCGATAGCGAGGTCGTCTTCACCCTGTATCTGGCCATCACCGAGTCGCGGTACCTCGACGGACAGCCCCTCGGGCTCGACCCAGGCCTATTTCTCTCCTTGCGCGATCACCCCGTGGCCGAGAGCATTAGTGCCCTAGCGAACTCGCTTGGCGGCGCCCAACCCATCCCCGCTGAGGAGATCGCGGGCGTGACCGAATACTTACTCAGTCTGGGCGCACTAGCAGATGTCCAACCAAAGCTGGGCGACAATGGTGAACTACTCGACGAAATTCTTGAGATCGCTGCTGCGCGTCTACATATGAGTTTGGCAGTCGATGAAGAGCTCCGCCGTAGCTTAGCGATGCACCTAAGCCGGTTAAAGGTTCGTCTTGAGTTTGGTCTTCCGGTGCATAATCCGCTACTGGCCGATGTAACCAGACGCTACCCGGATGTCCATGTCGTATCTGGTGAAGTAGTTGCCAGAATCTCAGTTGCTCTAGGAAAAGCCATCAATGACGACGAAGTCGGCTTTATAACAATGTACCTTTCTGGAGCGATGGAACGTTCGCGTCTAAAGCCCAGAAAACAGGCGTTAGTAGTCTGCCCAAGCGGTATGGCAACAGCGTGGGTGTTGGTTTCTCGCCTCCAAGCCGAATTTCCCCACTTGGCGCTTGTTGACGTCCAATCCGCCAAGGAGTACGACGAGCATGATACAGGACCGTATGATGTCGTGATTTCAACGGTGGAACTGCTCGAAAGATCCGCTCCAGTGGTGGTTGTTAGCCCATTCTTATCATCTTCGGACCTGAAGGCCTTAGAAGTCCACGTTTAAAGGTTTCGCTTAGGCAAACCGATCTGACAATTAGGTATCCAGGGGTTCAGGTTGTCGTAGGGCAAGTTCGCCGTATTGCCAGTGGCACCAGTCACATCACTAGTGAGACAATGGTCTCTACAGATTCACATGAAGGGATTAGCTATGCAAGAGCGTTTACAACGTTTCGGGGGTTGGCTAGCCGCGATGGTAGTTCCGAATATCGGAGCGTTTATTGTCTGGGGCTTAATCACCGCACTCGTCATACCCACAGGCTGGCTTGCCAAAACCAGCCTCGGTTGGGACTGGGGCGGGCTAACCGACGATCTCGTCGTGCCCATGATCAAGTACCTTCTGCCAGTTTTGGTCGCCTACACGGGCGGTAAACTCATTCACGGTCACCGGGGTGGCGTACTCGCCGCTGTCGCCGTTTTTGGTGTCATCGGTGGTGCCGGATTCACGGTCGCCGAAGCCACCGATGGTGTAGAGGCCGTTACCGCTGACCCGCCTCAATTTTTGGGAGCGATGGTCATTGGACCGTTAGCCGGCTGGGTGATGAAGAAAGTAGACGAGTTCTTAGAGCCTAGAACACCTACGGGCTTTGAGATGCTTTTCAACAACTTTTCCCAAGGGTTTTCAGGTCTGGCGTTAGTCGGTCTCGGTTACGTCATTATCGGACCTGTTATGAATGCAATCGCAACCGCGTTCGGCAACGTCGTAACATCTATCACCGACGCAGGATTGCTTCCACTGGCCGATATTCCAATCGAGGTCGGTAAAGTGTTGTTCCTCAACAACGCCATTAACCATGGCGTGCTGACACCGCTTGGAAGCACCGACGCTGCCGAATCCGGCCGCTCAATTTATTACATGCTGGAATCGAACCCTGGGCCAGGTCTCGGGCTTCTCGCCGCATACTTTTTCGCCAGCAAGGGTTTGGCCAAGATGGCAGCCTCGGGCGCAGTTGTTATCCATTTCCTCGGGGGCATTCACGAGGTGTACTTCCCGTATATCTTGATGAATCCGGTCATGATTGGTGCTATGTGGGCCGGAGGCATTAGCGCCGACCTAGTCTTCGTTGCTACCGACGCAGGCCTCGTTGGCCCGCCATCGCCTGGAAGTATTTTCGCCTACCTGTCTTTACTCCCAGCTGAAGGGGGAGCGGCCTTCGGGGTGCTAGCGGGTGTGGCCGTTGGAGCGGTCATCACCTTCATAACCGGATCGATCCTACTCAGACTCTTCCCAGTTGCGGAACTGTCTGACGCTGACGACGATGTTTCAATGGCCGACGCTATGCCAGAAATTCCTGGCATGTCGCTACCTGGTACAGCATCCGCGTAATCGGTAAGATTCCCAAGGGCGAACAGGAGAATAGGCTCACAGCTTTAGCCGTGGGCCTATTCTCAAAGGGTCTTGGTCATCGTCGGTGTGGTTGTTAACCCTCACATCGGCGACGATCTAGACGCCGAAACTACATGACTGGAGCTGATCAGGTTGACAGATCTAATAGTTAAGAAGGCAGAAGACATCAAATTGATAGTCTACGCATGTGAGGCTGGAATGGGCAGCAGCCTTATGGGGGCGAAACAGCTCCAGAAAATGGTGAAGAAGGCGAAGCTGGACATCGAGGTGATACACAGCCCTGTCAACGCTGTGCCACCCGAGGTGGACGTCATCGTGACCCACGCGTCACTCGCAAAATCGGCACGGAACCAATTTCCCGAAGCAGCAATTGTGCAATTCAAGCTTTTCTTTGGGGACCCGGCCGTCCAGCTACTCGTTCAGGCGCTCAAAGCCGGCGATGATGTGGTATCGGCTATCTGATGGCCGCCTCAGAAGCCCAACCGCTTTCGCGAGACTCGGTAGTTGTTGGACTCCCTAAGATGTCTAAGACCGAGGCAATTAGTCTGGTCGGTGAGATGCTAGTTGAAGCCGGTCACGTCGACCCGGCATATGTCGTGAGTATGCTGACGAGAGAAGAGACCGTGTCGACCTTTTTGGGTAACGGAGTGGCGATGCCGCACGGAACGTTTGAAGGTAAAGAATCGGTTCGCAGCACAGGACTTATGGTGGCCCAATGTCCCGATGGTATCGAATGGGGTGAAGGTACAGCTCATCTCATTATCGGCTTAGCTGCCGTTGGCGATGATCACATCCATCTCCTCGCCCATATTGCCGATGTTCTCCAGGATGAGATTCTTGCTCAGAAACTGTGGACGACCGATGACGCCGAGTTACTCTACTCGACGTTGAGCCCACCCAACTCCAACGAAGACGAGCCGAGCCCAATTAGAGGCGAACTTGTGATTGGCTCCGGCACGGGCCTGCATGCAAGACCAGCCAGCCTGATTGTCGAGTTAGCGAAAGGGTTTGAAGGCGAGGTCTTAATTGACAAAGAAGGTCGCTCGGCTAAGGCCAACAGTATTCTTGGTCTATTATCGCTGGGTGCGGTAGCTGGAGACGAGGTGACCGTGACGGTAAGCGGAGGCGACCACGATGACGGTGTCGCTGTGGTCAACGAAGTTGAACGTATTCTGACAACTCCAGAAAGTGAACTATAATGGCTGCCCGTCAAACCAAAGAAGAGATGATGGCCGAAGCGATTGAGACGCTCGGCGCACAACCAGACCCCAGCGGGCAGGCAGACCTTGTCTTCGATCGCGGCCAGATGGTCGTCGCCGGTGATTCCGGTTCGCTAAAGTCTGGCTTCAGTCGACTCAAGAAGATTGATGGCTACCGTTGGCTGCTGATCAACAGCCAAGACCTAATGATGGCGAACACGTTGTCGATCGGTTCGAAGGCTGGAATGATAACCCCGCAAGGCAAAATCTTAAAGGCAGCTGACCTGCCTCGAAAGAAGCTCTAGAGCAGTCGCCCTAATCCATCAGGAAAACGTGGTCAGAGTAAGGACGGCGTGAGGCACCGACAAGGCTAACAATTCGGTGTCGCTGTCAGACGCCCCGGAGTCTGGCGATCGAGCCGGCGGCGTTAGGGGTTATGATCGACATGTTAACTTGCCCCTCCTGCGGTCTAGTCGCCTAACTCAAGGACTAACCCGGGACGATCCCAGCAACTAACCCGCCCACCAAACCCCACATCATCACCCCGGCGGCCGCCGGTCGTCTTGGTTTGCCATATCGCGCGCCATACGCCGCATCCAAATGGGGTGTGATCGGATTAAAGGAACACTTGCTATGGAATTGGGTCCACATGGCATAACCGTCAATGCAATTTTACCTGGCTCGGTTAAGGGAGCTCGAATGAATGCTGTCCTTGCTGAGAAGGCAAATTCGAGTGGATCATCCATAGAACGGATGCGTGAGCAGGAAGTCGAGAACACATCGATGAGGTGCATGATTGACCCAAAGGAAATCGCTGATTTGGCATGGTATTTGTGTTCCATTGGCGCTAGGAAGATATCTGGCCAATCAATTGGAGTTTGCGGCAATTTGAAACACTTAGATAAGGATACTAAATGATTAGTAATTCACCGCTTAAACTCGATCACATTGCTATCTCCGCACGGACACTGGAGGAAGGCGCAGCCTATGTTCGCAACCATCTCGGCGTTGATGTTCCAGCGGGTGGACAACATGCTGCGATGGGGACGCACAATTTGTTAATGGCGTTGGGGTCGGATATCTTTCTGGAAGTCATCGCGGTAAATCCTGATGCCGCACCAATAGACAGGCCGCGTTGGTTCAATCTTGATAACTTTGATGGCCCACCGCGCATCGGGACATGGGTTCTGAACAGCCCCGACCTTATAGCCAGCTTCAAGACTTTTCCAATATCGCTCGGATCGGCGGTGCCGATCACGCGCGGCAGCCTTTCTTGGCTTATGGCGGTCACCAACACAGGGAAAATGCCGTTTGAAGGCATGTTTCCCACGTTAATGCAGTGGCCAGATGGACCACATCCCGCTTCCCAAATGACCGACCTTGGATGCAGGCTGGTCGGCCTGACCATCACACATCCGAAAGCCATAGAAATTCAGGCCTTGCTCGACGGCCATGTTGATATGATGGACATTCATTTCAATCAGAATGACGACTTTTCCATCCGGGCCGAGATTCAAACACCAACCGGTGTAAAGGTGATTTCATGACGGATCGGGCAAAGATGCGCACACTTGGCCTGATCGGCGGAATGAGCTGGGAGTCCACGGCTCTTTACTATGCAGGTTTGAATCGAGGCGTTGCAGTCCGTATGGGCGACTTGCATTACTGTCGTAGATCACCAACTCAATGACCGCTGGGACCTACCCGATGGGACTATCGGACTCTCCGTTGTTGAACCGATCTCCAGCCGTTCGAAGGACGCGATATGAGTGATGAAACGGAACCTAAAACCGAACTGGCCGAAACCTTGGCCGCTGGCTCGCCGACACGGCGCAACTTTGTTAAAGGTTGTGCACTGTTGGGGGTAGTAGGTGCCACCGGGTTCCTGGCATCGTGCAGTTCCGACTCATCCGGCAACTCGACCCCCAACTCGGGTCAGGCTGTTACGGCGGGGCCCGGAGAGTCGCTGCCCGAGTCTGGCGGTGGCGAACAGGACCAAGGTGACAGTGCGCTTACGTTGACGACCGATGCTTGGGCCGAGGGTGAAGAAATTCCACAACGGTTAACGTGCGACGGCGACGACCTCTCACCCCGACTCTTCTGGACCGCCGTCCCTGACAACTGCCTTGAACTCGCGTTGATCGTCGAGGACGATGACGCAGGCGGGTTCGTCCACTGGGTGGCCTATGGTATCGCGCCTTCAGATAGGGAATTCCAAGAAGGTGCCGACATTGCCTACCCTGAAGGCCGGAACGACTTCGACCGGGATGGCTACGGCGGCCCGTGCCCACCGCCAGGCGAGACGCACACTTACCGGTTCACGTTCTTAGCTCTTAGCGAAACAACCGATCTTGAACCCGGCGCAACGGCGGCCGAACTTCGGGCAGCGACCGAAGACACCGTAATTGAAACGGCCACATTAACTGGCCTTTACACCCGCCCCGATGACGCCTAACCAACAATGTGACATTACCAGCAGCGACGTCTAAGCCTTCCGTGGAGGCCGTAGACGTCGTTGGCAGAGCTGTTTGTGCATGATAGGTCGAACACGCAGCTCCGCCTACAGACTCCGGCTGGAAATCGTTTAGCCGAGTCGACAGAACCTGATTTGCGGAACCACAAAACACCAACGGTTCCCCGCTGTGGGCAAATTCAAAGTCAGTAACATCACACGCCCCGGTGTCAGCCGGCACGCCTCGAAAGTTTGGTACAACCAGTGAACCGCATTTGCGGCGGCTTGTTCGTCAGGGTCGGCGCTAACTGCGGTCGACGGTGCTTCACATCGAGCTGTTCAGCTAAATCAACCGGTTCAGAGAGGTCAAGGGCTCCCGCATCAGCGGACCCGCTCGTCTCGGTACCCGACGACGTCACCCCAGTAACCGAAGTCCACCAAGTCGACGAACAC
>CAZKEM010000028.1:0-36324 GCA_964551835.1 uncultured Acidimicrobiaceae bacterium | reverse complement strand
CCGCGAGGAAGGTGTACGAGCTCTTCGTCGGTGAGGTCGGCTACGAGTTTGCGAAGGCGCGGATCCGGTCCGAAAAAACTCTCGCGAATGTAGGACCCGCTCTCGACGGCTAGTCGTTGGAACTCTCCGTCGACGGTGGTGTTCAGTTTGTTAAGCAGAACGCCGTCGACGTCCTTAGCGAGAAGCTCGTCCCACTTCCCGCCCCAAACGACTTTGATGACATTCCAGCCAGCCCCACGGAACACGGCTTCAAATTCTTGGATGACTTTGCCGTTGCCTCGGACGGGGCCATCGAGCCGCTGCAGATTGCAGTTGACTACCCAGGTTAGATTGTCGAGGCCCTGTTGAGCGGCCAAGGCTAGCGAGGCGAACGTTTCTGGTTCGTCGCACTCACCGTCACCGAGAAACGCCCATACGCGGCTCTTAGAGGTGTCGTCCAGTTTTCGGTTGTGGATGTACCGGTTAAATCGAGCCTGGTAAATCGAGTTGATCGGTCCGAGACCCATCGACACGGTTGGGTATTCCCAGAATTCAGGCATGAGGCGAGGATGGGGGTAACTCGATAAACCGTTGCCGCCGACTTCGGTACGAAAGTTATCTAGCTGTTCCTCGTCAAGGCGACCTTCGAGGAAAGCCCGGGCGTAGATGCCGGGAACGGCGTGACCCTGGAAATAGACTGCATCGCCCGGCATGCCGTCGTCCTTACCTCGGAAGAAATGGTTAAAGCCAACTTCATAAAGAGCGGCTGAAGATGCGAACGTCGAGAGGTGCCCGCCGATTCCGTCGGCGGCCTTGTTGGCCCGAACGACCATCGCGGCCGCGTTCCAACGGATGAACGCTCGGATACGGCGTTCGGTGTGTTCGTCGCCGGGAAAGAAAGGTTGATTTTTGGTTGGGATCGTGTTGACGTAGTCGGTCGACACGACCTCAGGGTTGCCGAGCTGGAGCTCTCGAGCGTGCTGGAGTAATCGATCGAGAAGGTAGCGGGCTCTGGTTTTGCCGCCTGCGGATGTCACAGCGTCGAGAGACTCTAACCATTCGTTTGTCTCTTGTGGATCAATATCTGGCAGCTGACTAAGAAACCCATCTGTACTCATGTTCATATTGTGCATAGAATTTGGCCAAAACGGACAGGTATCCGGTCACGACATCAAAGTGAAGCGACCGTTTTGGGGATCTCGTAACAATGGACTAGGAGCAAAGCGGGTCTTCTCCAGCGTTACGGCGTACATTATGTGAGTGCGTATTTACACTGACGGAGCTTGTTCTGGGAACCCTGGACCAGGAGGCTGGGCCTGGGCGTCGGTCGATGGCCAGACCGGAACCGGTGGTGCCGTAGAAACGACCAACCAGCGAATGGAGCTGATGGCTGTGTTGAAAGCCGTTACCGCCGTCGATGGCCCGATCGAAATCTACTCGGATTCGAGTTATGTCGTAAAGTGCTTCAACGACCAGTGGTATAAGGGCTGGTTGAGCCGTGGTTGGAAAAATTCTCAAAAGAAGCCAGTGGCAAACCGTGATATCTGGGAGCCCTTGATAGAGGAGTATCTTCGAGACGCCGAACGCCTGCAGTTTTTCTGGGTTAAAGGTCACTCTGGCGACGAGATGAACGATCTCGTCGATGCGTTGGCTGTCGCCGAGGTCGAAAAGCTAAAAGAAGCCGCTTCGAATATTCCCGCCTACGAAGATGTCGAGGTTCCTTGGCCAACCCAGCGAGCCGTGGCCGTCATTGGAGATAGAATCGAAAATCAGCTTGCAGCCGGCAGTTCCATCGAACAGTTGAACACCGACTCAATAGTCGTCAGCGGCCTACGTCGAGGGTTGGAACTCGAACTGGCGGAACGAACGGTTTCTTCTGGAAGGAAACTAGCCGTCGTTTTGCCCTTCGTCGACCCTGTTGCGCACTGGAGCACCGAACATCAAGACCGGTTTACCGCGTTGCTTGAGCAGGCTGAATGGGTTGTCCAGCTGCCTGGTGACAAGTTGGACTTAGTTGCATCGTTGGCTGGTCGGAATGAGTGGATCCAACGATCGGTCATCGCTGTTATCACTAACGACGACGCGACGGCCGCAACATTTGACGAAGCTGGAATTTCTACAGTTCGGGTGTAGGTAGTTGAAGCTATCTTCCAGCTAGAAGCCGGAGACACGCATAGGCTGTATTGATGGCTCGTCGTCGGCGTTCCACTTCGGCGGCTTGACCAGGCAGCGCCTGCGGGCTGGTCTTAAGTTTCGCCATGGTTTCGTGGTAACGGCTAATGATTTGCGGCCATGTTGAGTCTGGAGCTAGGCCCATCGTTTGTAGGTGGTGGTGGGCGGAGTCGAGTCTGTGTTCGGCTGAGTTGACCGAGTGAAACCCTGTTCTGCTCAGACCTTCTTCTGGGAGAAGCGTGGCTGTTTGGTCCGGACTTGGCTTGCGCTTTTCAGGGACAGGCATTCTTGGGGTCGAATCGGCCTTCTTGGGTTCGTGAACGGCAACGGCTTCGGTTTCTTGTGTTGCCTGTCGCGTTGCTAGCTCTGATTGTTGGTCTGGAGCCCCGATGTCTCTAATCCAGTTGGCAAAATTCTCATCCGCGGTCGTCATCGTCTTGACGGCGTAGGGGGAGGACTCGTTGTTTCTCGTCACTGGCGCCATCGGTCGCGGGCGGGCGCGATCGATTCCAGGGTCTATCCGGCTACTCCATTCCGCGACTGGAATGTTTTGTTCTCGAACCGACTTCATTTGGTTGAATAGCAACACCTAGAACTCCTTTTGTTAGCCCCAATTAAGTATTGACAAAACCTGACGTCTGTCGATTGAGTCGTTCGAATCATTTCGTTTAAGGCAATCGCGAATCTGGGTAGGACTATCAGGCAACGGCGGTTTCACGATGACGGGAATAGAACTGACGAAAGCTATGTTGAAGTGACTATGAAGACTGCCACGCTAAGCGGAAAAATCATCGCCGAATCCGACGCAACTATCGTGATCGAAGGGAACCATTACTTCCCACCGGCTGCGATCAAATGGGAGTCGTTCGCGGAGACAGACCATGCCACCGGATGCCCCTGGAAAGGGACGGCAAGCTACTACAACGTAACCGCCGAAGGGGAGGTTTTTGAGAATGTCGCATGGACCTACCACACGCCCAAGGAAGCTGCGATGGAGATAAAGGACTATGTCGCTTTTTATCCGGCGGTGACTGTAGCATAGCTGGCCAGGTTGGGCTAGCTGCCTTGTATCTCAGCTCGTAAACCTGCCTCAAGGTCGTTGTGCTCGAACCTGAATCCATGATCGGTTAGGGCCATCGGCAGGACGCGCGCACTGTCGAATAAGAGCGCGTTTGCCAGTTCTTGACCTAGTAGAAGTCGTGGGCCAAATGGGGGAACTGGCAAGATAGTTGGCCTCTTCAGGACGGTACCTAGTGTTCGAACAAACGTAGCGTTTGTGACCGGGTTGGGTGCGGTCAGGTTTATTGGGCCGCTGAGGTCGCTGCTGAGCAAGTACTTGATGGCGTTTATCTGGTCTGTCATGGTGATCCAAGACATGTATTGCTCTCCCGACCCGAACTTTCCGCCGAGCCCAAATTTCACGAGAGGTAACAGTTTCTTTAGCGCTCCGCCCGCAGGGGTTTGCACTATTCCGGTCCGCAAGAAGGCTGTCCGAATGCCGGCATCGATTGCAGGCTGAGCCGCCGTTTCCCAATTTTGGCAAACGTCGGCAAGAAATGTTGCACCGGGTTCTGACTCTTCGGTAAGAATTTCGTCGCCACGGTCGCCGTAGAACCCGATCGCAGAACCAGAAATAAGGGTCTTGGGTGGCGAAGGTAACTCGGCGAGTGCGGTGGCCAGAAGTGAAGTGGCTCGGGTCCTGCTTGACATGACGAGCTTCTTATACTCATCGTTCCAACGTTTGTCGCCGACGCCGGCGCCGCTTAGGTTAATGACCGCGTCAGCTCCGTCGAGAGACTGGGCATCTAAGATCCCGCTTTTGGGGTCCCATGTAATTTCGTCTTGCCCCTTAGCAGCTCTTCGAACGAGTCGAATTGGGCGGTGGCCATCATCTTTGAGCGCCGCTGCCAGAGAACCACCAATGAGTCCACTCGCTCCCGCCAAAAGTATCTCCACGTTGCCTCTCCATCGCTCGATGTCACTGGAACCATAGGTCCGAATTCTCCGACTAACCGAATCGGTTTGAGGATGTAAACCTCGGAGACCTTCTGGTTGTAGCAGAATTGACTCTACCATCATGGTATGAGTACAAGAATGTTACTTCTTCTTTCGGTAGTCCTAGGTTTAGCTATTCTCGGAGCGTTCGCCTTGCAGCTCTTAGTGGGAAAAGGCTAAATCGAAGTGATAGTTTCTTCGGCGAGCGCCCGCACTGGTTCTAGCGTGACAAACTTGTCGTAGTTATGCCCGGTGTCCTCGGTATGATTTCAGTGCCAGTATCTACGGAGGTGATCTTCCTGTCAAGCGAACAATTTGATGTGGTTGTTATTGGAGGCGGGCCAGGCGGCTACGCTGCGGCGCTCTACGGAGCTTCAGCCGGACTCAACATAGCGATTGTTGAGAAAAATAAACTCGGAGGAACATGCCTGAATGTCGGCTGTATCCCCGCTAAAGAACTCTTGGAGACTGCGGCGGTTTCCCGTGCGGTCGAACACGCCGAGACCTTTGGCATCTTGGCAGAGTCCAAAGGTGTTGATTGGAGTAAGACTCTCACGAGAAAACAAGCGGTCGTAGATCAGCTCGTCGGTGGCATAACGTTCCTCCTGAAGAACCGCAAGGTTACCGTTTTTGACGGCACTGGAGTGCTCGACTCCGATCATAAGACCGTCCACGTCTCTGGCGGATCTTCGGGTGAGGTGTCAATTGTTGGAAGTTCAGTAATATTGGCCGCTGGTTCGGTCCCACGAACTATCGACGGGTTTCCAATCGACGCGAAGTCCATCGTCACGTCCGACGAGTTGCTTTCGATCGAGGCACTTCCGGAAAGTGCGGTCGTTATTGGCGGTGGCGCAATTGGCTGCGAGTTTGCTTCCATGATGAGCGACCTCGGTACCGACGTAACAATCCTGGAGTTCGCTCCGAAGATTCTCCCTGGCTGCGACATCGATGCAGTGAAGGTCGTAGAAAAGTCCTTCAAAAAGCGTGGCATCGATATTAAGACCGGCGTCGCTGTCAAGTCACAGGTCACGAGCGACGGTGGTGTAACACTGACCTACGGCGACAACGATGAAACGATCACTGCAGAGACCGTGGTGGTGTCGGTTGGTCGGCGTCCAGCCTCGGACACGTTGGGCCTCGAAAAGACGGGCGTCGATGTCGATGAACGCGGATATGTTTCAGTCGATGAGAACTGTCGCACATCGGCCCCTGGTGTCTGGGCAGTCGGCGACATTGTGCCTACGGCTCAGCTTGCTCATGTCGGGTTCGCAGAAGGAATGTTGGCGATCACCGACATTTTGGGCGAGGACACGAACCCCGTTGACTACCTGAACGTTCCATGGTGCATATATTGCTACCCGGAAGTAGCGTTCGTCGGCCATACGGAAGAATCAGCTAAAGAAGCTGGATATGAGGTCGTTGTCTCGAAGCACCGGTTTACCGGAAATGGCCGGGCGATTATTGTTGGCGAAACAGATGGTCTGGTAAAGGTCATCGCAGAAAAGCTCGCAGATGGTACTGGTGGAAAGATTCTTGGGGTTCACATGGTAGGACCTTGGGTAACCGAGCAGCTAGGTCAGGGCTACCTTGCGATTAACTGGGAAGCGCACGTCACCGACGTAGCTCAGTTCGTCCAACCACACCCAACAATGAGTGAACTGTTTGGTGAGAGTGTCCTGGCCCTGACTGGTCGTTCATTACACTAACCACCGGGACTGACGATCTCAGACCTAGAATAACAAACACACGCAAGGCAAAACTCAAGACAGGAGCGGACCAGGAATGGCCGACATAGAAATGCCCCAGCTAGGGGAGACGGTTACCGAAGGAACCATCACGAGATGGTTCAAAGGAATAGGGGAGAGCGTCGAAATTGACGAAGTTCTCTTTGAAGTCTCCACCGACAAAGTTGACACGGAAGTTCCCTCCCCTGCGGGAGGAACCCTGTCAGAAATTTTGATTGCTGAGGGTGAGACCGTCGAAGTTGGGACCGTCATCGCTCGTCTGGGTGAACCAGCTGAGGGTTCTGCCCCAGCTGCTGATCCGGCCCCCGCTGCTGAAGCGGCGCCGGTTGTCGAGGCTGCCCCTGTGGTTGAGGCTGCACCCGTTGTCGAAGCTGCCCCTGTGGTTGAGGCTGCCCCTGCACCGGCCCCAGAGCCAGTTGTGGCCGCAGCACCGGTCGAGGAACCTGCTGATCTTGGAACAATGGGCAAGGTGTTGTCGCCTGTCGTTCGTCGCCTGATCGCCGAGCATGACATAGACGCAAACGAGATCCAAGGCACCGGGCTCGGAGGTCGCATAAGTCGAGATGACGTACAACGTTATATCGAAACCAACCAAGTTCAAGCTACACCAGCTCAGCCAGCCGCTGTTCCAGCTCAGCCAGCGGCCGTTCCGGTTCCTGCACCAGCACCAGCACCAGCTCCGGTTCCGGCCCCGGCGGCGCAAGCGAGTTCTCGAGACACGGTCGTTCCGCTCACCGGGATCCGAATCAAGACGGGCGAACACATGGTCATGTCGAAGGCGGTGTCGCCTCACACTCTGACCGCAATCGAAGTCGATTACGAAGCAGTTGAACAAATTCGCCGTAACTATGGCAAAGCGTTCAAAGAGCAAGAAGGCTTTAGCCTAACCTACCTTCCGTTTATCTCCCGTGCCGTCATCGACGCATTACGTGAATACCCTCATCTCAACGCGTCGGTTGGAGACCGTGAGCTTATCGTTCACAACTACGTCAATATGGCGTACGCCGTTGACCTGGATTTCCAGGGCTTACTGGCTCCAGTAGTTCGAGATGCTGACGGAAAGCGAATGCGAACGGTAGCTCGTGACGTCTCCGATGTAGCTCGTCGAGCGCGGTCAAAACAACTCGCACCTGACGAGCTCAGTGGCGGAACCTTCACCATCACCAACGCTGGTGGGTACGGCACAATGATGCAATTCCCGATTATTAACCAGCCTCAGGTTGGTATCTTGTCGACCGATGCCGTCAAGCGTAAACCAGTCGTTATCACCGATGACTTTGGCAACGAGTCTATTGCAATTCACTCAGTTGGTGTCCTAGCGATGGCTTGGGACCACCGAGCTATTGACGGTGCTTATGCTGCCGCGTTCTTGGCTCGGGTCAAGGATATCATCGAGACCCGTGACTGGGAATCAGAGCTGGCCTAGTGGCGTCTACTTTCGTAGCTTCTAACGACCCGCAGCAGGCAGAACTTGCCCCGCTGCGGGTACGTTGGCTCGGGCGGGCTACGTATCACGAGGTTTGGGATCTCCAAAAGAGACTGTTTCCAGGCACCGATGACTATCTCCTATTCGTCGAACACGAACCCGTTTTTACGATGGGAGTGCGCACCGACGAATCAAACCTTCTCACCGAACCCGATCAATTAGGCGCAGACGTAGTTCGAACAAATCGTGGTGGCGACATTACCTTTCACGGTCCAGGCCAGCTCGTAGGTTACCCGGTTCTTTCGGTACCAGGACGCAGAGGTGGAGGGATGGCCGACACCGTGGCCTACGTTACCAACATCGAGCAGATCCTCATTGAGACCCTGGCTAGTTTTGGGCTTCAAGCTCGTCGAGTTAAGGGCCGTCCGGGTGTCTGGGTTGACGGCGATGGTCGGGAGCAGCGCAAAATCGCCGCGATTGGTGTGCGCCTTTCTCGTGGACGGGCCATGCATGGGTTTGCGCTTAATGTCGACACGGACCTCGACTGGTACGACCACATTGTCCCTTGTGGAATCTCCGACAAGAGTGTGACTTCTATGGCGGCTGAAGGCGTTTCAGTACCACTTAAAGAAGTGACGAATGTGCTTGCCGAACAGGCCGCCCGTCTGCTTTGCGCTGGCCGGTCAGTCGACCGGCAAGACGTTGTTTGGCGTCACTCCGTCGATGATCTGTCGCCGTTCTCCCTCGGTCGGGGACCCGGAGACGTGATCAAGCCTTCGCCAGAAGTTGCAGCGGAGCCAGCCGAGTCTGTGACCTCGGCAGTGAAGGTCGAGCTGACGCCGCGAAAATCGAGCCGCCTCGAAGGTCGCCTCGATGAGGCTGGTGTTACCGGTGGCCTTGAAATAGGCGCCAGGAAGCCCGACTGGATGCGGGTCAAGCTCCGCACTGACGAAAACTATTTGGAGCTCAAAAAGACGGCACGAGACCTGTCACTTACAACCGTTTGCGAAGAAGCAGGCTGCCCGAATATTTTCGACTGCTGGAACGAAGGTACGGCAACGTTTATGTTGCTGGGCGATCGTTGTACGCGCAAATGTGGCTTCTGTCTAATCGACACCCGCAAGCCCCATGCCGTCGATACCGACGAACCCCAGCGGGTTGCCGACGGCATCCGAGATCTTGGCATCAAATTCGCCGTTTTGACCATGGTGGCGCGAGACGACCTAGAAGATGGTGGCGCTCATATCGTCGCTCAAACAGTTGAGGCGATTCATTCGACGGCCCAAGGCGTAGGTGTTGAAGTCCTAATCTCAGACCTGCGAGGCAGGAAAGAGTCCCTCGAAATAGTTTGCGATTCCAAGCCCGAAATTGTCAATCACAACATCGAGACGGTGGCTCGTCTCCAACGCGCCGTGCGGCCATCCGCCTCCTATTCAAGAAGTCTGGCGCTGCTCGCGAGAGCGAAGGATCGCGGTATGACTACTAAGTCCGGGATTATTGTTGGAATGGGCGAATCGAACGACGAGGTGGAGTCCACATTGGCCGACCTGGCAGCAGTCGGCGTCGATATTGTGACCATCGGACAGTATTTGCGCCCGACATCGAATCATCTGGCCGTTCAACGTTGGGTTACCCCTGATGAGTTTGTCCACTTTAAGTCGGTAGGTGAACAAGGGCTTGGTATCAGCCACGTCGCATCGGACCCTTTAACCCGTTCGTCTCACCATGCAGGGTCGATAGCAGACGGACTGGCCTGAACAGCTGCCCAATTAGGCCTACGGCGAAGATGCGTCGGTCTTGTTCGACGCTCTCATCGACAAGACTTTGTAGGCAACTCGTGTGCCGATAAGCCAAAGGGCGTGGATGATGGCGATAATGGGTGCAGGCTTTAGTAGCCAGCCGAGGGCTGCGATAATGATGCCGAACTGGTGTCCACTAAACGCTATGCCGTGCTGGTTCTTTAGTATTCGGACCAATCTGAACCCAGTAGGTATCGATAGGCCATACCCAAGTACTAAGAGCGAAGTCACCAGAGGATTCACGCTTGGTAGCCTAGCGTCTGGTCCCAGAATTTCGCTGGTGATGGTGGGAGATAGCGTCTAACTGTTTCGGTGTGTTGCACCGCCGTGACTTACAACCTAGTTCTTGTCGCCAACAGTAGAATCGACGGTAGGTGTCGGTGCTAACTCCGGCCAGATCGAAAGTGTGCGTCAATGATTGAGCTTGATGCGTCGGCAGTGCTCTTGCAATGGGCAGCGGGCGGCATGTTGTTTGTGTGGGTGACGACCCGCCATCGGGTCGTCGGCCTTGGGTATGGCTGGACGATGCGGATTGTCTATTTGCTGATGGCGCTCGGCGCCTTGCTGATTGCATGGCAATTCGGATGGCAGCCAACGCGCGACATTCCAACGGCCGGCCTTGCCGTGTTGTGTTCCTTTGGGCTAATCCAGTCATATCGGCGCCGTTCGGTCGGCGTTTCAGGACAACGTCAACTGGCTGAGAAAAGATCATCTCGGGTCGCCGCTATGACGGGCATTGACCGATCAGACAAACTCAAATCCGGAGATGGTCCTGAATTTGACCCCCTAATCGACCTTGCGACCGCACTCGTCGGCTTTGTTGGAGTAATCGCCGCCGGAATTGAGGGCGGGACACCTGTTTGGTTGTCGGTGGTCCGGATGGTCATAGGCGCCCTATTCCTAGGTGTGGTAAGCGATGCGATGCTTCTCGGGCACTGGTATCTTGTCCAGCCTGGACTCGATCGATCACTGCTCGTTGAACTCGTTCGTTGGACCGGCATATTGTGGCTGCCCGAGACAATCGTGTTTCTTCTTCCTACGGGGATGCTGTCGGTTTTAAACGGAACTATTGATGACGGTTACGGCGGCTTACTTGGATGGTTCTGGGTAGCTTGCGTCTTGACCACCATTGGGTTGGTGGTGGCGACGATAATGGCGCTGCGCGAAAAAACTTACTCGGCCGTGATGGCGGCGACTGGGCTGCTCTATTTGGCCATACTGATGGGGTTCGGCATCGACCTAGTTGCCCGAGCAGCACTTTCTCTGTAATGAGGTTCAGCCAGTCTGGTCCGGGTTAGCTCCACCAGCTTCGAGCCATTTTTTGCGGGCACGTTTATGCGAGTTTGCGCCGCTGCCGATTATGCCACCCGTCCGCACGTCTTTCACGATGTCCTCTAATTCTTCGAGCGCCTTAGAAATATCGTCGTACGCGGTAGCGTTTCTGAGGTCTTCGAACGAGACATACACTCGCCCTAAGTCCTCCTTGACCTTCTCAAATTTTTCGAGGAGCTCTTTTTCTGCATCTTCTAGTATTGGGTTCACACTGAGAGCTTACTACCAATGATGCTCAGCTAGGCTGCGTCTTTGCCGATACCCAACTATCATGTCTGTTACTGTCGTTGAGGAGTGATTATGGCTCGTGCAATCTGGAATGGCGCGATTAGCTTTGGCTTGGTCACAATACCGGTCAAGCTTTTCTCGGCTGTCAGTCGCCAAAACGTGCGATTCAATCAAATCGATTCGGTCAGTAATACTCGGGTGAAACAGCAACGCATCAATGCACAAGGCGACGTTGTTCCTTACGAAAACATCGTCAAAGGGTACGAGGTTAGCAAAGACAACTATGTGATTGTCTCGGCAGAAGATCTTAATGCGGTAGCGCCGAAGGCCTCCCGAATGATCGATATTTCTGACTTTGTGGAAGAAGACCAGATCGACCCCGTATTCTATGATTCGGCCTACTACCTGGTGCCCGACGAACTCGCTCGCAAATCATATGTGTTGCTGACTCGCGCCCTGACCGAGGCGTCTCGGGTAGCGGTGGCTTCCTTTGTGATGCGTTCTAAACAGTACCTGGTTGCCATTCGGCCAATCGACGGCGTTCTCATGATGTCAACAATGGTCTATGCGGACGAGGTCGTTCCATCCGCGGAGATTCCAACGCTCGATGAATTGGAGGAGACCGAAGTTGTTGAAGCCGAGCTAGCGATGGCGAACCAGCTCATCGACTCATTGGCATCGGACTTTGATCCGAACAAGTACGAAGATACCTACCGGCTCGAAGTGCTCGAAATGTTAGAAGCGAAGGCGGCAGGCGAAATCCGCCAGTTGGATCAACCGGCTGAAGAGTCTGATGCAGCCGTTGTTGATCTTTTAGCTGCGCTTGAAGCGAGCGTCGAGGCGGCAAAGAACAACCGATCGACCGGCGACGATGATTCGAAGGCTCAGCCGGCTTGAGTTCTTCCGTCGAAGTGGCGGTAGGCGAACGAGTGCTGCGGGTATCAAACCTCGAGAAGGTACTCTACCCTGATGTGGGTTTCACCAAGGCAGAGGTGATCGACTACTACGCTCGGATTGCAGACTACATGTTGCCTCACCTGGTCGGGCGATGTATGACCTTTCGCCGGTGGCCAGATGGGGTCGCGGAGAAGAGCTTCTTCGAAAAGAACTGCCCAAACCATCGACCAGAGTGGATGTTGACCGCGCCCGGACCGGGAGGCAGCGACCGATCAAAGAACCCGAGGGAGAAAGCGGTTTCTCGCATCGAGTATTGCTGTATCGACGAACCTGCATCGTTGGTTTGGGCGGCAAATATGGCTTCATTGGAACTACATTCGCCGATGGCGTTAGCCTCCGATTTGGCTAGCCCGACGATGGTCGTCTTCGATCTGGATCCGGGTAGTCCGGCTACGATCGTCGAATGTTGTCAGACAGCTCTTGAGTTACAAGAGGTTCTGGCGATGTTGGATATGCGGTGTTGGGCGAAGACTTCGGGGCAAAAAGGTCTACAGGTTTATGTCCCAGTCAACCAGACCTGTACCCATACCGACGCCGCGAACTTCGCGCTCGCGATGGGGAAGCTTCTCGCGAAACGGCTGCCGAATCTTATCCTGGTTGAAATGGCCAAAGAGCTGCGTCCGGGCAAAGTCTTCGTTGACTGGTCTCAGAACTCTTTTCACAAGACGACCATCGCCCCGTATTCTCTCCGAGGTGGCTCGAAGCCAACCGTTTCTACCCCGCTAACTTGGGACGAGGTTCGCCTCGGCGCCGACGGCGGGGCGCTTCGGTTTACGGCCGGCCAAGTCCTGGATCGGGTTGAAGGTCTCGGCGATCTCTTCGGGCCTACCCAAACGATGGTTCAGAGTCTTCCGCACAGTTAACTGGCAGCGATTCGCGACCGAAGTGTCTGTAGCGGCATCTTGGACCAACGCTGGACCGATGTTGAGTTGAATTGGTCGGCTAACCTTCTAGCATCTGAACCATGGTCTCGTTTAAGCTCTCAAAGTCCACTCCGAAGTCAGCAACTGTCGTTGATTCCCCAATGACTGAACAGGACGTCGCTGGGTTGTCAGCGGCTCGCAAGACGCAGTTAAAGAACTCGGGGTTCGAAGGCAAAGTCGGACAGGTGCTCACCGTCGTGGCCGACGGTTCAGCTAGCGAGATCTTGGTTGGACTGGGCCCGAAGGAAGAAATATCGACCACGACTCTCCGAACGAGTGCCGCTTCTTTTGCCCGAGCGGCCAGGAAACATACCGTTATTGCCTCGACTCTGCTGTCTCATGACTTGCCGATCGAGGCAACCGAAGCGCTTCCACCTATCGTCGAGGGGCTGGCGTTACCCCTGTACCGGTTTGATGTCTACAAGTCAGAAAAGAAACCGAAGAAGCAAACCGTGACGTTGGTTGCTTCCGGGCAAGGTTTACGGGCCGCGCTGACGAAGGCTTCGACAATAGTAGATTCGGTTGCGATAGCGCGCGACTTTGGCAATGAGCCGGGTGGTTCGCTGACGCCAGATGTTTTTGCCAAGCGCGCTCAAGCTCTCACGAAAGCTGCCGGTCTCAAAGCAACCGTATGGACTGAGAAACGTATTGAGAAGGAAAAGCTCGGTGGAATTCTCGCCGTAAACCAAGGGTCTGAACATCCTCCACGTTTGCTCAAAATCGAATATAACCCGAAGGGTAAGGCGTCAGCCAACGTTGCGTTGGTCGGCAAAGGAATAACGTTCGACTCCGGTGGTCTATCGATAAAGACGTCGGCGGGAATGATGACCATGAAGATAGACATGGCGGGCGGCGCAGCAGTCCTGGCCACTATGTTGGCCTTGCCCGTGGTCAAATCCAAGGTTGCGGTTACCGCGTTCGTGCCATTGACCGACAATATGACCGGTGGTAATGCGCAACGTCCAGGAGACGTTTTCACGGCGCGGAACGGCAAGACCGTTGAAGTTCTCAATACCGATGCTGAAGGCCGTCTCGTTCTCGCTGATGCCCTTTCGTTGGCAGCGGAAGCAAAGCCGGACGCCATCATCGACATTGCTACCTTGACAGGTTCATCGACGATGGCGTTAGGTAAGGCTTACGCGGCATTGTTAGGCAGCGATGATGACCTATGTGATCGGCTGTTTGATGCAGCTGATGTTACTGACGAAAAAATTTGGCGGCTCCCGCTTCCTGATGAGTATCGCAAGAAGTTAGAGTCGCCGATCGCAGACGTAAAAAATATTGGCTCAGATCGGTTCGCTGGGGCGTCTGTAGCGGCATTGTTTCTCGAGAACTTTACTGATGGTCTGCCGTGGGCTCACATCGATCTGGGTATGTCTGCGCTGACCGATTCAGACAAGGGGACCGATGTGAAGGGTGCTACTGGATTTGGCGTCAGGCTGCTAATCGAACTTCTTGACAGTTGGGACTAGCAGCTGCCTTTTGACGATGGTTGACGGTTCTGGAGTTGTTGATCGAGCAGTCGTTGATGGTCGGCCTGTAGTTCTTCCGGAAGGCGTTTTAGGTGTCGCAACGCCAGCGGAGATAGCGCTGTTCGCACCTGTAAAACATGTTGAACTCTGGTAGCGGCCTTGAACCGGCAGATACGTTCAATCGAACGCCACAGCGGACCGTTCTTGCCGCCTTTGGCGCCTAATCCTAGTTCTATTGATAGGCCTGCCGTGTCGACCGAATACCCTTCAGGGTTGTGTTCTAGCCCTTGACCAAGGCGTCGAAGGAGCAGGGTTGCCGACGGCCCAAGGACGGAAAGCCAGTATCTCTCGACGTATTCGGAACGTAGGTCGTAACCCAGGCGTTCAGCCAAAGGGTCGTGCATTTTCTTTATCATGATCGTGTCCTGGGGGAAGGTCGTTGTCCTTGGTGTTCGTGGCATTGTACATCCTCGATTGCTAGGGGTTCTATACTTTTAAAGTATCTTAACCACGGTTAACAACTATTAACAAATCTAAAATTGCAAATTCTGAGGCGAAGGGCCGAGCCTCCTGTTGGAGGGAATGGATACGGACCGTTGATTGTTGACCTATTTGATAGGGTTTATGTACGAACTAGCATTCTGCTGAGTAGAGAAAGTCGAAGAAGACGATGCCAACCTTTAGAGACATGCTGAAAGCGACCAAGTCCGCCATTGATGAAGTCGACACCGATGAGGCTGCGAAACGGCGCTCCTCCGGTCATACGATTCTGGACGTTCGAGAGCCGGACGAAACGGCTCAAGGTACGATTCCAGGAGCGGTTCTGCTCGTGCGCGGGATGCTCGAGGGCTCGATAGAGAACCGAATTCCCGATAAGTCGACGCCTATTATTGTTCACTGCGCTAGCGGCGTTCGTTCAGCTTTCGCAGCGGAGACGCTCGGCCAGCTCGGCTACTCCGATGTGTCTTCGTTGGCAGGCGGTTTTAACAAATGGAAAGACGAGGGCCGCGAGTGGAGCGTCCCGACGATTCTCGACGAAGGTCAGCGGAACCGCTATAGTCGCCACTTGCTCTTGCCTGAGATAGGCGAAGCCGGGCAGCTAAAACTACTCGATTCTAAGGTCTTGTTGCTCGGTGCCGGAGGTCTTGGTTCGCCAGCGGCGCTCTACCTGGCGGCCGCTGGTGTTGGAACGATAGGAATCATCGACATGGATGTCGTCGACGAGTCAAATCTTCAGCGCCAAATCCTTCATAACCGAGACCGTGTTGGTGAACGTAAAGTCGATTCGGCCAAGAAAACTCTGGTTGGCCTGAATTCCGACGTTAACGTGGTCACATTTGATGCCCGCCTCGGCGCAGACAACATTATGGACGTCCTGGCCGACTTCGACATCGTGGTCGATGGCGCCGATAACTTCCCAAGTCGCTATCTGCTCAACGATGCCTCTGTCAAGTTGGGTATCCCAGTCGTGCATGGATCGATCTTTCGCTTTGAAGGCCAGGTCACTGTGTTTGACCCCTTGGACGGTCCTACGTATCGTGATCTGCTGCCCGAACCTCCACCGCCTGAATTGGCTCCAAGTTGCTCCGAAGCTGGGGTACTAGGTGTCTTACCGGGTATCGTCGGCTCGATTCAGGCGTTAGAAGCTATAAAGGTGTTGCTGGACTTGGGTGATTCGTTACGCGGGCGCCTTCTGGCATTTGACGCCTTAGAGATGAGCTTTCGAGAATTCAAGCTCAATATAGATCCTGACAATAAGGTGACGTACGAAAATCGGGACTCGATTGAAGTCGTCGAGTTGGACGGTTTGTGCATGCCGACGCTCAAGTCGTAGTTGCTTTCTCGAAGCTTGTTTGCTCGGTCTAATCCAATATCGGCGTTTGGTTTCTTGGCCACGAAGGACCATACTTGGTTGGAGAATATCCCCCTCAACTTCTCGTCGGCAGTTTAGGAATAGATGGCAGATCGCTCAGTAGACCACGAAGACCAGTTGGAAACCAATTCGCCTCGTGAGAACGCTATGCAAGCCACGTTGGAAGCTGGTAAGGAGCTGTTGAGGGAGCGCGGACCGGCGATAACGCTCACGAATGTCCCCCTCGAAGAGGCCATAAATTTGGCCGGATCACCACGAGCTTCGGTTTATCGGGCATGGCAAGGGTATGGCGAAGGTGGTAGTGCTCGGGATAACTTTCACGAGGCGTTGGCGTGTTACCTTCTCGAAGAAGAGCTTGCGGGCGGTCCTCAGGCCGTTGACATACTCGAACAACAACTCGATGCTTTCTTCGAAGCATACCCTCCGGAGCGCTTAGGTTCGATGCCGGTTGAGGAGCGCCAAGAACTACTGCGAATGACAATCGCCACGCTCGGAATCTTGGCGGTTCAGGCGACAGATTCGAAGAATTGGCATGCCCGTATTGCGGTTGCGGCCGCAATTGCCTGTCAGCCTGACCAGATTTCTCCCCGGCTCAAGGATGCCTATCTTCGGGGCGAGCACGAGGCGAGCGAACGCTACTTGCCGATCTACCGCAAAATCTCAGCTCACTTCGGCATGAGAATCAAGGATGCCTATACGCTGAACCATTTTGCATCTGCAGTTCTGGGTTTGGCGGAAGGCACCCGAGCTCGCGAGCTTTTCCTTTCGAGTCATGCTCCACCGTTGGACGATACTTGGGGACTGTTTAACACTTCGGTGGTCGGTCTTGTCCGTGAATATTTTGAAGCCGACCCTGAACACCCTCACCCGACCGTTTTGGCCTAAGCCTTCGGTCTGAAAAGCGTCTGTTTACTGTTGAACTAACAAATTCTAAGGTTCGTGGTTTTGTTAGCCGATACAGATCGCTGCGAAGT
This sequence comes from uncultured Acidimicrobiaceae bacterium, assembly GCA_964551835.1. GTDB lineage: Bacteria > Actinomycetota > Acidimicrobiia > Acidimicrobiales > SZUA-35 > JAHDCC01. The sequence goes on along the minus strand of CAZKEM010000028.1, from coordinate 19,449 downwards.
AAATGCTTCTGCAGTGTTGCCTACATTGAACTTTGGGCGGTCGTCGAATGTTGCGTTGGAGAGTATCGGCCTGTTTGGTCGGACTATTGGTTGTTGTGAGCCTGGTATCGTTGGCTCCGATGGGTTCTGTCTCAGCCTCCGAACAAGGGATCGTAAGCGCGAGCCCAATCGATTCACTTACCGTCCACGGCAGAGGCTGGGGACACGGAAGAGGTATGAGTCAACACGGCGCCCTTGGATACGCGTCAGTCGACCATTGGACCTCAACCGAGATTCTCGACCATTACTATGGCGGAACTACTTCTGGCCAGATTCCTTCGTCAGCGTCCATAGACCCCAACGCGGTCCGTGTCGATCTCAGATATATGCATGGCGCTGATACTGTAATCTCAGTCGGGCTCGGGGGCCTCGAGCTGTTGGAACCGGACGGTTCCACAATTGCGGTGCTGGAGACCGGTGCGGTGCGTTTGCGGTTGGACAGTGAAGGCTTTGTGGTCCAGACCTCGGACTCCTGTGGAGGTCCTTGGACGAGTGCTTTCCAACTCTCAGACAGCACGGTGCAAGTTAGGTCGGTCCAGTCCCAGAAGTCTGACTTCGACTCGTCTAGGAAAGACAATCTCTTGGAGGTCTGCGGGCCTTCTCAGAGCGGCTGGTATGACGGCACGATCCAAGCAACTTCCTACGAGGGCGAATCTCGATCAGTCAACGTAGTGCCTGTTGAAACGTATCTGCGGGGCGTTGTGCCGAATGAAGCTGTTGCGTCTTGGCCCGAAGCCACCCTCCGAGCTCAGGCGATTGCAGCGCGTTCTTATTTGATGGCGGGCGACACTCGACAATTGCCCTACGCTGATACCTGCGATGACACGCGTTGTCAGGTCTATGACGGGATTTACAGTTCCCGTCGGGCGAATCACACAGCGACCGATCCTCGGACCGACCTAGCTATCGCGGAAACAAGCGGCGTCGTCAGAATCTACCCAACCGGGAAAATAGCGCGGACCGAGTTCTCATCGAGTAGTGGCGGACACACGGCCGGCGGGGACTTTCCTGCGGTCGAGGATCGTGGTGACGGCATTGCAAACAATCCTCACCACTCCTGGACTAAGACGGTAGCCGTAGCGGACCTCGAAGCACACTATGGGGCCGGTAGGCTCTTGGGGGTGCAGGTGACCGAGCGGAATGGACATGGGGCTTACGGGGGTAGGGCGACCAAGGTCGTCTTCACATTCGAATCGAGTTCGGTATCGGTCAGTGGCAACGAGGCTCGTAGGCGGTTGGGTCTGAAGTCCGACTGGTTTACTGTCAGCTAGTCCCGGCTTAAGATATTCCCTATGAGTTACCCCGGCGCTGACCGATTCGAAGTGAGCGTAGAGCCAGTCGCTTATTGGCCACCGGTAGAGCCGGAACGACCGATCCACCTGACTCGAGAACTCGGGAGCCTTGCTCCCAAACGGATCCCAAGTGTTGATCACTAGCGAGTTCGCTACGTAGTTGGACAGAACGAACGAGCCTACTCTTGAGCGGGCGCGAGTCTGTCACTTGTAACCGGCCAATAGAGCGGTCTTTACGGGTCCAACCGTCGGTTAGTCGTTGAGCTTCAGCATAGGTTGGCGACTCGATTGTGCGCAACGCAGGCCAACACAGCGAAGCCGTCGTCGGACCCAAGTTGATCCAGGGTTCCATATCTTCGGCGAAGGCTATGATTCCAATCGATATCTCTTCGATGAGTCGCCGCACCTCAACATCGCTAATTGTGGTTCGGCGAGGAGATCCGAGCAGGTTAACAAACTCTGAATCGCGCATACGCTTGGCCAGCTCGATGTTCCTATCCGGGGAGAACGCCCACCCCTTTGTGTTAGAAGTTGGCGTCTCAAACAACCCGAGACAAAATCCCGCCACAGAAATATTGAGCTCTTCGGGCATCAGGGACTCAATGTGTGAAACGTTTTTGTCATCCCACCCCAAATCAAGTAGGGCGACGTTGTCGCCGGGTTCGACTCCGCTCTCGTCCAAGAAGCGCTGGACGCTATCGTCGCTTGAAGCCGGCGACGCAGCCCAAAGGTCATGGCTTGGCCTGATCAGATCTGAAAGTTCAGAGCCGATCCGGCTGACGAGGTCCTTACCTGGGTGAAGACGAGGGGCTAGAAGAACATGGTCGGGCAGTTTCCGACGTGTCTGCCAGGCCACCCAACCAACAAATCCGCTCATCATTGGGCCCAGAGAGTAGTAGCCGACGTCAGCGGGCGTGACCTTGTCGGCCACTTTTGCTTGGTGGTTGGCCGCCAAGGCCAGGGCGACTGAGTCAACTCCAGTTCGGCGTTCACAACTCAACTCGACTGGGCTGGTCAGTGCCACGGGTTCTCTGACAGATAGCCTGGCTGGGCTTGTGATGGTTACATCTACTGCCTGAGTTTCGCCTATATGGAGAATTTGACTGGGTTGGAACGAGGTGCGTTCAACAACTGACGAGAAGAGGCTGCCATCTTGTTTGGTCCGGCCCGTCTGAGACGATAAGAACAGGTGGTCCCAGTCGTAGCCGGCTGATCGAAGCATTCTGGCTACCAACCCATGGGGGAGCGATGTATCGGCGGTGAACACAACCGATAGGCCCTTACGGCGAACCTTCTGGTGGAAGGCTAAAACGTCAGGGTTTGCCACTGCCAGTTCTTGCTCGAGTTGCAGTTCGGTTTGAATTGGCTTTTTGCCAAAAAGTTCGGGGGGTAGGAACTCTTCCAATTCAGAACTGATTTCGGCGATCCCGACTTCGGTTCGGCCACTCTCGGCGGCCTTTTCTCGAGCCCGTTCTTCAGCCGCTCGGCGGCAGGAGACGTAATGATCGACATTTTCTGTAGTCGTAAGTCCAATGCGATTGGCGGTCAAGTAGTGGATATCGCCAGCTTCGACCAAGCGGCGATCCAGTGCTGTGCCGAATACATCGAAACTAACCAACCGGAGATGGCGGTGGAGAAGTTTCGTCGTTCGACGAGGGCGGGCTGGATTGTTGGCGTTGGTTCTGCTTGTCACTTGAACTTTCGGGAATTGCCTTCGCCTAACAATTATTACAAAAAGCAGTCCCTTTGTGACGTCACCTAGGCCGGTTTCTCGATAAATCGCTTCAAATAGGAGCATATAAATTGCTTGAGTATTGCGCTTTCGCGTAGCCGTTAGCAGCTACCATTGTTTTTCGATGAGTTCTGGACCAATCACCGCTACCTCGCTTTCGTTACAAGACGGGTCAGTCTACGTGGCGGGCCACCGAGGCTTGGTTGGCTCGGCGGTGATGCGTGCGCTTGTCCAATCGGGACAGACAGATGTGCTTACGGCGACTCGGGAAGAGCTCGATCTGAGAAACCAGGCCGCCGTGATGTCCTGGTTTGAGGATAAGAAACCACGTTATGTGATCCTCGTAGCGGGGACCGTCGGTGGCATTATGGCCAACTCGACGCGTCAGGCCGAGTTTTTGTACGACAATATGATGATTCATGCGACGGTCATCGAAGCGGCACGACAGACCGGGGTCGAGAAGTTGCTCTACCTCGGGAGCTCCTGCGTCTATCCGCGCGGTGCCCGTCAACCGATTACTGAGGATTCCCTCTTGACCGGGCCGTTGGAGCCAACCAACGAAGGATACGCCATCGCGAAGATTTCGGGCATCAAGCTCTGTCAGTTTTACCGGGAACAGTATGGGTCCAATTTTATTACAGCGATGCCAACGAATCTTTACGGCCCGAACGATAATTTCGACCTGACATCAAGTCATGTCCTTCCGGCACTGATTCGTAAGTTCCACGAGGCCAAGAAGGCAGGCGAACCAAGCGTGCCTATTTGGGGTAGCGGCGCTGCAATGCGCGAGTTTCTGCACGTCGACGACCTGGCATCAGCCTGCTTGTACTTGATGGAGAACTACGAGGATTCTCGCCTAATTAATATTGGCACCGGTATCGACTGTTCGATTAGAGAACTCGCTGAAACAATCGGCTCTATCGTGTACCCCAAGGCCGAGTTGGATTTCGACACTTCCAAGCCTGATGGCATGCCCCGGAAGGTGCTTGATGTTTCCCGGCTAACGGCACTGGGGTGGAGTCCATCGATCGAGCTTCGAGCGGGGATCGAGCAGACCTATGAGTGGTATATAAAGAACGAAAAGAATGCTCGAGGAGCCTAGCCAGCTGACGACGAGCTAGTTCCGATTCGTTAGCCTTCGACCAGCGGGGTATCGGTCGAGAATTTGAAGTCGAAAGCTACTCGGCCGCCGATGCTGGTGGCGCTGCTCACGTTGAAGCTAAGCTTCTGGTCGATGCGGTGGTATTCATGTACCTCATCGGGGCTTTGCAGCACAAACGAGGCCATATACTGACCATCGAGCAGTGGTAAGTTATCAATCGTGAACTCGACGGTGTGTTCTCGTTGGCCTGGTCGTCGGACATCTAGGTCGCCACCCGTTATATCCGAAGTCGAGATATTTGTTAAAAGCATGCCTTGATGGTCATGTAGAACAAGCCGCACCCGGACAAAATCAAGTTCGCGGGCTGCTTTGAACGACGTTACAAAAGTAATGGTATCGCCAGTCTGAAATTCGCTCTCTCCGGCTGGCCCCCGAACGACCATTTCTTCAAGTGTTGCTAATGGTTCGCCGCCAGCGCCGACAGGACGTTGGCCATGGTCGTCTGGGACTTGATGCCCACGGTCTGCTAGCGATTGACGGTAACGGGTGACCGCTTCGTTGACGTCGCCGAAGTGGATCATCTTCCCGCGGTCAAGCACCACCGCTTCGTCACAGAGGAACCGAACTTGTTCGGGCGAATGTGTGACAAGCAAAATTGTCCGGCCTTCGGCCTGAAACCCGCGGACTCGTTCGATGCATTTACGTTGGAAGGCTTCGTCGCCGACGGCCAACACTTCATCGATGAGTAAGACATCTGGTTCGAGGTTGACGGCGACCGCAAACCCTAGACGAGCGTACATCCCCGAACTGTAGTACTTGACCTGAGTGTCGATAAATTCGGAGAGCTCGGAAAATTCGACGATTTCGTCGAAGATTTTCTCGATGTGGTCTCGGGAAAAACCGAGGATGACGCCGTTGAGAAAGATGTTCTCACGTCCTGTCAAATCGGGGTGAAACCCGGCCCCTAACTCGAGGAGGGCGGAAAGGCGGCCCCTCACTCGAACGACCCCCTCCGAAGGGCGGATCGTGCCGGCAATACATTTTAGGAGCGTGCTTTTACCCGAGCCATTGTGGCCCAGAACTCCTAACGTCTCTCCCGTCTTCACGGTGAAATTGACGTCATCTAGCGCAGTGAAGTCTTCGACTACCGACTTACGGTACGTCAAGAACCGTTCCTTGAACGTCTTTCCCGGTTCGGAGTGGGATCGAAATTGCTTCGAGACGTGGTCGACGTCGATGGCGATGTCTTCAATGCGGAGCACTAGATCTCTTCTCCAAGATTCGCTTCGAGTCGGTCAAAGACCTTGAAGCCAATAAGAAGGATAATGAGGGCAATCGCTAAAGACAGTCCTAGGTTGCCTATATACCATGTCGTGTCGTTATCGATAAGGGTTCCGAATGTGTCTTCAATCGCTTCCGTGCGCTCGAAATTGGTCGGGTTGTAGAGCACCCTATGAAACACGGTGACGATTGGGGTTAGTGGGTTAAGCATGGCCATTCTGCCCACGGGAAGTGGCTCTGCTTGCACATCGTAGGCGTAGATGATGGGGGTGAGCCAAAACCAAACCATAAGGCCGAGTTCGAGGAAGTGCTGAACATCTCGAAAATAGACGTTTAGAGCGGAGAAGATTAGGCCAAGCCCGATACTCAAAATGATCGTTATGAACGTGGCGGGCAGGAGGAGCCATAGCATCGACCACTCCGGGGCCTGTGCGTACACGGCAAGGCCGGTGAACAGAATAATAAGTTGGAAGCAGAAGGTCGCGACGTTTGCACCTATGGACGCTAGGGGAAGAATTTCGCGAGGAAACCACACCTTTTGAACCAGCGGGCCGTTGCTGGTTATTGACGTAGTCGCAGCGGTCAGGCCGACAGAGAAAAGGTTGTAAACGAGCAGTCCGGCTAGAAGGTACAGTCCGAATCTTTCAATCGTAGATTCGATAATTACTTTGAAAACGATGGTGTAGACAATGAGGTAAAGCAACGGGTTCAGTAGTGTCCAGGCGAACCCTAGAGCGCTGCCCTTATATCGGACCTTGAGCTCTCGCCGTATCAAGCTCGTTAGGAGTTCTCGATAGTTCCAGATATCGACTAGGCGCTGGCGAAGCCCAGCCGAGCGCGTGCCGTTTTCCAGTAGCGGTGGAGGTGAAAGTTCAGCAGTTGTCATTGATGCCAGACTAACCGATGCTGCCAAGAGTCGACGCTATTCGCTGGATATCGCAATGCGCCCTAACGTTTCGGTAACGGCGAGTTGGAATTCGGCGCGCTCCGGGTTGGGCGGCTACCAACGGTGAACAGGGCCAGGTGAGCGCCTCGCGTCGACTTGAAAGTAGGGCAGTTGTCCTCCCCGAGTCGACGCCGCCCGATAAAACGACTAAAACATTAGGTATGAATCTAAACGAAAGCGCAAACGCCCAGCGATTAGCCACGATGGGAGTATCAGGCTGGAACGACTAAGGTGACTGGGTGTCGTCAACTTCGGCTGGTCAACCACTTCACATTGGCATAGATGCTACACCATTGTTTGGTCAGCCGACTGGGGTAGGCGCCGTCACAAACTCGATCGTTAGCCGTTTGGTTTCTGAAGGGACGATCGACCTCACGTTGTTGTTGGTGAGTTGGAACGCCAAAAGGCTCCTAGACTCCCAACCGTCGGGCCCCTTGGGCTCAGCTGTGAGCGTTCGGTCATTGCGGTTCCCTGCCAGAGTTGCCCATCAACTCTGGCAACGGGTCAACCTTCCGGCTGTGGGCGGGTTTGATGTTGTTCACGGCACCAATTTTGTGGTGCCGCCAGCTAAGAAGTCGGCCGAGTTAGTTACGATTCACGACCTGACGGCTTGGCATATGCCGGAACTAGTCTCTTCATATTCAGCTGCGTACCCAAGGCTGATTGATCGTGCTGTTAGCCGGGGAGCGCATATTCATGTGGTCTCTCAGGCAGTCGCCGATGAGGTAGTTGACACCATTGCAGTAGACTCCGATCGAGTCCATGTCATTGCGAATGGGTTCGACCTTCCATTGGCTGACGAATTGGGCCAAGACAGCGATATTTGGGCGGACGCCGGGCGAGACCTGGTCGACGGCCAGTACATCCTCTGTTTGGGGACCATCGAACCTCGCAAAGATCATCCCAGCCTGCTGGCTGCGATGAAGTCTGTGTGGCTTACGCACCCGAAGGTCAAATTGGTTGTCGCTGGCCGAGATGGTTGGGGAGTCGAAGCATACGATCGGGCAATGCATGACCTCGGGTTGGTTGATGACGGGCGCATCGTCCGGATGGGTTACGTTACGAACGAAGACCGTTTGGCCCTTCTTGCGGGCGCGGACTGTCTGGCATACCCGTCTCTGTACGAAGGGTTTGGCCTCCCGCCGCTGGAAGCGATGGCGGTCAGCACACCTGTTGTCGCGACCGACATTGCCGCCGTGGCCGAAGTATGCGGCGATGCTGCGATTTTGGTTCCGACTCGCGACCCGGACGCCCTGGCCGAAGGTTTGATCACCGTTCTTGAAGGCGGAGGTGATCGGCTGGTTCCGTTGGGTCATCTACGAACTCAGAATTACGATTGGGATCGTTCCGTGGCCGAGTTAGTCGTGCTGTACGAGCGGCTAGCTAAGAGCCGGTAGTCACAGCCCTGCGCTTCAGCTCGAATCGAGCCAGACCGATAGGGTAGTGGTATGCCTGGTAACAAGAAGCGTTTTGTAATTATCGGTGGCGGACCGGGAGGAACGGCGTGTGCAACCTACGCTGCTCGTTTGGGTGCCGAGGTGACAGTTATCGAAAAGGACATCGTGGGCGGCGCCGCCCATCTTCTTGATTGCATTCCGTCGAAAGCGATGATCGCGACCGGAAGTGTGATGGCAGACATGAAGTCGGCGTCTGAAATGGGTCTGGTCAACGTTGAAGCCAGTTTGGATTTCGAAGCGCTCCGAAAGCGAATTAGCGGGATCGAGGACCGTCTGACAGGTTCGATGACGCAGCTTCTGACCAGTCAAGGCGTCACGGTCCTAGAAGGCGCCGGCCGAATGCTGTCGGATAAACGAGTCGAAGTAGCTCACAAAGACGGCTCGACTAGCGAGGTCGAAGCCGACATTATCGTTCTTTCAACGGGCAGCCGTCCCCGAGTTCCAGAGTGGGCGCCCGTTGACGGTGAACGAGTATTGACCACCCGGCACGCCTACCCGCCTCCCGAGCTCCCCAAACATTTAGTTGTGATTGGTTCTGGCGTTACCGGGGTGGAATTTGTCCACATGTTCCAATCCTTCGGCTGTGAGGTTTCACTTATTGTCAGCCGCCAACAGGTCTTGCCCGATAAGGACCCCGAAGTTGCAGGGGTGCTCGAGCAGAGCTTCTTGGACCGGGGAGTCAATCTCCTGATCGGAGCTCGCGCCGAGTCGATCGAAAAACTGGACGACACGGTACGCGTGAACTGTAGTGATGGTCGAGTCGCCGAAGGTAGTCATGTATTACTAGCGATCGGTTCGGTTCCAAATACCGACAACATTGGCCTTGAAAACACCGCCGTGAATCACGAGTGGGGTTACATCAACGTCGATCACAACTGCCTATCATCTGTGCCGAATATATATGCCGCTGGTGATATTTCAGGCAAGCTGCCGGTTGCGTCAGTAGCGACCGCTCAAGGTCGCAAAATTGCTGAACATGCTATGGGTCTTCACAGAGGCATTCACCGGCACCTCGACTACGAAAAGGCTGCCTCTGCGATCTTCACGAACCCTGAGATCGCCGATGTCGGTGTTGCCGAAGCCGATGCCTTTGCCGAGGGTCGAAAGATCAGGGTCACGAAAGTTCCTTTCGCTTCGTCCGCTAAGGCGTTGATCAATAACGACAGTCGGGGGTTTGTCAAAGTTGTCTCCGACCCCGCGACCGGCGTGGTTATCGGAGGTTCCATAGTGGGACGGCACGCAGCCGAATTGATTTCGGTACTTGCGCTAGCGGTGACCGCTGGTCTAACGGTTTCCGACCTCGCCGAGTCGTTATTCGTCCACCCTGCACTGTCGGAAGTCCTCGGTGAAGCAGCCGAATAGTTCGCAACGTGGCTAAGTTACTGCGGCATCGAACACGGTTCCTGACGCGGACCTGATCACGCAACCACGTCAACATCAACAAGCTGGCGCCGTAGACGCCCGTATCGACCCCGGGTTGGCCGGAGAAGGCATACTTGCCGACTACTCACTGGTACTACTTCAAGGAATTCGAGGGCTCCGGTTTGGAGTAGAAGCGCAACTAGACCACTTCGTCGAACTTACCTCACAGCGCCTAGGCCTTGACTCGTGACCTGTAGGAGGTCGAAATCTATTCAATCGTGACGACGGTGTCGCCGCCAGCAACAGAGTCACCAACGGAAACGTTGACCGAAGTTATCTTCCCAGACGTGTCGGCCGAAATATTGTTCTCCATCTTCATAGCCTCAAGAACCAGCACTGTGTCTCCGCTGGTTACTTCGTCGCCGACCGCGACATTGACCTTTACCACGGTTCCCTGCATGGGAACAACAACGTCGCCAGAACCGCCGCTAAGGGCCTGAGCTGCTCGCTTAGACTTTGCAGGACCCGAGGCAGATTCCGGTACCCACACGGCGACGTTAAACAACTTGCCATCAACTTCTACGTCAACGACACGGCGAGTTTTACCTTCTTTGTCGATGGCGGCGAAGTCGTTGGACTCAGCCGAACCGTCCGTGCTGCTAAGGTCGAGCGAAGTTTCGACCCACTTGGTTGAATAAGTTCCAGAACGAAAGTCGTCATGGTCGAGGATCAAAATATCGGCTGGAATGGTGGTCTTGACGCCCGCTACCTCGAACTCCGAGAGAGCCCGCAACGTTCGTTCGATTGCCGTTGGGCGGTCTGGTCCCCAGCAAATCAGCTTGCCGATGAGATTGTCGTAGAATTGGCTGACGACGTCGCCGGCCTCGTAACCGCCATCCCACCGAACGCCGTAGCCAGAAGGCACGGTTAGGTGATCGATTGGTCCAGGAGATGGAAGGAACGCCCCACCCGCAGGGTCTTCAGCATTGATTCGTACCTCGATGGCATGCCCCGTCGTTGTGACCTCGTCCTGGGTAAACGGTAGCTTCGCTCCAGCCGCAATTTGAAGTTGCAGAGCCACCAGGTCTACGCCGGTGACGATCTCGGTGACCGGATGCTCGACCTGAAGTCGAGTGTTCATCTCCAGGTAATAGTAGTCGCCGTCCTGATAAAGGTATTCGACTGTGCCGGCATTGGTGTAGTTACAACCTGCGCCGACCTTGACAGCATCGTTGCCCATCGCTGCCACGACGTCGTCGCTGAGATCGTGGGCGGGGGCCTCTTCGACCAACTTTTGGTGCCGGCGTTGGGCAGAACAGTCCCGGGTGCTGAGGTACACGCCATTGCCGTGCTGATCGAACACGACCTGCACTTCGATGTGGCGAGGGTTGGTAAGGTAACGCTCGACGTAGCATTCATCGCGACCGAAATACGCTGTCGCTTCGCGCTGGGCGGACTCCAGAGCATCCGCCGCGTCATCGGCAGAATTGACGACCTTCATGCCGCGCCCGCCGCCGCCAAATGCAGCCTTGATGGCCACGGGCCAGCCGTGTTTAGACCCAAAGGCGACAACTTCATCTGGACCGGAAAGGAACTCGGTGTTCCCGGGAACCCCATTGACTCCCACTTTTTCGGCCGCCGCTCGGGCACTGATCTTGTCACCCATGACTTCAATAGCTTCGGGCGGAGGGCCGATAAAGGTCACCCCCCGCTTGGTGATGCCACGAGCGAAATCTGCGTTTTCAGAAAAGAAGCCGTACCCGGGATGAACTGCTTCGGCGTTTGACGTCTCGACTATCTCTAAGATCTTGTCGGTGTTGAGGTAACTGTCTGCCGCAGTCTGACCTCCAAGGGCAAATGCTTCGTCCGCCAATCGAACGTGAAGCGCATCTTGGTCAAGTTCGGAATAGACCGCAACAGTGGCGATGCCGAGTTCCTTACATGCTCGGATCACACGAACCGCGATTTCGCCGCGATTGGCTATTAGCACCTTTGAAAAAGGTGGCTTAGGATTATCGTTCATGAACGCTCCACTTCGAGGACCACAAGATACGAGATTCTACCCTGTTGTTCACGTCACTCAGACCGGGTCGACTAATAACGACGTCGCAACTGAGGCTCGACGTGGCGCGTCGGAGGGATTTACGTTAGTCGCGGACTACCAAACAGAGGGACGTGGGCGACTAGAACGACGATGGTTAGCATCTCAAGGTGATTCACTCCTACTGTCAACGCTGCTTAAGCCAGGAGTTGAACTGGTCCCCGTCGTCCCATTACTGGCTGGATTAGCAGTGCAACAGGCGGTGCAACGCTTGCTGCCCGACGTCGACCCCGCTCTAATTGGGCTGAAATGGCCAAACGATGTGCTGGTTCTGGACTCACGGAAGCCCAAATTGGCAGGGATTTTGGCGGAATCGACGATTGTGGGTTCCGTGGCCTCGGTCGTCGTAGGGATCGGTTTGAATATCAAGTTTTCGGTCGAACCCCCGGATGAAATTGCTGAAAGGGCGGTCTCACTCGCCCAGCTAGGCTCGGCACAAATATCCAATCAGGAAGCACTCACAGCTGTGCTCAGCAGTCTGGAACACTGGTTGGCGGCCGCCGAGGAGTCGGGTCCCGAATTTATTGTGACGGCGTACCGGGCGCGATGTTCGACGGTCGGCGAAGACATAACATTCACCGATCCGGCTGGGGAGACCTTGCAAGGGCGGGTGACTGGAATCTCGTCTTCGGGTGGGCTGCGAGTCGACGCCGATTCAGGCCAACATACGATCCATAGCGGAGACATCTGGCATCTGGGCCTAACGACCTAGCCATCACGGCCGACTTGAGAAGAATATGCTTTGCTCAGCTCGTCAATTCCTGCGCACAATTCCGCTTGTGTCGGTAGCCTTCGCTGCGGCGATTGCCTCCTTCCCGAACAACGCCAACGCTCAAGATGCTCAGCCTGTGCCCGCACCGCCAACAGAGACGACCCAGCCGCTCACAATACCCGAGACCACAACCGCTGCCTCTGCGGCCGAAGTACCTGTCGACGCTCAGCCTTCGACCACACCTCCACCGGTGCCGACTTCAGTTCCGGAGATACCTGTTGAGTCAACGACAACCTCTTCTACCCTCGGGCCGACCGCGACTGATGATCCAGCTCAAGAGGAGGAAAGTCAGGGAGCTTACAGTTCTCAACCGCCGTTTGTTCCAGATTCGGTTGACCCCGCGAAGGTCGAAGCAGCCCGCCAAAAGCTGGAACACGCCAACCGTAGCCTAACCGAGGCAGCCCAGTTGATTGAAGCTCGCAGTGAGAGCCTTGATAGCATCAACGCCCAAGTTGACGAACTTTCTGCTGACAGCTCTGAATTGATTAACCAGTCGGCGGAGCTACGCAACAATGTTCAAGAGATAGCAATGGCGAACTTTCGCAACCCGTCTCTCGGCTACCCGAGAACCGACATTGCCGACGCCTCAGAAGCTATGGTTTATCGACGGCTCGTGAGGTTCGTAACCACTCGAAGTGGAGAAATGGCGGACCAGTTTGATGCTCTAAACGGTCAGCTGACCGATGACGAACGCGAACTTGTCGCTGAAACTGCTCGTCTGAGCGGCGAACGAGACCAAGCCCAGATTCTTTACGACGAACGGGTAAACGCAGTCGAACAAGCCGAGATTGAGTTAGCGACGTACGAGGCAGCGGGAGAATTCTTTATTCGTGACGCCGTGTTCCCGGTTGCTGACTACAAACGGCCGCTAATAGACTCATACGGATTCGACCGAGCCAGAGGAACCGCCGACTCACACTGGCACGAGGGGATCGACATCTTTGGCCCAATTGGCGGAGAACTGTACGCGGCCGAAACCGGCGTCATTACAAACGTCGGGAGCGGTCGTCTCGGAGGCCTGGTCATTTCTCTCCAGGGAGACAGCGGAAGTCGCTGGTACTACGCCCATCTAGACTCTTTCGCTGCAGGTCTAGTAGAAGGCCAAGTCGTACAGGCAGGTGATGTGATCGGCTACCTAGGGGACTCTGGAAACGCTCGAGGCACCGACCCGCATTTGCATCTTGAGATTCATCCACCAGATATTCGAGTCATCAACCCGTACCCCCAACTAAGTGTTCTTGCGGATCGTGAGCGGGCAGCGACCGAACAACGTCAGATCGATGGAAGCGCCACACCGGAGAACGAGTCGATAAGCTAAAGATCCAGCATGTGGTTGTTTCAATGTCATTCGTAGTCGGACTAGTCATCGTCATTCTGCTCGTTGCCGCCAACGGCTTCTTTGTAGCGGTCGAGTTTTCACTGGTCGCGTCAGATCGTTCCAAATTGGCCGCCCTCGCTAAAGAAGGAAAATGGCCGGCAAAAGCGGCGTTATCTGCCATGAAACAGTTGTCGTTTCATCTTTCTGGGGCCCAACTTGGTATAACCGTCACCAGTCTGGTTTTGGGCTACCTGACCGAACCGGTTGTCTCCAAACTCGTCGACCCGTTGGTCGAGGCTTTTGGCGGGTCGGGGGGTTCCGGATTATCGATTGCGACCGCTTTGGTACTAGCCACGGTGTTTCAAATGGTGGTTGGTGAGCTTTTGCCGAAAAACTTGGCGATCTCACGCCCAGAAGCAACCGCCCAGCTGCTGTCACCGGCAGCCCGGGTAGTCCACGGCATCCTGCGACCCCTGATTGTTGCGTTTAACGGCACAGCCAATTGGACAATCAAACGGTTCGGGTTCGAACCTAAAGAAGAGCTTGAGTCGACGCATTCATTGGATGACCTCGAGTACCTGGTTCGCTCGTCGGCTAAGGAACTTACCGACGATGAGCTGACAGTATTGACCAGGACGTTCCGATTTGGCGAGAAGACGGCAGCCGATGTTCTGACCCCGCGGGTTCACGTGCATGCGGTCACGCTTGACACATCGGTCGGCGAGCTGATCGAAGAGATGCAACAGAGTCGGCATTCTCGATACCCGGTCATTGGTTCAGACCTCGATGACCTGAAAGGCACGGTTTCGGTTCAGTCTGTCCTGGACCTGCCCATTGGGCAGCGTTACCAAACTATGGTTAGTGAAATAGTGCAGCAGCCTTTGATCCTGCCCGAAACGAAATCTCTGTTTGATGTGCTCGATGATTTCCAAGTCGACGCGGCTCAACTTGCTGTCGTGGTCGACGAGCATGGCGGCACCGCCGGAATTTTGACGCTGGAGGATGTGTTGGAGGAAATCGTCGGCGAGGTCGACGATGAGTTTGCAAAGACGCCAGACATTCTGATCGGTGCCGATGCAGGCGTATTTGTGATGGCTGGGACGTCGAGCCCAGACGAAGTAACCGAGACGGTCGGGTTGGACGTGCCAGAAGGCGAGTATGAAACAATCGCGGGCTTCGTGCTCGACCAGCTTGGCCGGGTTCCCTCTGAAGGGGACGATTTTGACTTCGATGGTTGGACGATTGAAGTTGTGGCCATGGACAAGCTACGCATAGCGTCGTTGCAGTTCGTGGCCCCCGGCTATATCGCCGAGGCGACTCCGTGATATCGACGACCGTACTTCCGTTGCTGTCGGCCGGATCCTACGTTACCGGCTGGTCGCTGTTCGGCTTTATCATCACCGCAGCTATCCTCATCTTCCTCAACGGCGCCTATGTCGCTTACGAGTTTGCTGTCCTGACCGCCAAGAAACAAGAGCTCGAAGCTGGACCGCAGACTCGGAGCGTTACTGCTGCGTTGGACAGTCTGTCGGACCTGTCGATGCAGCTTGCAGGAGCGCAGCTTGGGATCACAATTGTGTCCCTTGGTTTAGGTTATGTCGCCGAGCCTGCCTTCGAGTCAATAATCGGTCCGATCGCGGGTCGGTTTCTTTCTGAGGACGTCACATCGGTTGTCAGCTTCGTGTCTGCATTGTCAATCGTTGTCTTCCTCCACCTGGTTTTTGGTGAGATGGTGCCAAAAAACGTTGCGTTGGCTGCGCCCAACGCGACGTTGCGTTGGCTGGTTCTGCCATACCGGGCGTACCTTTGGTTGTTTCGTCCGATCGCCACGTTCCTGAACGCCATCGCAAATATGGGTTGCCGGGCTGTTGGCGTCGAACCTCGAGATGAAATCGTTGCGATCCATTCGGTAACCGAACTGCTCGATATTGTCAGTACATCTTCGCAAGAAGGCGCAATCGAGTCTGACAGCGCCGAATTACTTCATGGTGCGTTGAACTTTTCGCAGAGGTTGGTCGGTGAAATCGCGGTTCCAATTTCAGAACTCACCTCGGTTAGGTTTGGGGCCACTCCCGCCATGCTCGAACGGGTGGTTGCCTCAAGTGGTCAAATTCGGATTCCGGTGCTTGGACCGACCAAAGATCATCGACTGGTCGGATACTTTAACGGTCGAGACCTTTTGCGTATAGAGCGCTCTGATCGATTCGCGCCGATGCCGAAGAGCCTTTTGCGACCGGTTATCGCCGTGTCGCACGATCGATCGTTGATCGAGGTGCTCCGGACCTTGCGGAGCAACCGCCGACCGTTTGCCGTCGTAATGGGCAAGGGTACTGAACCGGTCGGCATGGTAGCGGTAGAAGAGATCGTCGAAGCACTGTTACCTTCACCAGGCTTGCAGCAGCCTGGTGAAGCCGGTGAAGAGGTTGCTGAGGTCAGCGCCGACGTGGCTGGCCCGCGGGCCGAGTTCTAGCTACATCACTGTGGAGTGGGCGTTAGGCTCCGATTGAGTGGAAGCCGCCGTCGACATGAATAATCGAGCCCGTCGTCTGTGGAAACCAATCGGATAGCAAGGCAACACATGCTTTTGAGACGCCCTCGGTGTCGGTCACATCCCAGCCCAAGGGTGCGCTTTCTTGCCATCTTTCTTCAAACTTGGCAAACCCGGGAATAGACTTCGCAGCGATGGTCTTAATCGGACCAGCAGCTACGAGATTACATCGAATGTCCTGAGGGCCTAGCTCCCGTGCCAGGTAACGGTTGAGGGACTCGAGAGCGGCCTTGGCGACGCCCATCCAGTTGTAGGCGGGCCAGGTCACCGTGGCGTCGAAGGTCAACCCAACTATCGACCCACCTGACGGCATCAGTGGGGTAACCAAGTCTGATAACGATCTCAACGAGTAGGCTGAGATCTCCAACGTGGTGGCAACGTCGGACCATTCGGGGGCAAAGAAATCTTCGCCTAGACAGTCCGCAGGAGCGAAACCGATTGAGTGAAGCGCCCCGTCGATCGTTCCCCATCTTTGCTCAATGGTGGCAGCGACTGCAGCTGCATGTTCGGTGTTTGTAACGTCGAGTTCCAGTACTTCAGGCACTGGGTCGAGTTTCTTGGCGACCCGCTCGGTTAGCCGCATCCCGCGTCCGAACCCAGTCAGGATTACTTCAGCGCCTTCGGTTTGAGCCAATTTGGCTACCCCAAAGGCCAGGGATGCGTCAGTCAAGACACCGGTGATGAGTAGTTTTTTTCCGTTTAGTATTCCCACACCACTATGACTATCAGCAGATCTAGATGGTTACGCCTTTGCGAGCAATCTTTAGCCAGACCTGGAGGGTCACCTGCTACTAGGGTGTGTAAAGTACCTAGAACTCGTCGTAGGATCGTTTGAACATGTCGATGAATTTGTATGACACTGCGCAGCAAAAAGTGGTTCCCTTCGAACCCGGCCCGATAGTTACCATGTATACCTGCGGTATTACGCCCTATGACGCGACCCACGTCGGTCATGCGGCGGCGTACCTTACGTATGATGTTCTTCAACGCCGACTTCGAGACCTTGGCCATGAGACCCGATGTGTGCGAAACGTAACAGACGTTGATGACGACTTGTTACGCAAGGCCAAGGAATTAGACATTCACTATTTGGACCTCGCAGCAGCGGAAACAGCACGGTTTGACGACGATATGTTGGCGCTTGGCGTTCTTCCGAGTTGGAGCGAACCGAGGGCGACGTCCGCAATTTCCAGCATTCGTTCATTTATTTATAGTGTGTTGGAATCGGGCCATGGCTACGTCTCCAACGGCGCTGTGTACTTCGATATTTCTTCTTGGCCCCGTTTTGGAGAGATCTCTGGCTTAGATCGTGCCGACATGTTGACGTTGGCAGCATCCCGGGGCGGCAAACCAGATGACCCGAACAAGAAAGACCCTCTAGATTTTGTCCTGTGGCAACCTTCGTTGGAAGGCGAACCAGCGTGGGAAACAGTGTGGGGTCCGGGACGGCCAGGCTGGCATATTGAGTGCTCAACTCTTGCGCTTCGCGAACTCGGCGACTCGATCGATCTTCACGGTGGCGGGAGCGATCTTATTTTTCCTCATCATGAATGCGAGGCTGCTCAGTCAGAAGTTGTAACCGGCAAACCGTTTGTTAAACACTGGATGCATCAGGCGATGGTTCGGATGGACGGCGAAAAGATGTCTAAGTCACTCGGTAATTTGGCGTTCATCAGTGACTTGCGGAACGAGCACGACCCTCGGGCAGTTCGCCTGGCGATTATAAACAACCATTACAGGACCGAGTGGGAATGGGACACGGTTTCATCGATGGGGCAAGCAACTAAACGTCTCGCTGATTGGGAGGTAGCCAGCAACTCGTCGATGAATCGGTCACCAAACAAGGCGACAGATCAAACGTTGGCGGAGGTTCGCTCAGCCCTCGATGCCGACCTCGACATACCCCTGGCGGTTCAGGTCATCGACAGAGCGGCTAGCCGAGGAGAAGACATCGTCGATGCAGCATTGTTGCTCGGCGTGGAATTGTGAACACTCGAGGGCAAGGTTCCGGCGATGTCAGGCCAGTAACAGGACCGCAAGCATCATCTCAGAAATGAGACACAAGCCGGGTGGAGACGCTCTAGACTTCGTTTCGTGGCAAACATTGAAGTAAAGCTCCCAGACGAATCGTCCCGCAGTCTCGCAGAGGGAGCGACGGTGGCGGACCTAGCCGCCGATATTGGCAAGCGACTTGCGAAAGATGCGCTGATCGGGGTTGTTGATGGTGTGGAGGTCGACACCTTCACGACTTTAGAGACCGGCCAGACCGTTGAGATCGTTACCGCCGACTCAGAACGCGGGCTTCACACGATCCGGCATTCGACAGCTCACGTGCTAGCCCAGGCCGTACTCGATATGTGGCCTGGTGCTACATTTGCAATCGGGCCACCCATCGAAAACGGCTTCTACTACGACTTCGCCCTTCCCGATGGTGCAACGTTTACCGATGACGACCTCGAACGCATCGAAACGAAGATGACTGAAATAATTCGCTCTAACCAGCCGTTCATCCGAACCGAAGCTAGTGCCGAAGAAGCACTGCAACTGATGAAAGACCATCGATTTAAGCGAGACATTATCGAACGCGTCGGCGCAGGTGATGGAGGCGGTGACCTAGTAGGTGAGGCTGAAGGTGATGTGATCAGTTTTTACCGAAACACCGATGCTTTCATCGACATGTGTATGGGCCCCCATGTTCCTGGGACGGGCAAACTTCAACATTTCAAGCTGATGAAGGTGGCTGGTGCATATTGGCGGGGCGACGAGAAGAACGAGATGCTGCAGCGGATCTATGGCACCGCCTGGGCGTCTAAGAAGCAACTGAAAGCGCACCTTCACCAGCTTGAAGAAGCGGCAAAACGGGACCACCGGAAGTTGGCTAACGAACTTGACTTGTTGTCGTTCCCTAACGAGCTCGGCGGGGGACTAGCGGTATGGCATCCTAAAGGAGCCACTATTCGCAACATCATGGAAAACTATTCTCGTGAGCGGCACGACTCCGGCGGCTATGACTTAACCTACACGCCGCACATTGCGAACGCTGAATTGTTCAACACTTCAGGTCACCTCGACTTCTACGCCGACGGCATGTATCCGCCCATGGAACTCGACGGCGCCGCCTACTACCCGAAGCCCATGAACTGTCCGTTTCACATGCTGATCTTCAGAAGCCGGCAGCGCAGCTATCGGGAGTTGCCGCTCCGGCTGTTCGAACTCGGCACGGTCTACCGCTACGAGCTGTCGGGAGCGGTCCACGGTCTGATGCGCAGCCGCGGCTTCACCCAGGACGACAGCCACATCTTCACCACCCGCGAGGACCTGCAGACCGAGTTGTCGGACCTGCTCGACTTCGTGCTGTCGGTGCTGCGGGCGTTCGGCTTCGATGACTTCCAGGCCAAGCTGTCGACCAAGCCGGTCGAGAAGGCCGTCGGCGACGACGAGATCTGGGAGATGGCGACCGAGGGTCTGCGCCAGGCGCTCGAGCACCACGGCCTCGACT
>CAZKEM010000027.1:0-27879 GCA_964551835.1 uncultured Acidimicrobiaceae bacterium | reverse complement strand
GAATCAATCGACCGATCCCAAAATGAGAAATTCTCTTCTTCTTTAGGTCGTTCAGTCACACTATCTCACCTCTATGCCAACCTGGCCGATAAAACGACACACCAACGCTCGGCTCGCGAACTCGGCGTATCGAGGCGCCTCCCCATAGGCTGCCGCAGGCTAGTTTACCCACATAGGATAGTTTACCCAACAGTGATAGCCAGGCAAGAGATGTGTGCCTAAATCAACAGCCAAACAGGGCTGTCTGGACCATATGTACGCCGTTAACGACTTGTGGGTAACGACATTTTGGGTACACTTTTCCCAGGTCAGATGCCTAATTTTCGGGTTCGAAATCTCGTCACTATCGACAGACTACGAAGCTAGGGTCTAGCTTCTCCTCACCCGACTGCCGCCGTGTCTATGCCGACGCGGCCTTGACAAGACGAGCAGCGTCCCATTCGCCAACATCGCCAACCATCGATGTAACGGTTTCTGAAAAAAGTCGATTTATCGGAGTCTCAACCCCAACTTGTTCACCTTGGTCCACAATCGCACCGTTTAGCCAGCCCACTTCGCTACGACCT
The DNA here is from genome assembly GCA_964551835.1 of uncultured Acidimicrobiaceae bacterium. Taxonomy (GTDB): domain Bacteria; phylum Actinomycetota; class Acidimicrobiia; order Acidimicrobiales; family SZUA-35; genus JAHDCC01. Next base: position 27,313 of record CAZKEM010000027.1, on the reverse strand, counting down.
CGGCCACCGTAGACATCGATATGGAGACTTGGCATCTTGTCTCCCCGACCTCCAATCACCTGACTACGCAGTATCGGGCGGATCACAAATCGGGGCAGAACACGGATAGCTGGCCCAAGAAGGTTAAAGGGATATGAGCCTACCTTTACCGGTTTGATGGCCGATGCCTTCATAACCTGCAAGGCCTCACGCCAGGCCCCGATTTCCAGATCCACCAAAGACGGCTCGGCAAAGACTTCTTCAGGGTTCTGATTCAGAATGGCAGACGTTGCATTGCCGACGATGTTCAACAAGAGCTTGGTCCATTTGAGACTCGCTGGGTCATCGTATCGTGTGGTTGCGAACGCACTTCGTCCAAACACACCGCACACACGGTCCAGGTCGCCCGGGGTCGCAGCCGACGACCACGCAGCTAGCCCAACAGCGCTGTTTGCCTTGTCGATTCGAATAGTCCCGGGTGCTAGAACACTTACGGGTGTGGTCAGACTGCCGGCGAGGACCCGTCTACATCCGGCATTGGCTAAGGTTTGTTCGTTTCCAACACCGTTCTGGACGCTTAACACTGGGACGTCTGTCCCGCATGTGGCCACTATCTGTTCCGCGGCGGAAGCAGTGTCGTAACTCTTGACCGCCAGAATTACCAGGTCGACCCCGCCGACAGGTTCGGTCACCGCGGTAACCGAAGATACCGTCGTGGTTTCTTCGCCCTGCACAACCCGCAATCCACCGTGGGTGGATACAGCATCAACAAACCCAGGTCGGCCCACCAACGTCACCTCGACCCCGTCGACATCGGCCAGCCGACTTCCTACGAAACAGCCGATAGCGCCAGCTCCAACAAGTAGAACCCTCACGCGAAACCAAAGACATCGAAGGTTTCGGGCAGACGGTGACGGCCGGTCAGCGCTAGGAGAGCCTCGGTTCCCATCTGCCTTTTCTGCGCTACGGCCATGCACGTAAGCGACGCGATCTCGGTCGCCCGGGTATCAAGTTCGCAGGCCGTACCGACGGCCGACTTGATGTCTTCACCGTGCACTACCAACTCGACGATGCGCGACGGCAAGTAATGGTCGAGTTGCAGCACTCCAAACGGGGTCTTTACCGGAGTGTCCGAGGTCGAGTTTGAAAGTACAGTCATCGCTGTATCGTATGCGGCTCGGCACGCTCGCGCCAGGTCACTCCCAAACTGTTTGGCCTCTTCGACAGCCCGATGGTCGATATCGGCCTTCGATGCGACCTGTTCAAAGGCCGCTACATAGTAGCTGGAAGGCCCGATTAGGTTCGGCGATAACCCGGCACCAGCTTCTATATATCTCGAAACCCCGCTAAATGATCTCATCGTGTGCGCAACGAGCACGCGTGTTGTCCATGGCCCAAGAGCCGGATCGTCCAAGTCTTGAGGCGGAATCGAAGCTACGAGGTCTACAATCTGGTTGCCTACGGTTCGATACGCGTCGACCAGTGTTTCAGGCTCAAACTTGTAGATATCCACTCTTACATCATAGTCTTCGAGGCCCTCGAAGCTTCAACCGTCAAGCACATCTACGGGTAGCTGAACACACTACGCTACTGGCACAAGCCCATCTACCAACGCGCCTCTCAGTAGTCGACATGCCACAGGGTCAACCCATGCGGGGGCGCTAAGGGCTCGGCGTACTTTCGATCTCTAGCTTCCTGTACCGTCGTGACTTCGTCGGGGTTGCGCTTGCCCCGCCCAATGGCCACCAAGAAGCCCACGATGCTTCGTACCATCTGGTGGCAGAAGGCCGAACCAGCTATCTCAAAAAGCAGCTCGTGGTCGGCTACCTCAGTCCATTGGGTTGCCCGAATGGACCTAGTTAACGTCACAGGAACTTCGCCTGGGTCTTGCTTGGGGCGCCGACAGAACGAAGAAAAATCGTGTTGGCCATGAAACGCTTGCGCCCCTTCGTTCATTCGATCGGTGTCGAGGGGTTGGGGAACATGCCAGGCCACGGTCGAGGTAAAGGGGTTAGCGACCGCAGTATTTAGCACCCGATACCGGTAGTGCCTTCCGGTGGCGTCATATCGGGCATGGAACGTGGGGGTAGCTTCTTCCAACGACCGCACAACCACTTCGGGTCCCATGCGAGAATTCACGCTCTTCTGGATTTTGACCAGATCCGCGGCGTTGGGTAGGTCAAACGATAAGACTTGCCCCCAACCGTGGACGCCCGCGTCGGTTCGACCGGACATGACAAGGTCTATCGTGTCACCGAACGGCTGGAGCACGAGCCCAAGCTGTCCAACGACCGTTCGCACTTCCGGCTGCGGAGCGAGACCTCGGAAATCGGCACCGTTATAGGCCAGCACCATCTTTACCCGTTTGTAGCCCTCTGGAGCGCGAGAAACGGCGCCCTTCGAGGCGCCGTTCGCGCTAGACATCTACCCTCGTTACCTGAGTCGGCTAGACAAGCTCGATGCGGGCCATAGGGGCGTTGTCACCCTTACGAGGACCGAGCTTTAAGATACGCGTGTAACCGCCGGGTCGAGATTCATACCGGGGGCCAATTTCGTCGAACATCTTGGTCGTCATTTCGACGTCTCGGATGTAAGCGAGAACCTGACGGAAGTTATGAAGGTCACCCTTCTTCGACTTCGTGATCAGTTTCTCGGCCACTGGGCGCAAAGCTTTGGCTTTGGCCTCGGTGGTAACGATTCCCTCGGCTGCAATCAATGATGCAATGAGGTTCCCCATCATTGCTTTTTGGTGCGATGCTGACCCGCCGAACCGACGGGACCTTCTTGGACGTCCTGGCATTTCTATAATCTACTTCCGCGCAACGACAACCCACGTTCATCCAACTTGGCAATGACTTCGCGTAGCGATTTATCACCGAAGTTGGTAATAGCCATAAGGTCGTCTTCGTTCTTTGTTAGCAATTCACCTATTGTGTTGACCTGAGCCCGCTTCAAGCAGTTGCGAGGCCGTTCGGTCAGGTCAAGATCTTCGATCGGCAGATCAAGATCAGGAGAGCCCGACGCGGCGGCTGGAGCCTCACCGAGGGTCAGACCTTCAGGCTCTTCGGTCATTTCTTCGACTAGTTGGACCAAGGTTCGCAAGGTCGCTCCAGCTGAGGCTAAGGCATCTCGTGGCGTCATCGACCCGTCGGTCTCGACGTCGAGGATGAGGCGATCAAAGTTGGTCGACATCTCGACTCGGGTTGGCTCTACCAACAGCGAGACTCGTCGGATCGGACTATAGATCGCATCGATTGGGATAATCCCGATCGCCTGTGATTCGGTCGTCCGAGAAGAAGCACTCCAACCTCGTCCTCGCTCGACGGTTAGGTCGATGGCAACTCGGCCCTTTTCGTTCATTGTGGCTAGTGGTGCTGCCGGGTTAAGAATCTCAACTCCGGTTGGGCAGGCAATATCGCCAGCGGTGACCTCACCCGGTCCACTTACGTCTAGACGAAGAACTACAGGCTCATCGCTGTCACTTGAGACTACGATGTCCTTGATGTTCAAGATGATGTCGGTGACGTCTTCGACGACGCCCGCAATCGTGTCGAACTCATGGAGAGCATCATCAAACCGAACGGTAGTGATAGCTGATCCAGGTACGGATGACAGAAGCGTGCGGCGCAACGAATTACCTAGAGTGTGACCAAAGCCAGGCTCTAGAGGGCCGATCGCGAATGAGCCGGAGTTGGACTCACCGTCATCAAGCTGCTCGACTGTAGGGCGCTGAATTACCAGCATGCGGTTTCCTCGGTTTCGGTTTCTGTTAAATCTATAGACGTATTACTTGCTGTAGAGCTCAACGATAAGCTGCTCTCGCAACGGAATATCGATCTGCTCTCGCAACGGTTCAGAGTAAACCTTGATGGAGTACTCGCCATTGGCTTCAAGCCAAGGCGGAGGAGTCCGATCAAGTACATCCTTGTTCCATTGAACAATCGGGTTCTCTCGGGTCTTCTCACGAATTTCAATGACATCGCCCTTGCGAACTCGATACGAGGGAATGTTAACTCGTTTGCCGTTCACAGTCACGTGTCCGTGCGAAACGAACTGTCGAGACTGCGGTCGGGTCGATCCCCAACCGGCGCGGTAGATGACGTTATCCAGCCGAAGCTCAAGCAGCTTCAACATGTTTTCGCCGGTAACACCGTCGCGTCGCGAAGCTTCTTTGTAGACGACCCGGAACTGACGTTCGGTGAGCCCGTACGACAAGCGAGCTTTCTGCTTCTCTTGAAGCTGGATCAGGTATTCACTGGTGTTGCCACGTCGACGAGTTCGACCATGGACGCCTGGCGGGTAGGGGCGCTTTTCTAGCGCTTGGGTTTCGCCCTGGGTACCGAAAATGTTGGTACCCAGACGACGTGAAACTCTGGCTCGTGGCCCGGTGTAGCGTGACATTTTCTATACCCTCCGCCGTTTAGGCTGCCGACAGCCGTTGTGTGGCACCGGCGTTACATCCTTGATTCCGGTGACTTCGATACCGGCGTTCTGTATCGAACGAATCGCCGTCTCGCGACCAGATCCGGGACCTTTGACGTGAACGTCAACTTTTCTGACACCGTGTTCCATGGCTCGTCGAGCCGCTTCTTCGGCTGCTTTCTGGGCAGCGTACGGGGTGGATTTACGAGATCCCGTAAATCCGACGTTTCCAGCTGACGCCCATGAAATAACATTTCCACCACGATCAGAAATGGCGATGATGGTGTTGTTAAAGCTTGACTTGATATGAGCGACACCGTGGGTGACGTTCTTGCGGTCTTTCTTGCGAGCCATTACTTGATAACTTTCTTCTTGCCAGCGACAGTTCGCTTTGGCCCCTTGCGGGTTCGGGCGTTTGTTTGAGTACGTTGCCCACGAACCGGCAGACCCTTACGATGACGAATCCCTTCGTGGCAGCCAATCTCTTTTTTGCGGTTTATGTCTTGTGACACCTGACGGCGAAGATCACCCTCGGTCTTTAGGTTGGCGTCAATCCAAGATCGGACTCGCTGGACCTCGTCGTCGGTGAGGTTCTTCACCCGAGTACTTCCGTCGATACCTGTCTGTTCAACAATGGTTGCAGCCTGCGAGCGGCCTACACCAAATACATATGTAAGTGCGATAATAGTGCGCTTGTCCCTGGGGATGTCTACGCCAGCAATTCGAGCCATTTTAGCCTTGCCTCTGCTTATGACGAGGGTTTTCGCATATAACCATGACACGACGGCGACGCCTGATCACTTTACACTTCTCACACATCGGTTTCACGCTTGGACGAACCTTCATCGGGGGTTCCTGTACTAGATTGAGAACTGACCGCTGTCAGCTCATTCGGGCTTGCTCAGTATTTCAACCGAAGCTACATCGCTTACGGAAGCTGCCTACTTATAACGGTAGGTAATGCGACCTCGGGTGAGGTCATAGGGCGTCAGTTCAACCTGAACTTTGTCGCCAGGCAAGATGCGAATGTAGTGTCTCCGCATCTTTCCAGAAATATGGCCAAGAACGTTATGGCCGTTTTCAAGCTCAACCCGAAACATAGCGTTCGGGAGAGACTCGGTGATAGTCCCTTCCAGGACAATTGCATCTTCTTTATGCTTTGGCAGAACACGCCTCCGTGAGCGAAATAACTTAAGCGGATCGCTGCCAACGAACTAGCTGTCCGGTAGCAACTTGACTCAAGGGAAAAAAGACCCCAGAGAGCCAACCGACTATGCTAAGGCGACTTATATGCCTCCGCAACCCCGCGGGCAGTGATAGCACAAAGTCATGGCGTTCTGCAACATAGCTGTATTACCGAACGCTGCAGCCAACGACGTGCCACCCAAAGCGAGATCTACAGCTGCTGGCGACACAAACAAGCCGGCCTGCCTTCACACCGATCATAGGTTCCCTAGAAAACGAGTAACAACGGAGGAGCCGGTGAGCCAACCCAACACAAAAACAGCGGCGACAGCCAATCAACTGCACCTACCGCTACTGCCTACCCTGCCTGCTAGTCGTGAGGCACCTTAGAAGCGAAGGAGAAACCAAATTCAACGCCAACCAGCCACTAGGATCGACCCACGCTGCCATAGAGCACGTATCGCCGTTGGGAGGGGTTCTGCGAACTCGCTGTTCGAATCCGTCTACAACGAGCGCTTTTGCCTCCACCAAAGCGAATCCAAGCTTTTGTTTACCGGTCAATGGAACGATGACGCCGACGTCGTTGACCCGACTTTTCACCCCTCACTTACTATCCTTAACGTGACAGGCAGGCGTTCAGACTGGGCCAGACCAAGCGACTTCGCTAAAGGTGCGGAAATGGAAGAGTCGGATCTTAAAATTCCCGGATATTCAAATGCGGTTGTGCGTAGCTTGGGTAGCTCTAGCATCGTTTATGCTGCGGATGATGATCGCCACGGTCGCCGGGTTGCAATCAAAGTGTTGGTCGAGCGAACCTTGGATGCCACCGTTCGGGAAAGTTTCGATCGTGAGCTGTCAACCATGGGCCGTTTGGGCGATCATCCAAACATCGTCGCCGTACACGATAGTGGGTTTACCGATGACGGTCTGCCGTATTTTGTCATGCCGCTCTTTCCAAACGGCTCCTTTGCCGATCGGGTGGCCGAGCAAGGAGCGCTTCGATGGGTTGAGGTGGCCGACGTCGCCATCAGAATTCTGTCGGCTTTAGAAACCGCCCACCGGCAGAACACGCTCCACCGAGACATCAAGCCAGCAAACCTCTTCGTCGGACCGTTCCGAAACCAAGCGATGTTGGGCGACTTCGGGATTTCGACCCTGCTCGGTACAGATCGTACTGCTACCAACGCCGTGGCCTACACGCTCCACTATGTAGCCCCCGAGGTTCTCGACGGCAAGAAACAAAGTCACCTCTCGGATATTTACTCCCTTGGGGCCACCTTGTATCAGCTGTTAGCTGGCCGGCCCCCGTTCGCGGCTGACACCACCTCCGGGACAATCCAGAAGATTCTTACCGCGGATCTGCCCGACCCTTCGAACAACGCACCCGACGCGCTCAATGCCCTCATTGCCACGATGCTTGCCCGACAGCCTGACAACCGACCGGCCTCGGCCTTCGAAGCGGCCGAAGCCGCGCAAAGAATACAACGAGCAGCAAACGTCGACCCGACACCGGTTCTCGTCAATGGTCCTGACGCCGTCGCACCAACACGGCAACCATCGCGAGAGGCCAGCGATGTGGCCCCGCCGCAGGGTTCTAGTCCCTCCGATTACTCATCGAGTTCAGATGCCCAAACGACACCGAAGCCAGGCGACACCGACTCACTGAATAGTGGGCCTCTGCCCCCGGCACTATCGAGCGAACTACTGACAAACCCTGAATTTCCCCCGTTGCCCGGCACCGATACAGGCAAACCACAAACCCAACCCACTTACGGCCAACCACAACCGCCACCCCACCCCACCTACGGCCAACCACAACCGACCTACAGCCAACCACAACCGACCTACAGCCAACCACAACCACCACACCACCCCACCTACAGCCAATCCCACGCAGCGGTTCAACCCACTAGCAACCGCACTATCGCGCTGCTGGCTAGCCTCGGAGCTGCCACCGTTGTCGTGATGGTCGCCGCCCTCGCTTTTATCACGCTTCGAGACTCTGGCGACAAAGCCGAAGAAGAGGCAAAGACCTCAGTTCAACCAGCCGCTGCCGATCAAACCACCACGACCCAGGCCGAGACCAGCGTCGCCGATACAGACTTTAACGCTCTCTTCCGTGAGCTCGACGGAATCCGGACCAAGGCATATGCCGAACATAACCCAGACGCTATACGGGAAGTAACAAACAATGCATTTGTGATAGCGGCTACACAGGAAAACTCCGACCTTTCACTACCACCGGTAGACCGCAGTCAAGCAACCTATGTGATAGACCACGTCACCGTCTTTGACATAGGCGACGAAAACCACGTAACCCTTCGAGTCGAAGACACCTTCGAAGGAACCTCGATCCTTAAGGACAATCAAGGAAACGTGCTCGAAGAGACCACTCGTGAAAACCCAAAGGCAACCTTTCTCGTTTCCGTAGAACGGATCGAGGGCGACACCTGGAAAATCGCCGAAGACGTCGAAGCACCGCGTAGCCTACCGGCTACCCTCTCCGCCCTGAGCACCGACCAGTCAGAGAACCACAACGGGACAAACATCTCGATGCACTCATTCACCTCCGCCGAAGGGGGCTGCATCGTCGTTAAGGCGCCCGATGCCAGCAACTTCGCTACGTGTGTCCTCGACGAATGGAACCCCGAGGCCCGTGCCGAGTGGTTCGGCCAGTACTATTCGGACCCCGGCGGTCGATTTGAGGTATTTGCCTCGCGTGCAACTTCTCCCAGCCAGTTCGAGATGTCATACAGTGGACAGTCTCCCCAGTTAGTGAATCAAGGATCCGAACAATCAGCGTCACTGATCGTCACCGACCTAGGTGTATTGACCACCGGCTCGGTTCAAGGGCTATCCGACGGAGAAGTAACCGATCTTGATTTCAACGAGACCAGATTGTTCTGGGAACAATACCGAGACGGCACGTTAGAGCTTGAAGAATAGCTCACCCCATTACCGAACCTAACCTCGCTGACTGCACCAAACCTTCACAACCCTGCTTTCGAACGGCCACGGTTTTGGCGTAACGTGAATCATGGAGCTTATTCTGGTCGTCGAGGACGATTCGACTATAAACCAAGCGGTTTGCACCCGGCTTCGGAGCGAAGGGTTTGAAGTTGCCGCTCGTTTTGACGGACCGACTGCGGTCGAGGCGGCCAACGACCTCGCCCCCGACCTCGTAATCCTCGACCTGAACCTGCCAGGTTTCGACGGCATCGAAGTGTGCCGTCGAATAAATGTTCATCGACACACCCCAGTAATCATGCTCACGGCCCGAGATGACGAGGCCGATATGCTTATCGGGCTCGGGGTCGGCGCCGATGACTATATAACAAAACCCTTCTCTCACCGCGAAGTGGTCGCCCGAACCAAAGCTCTATTGCGGAGAGTCGCCAGCACAACGCGAGGAGACGTCCTACGTTATGGCCCGTTGGCTCTTCACCCGGCAAGCCGTCATGTAACCGAACATGATGAAGAGATCCACCTTACCCCTACCGAGTTCGACCTACTACGGGCGCTCTTAGTGTCGTCGGGCGCGGTACGTAGCCGCGAACAGCTTCTCGCCACGGTCTGGGGGTACCGAGACGGTTCGGGCACCAGAACCGTGGACTCCCACATCCGCTCGCTTCGTTCGAAGCTCTCAACGAACCCTATCCGCACGGTCCACGGCGTGGGCTATGCCAGCAAACACGAAGCGGGGTACTAGCCATGAGTTCCCTTAGACCTCTAGACCATGTCCAATCAATCAAGGTGAAGATATCGATTCTGATTGTGGCCTCGGTAGGCGTCACGGCATTTATGAGCCAGCTCGGGTTAACCCTAGGCTGGCCCGTGTGGGTACGACCGGTTGTCGCCGGAATCGTCGCCCTTACGATGGCGTATCTCCTAGCTCGAGGTTTGACAAGACCGCTCCGCAAGATGGCCAGAATTGCGAGCCAAATGGCGAAAGGCGATTACCGCCAACGGATCTCCGAACCGCGACGCGATGAGGTCGGGCAACTGGCGATTGCCTTCGACAGCATGGCCGATGAGCTGGCAGAAACCGACCGGCTGCAGAAAGAGTTCATCGCCAACGCCTCGCACGAACTGCGAACACCGGTGACGGCTCTTAGATCGACGTTGGAGAACCTCGTCGATGGCGTAGAACATCCGACTCGACAGACGATGGAACAAATGCTTCGAGAGGCAGAAAATCTCTCCACCCTCGTCACCCAACTTCTCGACCTCTCGCGTCTGGACGCAAGTCCGCCTAAAGAAATAGCGGTTGAACCGGTAGATATCGGCGATCTCCTTCACCAAGTAGCCGATGAGGTCCTTCTCACCGACCCGACCGTACGTATTTCTGTTCGGGCCCCCGTGCACCTCAAAGTCGATGGCCAACCAAACCATCTGCGGCAAGTATTTAGAAACATCATTGGCAATGCCAGTAGATTCTCGTCCGCAGGAGACATCGTCGACGTTGTTGCTACTCAGTCCGACAGCCGCATACGTATAGCGGTACGCGACTCCGGGCCAGGCATCCCCATCGAGCAGCGGGAGCGCATCTTCGAGCGGTTCTGGCAAGCTGACGGCGTTTCGAGGTTGTCCGGCGGAGGGGCCGGTCTAGGGCTAGCGATAAGCAAACAAATCGTCGGACACTACGACGGGGTGATAGAAGTTTCCGACAACAAACCCACTGGCGCCTGCTTCATTGTTGATCTTGGTCGACACGCCGTCAACGGCAAACCCGACAAGTCACTGATCAAATCGTAGCCACCCTGCAGGCTCGCAGACGGATACGGCAACGCAGGAGCAGAGGTCAGCTAATGTACGAGCTGTTGTTGGGCCTTTGAGAGCCCGCAGTACGTCAGCAAGGCTCCGAAGACTGACCGTTCACAACTGAATCGATCACGGTAACAAGACGCTCGGTTACCTCTGCCTCGGCCCCGAGGCCATCGACGGTAACCAATAAGCCCTGACTGGCGAACCAATCTAAAACCGGCACGGTCTCTTGGTCGTACAGGGCCAGCCTGGCCGCGATTCCGTCATCGGTATCGTCCGCTCGGCCTCGCATTTTCATTCTTCGGGTGACCTCTTCTAGCGGGACATCAAGATGGACCACACAATCGAGGCCGCCACCAAAAACTTCGCCGCTTTCCAGAGCCGCTAGGAGCGCCTCGGATTGTGGTATGGTCCGAGGAAACCCGTCGAGCACGTAACCCGATTCGGCAATATCGGGCTCGTTGAGCCGTTCGGTCACGAGCCGTATCATCAGATCGTCGTCAACAAGCCCACCATGTTCCATGATCTCGCTGACTTCGCGACCTACCTCGGTATCGGCATCGGCGGCCGCCCGTAGAGCGTCACCAGTGCTGAAGTGCACGACACCGAAGTGTTCAGCAATCCGCTCACACTGTGTGCCCTTTCCAGCCCCTTGACGACCGAACATAACCAGACGAATTGATTGATCCATAGTGGGACTTCCCTAACGTTACAGAATCCGAACCGAAGCGAATGAGTGACAAGAGTATCACCATTTGCAATGCTTTGAGCAAGTCGAAGAGACTACTACTTGAGGAAACCTTCGTAGTTCCTAGCCATCAACTGGTTGTTAATTTGCTTCATAAGCTCCAACGCCACACCAACAGAAATTAAAATCGAAACCCCTGAGAACCCAACACCGGCGGCTGAATCGCTGTTTAGCAGCCGGGCGAGCGCAGCCGATGGGATAAGGGCCACAATCGCTAGGAAGAGCGAACCAGGGAAGGTGATTCTGTTCAGGATCTTGGTCAGATACTTCTCAGTTTCAGGCCCTGGCCGCTTAGGCGGAATGAAGCCGCCCTGTTTGCGAAGGTCGTCAGCGCGGCGGGCCGGGTCGAACTGTATTGCGTTATAGAAGTAGGAGAACCCAACAATGAGGAGACCGAAAACCAATATGTAGCCGAGGTTGTCGGGTTGGAAGAGGTTGTCCTCGATAAATAGGCTGACCGAACGAGTCCAGGTGCCTTCGTCCTGCGGCAATGCGTTGGTAATAAGCGTAGGCAGCTGCAGGAGCGAGCTGGCGAAGATCACGGGGATAACCCCGGCTTGGTTTACCTTCAGGGGGATAAACGACGAGTTGCCGCCGGTCTGCTTGCGACCAACAACCCGTTTCGAGAACTTAACCGGGATCTTCCGTTGGCCGTTTTCAACAAACACGATGCCCATACACAGCAGACCGAGGAGAACCAGTGATGCTGCCAGCCAAACCCAGCCTTTAAGCTGGTAAATCTGGATTCCCACAGTAGGCAATGCCGCTACCACGGAAGCAAAAATCAACACTGACATGCCGTTGCCGATTCCCTTTTGGGTTACGAGCTCGCCCATCCACATTACGATGGCGGTACCCACGGTGATACAGCAGACCGCCAGCAGACCGAACAGAACCGAGTCATCTGGGAAGAGCCCGACACCACCTTCAACACCAAAGAACTGTTCAGGGTTGCGGTGGACGATAAAAACCAAACCAGCGCTTTGAACCAAGGCCAACATAATCGAGACGTACCGGGTCCACTGGGTAATCTTGCGCTGCCCAACCGCTCCTTGTGCCTGCCATTCCTCTAACTTCGGGATAGCAACCGTGAGAATCTGGATGATGATCGAAGCCGTAATGTAGGGCAAGATGCCGAGCGAGAAGATAGACAACGAACCGATACCACCACCGGTTAGCAGATTAAGGTACCCAAAAACGCCGCCGCTGGTTTCGCCCGACTGGTCACGCAACGATTGAATCCCGTCGAGGCTCACCCCGGGAGAGGGAATCTGAACGCCCAGTCGGTATATCGCGACGATAAACAGCGTAAACAAGATCTTATTTCGCAGTTCAGCGGTGCGTATCACATTGAGAAAGGTCGACACGTTTACGTCCCTTGTACTAAATGGCTAGCTAGACAGCCTACCGATTGGTGTGCTGGTTCCCTTTTGCTGCTGGGCGGATTTTAAAGGGCAAAGGTAGCGTTTCTACGCTTCCACCCGCACCCGTGATCGCAGCTTCAGCGCTCTTTGAAAACGCGTGTGCCTTGACGGTTACTTTGCCTGATAGCTCGCCGCGTCCAAGGACCTTAACTAAGGCACCTTTACTGATCAAACCTTGCTCAAAAAGCGATTCCGGTGTTATCTCGTCCAGCCCGCTCTCGGCGATGGTGTCGAGGTTGACTGCCTGGTACTCAACCCGGAATGGGTTGGTAAAGCCGCGAAGCTTTGGCATCCGCTGGTGTAGCGGCAGCTGTCCACCTTCAAATCCGACAGGGATCGTGTTACGCGCTTTCTGCCCTTTAGTACCACGGCCTGCGGTTTTGCCGCCTTTGCCCGAGATACCTCTACCTTTGCGCTTACGGCGCTTTGTCGAACCATCTGCTGGTTTTAGATCATGAATTTTCATGATGACTCCTTAGGGCCAACGAAGGCCCTTATACCTCTTCGACCGTGATGAGATGAGGAACCCGGGCTATCATACCCCGGGTCTCAGCTCGGTCGGCTACTACGTTCGATTTACCAATTCGTCCAAGGCCCAGGGCCCGTAACGTTCCTCGCTGCTTTGGCTTCGTGCCAATAGAAGAACGTACTTGCGTCACTTTAAGATCAGCCATTGTATACCTCGGCCTTTTCTGCCTTTGTGCCCTTTTGCGTTTCGACATAGGCGTCGAGGAGACCCTTAGGCGTAAACTCATCCATCGGAATTCCTCGCAGGCGAGCTACTTCGTCAGGTCGTTTAAGCGTCTGCAACGCGTTGATGGTAGCTCGGGCCACGTTGATCTGGTTCGGAGAACCAAGCGACTTACACAACACGTCGCGAATACCAGCTTCTTCCAAGATGATCCGAGCAGCACCACCGGCGATAACACCGGTACCAGGAGCAGCAGGCTTAAGAAGAACCCGGCCAGCGCCCTGTTCACCAATAATAGGATGGGTGATGGTTCCGCCCGCTAGCGGCACCGCAAACATTAGCTTTCGAGCCTCTTCGGTTCCCTTTTGGATAGCGAGGGGCACCTCTTTTGCTTTGCCGTACCCTAGGCCCACTTTGCCGGAACCGTCTCCGAGAACGACAAGAGCGGTAAAGGCAAACCGGCGTCCACCCTTAACTACTTTTGCCACCCGGTTGATGGTTATTACTCGTGACTCGCGACCATCGCCGCGATCGTTGTTTCGATCATTAGCCATAATCTGCTCCTAAAATTCGAGTCCGGCTTCACGAGCTGCATCGGCTAGCGCCGCAACTCGGCCGTGGTAGCGATTGCCGCCACGATCAAAGATTACTTGTCCAACTCCAGCGGCCTTAGCTCGTTCACCAACAAGTTGCCCAACAGTTTTTGCTGCGTCAATATTGCTGGTCGTGCCCTTTTCGCTGACTGCGGTTTCGGTTGTCGAAGCAAAAGCGAGGGTTTTACCCACAGAATCGTCGATAACTTGAACGCTGATATGACGATTCGAACGAAAGACGGCTAGTCGTGGCCGTTCGGCGGATCCGACTATCTTCTTACGAGCCCGTCGTTGCCGGCGAATACGAAGCGCCTGTTTTTTGGCGGTTTGCTTACTTACTGTGCGACCCATTACTTGCTAGCCTTTCCAGCCTTGCGAATCACATGTTCGCCAGCGTAGCGCACGCCTTTGCCCTTATAGGGTTCAGGTGAACGGTACGATCTAATTTCTGCTGCAACTTGGCCTACGACCTGCTTGTCAATCCCGACAACCCCAATTTTGGTGGGTTCAGGAACCTCGAACGTAACGCCTTCAGGCGCTTCAACTACGACCGGGTGGCTAAAACCGAGGGCCAACTCGATCTTCTGTTTACCTTTAGCGTTGGCTCGGTAACCGACGCCAACGATTTCAAGGTCTTTTCGGAAACCGTCGGAAACACCGATCAACATGTTGTTGATTAACGAACGGTTTAGCCCGTGAAGAGACTTCGACGCCGTTTCGTCGTCAACCCGAGAAACCGTCACCTTGTCGTCGCCGACCTCAGCTGAAATCGGTTCGGGCAGTGTTATCGCCAGCGAACCCTTCGAGCCTTTGGCCGAAACGGTCTTACCTGCGACTGCTACTTCGACACCAGATGGGATCGAGATAGGTGAATTACCAATTCTTGACATGATGGCCTACCAGACGTAGCAAAGAATCTCTCCGCCGAGACGAGCCTTACGAGCAGCTCGATCGGTGATGAGACCTTTATTGGTGGACAATACTGCAACACCAAGACCGCCGAGAACCCGAGGAATCTCGTCTTTCTTGGTATACACCCGGAGGCCGGGTTTCGAAATTCTCTTGATGCCGTTAATAACGCGTTCGCGTTCTGGCGAGTAGCGCATGTTGATAGTCAACGTGGCGCCGGGGCGCTCGTTGTTCTCAACCGCTTCGAATTCGTTGATATAGCCTTCGGTTTTGAGAACTTCGGCTAGCGCAACTTTGAGGTTTGAAGATGGCATGGTTACTTCATCGTGCATCGCCGTATTGGCGTTGCGAATTCGAGTAAGCATGTCAGCTATCGGATCTGTCATCGACATGTGTTCAGCCTCCCTACCAACTTGCCTTGGTCACGCCAGGAATTTCTCCGGCGTGTGCCATCTCACGGAAACAAACTCTGCAAAGTCCGAACTTCCGATATACGGCTCGGGGACGACCACACTTGTTGCAGCGGGTGTAGCCCCGGACCTTAAATTTCGGAGTCTTCTTTTGTTTATTGATGAGTGCTTTTTTGGCCATTACTGGGCCTGCCCTTCACGCCGGAACGGGAATTTGAACGCTTCGAGTAGTGCTTTCCCCTCAGCGTTAGTACGTGCTGTGGTAACAATTGTGATATCCATACCCCGGTTAGCATCTACGGAGTCGTAGCTGATCTCGGGAAACATTAGCTGCTCGGACAGGCCGAACGTATAGTTGCCGCTGCCGTCGAACGACTTCGAACTAAGACCTCGAAAGTCTCTAATTCGGGGAATTGCGAGCGTGACCAAACGGTCAAAGAATTCCCACATTTGATCGCCCCGCAAGGTCACTTTGCACCCGACAGCGTTCCCCTCACGGAGTTTAAACGATGCGATTGCTTTCTTCGCCTTGGTAACGACCGGCTTCTGGCCAGCGATTTGTGTCAGGTCGGTGATAGCCGACTCAAGATGTTTCTTGTTTAGAATCGCCTCGCCAACACCCATATTGATGACGATCTTCTCCATGCGAGGAACGTCCATGATGTTGTCGAGCTCAAGATCAGTTTTGAGTTGCGCCCGAACTGACTCGTTGTATTGAACTTTTAGTCGAGGAACTATTTTTGTGCTCATTCGTTCACCTCCGGAATTTCAACTCCGGTTCTCTTACAGATTCGAATCTTGTTGCCATCATCTTGGATCTCGTAGCCAACTCGTGTGGGCTTGCCATCTTTTGGACTGAGAATCGCAACGTTTGATGCGTCGATCGGCATGTCTTTTTCTAAGATGCCGCCTGGATCTTCGGCCGACTTTGGTTTGGTGTGACGTTGTGCGGTGTTGACACCTTCAACGATCACCTTCCCGCGTGCGGGGAGCGCAGTGGTCACAACACCTTCGGCGTTGCGATCTTTGCCGCTCAAAACCCGGACCTTATCTCCCTTACGAATTTTCATTAGAGTACCTCCGGCGCAAGCGAAACTATGCGCATGAACTTCTTGTCTCGAAGTTCTCGGCCTACTGGACCAAAGATACGGGTACCGCGAGGCGCCTTTTGGTCGTCGATTAGGACAGCCGCATTTTCGTCAAATCGGATGTACGAGCCATCAGGACGACGTCGTTCCTTTTTCGTTCGGACAACGACGCATCGTACGACTTCGCCCTTTTTGACTGCGGCTCCTGGAAGCGCATCTTTAACGGTGGCGACAAAGATGTCGCCGATACCGGCATAGCGCCGGCGTGAGCCACCAAGTACTTTGATACAGAGAACTTCTCGGGCGCCAGAGTTGTCGGCGACCTTGAGTCGAGATTCTTGTTGGATCATCGTGCCCGCTCCAGAACTTCCAGGACTCGCCAACGCTTCTTAGCAGAAAGCGGTCGAGTCTCGACGATGCGTACGCGATCGCCTTCATTGAGATCGTTGTCTTCATCATGGGCAAAGTAGCGCTTGGCTTTTTGAACCGTCTTGTCGTACTGGGGGTGTCGCGAACGGCGACTTACCTCGACGATGGCGGTTTTGTCCATTTTGTTCGAAACGACCAGACCTTCGCGGACCTTGCGGTTCGAAGACCGATCGACAGTTTGCTCGGCCATTATGACTCTCCTTCAGCCGCTAGTGCCTCTGCGGCGGCAATCTCTCGATTACGCAGCTCAGTGTTAATCCGAGCGACTTCTTTACGAACCGTACCGACTCGTGCGGTGTTTTCGAGCTGGCCAGTCGCGTGTTGAAACCGGAGGTTAAACAGCTCCTTTTTGTGCTCGTCGCGTAGTTCTTGTAGGTCGATATCCGATTGGTTCTGCAACGCTGAATCAGCCATCGAATCCATCCTCTCGTGTGATTACTCGGGCTTTGACCGGCAATTTCTGAATTGCCTTGGCGATGGCCTCGCGAGCGATCTTGTCTTCTGGATAGGACAGCTCGAAAATGACCCGTCCTGGTTTTACTACTGCCACCCAGTGCTCAACGTTGCCTTTTCCGGACCCCATGCGAGTTTCGGCCGGCTTGGCGGTAACTGGCTTATCAGGGAAAACGTTGATCCAGACCTTACCGCCACGACGTACGTGTCGAGTCATGGCAATACGAGCTGCTTCAATTTGGCGAGAGGTGATCCAGCCTGGTTCGAGAACCTGAAGGCCATATTCACCATACGATACGTTGGTTCCACCTTTGGCAACACCTTTGGTACGACCGCGGTGTTGCTTTCGGTGCTTTACTTTCTTAGGCATCAACATGGTTAGTCACCATCTCCCTGACGGAAGTTCAATGTCTCGGAAGACTTGTCTTTTTCGAGGTCCGCCTCGATCGCTTCTTCTTTGGCGAGGAGTCGCTCAAACTCTGGATCCGCTTCTTTTACCAGCGGAGCAGGCTCTTTGATAGCGGCGTCATCTGTCGGTGCTGCGGCAACAGGAGCTGCCTTTGGACGTCGTGACGAGGAGACAATTGGCTTAGGGGCCGCTGGTGTTGCGGTTTGACCTGCGGCCAGGGCCGCTTCCTGAGCTGCTTTGTCACTGCTTGCTTTGTAGGGGAGAATGTCTCCCCGGTAGAGCCAAACTTTTACACCGATGCGACCGTAGGTCGTATGAGCTTCGCGTAGGCCATAGTCGATATCGGCCCGAAGTGTGTGCAGGGGAACTCGACCTTCTCGGTACCACTCGGTTCGACCCATTTCGGCGCCACCAAGTCGACCCGAAGACTGGATTCGGATTCCCTTGGCGCCAGCCTTCATCGCATTCTGCATGGCCCTTTTCATAGCCCTTCGGAATGCCATTCGACCAACGAGCTGGTCGGCGACGCCTTGAGCGATCAATGCAGCGTCAAGTTCTGGCTGCTTGATCTCAATGATGTTCAGTTTGACCTTGGGATTCCCGGTCAACTTTGTGAGACCCTGTCGAAGCCGATCAGCTTCGGAGCCTTTACGTCCGATAACAATTCCCGGACGTGCGGTGTGTACGTCGGTCTGCAACTTCTCGCCGGTTCGTTCAACCTCGATACGACTGATCGCAGCGTTCGGGAGTTGCTCCATCAGGAACGTTCGAATATTCGAATCCTCGATTAGGAATTGACGATACTCTTCGCGATCGGCAATCCAGCGGGATTTCCATTCGGTGGTAACGCCAAGTCGGAATCCGTAGGGATGTACTTTCTGACCCATTATTCTTCCTCCTCCGAAACAACGTCTTCTTCGTCGGTCTCTTCTACAACTTCGTCTACCGGTTCGACCTCTGGGGCCTCTTCGTCCGCAGCTACTTCTTCTACTGCTTCGTTTTCTACGGTGTCGTCTTCGACAACATCGGTGTCGGCTGCAGCTTTCTTGCTCTTCGCTACGCGATCTCGACGAGCCGCCGCATCAGACTTCTTGGCCTTTTTAGGTGAACTCTCGGCTTTGAGCTCTTCACGCTCTCGCATAGAGTCGAGGTCTTCGTCGGAAAGTCTCGAAACGACCATGGTGATGTGGCAGGTCTTCTTCTGAATTCGACCAGCGCGCCCTCGAGCCCGGGGGCGGAAACGCTTTAGGGTAGGCCCACCATCAGCGTAGCATTCAGAGATAAATAGCTCTTCTTCGTCAAGCTCGTCGTTGTTGACCGCGTTAGCGATGGCAGAACGCAGCACTTTAAGAACCGGCTCAGAGGCTAGACGATCGGAGAATTCAAGGATATAGATGGCCTCGGCCACATGCTTACCCCGGATGAGGTCGAGCACGATTCGGGCCTTTGAAGCCGACATGCGAATGTTTCGCGCTTTGGCCAGTGTTCCGGTGCGATCTGCGGTTGATGTAGCCATTAGCGACGACCCGTCCGCTCTTGACCGGCGTGGAACTTAAAGGTTCGAGTTGGTGAGAACTCGCCCAGTTTGTGCCCGACCATAGACTCGGTTATGTAGACGGGAACGTGCTTGCGTCCGTCGTGGACCGCTATTGTGTGGCCGACCATATCGGGGATGATGGTCGAACGACGAGACCAGGTTTTGATGACCCGCTTGTCGTTTGACTCGTTTAGTTTGTCGACCTTCTTCAGGAGGTGATCGTCGACGAATGCACCTTTTTTGAGACTGCGTGGCATGACTACCTTCTACCTCCACGGGTCCGCCGACGGCGGATAATCTGAGAATCTGACTTCTTGCCTTTTTTACGGGTTCTACCTTCAGGTTGGCCCCAAGGCGAAACCGGGTGGCGTCCACCAGATGACTTACCTTCACCACCACCATGTGGGTGGTCTACTGGGTTCATGGCAACACCACGTGTTTGTGGCCGTTTACCCTTCCAGCGACTTCGACCGGCTTTGCCGATCTTAACCAATTCGGCTTCGGCGTTGCCGACCTCGCCGACGGTTCCCCGACAGTCGATCGACACTCGCCGCATTTCTGTACTTGGAAGGCGCAGCGTTGCCGTAGTGCCTTCTTTAGCTACCAGTTGGATGCTCGTTCCGGCTGACCGGCCGAGACTGGCGCCTCCACCAGGACGGAGTTCGACGGCGTGTATAACGGTACCCACTGGGATGTAACGCAATGGGAGAGCATTTCCGGGCTTGATGTCCGAGCTGGTTCCCGAGGTTACCTCGTCGCCAACCGATAGTCCGCGGGGAGCGAGGATATAACGCTTCTCACCGTCTCGGTAATGAAGGAGAGCGATCCGACAGTTTCGGTTTGGGTCGTACTCAATTGAAGCGACCGTAGCTGGTACGCCGTCTTTGGTGCGACGAAAGTCGATGATGCGGTACCGGCGCTTATGGCCTCCACCGCGATGTCGAGCCGTCTTTCGTCCGTGGTTGTTGCGTCCACCGGAAGATGAATGCTTAGCCAGGAGAGACTTCTCAGGCGTTGTTGACGTCAGTTCCGAAAAATCGGAACTGGTCTGAAACCGACGTCCTGGGCTGCTTGGTTTACGTTTCCGAATAGCCATCACATATCCCCTACGTGGTAAACAGTTCGATTTCACCCTCGGAGAGGGTGACTATGGCGTGCTTGACCGTCGACCGTTGCGACGACGTGTTAGTGCGGCGGTTGCGGGTCATCTTCCCTTTTCGGTTGAGAGTGTTGACCTTGGCCACCTTGACATCTTCGAAGATCGCCTCGATTGCGTCTCGGATTTGGCCTTTACTCGCCGCCGGGTCTACAGCAAACGTGTAGGCGTTGTGCGCCGCGTTCCGGGCGTACGTCTTCTCAGAAACGACCGGGCGGATAATTATGTCGTGAGGATTCTTCACTCTGTTTCCTCGCTTTCAGTTTCACCTTCGCCGAGCAAACTGGCCTGGGTGATAAGGATGTAATCGTTGACCAAGATGTCATAGGCGTTGAGCTGGTCCACGGTAAGAACCTGCGCCGAGCTAATATTTCGAAAACTCTTTGCGGCCACTGATGCCAGATCATCTACGACGACCAGCACTTTGCCTTCAACGTCTAGGGCGTCGAGTGCTTTGATTGCTTCTTTTGTGCTGGGGGCTGCGAAGTCGAACTCTTGAACGACGATCAACTTTTCTTCCGCTACTCGATCGGATAGTGCCGAACTTAGCGCCAGGCGAATCATCTTCTTGTTCGTTCGCTGGTTGTACGATCGGGGCTTTGGCCCGTGGGCGATACCGCCACCGATCCAAATTGGCGAGCTGGTAGAACCGGCTCGGGCCCTGCCGGTGCCTTTTTGCTTCCACGGCTTCGCTCCGCCACCGCGCACTTCTGAGCGGGTCTTCGTGCTCTGGGTTCCAGCCCGCCGTGCGGCTAGCTGAGCGGTAACAACCTGGTGCATGACGGCCACGTTTGGCTCGACACCAAAGACTGATTCGTCGAGTTCTATCGACCCAGATGCTTTTCCTGCGAGAGTTTTGACGTTTACCGTAAGCATCAGTTGCTCGCTTTCTTAATTCCGTTGCGGATAACGATGGTCCCACCTTTAGGTCCGGGTACAGAACCTTTAACCAGCAGGAGGCTTTTTTCGGTATCAGCCTGGACAACTTTGAGACTTTGAACGGTTACCCGATCACTACCCATTCGTCCAGCCATTTTTATACCTTTGAAAATGCGGGAGGGGGTAGCACATTGGCCGACCGCTCCGGGCATCCGGTGCACGAGGTGGGCGCCGTGAGTCGCCCGCTGACCCGCAAAGTTGTGTCGCTTCATAACGCCGGCGAAGCCTTTACCTTTACTGGTTCCGATGGCATCGACCATGTCTCCAGCTTCGAATGTATCCGCCGCTAGTTCCTGACCGACTTCCAACTCGGAGACATCATCAAGACGAAGTTCAAGCAGTTCGGCACCTGGGGCAATGCCAGCCTTGGCAAAGTGCCCGGCTTCTGGTTGCGTTAGCTTTTTGGCGTCTTTTTCGCCGAACGTAACTTGGACAGCCGAGTAACCGTGTGTCTCTTCGGTCTTAACCTGAACCACACGGCAAGGCGATACCTCTAAGACAGTGACGGGAACAACGCGATTGTCGTCGTCCCACACTTGAGTCATGCCGACCTTTTTGCCGACAACAGCCTTATTTCTCATTTTCTAGATCTTCTTTCTGCGCCAGCGGGCGTCAGCGGCCACTCCGACCACGTTGCCTTTCACGCCAACGCTCCGCTAGCTACTAGGCTAAGCGGAGCGAAAACTCGGTTGTGCCAACGGGTTCCCAACCTTCACCGAAGTAAACAGATGGGCCTTGCCGGACGTCATTTATACGGCGGCCTTCGAAAACTCAAGACCTAGCCAGACCGCTTGATACTAACACCGCCAGACGGGAGTTCCTCGGAACATGGACTGAGGGCAGCAATAGCAACGATAAGTCACGGTACCGCAAAGGTCAGGGCCCTCTTTGACTATATATGTAGCCAAAACGCCAGCGGAGTGCACAGCTGGTATGTTTGCCAGCCAGGCACTCCTCTGAACTATGGTCAAACCGGGAACCCCGTCCATATAGACAGAACACCCAACCTGACAACTGTTAGGGGGTTTAGAAAAACCCAGCTAACGTTGCGATTCCACCAAGGATGCCTCCAAGAGCACCGAGGATTGATCCGAGACTTGCTAGAAAGCCCATTTTGCTTTTCCTTTCGTAGTGTTCACCAAACAGGTAAACGGTTTGTTGTTTTTATTACTGCGCCCCACCAATGCCGAGCTCTGACCTTGGCAGGAACCTGTTGGTTTCCTAGGCAGCCAACAAGCGCTCTGAGGTAGCGGCCGACTTCTACGGCTCGCCGAACCGGAAGTCGTAGGCCGCGTGCGATTTCCGCCGGCTCGAAGCGAACCGACTAGCTCTCGCTGCGACCGTGGCCGTTCGCCCAATTTTGCGCGCCAGGCAACACCGTCGTTGACGGGGAGGCAATGACGTATCTCGCCGATAGACGAGGCAGATCTGGTCGGGGCGACGTGCCGCTGCAGCCCACGTATCGACAGTGCCGGGGATGCCGTATCCCGAGCGACTACGTGAGCGAAGCCTGAAAAAACTGATATGAGACATTCCACAAACAACGTGAGATAGAGCAGCCCACAATCATCCAAGGCGTCGCTAGAAGCGCCTTCTTCCAACCAATGTATTCCCACATGGCAGATACTATCTGGTTAGACAAACTATTTCATATCTCATCTAACTAACCGATAACTTTTTTGAAATATGATCTATTTCAACGATTGATATATGGTCATCAAATTTCTAATACACACAGCATCGACGAAAAAACGCACACCTTAACCTCATAGTATTTCGCCTTAGACCATGACCTGATCACACGAAATAGGTTACATCCGTCGCTTTCAACTAAAGACTCGACCCAGTCCAAATAGCTTCTATTCACCCTATAAACCCACCATCTCTCCTCAGCACGCGCTACATATCGGGCCCGACCAATGAACGCACGCAACCCTCACCAGACGCGAGTCCGACAGCCCACAAATCAGCCTCGTCCTGCCAGGTGGGTGGAGTGCAAAAAGCCTTAGGCAGCGCATTGAATCGACCTATTCGCCCAACTCTTCAATTTTTTCGAGTATCGAGTTTACAATTTTTTTCGATTCACGTAGACTGACCGGAAGAAGTGCCCATGCGCACAACCTGGACAATTTGGCGATGCGGGTTTTTTAATATTCTGTCCAACTTTATAGATACTCATTTAAAGGAATAAGGTGCAAACGACTGTAGGCGTTCCTGAAGGTTCTCGACCCCCACTACTAACCCCTTCAATCAAACATAAGATTTCTACCGCCGTCCTTGTTTCTTTATATACGCTCTTTGCCACTTCGCATTTGACGGTCTTACTTGAAGAAGGTTTCAGGTTGAGCGTTGCCGTTCTTCTTCTATCAGAGTCGATAATGGTCGTTGCGATTTATATGCGGTCTCCGAGCACCGACACCGATACATCGCCTGCGGCGGTCGCCGTCGCGTTGCTTGCTAGTCTGTCGGCTTTGGCTCTACGCCCTGCAGCTGAAGAGTCGGAGTGGTTACTCGGTCAAATTCTCCAAGTTATTGGCGGGTTATTCCTGGTGGGGGCCTCCCTATCGGTCAAGCGCTCGTTCGGCATTTTTCCAGCTAACCGAGGAATACAGACTGGCGGGATCTACAGGTTCGTCCGGCATCCGTTCTACGCCACCTACTGGGTCATCACCCTGGGATACTTCCTGAGCAATCAGCGGCTGCTAAACCTTGCTGTCCTCGTCGTTAGCCTCGTCTTTCAAGTCATCAGAATCAGGTTCGAAGAGAGACTCCTATCCAGGGACGAAGACTACGTTGCCTATCAAGAGAAGGTCCGATGGCGCCTTCTTCCAGGCGTCTGGTAGACGTTCCCGACATCTGCTAACCAGCACCGCCATGGTCCCGCCTGCCTACAGTTTTGGTCGTACAAGCCACTGATACCGCGACACATAGTGAGGCGCTTTCAGCTACCTTACAGAGGGTAGTTCGCTAGCCTGAGGGCAGATTGCTTGACGGGCCAATTTGTAGATCAACGTAGCCAAGGCTTGTTGGAACAACCAATCTGGAACGATGGCGCTATTGCCCAGTCCGGCATGCAACTCATCGATACTCCGTTTGTTTCAGTCGGCGGCGGCATCGGATCGTTTACAGTGGTCGATTACCTTCGGATCGCAGGCGTTGACCCCTCACAAATAACCGTTCTCGGCCGAGTACTACACTCCCCGAGCATCTCAGGTCTATCAATCGGTAGATCGCGAAGCTGCCAGAATTAGTTGGCCCCACATGCTCAAGCTCGGAAAGGTTCGTATGATCCGCCGTCGGGCCGAGGGTGGATACTTTGTGGTCTTCACCCCCAAAGGGCACAACGCTCGCGTCATCTACAGAACTCAGTTTGTGCATGTCGCCGTCGGGTACCCGGGCATCAAAATGCTCAAGGACCTCCAAGAATACAAAGTCAAGAACCGAGATCTCTCCCGAGTGGTCAACGCCTACGAAGACCACAGCCACATTTACTCAACACTGGCACAACAACCAGGCACCGTCCTCGTCCGAGGTAGCGGCATCGTAGCCTCTCGAGTCTTGCAGCGATTGCTCGATCAGCACGAATCGGGTCGGCCTCTCAAAGTTGTGCATCTTTTCCGCAACTATGTCTACGGCCCCCAGAAGACACCTTCCACGGGTACCCGAAGTGGCAAGAACGGCTTTGCCTATCAAGCCTTCAACTATCCAAAGGCCGCTTGGGGCGGACAACTCAAAGATCGACTCCTCGCGTCTTCAGAACAGACTCGAGCAGACCTGATAAAGCAGACCGGCGGCACAAACACGGCTCCCCGGAAGAGTTGGACCGACCAGCTTCATCGCTGTCAGAAACAAGGCTCCTACGTTCAACTCATCGGAGAGGTCAAAGACATCCACCCGGTTGAAGGCCAGGGAATACGAACCAAGGTCGAGGGTGCAAACGGCCCCATATCGGTGGACGCCGACTTTATCATCGATGGCACCGGACTTGAAGCTGGGGTAGATCGCGACCGACTTCTTACTGATCTTATTTCTTCGGGCGGGGCCCGCAAGAACACATTCGGAAAACTTCAAGTGACCCCGGCGTTCGAGGTTGAAGGCACCGGCACCAGGCTGGGCAAAGTCTACGCCTCGGGGGCTATGACGTTAGAGGCCCGTACGCTCCGGTCGATTCCTTCCTCGGTCTGCAGTACGCGGCCCAGCAAATCGTTGACGATTTAGCCAGGAACGGTTTTGGACAAAAGATAGGACCTCTCCGATCGCTCAGCCAGTGGCTGAAGTGGGCTAGGAACGCGCAGCCATGACCCCGACACTCGTAGGACGTATCCAGTCTCGACTCGTTCTTGTACTGACTGTCGGCGGGATCTGGACCTTCGTTGCGGTGCCGTTTATCCCCCGCCCACCAGAGGCCACGATCGGAAATGTGTACGGCCTGACTTATATAGCGGTTTTCATAGCAACATTTTTTGGATTGTTATGGGAGCTGGTCTATCATGGCGTTCAGCAATTGAGGTGGGAAAAGACTGGCCAACCCTTTTTGGGATTTTGACTGGTATATAAAGAGTTTCTCACCACGGCGATACTTTTAAATTTCTTGACTGGCGATCGGAATATACCCGCTTTGACTTTTTTCCTGCACTTCTTTTCCACTTTGTTGGCCGTGTGGTTCTTTACCAATGGCCCCTTACAAATTCTGTTTCCTCGATGGAGATTCAACGGAGGTCGATTCGTATGACCCCCGATGCATCACTAAATGTCGAACAGGTCTTGTCCTCCGAAACGGACACCGCAAGCGCCCGCAAACGACGCGGCCTTATTCTTAGTACCTCACTTTCAGCTGCGGTAACCGTGAGCTGGTTCATATTTGTCACCGGCTTTGGCCACTGGAGCCGAGTGCTAGACAACTGGGAATCGTCACTCACCATGGTCTTCGGCAGCTTTGTGGCCGGTTCAAGCCCCCAAGGCGGAGGGGTAGTTGCTTTCCCCGTTTTCACTAAAATACTCGGCGTACCCGGTTCGGTTGCTCGACTATTCTCTCTGTCGATACAAACCGTCGGTATGAGTGTGGCGTCGCTATCGATCATATTTTATCGACGCAAAGTGGCCTGGCAAGGCATTGCTTGGATCACCCCCGGAGCGATCGTTAGTTTCCTTGCCGTAGTGCTCCTATGGTCACGAGACGACGTGCCCTTCAGGCCACCAAGTCTGCCAGGCGAGTATGTCAAAGTCCTCTTTACTGTCGTCCTCGCCTCGATGGCCGTCGGGCTTTGGCTTCAGTATCGTCCAAATGCAATTCAGCTTAGGAACCGCATGGAAGAGCCAAGCAACCAGATGAAGGCTGCCTTTGTTCTCTTCGGTGTTTTGGGTGGAGCCGCCTCCGCTCTGGTCGGTTCGGGTGCCGACGTCTTCGCATATATCGCCCTGGTTTTGATGGCGGGAATAAGCCCACGCATCGGCGTCCCCACAAGCGTTATTATCATGACTCTTGTTTCGATCGTCGGTTTCGTGACCCTCGGCCTTATCGATCTGCAGCTCGCCACTGATGTCTCGGCTTCGTCGGTTACCCGGGTGTCCGAACGCCCGGTGTCGATTTCTGACGGCCTGCAATTCGGCTCCGCTGGAACACCAGCGGGTACGAACATCGATGCTTACGGGCTTTGGTTAGCGGCCATACCTGTCGTGGCTTGGGGTGCCCCTCTCGGAGCGTGGGTTTCAGCCAGGTTGAGCGACCGACTCTTGGTGAGGTTCGTTGTTAGCCTCGCCATCGCAGAGGTGCTTTCCACCATCATCTTCCTTCCTAGTTTGAGGACCAACGCGTCTCTCCAAGCTTTTGCTGTCATCCTCTCCGTCGTGTTGATCGGTGGGACCTGGATGTTAATACGCAAACGAGCTGCCCTTGGCGGTACCCCAGAATTTGGCGAGGATCAGGCCATCGCTTCTCAAAACGTCGACGTCCGACCAGACTTTGACGCACCCTTGAGCGATACTATTGACGATGGCGACGAGCGATAAGAGACTCGAAGACTATGTTTCGGCCACTCTGATTCGAACAGTGGCCGAAACAGAACATTGTGAGACCCGTCGAGCCGACGAGGACGATGAACTCGGCAGCTTCCCCCGAGACGCAGAAACACTGCCGGGTGTTACTCGAACAGACTCTTCGCGACGCAACCGCTGAGT